>CAWAQY010000016.1:0-28967 GCA_963784375.1 uncultured Chloroflexia bacterium | reverse complement strand
CAGCTGCGAATTCCCTTTGCCGCAGTTGTTGAAGTAATCTCGCTCTCAATTGAGCTTTAAAAGCCGGTAATGGTTCATCTCGTGACTGCAGCATTTTTCGCGGCGAGTTCGAGAGTTAAACGCAGATCATCGGCCATCTCACCAGTGACGCTTATCTGCTCGCCCGCGAGTAGCCTGTCGATATACTCATTCAATCTTATTTCAGTTGCTTTATGGTTTGCCATGTTCCCTATCCTTAAAGAAACAATCCCTTAATTTGCTGATTGCCCGGAAAAGAATAGTGCCCACATTGGCACTGGAAAGGCCGTAGTACATCGGCAATGCGACGGTTATTTAGTTCGGCGCCGAATTTAAGAGAAATAATCTCCTGCTCCCGGGTCGGCAATAATGAAAGGCAAATGTTTAATTTCTCCCGATCCTCTTTTCTTTCGAGCTGTTCTTCGGGAGTCGGATCATCGGATTTAACTTCCAGTGCGAGGTCCAGTGAGACCGTATTCTTTCGAGACCTTTGTCGAATGTAGTCTATGACTGTATTACGGGCGATGGTAATCAGCCAGGTTTGAGGTGCTGCTTTTTCCTTACGATAGCTACCAAAAGCACCCAGAGCCTTCTCAAAAACGGTGGACGTTAAATCGGCTGCTACGTTGGGATTCATCACCCGGTAGTTGATATAGCGGTAAACATAGTTCATGTGTTCATCATAAATCCGCAAAAATCTGACTGTATCAGACTCTTGTTCGAATTCCATTGCCTGGTTTGTTCTCGAGCCTTCTAACATACTATCTAAACCGGGATAAATTGTCGATTGCGTGATCTGCATTCATATTACGTAACCAGCCTCGCCATTTTGAGCTGAGGCTGGTTACCCTTAGCTTCTTTAGTATGCCTATTTAGGATCTAATCGTTAGCGACTTGTCCTTAATCACGGGACTTGCCACCCAACTGTTGCATTAGCTGAAGTTCCTGCTGGAGTGAAACATCACCGATTTTATCCATTTCACCGGCAAAATAAAGGCTGAAATCTCTGAAAATAGTGCGTATGGCGAAGATACCTACCAGCGGCAAAGATTGGCGTTCCCACTGTCCTGATACCACAGGAGGAATGATAATGCCCGATTCGAGATTAATCCGCGGGTCCCACGGTCTGTTCCATTGAGCATGCTCGCGCTCGTCGATAATCCAATCTTTCATCAAATCTGCATATCGGGCGAGTAAGACGCCTTTCCTGATACCGTTATTATCAAAATATTCAGGGCGTGTGCTCTCGAGGTAGACCATCGACTCACTGGCTGTCCCTGTTCCCTGCTTCGATCATCGTAACTGACCCTTAGTCTCAAGCTGCCTGTATCAGCCCCTCTTTTCTTGAACTTTAGAAGTATCATCCCTCCCCTGGTTTCTCCGTCTTTTTTCTGAGAAGGGAAAAGAGTGTTTACTTTCATCAGTTCGCCTGTAGACTGGTCGGCTTCAGGGCTGCCGTATACTTTTTCTATGTCCCAGCCATTGGCATCAAGCGTTAATCTCAGGTTGAAAACGAGGGGTGTGACCATATAGTCAAACTCGTCTTTCTATCCGCTCCATGAAATCACCCGGTCAGTGGACAGAATAGTAATTCGCGCCTTTGACCTTGGTTATGTAATCGATGAGTTCGGTATTAAAATCTACACCAATACCAAAGAAAGTGGTGTAAATCCTGTTATCGGCATTCTTTTTAAGCAGACGGAGCAAGCTGTATTCGCCGGTTTCTCCCATGTTAGGCATGGCATCAGTTAGGAAAATAATACGATTTTCGTAAGCCCTGAAGGATCCATGTGGAGTATTTCCCCAAAATGTCTGTCGCCAATCCCATGCCTGCGGACAAATTGGTGCCGCCGCCGGGACGTATTTCGTAGATTTTATCCTGAATATCTTCCAGAGTATTATTTCGATCACGGCTGAGCTGTTGCAAGATACTTGCCCGATCATCGAATAAAACTATACCGAGGCGATCGCCTTCGTTGAGCTGCTCCAGTATCGCCAGGATGGCATCTTTAGCTACTTCGATCTTAGGCATAAGCCGGTATTTTTCACTGATCCTGACCTGACGTCCGCTTAAATCGTAGTAGTATTCATTAAAAGGAGAAGACATGGAACCGGATATATCGAGTACAATAACCAGATTCAGTCTTTTTCGGGCAAAATCGCTTTCCTTCAAACCTGAATTCAAACCCACGGAGAGGTAGTACTCCGTCTTTCTCGGGAGAACGGGTCTCTTGTTACTGCGAAGGAATACGAAGGACAGAAAAGCTTGTTGCAATGTCCTGGTTTCGCCGGTGTCGAAATAGTAATCATAAAAAAGGCCTTCATAAGTCAGGTCTGTTGGGCAAAGGCAAGTACCTGTTTCTGATATTTTCCCGGAAGTTATTGATGTCTTTAGCGCCGCCGGTTGCCAGCCCTATACTATCTGAAGGTGACTGATATTTCGGCGGAGAATAAGAAGGAGCAGGTGGTGGGGTAGGTGTTATCCGAGGAGTCTCGGGGGTTGAAGGTCTATAGCCAGATCCTGGTGATTGGAGATGGGGTTGGTGCCGTTGCTGTTGAAGATTTTGGCGAAGTTGCAGGTGCTGGGCATCGCACAATATGATGAAGTAAGCAGTATAGCCAGCAGGGTAAAAATGATAATAACCTGGAGTGATCCGTTTTGTCCGTACAATCAATCTTTCCATTTCGAAACCTCCTTACTTACTGTCCTACAGTAATATACGGATGTTCCGTAAAAGTATTACAATCTCACAACTATTGAGTTTAAACAATACGGAACACCATGAGATCATTGGAGGATATAGAGCAATATGAAGAGGGGCTAACCGCGAGACTGCGTTTTCTAAAAAGTCAACCCTATTCTGTACTGCCGAAAAAGCGTCAGCGCGGTCCTGGGTTTTGAGCAAATCATTTGCCAATTTCTGGTCTCCAATTGCCTCCTGTACCCAGGAAGATAAGGTCTTTCTTATCGGATTGGATTGGAAATAATAGGTATCGCGATCCATGGTTGCTAATGCCCCCTCCAGTTCTCTAAGATTGCTGATACTTCTACCATCGCGGCACCAGTATATTTTGTCATTGGGTACAGTGCTTAGAAATTTTTGTGCTTCTTGTTTGGTTATCCCGTTCATATCGAACCTCCCTAAATATGTTGACTGAACTCTTCCGGGGTATCTTCATAATGAAATCGCTGCAATTTTATCATAACGGGATATCCGTAGTCATGTGTTTTTCCCTTTATAAGCCCGCTGAGATGAATTTGCCAAACAACTGTAGTAGTATTCCGGGAGACACTTGGAAATATTGAGGTCTTGATCGGGCCTTGGGTAAGCCGGAGACAACAGGTGTCCATTCGAGATGGTTTTTCCAGGGTTATGAATTTAACCGGCGTTTTCGATTTCTATCCTGTTCCGCTCATTTTTTGCTTTATATAATGCTATATCGGCGCGCGAAATAAACGAATAACTGTCATCAGTGGAAGTCCAGATTGTTACCCCACCGCTTATAGTAATCGAAAAAATCTCTGTATCGGACTTGGCTATTTTCGTGGATTCAACCGTCTTCCGTACTCTCTCCGCTATCATGCCGGCGTATTTCAAATCTGTATAGGGTAGGATTACGATAAACTCGTCTCCTCCATAACGACCTGCAACATCGGTTTCCCGTATGCTGGTGCGGAGTATGGTTGCGACTTTCGCCAAAACGTTATCTCCGGAAATATGGCCGTACCGGTCATTGATTTTTTTAAATTCATCCAGATCGAACATGAACAGGCTGATTTGCTCACTGTACCTTCGGGCATATTTGATATGTTCCTCAAGCTTGATCATGGTGGCACGTCTGTTATAGAGCCCGGTAAGAAGGTCATAACTTGCCAGCCTCTCCATCTCTTCCTGGTCTGCTTTGCTCTGAAGGTTCTGCTTCCATCTCTCTATGGATGTATCGATTGTTTGAGCTAGTTTTTCGGGTGATAGCTTGTTTTTAGGTACATACGCCACAGCACCTTTCTGGATTGATTCTGCAGCTATCTCTTCATCACTGCATCCCGTCAGCATAATAACGGGAGCGATCTGCTTATTCACTATTTCTCCGAGCCATTCCATGCCAGACATCCCGGGCATCTGGACATCCATAAATACCAGGTCGATACTGCCTTTTTGCAGGGCATTCTGAATATCTTCCCTGTGGCAAGCTTCATAGAGAATAATTTCTTTATTTTTTATTTGGTGAATATAGGTTTTGAGCAACTTGCGATCAGCAGAATCATCGTCACAGACCAATATTTTCAGTGGAGCCACTTTACTTTTCACGTTTACTGGTTTTCCTTAGGTGGCAGTCGGCACATCACAAACCAGTAAGCCTCTATTTTTTCCATCACTAATTTGAATTCCTCCAGGCTTACGGGTTTGTGAACATACCCGCTGGCTTGTAGCTTATAGCTTTCTATGATATCCCTCTCAGAATCAGATGTAGTTAATATAATGACCGGGATGGTTTTTTGTTCTTCATCCGCTTTGATGCGTTTTAAAAACTCTTTCCCTCCCATTCCGGGCATGTTTAAATCCAGAAGTATTAAATCGGGTTTGGGAGCATTGCCGTTAAAACCATTTCTATGGCACAGGTAGTCTAAACCTTCCTCACCACTCGCGACGCAATAAACATCATTGGCAATTTTTTGGTTTCTCAGAGAGAGTTTAATCAATTTCTGGTCTGCAGGGTCATCTTCTACCAGTAATAGATTGATTGGTTCCATTTTTAGCATTGCGCGTTCTCCTCGATCTTAATTCCTAACATAGCTTGCCCCGGGAAGAGTGAACCAGAAAGTGGAACCTTGGCCAGTTTTTGATTCGATTCCGATTTCACCGCCATGCCGTTTAACTATCTTTTTACAAACTGCCAACCCTATCCCAGAACCTTCAAACTGGGCTCGCGTATTAAGGCGTTTAAACATATTGAATAATTGGTCGAAATATAGTTCATCAATTCCTATACCATTGTCCTGAATTTTGATAAGAACCATATTGTTTTCTATCTGCTGGGAAAGGACCAGTATCTCAGGTGGGATGCCATCCCTGTGGAATTTCAGTCCGTTGTGAATCAAGTTGTGGAAAAGTTGTCGAATTTGTTCCTGGTCTCCATAGATAAATGGCAGCGGTTCCGGTACACGGATAATACCCTTTGTTTCTTCAAGTCTGATTGAGAGCTCTAATTTTGTCACATCCTCGATTACCTTATTGAGATCAACCTGTACGAATGGTTTTGCCTTGGTCGTGACCCGTGAATACGTGAGCAGGCTCTCAATCATATTCTGCATTCGGTTAGCGCCATCAATCATGAAAGCAAAATTTTCCTTATCGTCTTCGTTCAATTTGCCTGCAAGCGAAGATTCCAGGATGTTCCCGAAAGAAGCTATTTTTCTCAATGGCTCACGCAAATCGTGGGAAGCGATGTAGGCGAAATCCTGTAATTCCTTATTGGATTCTTCCAGCTTGGAATTGAATTTCTTGAGATCATTTAACAAGTGTTCTCTTTCTTCCTCGGCTCTCTTGTGTTGAGTAACGTCACGGTAAATGCTGAAGATGAGTTTTTGATCGGGAGTCTCGATAATGCAGGAATGTACTTCTACAGGAAAAGTGGAACCATCCTTACGGGAACCAAAACCTTCATAGGTCTGCTGTCCCCTCTCTAACAACTCATGCCTATACGAGTCTGCCAGGGGCTGCTTCATTGGCAACAGGTGATCGATTTTAAGGTTAATCATTTCTTCTCGCTGATAACCATGCAATTTCACGGCTGCTTCGTTCAGATAATAGAATTTACCTTCCAGGTCATAAAGCACGATTGGTTCACCGGCACAGTCGAGCAGGTGTGCCCTGAATTCCTCTTCAGTTTTTTTGCGTTCGGTGATATCGTGCATGATACTTAGAATATACATTTCGCCTTCGGATTCGATAACCCTGGCATGTATTTCTGAAAAAGTTTTTGTGCCATCTTTACGGATATTAACGGCCTCGAGATTACGTTGCCCCCTGGCTAAAATTTCCTGGGTACGTTCCTTTATATTTAAGGAATACTCAGGGTTGACTATCTGGCCCAAGTTCATGGACATCAGTTCTTCTCTGCTGTAGCCCAGAGATTTGCAGGCCATTTCGTTAACATAAACGAAGTCGCCTTTCATGTCCCGCACCAACACAGGGTCGTTTACACTATCCAGCAGTTGTGCCTCAAGCTTTAAAATGTCCTTTTCTATTTTATGTTCGGTAACATCCCGGATGATACTTATTGTTTTGGTGTCCAGGTCACTAATCTTAAAAAAAGTGGTGGTAATTTCAGCAATGAAAATATCACCACTTTTTGCCTTAAGTTGATTTTCTGTCTTGAGTATATCTTTTTGTTTTGTTAATGCGTTATGTATCGCACGAGTAAAGCTAGAGTACGTACCATCGTCAGGGAAAAGAAATTTGATTCCTTTGTTGATACAATCCTGTGAAGTATAGCCCAGGATCTTTTCGAAGACTTGATTGGTATATTCTATCGTTTCAGTACGATTATTTACGATCAGTATTGCTTCCCCTAATGAGTCATTCAATCTCTTAAAATAATCACGATTGCTTTGCAGCTCTTCTTCGATCTGTTTGTGTCTGCTAATATACGATTCCAAATCAGCGTTTTGCTGACATAGAACCTCCAACTGATTAAGCAGTTGTTGTTTCGTATAAGATTTATTTTGCATTTCAACTGAATTCATTGCAATTCAGTGTATCAACGCAGACACATGTTATCTATGTCCAATTGGTTTGGTTTGATGAGCTAACTGGATAAAACATAATCGTATTTTCGCACGTAGTATTTCCCTTAATTTAGCAATGTGCCAGGGAGTTGTTTTTGGCTAACAAAACACAGCAAGGGAAGAAAATAATTGCTTTGAATAGATTAGCGACGTGGAAGAAGAAGGTATAGACTGTTCGGCTGAATCGTGAGACAACTAGAAGGAATTGAGCATCCCTTCTATTTCTTCTGTCCCGCTGAAGGCTCCATCTTTGATTGCCCTGACTGTTCCTTCAGTGTCAATAAAAAAGGTAGTCGGAACTCCGGTCGCGGTATAAGACCCATCGAGCTTTTTATCAAGGTCAACGAATATGGGCAAAGTTAATTTATTGTTTTGCGCATAAGCACGAATAACCTCTTCGCGATCATAAATTGTAATTGCCAGTACGGTTACTCCTTTTTGCGACCAATTGCTAAAAATATCCTGGAGATAGGGCATTTCTTCGGTACATGCTTTACACTTCATCCAGAACAGGTTGATCAACACTTTTTTCCCGCGCAAATTTTTTAGTCTAACCAAATTACCGTCGATATCCTGTAGTTCAAAGTCCGGAGCGGTGTCGCCAACCTTCAGGCTTTGGATGTTATTAATAATGGCAGGCGGATTTGTTGGTAGTGCGGGAGCAGGTGGTGGCGTATCGGGTTGTGTTGCCGGAGAAGGTTGTGGAGTTGACGATACCACAGGTGGCGTCGGTTTGGGCAATGCAACCGGCGAGCATGATATTAGACTAATGTTAATCAGCAACAGTGCAGCTACAACTATTACTGCATTACTTTTTATAGTACCACACCTTTTCATTTCTAAAGAATCCTTATCTACTTGCTCAAGCACATGATAAAAGTATTTGGCCGTATGTTGAATTTGTTTTTATAGTAAAGTACATTACGGAATTAGTCAAAAATGTCTGGAGGCCGCAAACTGCTGGAATTTGTTTGACAAAGCAGGCGTATTATTCTTTGGGATAACCAACTGCCTGCCCAAAAATAATTGCCTGGTCTTCCCGTAACTTTAAGGTATCCTTTAAGCCGGTACGGTCTACACTGGCATAAAAGTGTGCGCCAAGTCCCTGTGCCGCGCAAAAGAGATATACATTCTGGCCGATGAACCCCGTATGACAGGCAGAATAAAGCTCCTTCTGAGATTGAGGAATATTTCTGTATTTTGCGTAATCTGCTACAAAGATTAAATGGACCGGTGCGTCTTTCATAAATGCCTGCGCCGCCGATTTTGGACGAAGGTCCTGGGGCATTACAGGTGAAAGCTGGTTCCCTCTGGCATCATATACATAAGCTCCTTCTGCAAGAAGCACGTAAATGTCGATCTCCTGTGCGTTTATAGCGGAGGGTGCAGTACGTTTACCAGAATCGGGACGATTAATACCCCATGCCGCCCATAGCAATTCTAAAAGTTTTTGTTTTGGCAATGGCTGTAGTTGAAATGAATTTGTCGATTTTCGATTTCTTAGCGCGTCAACAACCGTCATCGACGTAACGGAAACAGGTGGTTGAGATTGTTGCACTGGTGGTGCAGCTACCGGCCCGGCAGTTGGCGAGGTTGGTACCGCTGAACTACAGGCCTGGAGCAGGGTTGAGCCGGTAACTGCAGCTAAAGAAAGTAGTGAGATTTCCTTAAGAAAAACCCGGCGACCGATGAGCAGCTCATTCGGTTTTTTCTCGGAATGACTTTCTTTATAACTTGAGTCTGACATGACCTTCTCCTTTTCCCAGCCATAAAATTATGAGCATACGATTATTACGATATCAAAATAGCATAGTGTATCAATGTTCAAAATTACCGATCCGTCGAGAGTGAATCAAGCGGAACTAAGTTTTAACTAGATGCCTTCTTTTTTAAGTAAACTCGTTTTTAGGCGAAGAGGTTTGATACCCGGGAAAAGAATCGATTGGATCTTCGAATCAAGCGTTCGGTAAAAGACCTCATTTCCATTGAAATTATTGCTGTCCTTTTTTATGTTTACCCTGTATGTTTCTAAGTTGCTTAAAAACTTCAACATATTCGAAATAGTCGGCTCCAGTTCGTATATTCCGTATCCCAGTTTTTCTACATAGTATGCATTACTCATCTGTTCGAAGTCTTTTTTTGTAGGAATGGAATAGATGGGCTTGCCCAGGAACAGGGATTCACTTATCAGGCTGTGTCCCCCGTTGGTGATTACGGCCTGGGCGTTCGCTAAATCCTGGTAAAATCCTTCGATGTCAGACTCTTTAAATGTTATGTTTCTTGAATGGAGCAGTCCGCTATTTGATCCATACATAAAAAATATGTTACTTTCCATCCTCTCCAATAACGAGGAAATTGAGCCCGCCCGTTCCGGTGACCTCATATAAACAATGATGTGATTTCCAGTTCCAGGGACTTGCTGCAGGATTTCCTTTCTCAATATGGGACCTATCACCGTTACTTTATCCTGCGCTTTTCTTTTTGGTTTCGGGGCGAAGAAGCTGGTGATGAAGTAATGTTGAGCAAAGTTGTTTATGGCTTTGCAGACTGTCTGCGCTATCAAGTAGTCACTTCTCCACGCCCTGGGGTATTGTATATTGCAGTGGGTAATTACATGCTGGTTGTCAATGCTGATGAGAGGTATCTTTCTTAAGCGGCTCACTATAGAAACAAACGGTTCAAAATCGCTTATCACCAATTCAGGTTTAAAATTGTCCGCCAGTTTGACCAGCTTTTCTATCGTGGGAAAGCCATGTTTGAGCAGGCTTAAAGAAAGTTCATTCACGGTATCCAGAATAACGACTTCACCATCTTTATTCGATATCTGGAGACCAAAAATCTTCACTACATCGTAATAGTTGCTTAAATAATCGTATCCCTTGTTGGACGACACCAGCCTGACTTCATGGCCGCTTTCAATCAGGTGGTCAACAGTGGCTTTGCTCCGGGTGGCATGACCGATGCCGTCCCCACTTACCCCGAATAGTATTCTTGCCATTATTGATATATCCCCCTTTTAATATTAGCAAGATCTGTTTTAATGTCAATAGTTCTTAAAAGAAGCGGTGCAGATTACTAAGTATAAGGAATTTGTTCAGCTTTCAAGTCTAACTATTGACAATTGTTCATAATAATCGATAATAAGTGGTAGTGGTATAGCGGTCGGGGAAAATGCCACTAACACTACCTTCAAAATATGTCGGATGGTGTCATGCAGACAGCAGACTTCGTAAAAACTTATAATGTACATTCCACCCGGGAAAAAAGGAGCATCCGATGAAGAAAAACTGGCGTGAGCTGATAAGCCAACCTGAATATGAGATCAGGGAAGAACGGGATATCTTTGTCACCATGCGTGATGGAGTCCGTATATCCATTAATATTTTTCGTCCTGATGGAAAAGGCAAATTTCCAGCATTATTAGCTATGTCGCCCTATGGGAAAGAAGAACAGGGACTGCAGCTGCCACCGCAGCCATTGCGTAAAAGCGCGGTCTGGGATGGAAATATTGAAGCGGGGGACAGTTCGGAAATCGTACCCAGAGGCTATGCTCATATTATCTGCGATGTCAGGGGCAGTGGTGCATCTGAGGGTGAATATACGGGCAGCTACACAATACAGGAAGGGAAGGATGGGTACGATCTGATCGAATGGATTGCTCAACAGCCCTGGTGCGATGGTAATGTCGGGATGGTGGGTTACTCCTATTATTCTAAAGTGCAGTTTAAGGTAGCCATTGAACAGCCGCCTCACTTGAAAGCTATTTTCACATCACATGTAGAAGTTGACCATTACCGTGATAACGGCTATAGCGGCGGTGTGCTCAGTTTATTCCCCTATGGAATATGGGATGGTCGACACGGCACCAGCGGGTACGCTCACAAAAATCCTGTTTCGGAAATGATGAAGACTTTGCCAAAAGGAGAGTTCGAGCGCAGGCGTCAGGAGTTATTAAAAAGCCCTGACATAAAGCATTTCCCCAATATGTACCACCTGCTGTGCTATCCTTATAAAAACCCCCGTTTTTTTGATATATTAATGAATCCCTTGGACGGTCCTTTCTGGCGGGATAAGTCGATCTATCCGTTCTACGACAAAATAAAGGTACCATCATATATTGTTGGCAAGTGCGCTCATGAAGCAGCCACATATTGGGAGCTTTATAATGGCATTAAAGCACCCAAAAAGCTGCTGGTTAAACCAAACGGCCCTGAAGAACGGCCCTGGAGAGAGGATGTAGAACTGATAATAAGATGGTACGACCACTGGCTTAAGGACAACGATACAGGCATCATGGACGAGCCGCCTATCAAGATGTTCATTCAGGGAATTAACCAGTGGCGCTACGAGAAAACCTGGCCTTTAGCCGAAGTCGAATACACCAATTGCTATTTGCGCAGGTGGGAAGGGTTGTCGTTTGCTCCTGAGATTTATCAGCCGGAGCCCGACTGTTTCCTTCAGCAGCCGCTCCATCTTTCCACTAAACGCGATTCTGTGAAATACATCAGTCCACCTGTACCGGAAAACCTGGAAGTAATTGGGTATGCTGCTTTGAACCTGTTTGCTTCTATTGATCAGGATGATACCAACTGGATCGTTAAACTCTTTGATGTTGCTCCTACCGGTGCAGAGACAAGGTTGGGTAAAGGTTACCTCAAAGCATCGCATCGGGCTCTGGATCCGGTCAAATCGAAACCACATTCCCCTTACCACACCCATACTAAAGCAGAACCGGTAACGCCGGGCAAGATTTACGAATACTCAATCGGACTCGGAGCGATTACCAATGTCTTTAAAAAAGGTCACCGTATTAAACTGGAAATTGAAAGTATGGAATCAGCCAGGGACCCTGAAATGCAGATACACTTCCATCCGCATCTGTGTAGCAGTAAGACTACACTACATAAAATTTATCGCAACAAGAAATATCAGTCTCATCTGATCCTGCCGCTTATTAAAGCCAGCCCAACTGCTATTGAAATGCTGAGCGACGATAATTTGATATAAGGTGAACCGGGGGACGGCAATCAACTGGAATTACTTTTCATCGATGGCTATGTTTGCTGTGGCGGTCAGTCCGCCTTTTAGCACTAGATCGGTAGGATCCAGCTTAATGATTACTTTGTAGTTTACCACGCCGGTTTTATCCGCCCCATAAGGTGAGATGAAGGTGACTGTACCTGTCAGCTTCCTTCCGGGCAGGGCATCTACGGTTATTGTTGCTTTCTGGCCATTCTTAACCTTGAAAATGTCCAGTTCATCCACAACTCCCTCAAATTCAACGGTTTTCATGTCTACGAGGTGAATGACAGTCACCGGGGTTAATTGCAGGGATGGGATTTGTTCATTCTCCTCTACGCCTATCTTGATCACAGTGCCATCGAAAGGAGCCAGAATTTCAGTATTCGCCAGATCTTCTTTGGCTGATTCCAGAGCTACTCTGCTTTTCTGTAAGTTAAGATTATTCTGCCTGAGTAATTTCAGATTAATCCCATGTTTCATAATAAGCTCATTGTTTTTCAAAATGGAATCGCTCATTGACAGGTCGTGTTGAGCCATACGCAAAATTTTTGCTAATTCGGCAGCGTCATAGCTGCCATTGTCCATACCCTTTTTAAGTTCGGCTAGCCTCTCCTGGGCTGCTCTCACGCTGTCCAGGCTGGTCGACGCGTCAGGGTAGGAGATCCCCAGCAATACCACCTGTCCGCAGACTTTCTGGGCTTCATTGTAGGTAGTTTCCATTTCCTCGGAGTGCCATTTTCAACATGGCTGAAGCCGCTCCGTAGTTAGCCTTTTCCAGAAAGGTTTGGACGCTCACCAGGTTTTTCACATCCTGGCTGATGTGTTTTATCAAGTCCTTGACGTTAGCCCCGGAATAGTTGAGCACTTCATCCGGTATATAGTTGGTAGTTTCATTCAGAGGATTGGGTATATAGTTATTCAGGGCTGTTTGCAGTGTGCCAATGGAGGCTTCAAGGTCATATTGTGCCAGGCGTAATTTCGCCGCGGCATCTTTTGGTTTGCTTTGCTCCAATAGAACGGGAGTTTGTTTTATCCCTTCCAGTGCCTGTTCGATCCTGAGGACAACGCTGGTTGAAGGATAGTAGTTAGGAAAACCAAGTATTGAAGGATACACTTTTTCGGCGAGTTCATTTAATGCAAGTTCTACGTTATAGAGAGATGATGCTATAGCTAGTTTTTGCTGGGTATCATCGAGCTTGACAAGTAGTGTCCCCGCCCTGACATTGTCCCCTTCTTTTACCGGAATAGATTTTACTGTTGCGGATGTGCCAAAGCCTAACTTGAAATTAAGTTTTGCCTGGTGGGGCATGGTCAAATTACCATCTGCGATTACGGTTGCCGGTGTGCTGGCGGGCCTGGTAGTTGTTGTCGGTTTTTCCTGTGGTGGGGAGCTGCAATTGAGGAGGCTGGTTGCAGTGAGAGCAACAATAATGAAGGCCGCCACGAGTGTAGTATATTTTCCTCTCATTTCACTTATTCTTCTCCGTTATCAAGGAGATTGCGAGGCAGCTTCTTCACTGTAGTCAAGACATACGGAATTAATAAATTATATCAAAATTTATTGAAGACAAGTATTGAAGGAGTCAAAAAAATTAATAGTGTTTCTGCTTCAATTACATTGATATAATCGCACGTTTTCATTTTTTCTGACGTCAAATCTTGATTGCAATCCTCGATTAATCTATCATGAATAGTGCGTATGTTGAAGGGGGTCAATCGTGAATAGTAGCAGGATCCTGGAAAGGTACAGAAAAAGTCGTGCACGGCTTTGAAAATCTATTTGAATACTTTCAGAAAAATGATTTCAGAGATTGGATCTTCCGGGGTCAGCATGTGGATTGGGTTCTGAGTACGGCTTTGGAACGGGCATGTAAAAATTCCGGTTTAATCAATGTTAATGACAGCCAGAAAATAGAAGATAGTATGATCAGGGAATTTAAAAGACTGTATGACGGGAGCGATCGAGACAGAGTTGAAAAGGATACTTTGTATGCACTTTCTGTGATGAGGCACCATGGCGCACCGACTCGTCTTCTCGATTTCACTTATTCAAAGTACGTCGGGATTTATCTTGCTTTAGAGTACGCAAATGATAATGACGTGGAAAACGACATGAAAAGTTGCGCTATCTGGTGCATAAATCAAGAGTGGTTAAAAGGCGTAATTAAGAACATATCTCAGATTAATAAGCTTATCGAGCAACGAGAAAAAGACGAATTACGTAATGACAAAACATTCAGGCCACTTTACCTTGAGAATAAATATGATTTTGTGGGATGGGAGAATCCTTTAGCGCTTCACCAGCGCCTGCATATACAACAGGGAACGTTTTTATGTCCCGGTAATATCGGTAAGCCATTTATGGAAAATCTTAAAGAGCTTAAAGGGTGGAACGACAGGAGTTCGATAATAAAAGTTATCTGCCGAATGACGGTGGATGACTTACATAGTGCAATTGAAGAATGTGTAAGAATGAATATATCAAGAGAGAGCCTCTTCCCCGGGCTTGACGGTTTTGCTCAATCAATGAAATATCGACTCTCTTTCTATAAGGACATTCATACCGATAAAACAGCGCTCAGGTAATAAGCATTAGCATTACCAATAGCCTGCGCCAATCTTAGCTCCAGACTGCACAGCTTTACCGATATGAGCGGAAATTCGCATAGAGAACAAGCGCTATTCGAGTTGTATTATTGAGCTCTTTATTTCTTCTTTTGTTCCGCCTTCTTTTCTGTTGGTTTCTTGGGTTTTTTCACATTTTTTCTTCCCTTGCTGCCCATGTCTAAACCTCCTTATTAAATCAATTTCCAGATATTACTTGCTAACACCTTACCCTGAAATTTGCATCAGGTCAAATCATAGCAGTATCTCTGACGATTCAGTCGTAATAAACTACTATGGAGCTAAATCGCACATTACTTTTATCAGGAATCCAGGCTTTCTCATTTCAATCGGGCCGGATCGTAGATGGGAGCCCAGCGGCTCTGACCTTGCAGGATCAAGTCCCGGAAGATCATTCCGGCTGCTGTCCCATTGGTCATTCCCCACCCCCCATAACCTGTTGCCACAAAAAGATGTTTGTTTCCGGGTGAGAATCTCCCGATATAGGGGACTCGATCGATCGTGTTATTGTATTGTCCTGCCCAGCGATATTCAATGGAAGGTGATGTATACACTGTGTGGGCAAATTTGACCAGTTTCTGATGATGGTTAATGCCGCCGGGCTGTCCTGATGGGTGGTCTTCCCCTCCGATAAGTACAAGCTCGGTTTGTCCCTCCTTATGTGAACGGAGCGAATAGCCAAAGTCGTCACTTCCTATGAACATGCCTTCAGGAAAAGTACCCTTTATTCTCGCAGCTATCATATAAGTCCGGAAGGGGAAAAGGTGAGCTTTATAGAAACCGGCTTTGTCATAAAAGGGCGAATGGCTGGAGATAATCACATCCCTGGCTTTAATCTTCCCTCCACTAGTAGTAACTGTATAAGGAACTCCCTCTTCAATATCTACTGCCCTGGTCTTTTCGTAAATTCCTCCTCCTTTAGCAATGATTTCTTTAGCCAGCGCCAGAAGATACTTACGAGGATGAAATTGAGCCTGGTGGTCAAAACGGATAGCTCCCAGAGTATTGAAAGGCACGGGTACTTTTTCCACAAAAGAAGCTGGCAGCTTCAAATCCAGGGCAGCCTTGACTTCTTCTTCGACCAGTAACCTGGCTTCCGCCGACTCTGCATAGGTAAAAGCAGACTCAGGCAAGAAATCGCAAGAGATATTTTTTTCTTTTACCCAGATGTCTATTTGTTCGATGGCCGCTTGATTGGCATCTGCGTACATCTGGGCTTTTTCCCGTCCGAATGCAGATATGAGATGACTGTAGCGTAGCTGATGCAGGGAGGTGATTTTGCCTGCCGTATGAGCGCTTACACCCCCGGCTATGTGGCTGGCTTCAATGAGAGCAACTCTCAAACCAGCCTCCGTGAGCAAAAGCGCTGAGGTTATCCCTGTGATTCCACCACCCAGCACCGCAACGTCCACTGACAAATTCTGTGACAACGGTGAATAATTCGTGTCTGGAGTGGTCGCCAGCCAGAGCGACCGCACTCGCCCGGTCAGCTGGTGCCGTTCTGTCATAGTATTAGCGTCTCAACCACTCTATCGGGTCATCCCAATCCTCAGCTTTCCACCGAACAACTTTGGGGGTTACTTTGGGTAGTACCTCTTTGAATAATTCTAATTTTTCGACGTCGTTAAGTGGCTGGTAAGATTCAGCCACCGCCAGGTTTTTTTGAAGTTGCTTCATGTTTGACATACCGACGACGGCGGTGTCAATCGGTAAACCGAAGGCATACCGCAAGGCTTTTTCATAGATATACGCCAGGCTACCCAATCCCATTATCTTCATACCAGCAACAGCTATGCCTCTGGCCTTAGCTGCCGGGAGCAGCTCTTCAACAAAACTCATAACGAAGTGATCCAGTACCGAGCAGGGAAAGAGCACGCTATCAAAGGGGAAACGTTCAAGCGCCTCGATCAAGACCCTGGGGTTACCGTGATTACTGATGCTTATATGATGAATAAGTCCTTCGGTCTTGGCCTGCAATGCTGCCTCCAGCGCACCTCCCCGCGCAGTTATCTTATCCAGTTCGTCAAATGACCAGACGTAATGCATCCTCCATTCATCGACATAAGCGGTCTGAAGTCGTCGAAGGCTTATTTCAAGTTGTTTCCTGGCTCCACGGCGAGTGCGATCCAATGTTTTGGTAGCTATCCACATTTCCTTCCGCCTCTGGCTGGCTACCATACCCAGCCGCTCTTCGGATTGTCCATCAGAATACCAATGCGCGGTATCAAAATAACGTATGCCGTGGTCCAAAGCATAGTTTATTAATTTAATTGCAGATTTTTCGGAACATCCTTCGGTATCAACGATTTTCTGTGCGCCGAAGCTTAGTATTGGGAACTTCTCTCCGGTTTTGCCATAAGGTCTTTCCTCCATAGCCTGTACACCCCCGCAATATTTTCGAATGATTGAATGAGGCAACACTACAATTATACGATAAAGGTCATAAAAATTGGTGATAGAAAAATTACACAAATGATACATCTATGTATCGCTACTCGTCAGTTTAAGCATATTCTCTTGAATTAATCGAATATGGTGTCTGCCGGTGTTGGCGATGGGGCTCCTCCGTCATCCTAGCCCCTCACTGTCATTCTTGAGCGCAGCGAAGCATCCCTCCACCATCGTCTTTACTTTCCCCTCTCAAAGACTCGTTACCTGAGCTCGTCGAAGGGAACACACCTTCTGTCATTCTTGAGCGTAGCGAAGATCTCATCCCCATTGTCATTAACTTTCCGAGTTTATCGGTTTGTAGTCCTCTTACTTTGGTTCAGATAACTTTGAAACCAATTTCTTGTAAATATTCAAAAGTTGGATCGTAAAACTCATTTTTACGAGTCAAATCATCTGGATCACCTGATGGAACAACAATAACCATTCCTTGTCTAGCACGAGTTAAAAGAACACGATAAGCATTCTTTAGATAAACTTGTCGTTCTTGTTTCCTTATATGATTCCAATGATCGCCAATAAAAGAAAAATGTTCCCAACCATTTTTGGTATAACGAAAATCAGCATCCCATGTAACACATGCCCAATCGAGTTCAAGTCCTTGCACTTGAAATTCTGTGACAACATCTTCAAGATAATAAGAAGAACGAACATCTTCTTTTCCATCAAGAAACCAATGAATTGGGTCGACTGGTGATTTCACATCTATTGCATGTGGTTTTAATCGTTCTGCCTGAGAAGAAACAACAATACCATAACGTTCAGAACCGCGTGCCTGTTCTTTTAGCCATTGTTTTGCTCTTGTTAAGGTCACGAGTTATAACAATTGGGTATTTACCTTCTACATTTGCCAAAGTCTTCCGTGCTTCATATGGTTTCAAATCAAGTAATTGTTTAACTAATAAAGATACATGTTCAGCACGGAATGAACGCATTGAAACTGAAAGATGTAATTCATCTTTAAAATTGGATTTTGAGTGATTCTTGATTTTATCTAAAACTTTCTCTGTCCCATATTCACTATCAGTAAGTCGAGGAGAAATATAAATATGCCAATCTGGAAATGAACGATTCAAGGATTCAATCCATTCACTAATTCCTGCCTCTCCTGTATTAATCTCTTGTCCTCCACCAACCAGACAAACAACGACAGCCCAATCTGGATGACGGTCAAGACAGGAAATTAAGAATTCTGGCTCAGATTTATTGAAATTTGGCGTTTTCTTTTTTCGTTGCATGAAATTTGCTGTTTGTTGCAAATCCCATGCTCGTTGTGCTTCATCAAATAAAGCAACATGTTCAATAGGTGGCTTTTTGAAGTCTATAAGACATTCATCACGAAAGTTGTGAACATTCTGAATGAACATCTTGACATCACTCATTGCTTCGCTTTTCTTGAATTTATGTCCACGCTCTTTTTCATGTCGAACTTTATCTCGTGCTAAGGCTTCGCGAAGAATAGCAACAAGTGGGCCATTGCCTGAAAGAAAAACACTGTAAAGATCATTGTCTTTATCAATATGTTTTGTCGCGATATTGAGACCAACCAATGTTTTGCCTGCGCCAGGTACACCTGTAACAAAACAAATAGATTTATGTGACTTCTCTTTTGAAAGACGAATGATTTCAGAGACTGCGTCAGATGTTTCGCTGAGATTGATTGCGCTTGCATCACTTCGGGAAATTTCGCTCACTGAATGGCCGTTGTACAAAGCCATTGCAGCTTCAATAATAGTTGGAGTTGGTTGATATCTTCCACTCTCCCATTGAGTTGGATCAATAGCACTTGCCTTCGGTAAAATGTAAAACATCTGCGATTACTTGATTAAGCAATTCCCCGTTACATTTTATTGGAAAAAGCATTTTGTCATTATGTGGAGTTGTGGAAATTGTTGTTGGAACATTTTTTGCTTTAGTAGCGATTAATACTGGGGCAATAAAATGCTCATGGCTTGTTTCGTGGAAATTTTTCAAATCAAGTGCATAGTCCCAAACTTGATCTATTGCGTATGATGGAAATTCATTTTCACCCACCTTGAACTCAAGGACAAAAATAGTTGAGCCAGTAATAACTACAACATCAATTCGCTTTCCCATTCGTGGAATTGAGTATTCAAAATATATTGAACCTTTATGTAAGGTTGTAATGTTTTTTGGAGGATGTTTATTTCTTCTAACCATGCGTCTCTTTGAGTTTGCTCCAAAGCAAAATCATTGCTTTGCACAAGTTTCCCAAGAATCTCATTAGGCGTGGTTCTTAGAAAATTAGCAATTGTGTCTGAGTAATATTCTCTTCTCATATATGTCTTTATATTTCCATTAGCTACTACGGTCTTTGTGTGCAGATATAAAAACCTACCTTTTCCCTCAGCTTTTGCATAATCTTACAATAACATCATAAATGAGTCTGTCAATGGTTTATTGGAGACTAGAGCATCGCTTTTGACAAATAGTACATTTGTTCTATATAATGGGGTTTACGCTTAACTACTGAGGAGAGTGAGGTGAATCCCGTGAGAATTCTTTGTGTCCTTTTGCCGCATTTCCCCCTGATGTGTGAACTACAGAAAAATACCCTTTTAAAACGCCATGCAGTGGCGGTAACCTATTCCAGAGGCTCCCAGAAGCTGATCCTCGACTATTCCCCTGAGCTCGAACATTTGCAGCGCGATATGCCCCTCCAGCAGGCCCTTTCCCTCTACGGACAGGTCGAGCTGGTTGAGGCAAATATACCCCGCTACTGGTCCGTCTTCAATAAACTGCTGAACTTGCTGGAAAAGAAAAGCCCCGCGGTGGAAGCATCCGACCTGGGATGCGCCTACCTCGGGCTGGACGGGCTGCAATCGATTTACCCCACCGACAGCATACTCATCAGCTCGGTGCGCGAAGTCATACCCCGCGGCTTTGCACTTCAGATGGGCATAGCCGAAGGCAAATTTATGGCCTATATCGCTGCCCTCCGCAGCCCCCCAGGCTGCTACCAGGCAGTGACACCCAGCCGAGAGCGATGCTTTCCTCAAAGACCTGCCCTGCGATGTCCTGCCCATATCGCTGAAGAGCAAAAACAGGCTGCACGACTTCGGCCTCCATACCCTGGGGCAGATAGCAGCTCTGCCTCCGGGTCCCCTTCAAGCCCAGTTCGGCCCCGAGGGCAAGCGTATCCGGGAGCTTGCCGCAGGGCATGACACTACGCCGCTGTACCCCCGGTTGATGGAGGAAATTATCGAGGAAAGCTCCACCCTGCCTTCAGTGACAGTCTCCCTGGAAGTCATCCTGGCTGCCGTAGAGTCGCTGCTTTCCCGGGTCTTTGCCAGGACCGCCCTTAAAGGAATGGGCATCCGCAGCCTCACCCTGTGGACGCGCACCTGGAACGCGGAGCACTGGGAACGGAACATACGGTTTAAAGAGCCGGCCATGAATGCCAGATGCGCCATACCCCGGATAAAGGATATCCTGGAGAACTCGCCGCAGCCCGGCCCGGTGGAGCAACTGGGAATAAGGATTACCGGATTCGGCTATCAGAGCGGACAGCAGAAAAGCCTTTTCCCCGAAGTCAGAGCTAGAGAGCACCTGCTGGACGGCATCAAGCAACTGGAACTTCATTTCGGCAGCCCGCAGCTATTCAGAATAAAGGAAGTGGAGCCATGGTCGAGAATACCGGAAAGACGCTACGCGCTGACACCATTAAGCCAGTAAATACTGCCGGAACCGGTACGCGTGGAAGAAGATGCGTCTGGCTTCCCGGTTGCGGTAAAGCTGACGCAGACGGCAGGCCGTCACGGCCATCGAGGACAGGTGGCGGATTGATGACGAATGGTGGCGCAGCGAGCCCATGTCGCGCCTCTACTATGCGGTCCTGCTTGCCTCGGGGCAGCGGCTGGTGCTCTTATAAAGACCTGATCAATAACTGCTGGTACCGCCAGGCATAGTAAGGCTAGCACTATGGATTACGCCGAGCTTCACTGCCACAGCTATTATTCTTTCCACGACGGCGCTTCGTCGCTGGAAGAGCTGCTGCTGCGCGCCAAAGAGCTCGGCTACCGTGCCCTGGCCGCTCACCGACCACGATAACCTCTGCGGGGCGATGCGCTTTGCCCAGCTTGCCCGATCCCTGGAGATGCAGGGCATCATCGGCGCGGAGATAACGCTTAAAGGCGGCTATCACCTTACCCTGCTGGCTAAAGACCGGCAGGGCTACCGCAACCTCTGCCGCCTTATCACCGCCGCCCATACCTCCGGCGAGCGCGATATGCCCGGAGCTTGACCCCGGCACTCCTGCCGGAACATGCCGCCGGCCTGATTGCCCTTTCCGGCTGCCCGCAGGGAGAGCTGGCGCAGCTGGTAGCCAAATCGCGCTTCTGCCGAAGCGCGCGACGCTGGTCAGGCAATACCTGGACTGGTTCGGCGCGGACAACTACTACATCGAGCTTCAGCACAACCTGGCCCCCGGCGATACCGAGCGCAACTAAAAGGCTGCTGGCTCTGGCTCAGGAGACGGGCGCACGAGTGGTCGCCACCGGCAACGTCCACTACCATGTCCGGGAAAGGCACCAGCTCCAGGACTGCCTGGTGGCCATCAGGCACTGCAAGAGCCTGGAGGAGACCCACCGGGAGCGGCGGCCCAACTCGGAGTTTTACCTGCGGCCGCAGCAGGAGCTGGAAGCACTTTTTCAGAGACTGCCCCGAAGCCCTGGCCAATACGCTGGAAATCGCCGAACGCTGCACCTTCGATCTGACCAAAGACCTCAACTACATCTTCCCCGACTATCCCGCGCCGGAAGGGCTATACGCCCGAAAGCTACCTGGAAAAGCTCTGCCATGAGGCGGCCGTCAGGCGCTACGGCGCTATCACCCCGGCGGTGCAGCGAGAGGCTGGACGCAGGAGTTCCGCCTGATCCGCAAATACAACCTGGCCGGCTTCCTGCTGATGTACCACGAGGTCATCAAGCTGGGGCGGGAGGTGATGATAGACCGGGCTTGAGCGACCCGTCCCTGACCGTGGAGGAAAACCCGCCGGGGCAGGGGCCGCGGCTCGTCGGTGGCGCTGCTGATCGGCTATCTCATCGGCCTTTCCCACATCGACCCGCTGAAGTACAACCTCTCGCTGGAGCGTTTCCTGCCCGCCGATACCATGACCAACGTGCCGGATATCGACCTCGATTTTCCGCGCAGCATCCGGGAAGAGCTTATCCTGCGGACGCACGAGAAATGGGGCTGGCAGCACGCCGCCCTCACCGGCACCATCGCCACCTACCAGATAAAAGGCGCCGTCACGGGACCTGGGCAAGGCGCTGGGGCTGCCGCAGGAGGAAGTCGACCAGCTGGCAAAGTTCGTCGACTGGGGCAGCGCCAGGAACCTCGGCAGCGCAGATGGAGAAGATGCCCGCATTTCAAGGACAAGATAGACGCCCCGGTCTGGCGCGACCTGATCCGGCTGGCCGCGAGCTGGACGGCTTCCCCAAGTACATGGGGCAGCACCCCGGCGGCATGATTCTATCCTCCACCCCGCTGATCGATATCGTGCCGGTGCAGCGGGGCGCCATCGAGGGGCGCTACGTCTGCCAGTGGGACAAGGACAGCATCGACGACGCCGGCTTCGTGAAGATCGATTTCCTGGCCCTGGGCGCTCTATCCCAGCTGCAGGAGGCGGTCGAGCTGATCAAGCAGCGCACCGGCAAGAGGATCGACTATGTCCCGCATCGACTTCGAGGATGCAGAAGTCTACGACATGCTCTGCAAGGGCGATACCATCGGCATCTTCCAGGTGGAGTCGGCGGCCCAGATGCAGACCATCACCCGCCTCAGGCCGCGCAACCTGCTGGACATGGCCCACGAGGTGGGGGCGGTGCGGCCGGGCGTGGGCGTCAACCACGGCGTGCAGGAATACCTGGCCCGGCGCAGCGGCAAGAAAGCCGGTCACCTACGACCATCCCCTGGAAAAGCGGGCGCTGGAGCGCACCCTGGGCATGGTCCTGTTCCAGGACCAGGTCAACCAGCTGGCCATAGACGTGGCCGGCTTTGCCCCCAGCGAGGCCGACCGCCTGCGCCGCGCCTTCGGCCGGAGGCATAACGAGGAGCTTATCGAGCAGTACCGGCAGAAGTTCCTCGCCGGGGCCGCGGAGCAGGGGTGTCGAGCGAAGCGCGGCGGAGACCATCTTTAAAAAGTTCAACGGCCAGTACATGTTCCCGGAGTCGCACGCCTTCGCCTTCGGGGTGACGGCCTACCAGGCGTCCTGGCTGAAATACTATTACCCGCTGGAGTTCTTCGTGGCCATCTTCAACCAGCAGCCGATGGGCTTCTATAACCTGGAAACGCTGAAAGAGGACGCCAGGAGGCACGGCATCACCGTGCTGAACCCGGATATCAATAAGAGCCGGGCTAAATGCACCATAGAAGACGGTGCGCTGCGGCTGGGCTTCCTGAATGTGCTGGGGCTGGGAGAGGCTGCCGCCAAGGCGATTGAAGAAGGCAGGAGCAAACAGGGCGCTTTTCAAAACCATCGGCGATTTCCTGGAGCGCACCGGCGTGCTGGAAGAAGTGGCCCTCAACCTGGCCGGCGCCGGGCTTTCGACAGCCTTGAGGCGAACCGCCGGAAGAGTAAATGGGAAATCGGCTTACGGTACCGGCCCAAAAACGCCCAGCTGGCGCTGCCGCTTCCCGTGGAGCAGGACATGGTGGCGCTGGATGCGCCCGGCGACTGGGAGCGCATGAAGGAAGAGTACAACGTGCTGAGCCTCTTCCCTTCGGGGCATATCATGGCCAGCCTGCGGCTCCGCTTCAATAAAACGGTGTGCTGCAGCAAAGACATAGAGAAGCTGGGAGACGGTGCGGAAGTTACTGCGGCGGGGCTGGTCATCCGCCGGCAGAGGCCGCACGGCAAAGTGGTGTTTATTACCCTCGAGGACGAGTTCGGCCATATTCCGCTGATGGTCTTCCCCCAGGTCTATGAACGCTATGAGCACAAGTTCAAGTCGCCGTTCTTGATCGTGAAAGGCACGCTATCCAGGCGCGAGGGCACGCATAACGTGGTCGTCGACCGGGTGAAACCGTTCAGCGCCCTGGACAATGCCCCGCAGGCGAAAAACTGGTGCTAAGTAAACTTCTCTCTTCTTTTTGTAGTCGTAGGAATGCCATATGCAATGTCACAAAAAGCCAATTTGTTAAAATATATGGGCTTGAGTCTTTGTGGAGTGTAAACCCAGTTTGAAGGGATTGCCTTTACAATTGACCTTAAAGGGAACGAAGTAGAGAGTACGCTTGGTAGTACAATGGCGTCTTTATCTTATTGTCACTCATTCATATGCGAAAGCATCCCCAACTTTTTAAAGCCTTGGCTCTTGGAAAAGATTGAGCCTATTGCTAAAAATGATATTCGCCCAGCCTTATTATCTACTCGGCTTTACCAGATGTCAGCTTAGCAGTGACTGAACCTGAAGGTTTACCCCTCGAGCTTCTTTCCCTCACCAGCATCATGAATCCGGAGCCAAACGCAGAACCTATGGCGATCGCGTAACTAATCCAATAGCCCATAGGCGCCGATGACATATCGATAAGGTATCCCTTCATGATACCTCCGATGATGAACGGAAACAGAAATGCAATCCATGCGCAAATCCAGAGTGTTTGGAAGACGGGGTCCGAACGCGCGAAAGACTGCTTAATAGGCAGGAGCACTCATTAGAAAAAGTGAGTTGAAAAGCCAGATTTAGAAGCTAATTGGAGCGGAGACTGGACTCGAATAACATGTGGTTATAAAATTCCAAGAAGCACAATTTAGATTTGATGTTGCCCATTTATGCAGTCAAGATTTCAGGCTGGTGCATCTGAAAAATTATTCGGTATTATAAGCCATGGGAATCACTTGTAGTTTAAAAAATTTAATCAATCTGAGTTGGGGATTGCGTAACGTTTAATAATTACGATAGCAAGTGTGATAGCAACTAAAGCTAACAATATAATAACGATAGTCCGAATGTCAGGCGGTTCAGAATTGCCAGGTCCCATTATAGTGAAATAGGTTTTTTGCCCGTTAACATCAACTTCATATGTCCCAGGCGTATTTTTGTAGATGGTAAATTGTACTGGTTTTGCTGCCATGCCACTTAACGCAATTGACTTAGTTTGTTCTACCTGCCCATTTATTTTTAGAACAGCAGTAAATCCGCCATCAACTTCACCAGCATTTTTCACATTAGCATACACGGTTACCTCTTGGTTGGTACTGACCTGTGGTGAACTGACATTGACATTTTTTACATATATATTGGCGGGACTGGGGGGACTCATGGTTGGGGAAACATCTTCGTGTGACCGACGCTCTTTTGCAGGTGTGGTGAAGCTAAGCTGTTGGCCCATTATAGGAAAACTAGCGTAAGCTATGAAATTATTAAGCACGCAAGGACCAGAACCCCATGCAGTACCGCGGGCTATAAAGTAGTAGGTCGTTAAAGGGTTTAATCCATTAACATTCGCTGAAAAAATTGTTAAAGAGTTTAAGCTTGGTCCCGTAGCTTGATTTGGGTATGGTCCGCCGTTAACCGTACCCCAGTCAAACCAAGTATCCATATGACAATAGGACCCAAGGTCCGTTACCAGACCATTTAATGTAGCTGATGTAGACGTAATATTAGTAGCGGGATTAGTGTTGACAGATGGGGGTGTAGTACCATATACGTCAGATAAACCAGGTATGATAAGCCATGCTATCACGCCGATTAGTACTGCTATTAGCAACAGAGGTAAACTCAACCTTGGTTTTTTCCCCTGTTTAAAAAACATTTTAATATTCCTCCCCAATTGTCTTCCGTTTGATTCCCTATCTTTAATTTTTATGAGTATAATTATCTTACCAACATTTTGTTAATGACGCAATCTAAATACCTGTCAAATGGTAATTATTATGGCAGCTATTTAACCGATATTTGGTGTGGGTAATATCTATTTGAATTTACATACCGAACAATCAAAGGAGATAATGTTATATGCTTTGATTAATAATAAAGTTAAGTCAGCTATTGTGGAAATTCATATCTAAAATTGGGAAGATAGTATATGGGAGTCTGTTGAAAAGCATCCTCAGTTAAGTTGATTTAATCTAAATAATTCACCGTGTGGTGGATTGAGAAAACGAATAATCAAATATGGCGATTAAAAAGTATACTCGCATATATGACATTTTGCTACAAGTGTAAGATATTGGCATAAAACCATTAGAGTAGTCGGTCGTAAGGATTATGAAAAGAGGCAAAGTGTATAGCGATATTTTAGAAGGTAGGAAGCGATTGGGTCCATACCCCATGGAGAAATTGAAACGTGTAGATAAGCCCACGACCAAAATTACCGGTGAAATTAAGAGATTTGACGAACGGAACCATGGATTTGCCCGGGCATACCGGGGAGATCTCGGGGAAAATAAAAATGAAAGACGAGGGGACATATTCAAGGCAGGGACCCCCTTTCCCCATTATTTAGCATTATGATGAAATGCCTTCCCCCTGTCGATGCCGACATACCTCATTCAAATACGCTTAAGGAGCAATTTTCCGGTGGGGAAAATATTCGGGCTTCAATGCAATCAACAACCCTTCAAGACAATCCAGTCAAACATCCTATGTTGAAGTTAGCCTCAGAGAAGCTGTTGATTCCTGATGATCCAGCGGTAATGAGTCGGAATATTAAAAGTGCAGGTTATTTCCTTGGCGCTGATGTTGTAGGGATAACCCAGATTCCAGAATGGGCATTTTACAGTTTTAGCAAAGATGGGAAACAGGTTGAAAGCAATTATAAATATGCCATTTGCATTGTAGTTGATCAAGATTATCGCACTACTAACGGATCGACACTTCACGACTGGATAGGTGGTTCCCCTCCACAATGGAGTTATTTGTATTCTGCATTCATAGCCAGCATTATCGCCGGTTATATAAGGCGATTGGGTTATAATGCCCGTGTCCAACATAAAGATAATTATCAGATATTGATAACGCCACTTCTGCTTTTTAGCCGGAATAGGCGAATTAAGCCGTCCTGGTATCGTTCTTAACCCATTTATTGGTCTGCGATTTAAAGCAGCGGCTGTAGCTACGGATATGCCCTTGGAACCAGATAAACCGGTCGACTTTGGCCTTCAGCGTTTTTGCACTGTCTGCAAAAAATGTGCCGTTGAGTGCCCATCAAAGTCAATTTCAATGGGAGATAAAATTATACACAATGGCTACGAGACGTGGGATTTCGATTTTGAGACCTGTACCAAATACAGGCTTGGGAATCCCAGTGGCATAGGATGCGGTCATTGTATTAAAGTTTGTCCCTGGAATAAACCCGATGGGTTGACCCATGACATGGTCAGGTGGCTGGTGGCCCACGTGCCATCACTGGATGGTTTAATCGTTAAGATGGATGATGTTTTTGGCTATGGGAAACAGGATTTCAGGGATAAGTGGCAGATAGATTTTTAAATAATCAATAAGGAATTAAATTTTACCCACCAGGTGCTGCTTTCAATACATCAGAAGAAATTTGCCCCTCAGGCAAGTATGACCTGTGCCCCCAGTAATTGTACCACTTTCTGAGTCGGGATTACTGCGAGCATAATGCCTGGGCGGATCAGAGATACCAAATTAAACATTCAGCCAATTTGTTCAATAGTCATTTTTCGTTAGATTGATGATTCCTTAATCGGTTTATGTACTTGCGGGCTAACCAAATAAGTGGTACAAATTATTGGGGTTAAAACAATAACACCTATGTTTGTGAAAAATAAGATGATCTAAATTTCAGATATGGGTGGTTATTTAATAAAACACTGAGGATATGTGCCATATATAAGCATAGAGTATTTTATGGATGGCGCATAGTTGCTGTTGGTTTCCTTGCTCAGTTCATGGGCATAGGAGTATCAGCCTATGCAACAAGCATCTTCTTCCAGGCTATGTTCAGCGACCTGGACTGGACACGAGGGGACCTGGCTCTTTCTATGTCAGTTGGTGCAATTCTGGCAGCTATATTAAGCCCGTTCGTGGGGACCTTCGTTGACAGGCATGGCTCAAGCTGGATAATGGCGACAAGTGCGTTTGCCACTGGTGTTTGCCTGATATTATCAGGCTATATTTATGAACTATGGCAGGCCTTTGTTATCTTCTCGCTTCTTACGGTATTTCGCACAGGTTTTGTATTTATCCCGGCAATGACAATGGTATCAAACTGGTTTTGTGAAAAAAGGGGGATAGCTTTAGGCATTGCAACCGCCGGGCAAGGGCTAGGTGGTCTTTTCCTATCTCCCCTTACAATATATCTTATCTCCAGCGTAGGTTGGCGGATGGCATGGGGAGCGATGGGACTGCTGACGTGGGCCACAATGATACCAGTAGCTCTTCTGGTGGCTAAACAAAAGCCAGAAACTATGGGGATTCTCCCCGACGGTAAAGCCCTGGAAGAAAGAAATATGTCTTCGATAGGGGAGAGTGATAAACGCGTTCCTCTGCAAAGTAAAAAATATACTTTAGGGAACCTACTGAGAATGCCTACTTTCTGGTTTGTAGCTTTGCTAAACTTTCTCTATTTGTTCGGTCATGCTTCAATTTTTCAGCATGGTTTTTCTATGTTTACCGACAATGGGATATCAGCGATAACTGCAGGGGCCATGATAGGTATGCTTGGTTTGTTCAGCCTGAGTGGAAAGGTAGTGCTTGGTTACATATCGGACAAGATATCAATAAGATATGTTATGATGATTGCCTTAGCCCTGGCTGCCATATCCATATTACTTCTTTTTTGGCCAGAACCGACCTGGGGAGCCTGGCTATTTATTGTTTTCTGGGGGTTTTGGGAATGTGGGATAGTTGCCCTTCAACCGATATTGGTGGCGACCTTATTTGACAGGGCAATAATAGGCAAAATGCTGGGTATTTTTTCGATATTTTCTGTTCTCTCCAATCTAATCGGGCCTCCTTTCACGGGCTATATTCATGACATTACCGGTAATTATGATCTGGCCCTGTACGTTTTTATTGTCTTCTATATCGTGAGCCTGGCATTAGTCTTCTTTACTCGCCCTGCCAAAAT
>CAWAQY010000015.1:0-64616 GCA_963784375.1 uncultured Chloroflexia bacterium | reverse complement strand
ATCAATTAATGATAACTGGTTCCAGGTCTCACCATTATTCCTGGTCAAGCTCATCGCTGATTCATCAAGAGGTACGACGTTGAAATCAGCTTGCGGCCAGTAAATCGATGGGGTCTGAACTCCGTCTGTTAAAATCCAATAAGGGCCATCATGGCTTGAAGCGCCGGTAACGGCATAGGCGACGCCCTGTGAGGCAAAGGTCGGTGACCATACCACATAGGCATTGCCATAGCCCGTCATTCCGGGCCAGCAGGCAGTTTCGCCGGCAGCGCCCGTAGGCGGTTTCTTGGCCGGGTACCAGCATGGGACTGGACATACCGTCGGTGAATCGGTGAACCATACCGGCACGGTTGCCGTGCAGGACTCTGGCCCAATCTTTCGCCAACCAGCAGTTTACCGGAGGCATAGGTGCCCCAGTATGCAATGCTGGCTACGCGGCGGTTGGCCAGGTTCGACGTTCCTAATTGGAACGTGCTGCTGTTATCCATCAGCGTGTAAACGGTGGTGTCATCAATACGATATACACCACGGTTCGGCACAACGGTGCTTGGCCTCGCAGGGGAAGCATTTACAAAAGCCAGCCAGTGGAAGTAATTGCATCGGTGCTGACATAGATCCTGCGCAGGCTGGCGCTCTGTCCTGAAAAGTCAGAGGGAAGCTGTATCATGCCGGTGATGATTTCATCTACACGAGGTGAATCACCAGCGACATTGGATGTATTTCTGACCTCGACAGCGCTGCCTATCGGCTGCCAGATAGTGACGTTTCTGGCCAGGTCATGAATACCGGTAACGACAAAGGTACCGCCCGGCGTAGCTGCACTCACGTACTTTTGTGAGTACAGAACTACAATGGTGGAATCACCATTATAGGTCGGTGAGAATTTGCAGTCGATAACATCGCCGGCAAACGGGTTAACGCTGCCCGGCGTGGTAGTGGTGACGTTCTGACACATCCATCCGCCGTAGCCCGGCATCTTCAGTGTCCACAGGTTATTAACCTGGTCTACGCCGGCATATGGAACGGTAGCTAGAGTAGCACCACGGCGGGTGCCGACCATCAGGTCGCGGCCGCCATAGTCCATGGAAATATCCATGGCACTTATGTAGGAATCGTTATCCAGGATATTATGCGGAGCAGCGGGTGGCCACTGGGTATTGTCCCAGTTGGAGCCGCCATCAGAACTGATGTATACCCTGAAATCCTTCATGGTGGGTACTGAAGCCGCATTCACATCGGTGACCGCGACAGCGATCATGCTGGAATTGTCCGGTGCTAAACAAGCGTCCCAGACAAGGATGTCAGCGGTCGGGGCTACGGACCCGGTAACATAGCTCATCAAATCATTGTAGATAGAGCCTGTCCAGGTGCGGCCTCCGTTACCAGAAACCATCATGCGAAGCCTTGAGTTTGTGGCTCCTGTGTTACATTCTGGTAAAAAGGACGTACATTGTGGTGCCATTGACACCAATAAGAAGTTTTCTCAGCTCGGAACCGGACTCAGTGCCGCCGATAATCGGGGTATAGAGGCTGCCGGTAACCTGCTGAAGGGAATCTGGAGTATCAACCGGCCACCACTGCATCTGGCTTGAGGGGCTTGCAGCAGAAGCTGGCGTTGGATTTGCTAAGCTGGCCGGGACTACCACGCTGGCAATCAAAACCAGAGTAACAAAGATACCAACTATACTAGAGAATATTTTTTTCATTATTCCTCCATTAGTTACTAACCCCTTAGATTTCTCTACGGGGACCCTTTGGCAAATTCGACCTTTGCCTCGGGTTTTAATTGGAATCCCATGATTTGGTCTATTTGGAATCCCAACATGGGAGCTTATTAACTTTTACTTTCGGTTCTTTTAAGCCTGCCCGTAAGGCTGCTCCCGCGCACCCGCTGCTAACATAATGACGGGTGAGACTTTACGCCCTGGAGCCGGGACCAATGCTCACTCTTGCCTGAGCAGGACTTAACCCACCCCGGCCGTCTTTCATAGAATCACCTCCTTATTTAAAAGATAGCAAAACTACGAGGTTATCCCTCGCCTATAGTATTGTACCATGCCTGTCAAGACCTGTAACACTAAATCATTTTCCCCCTCACTTACATCTCTCCCGCCAGGGGAGAGAGAGTGGAGATATAATTTTCCCGCCAGGGGGGAGAGAAAAGATAGCAAACTCTCCATTTTAACTGAGTGTTCTTTTGCCCCCTCACTTAATCTCTCCCTTGAGGGGAGAGAGATCAGAGGTATACTCCTGCAGGAGTGAAAGACAGTATATCCTGTCATCCCTCTCCCTTGAGGGAGAGCATGTAAGGTGACGCATGAGTTCCATTTAGTCCCTCTCCCTTGAGGGGAGAGGATTAAGGTGAGGGTGAATATATAATCCTTCTTAAACCTGAAAAAGGGCAATTCTTTACTCGTATTCCCTGAGCCGGTTGAAGAAAGCCCTGATCAGCAGGATGAAAACAACCAGACAGATAATTCCGGCGACGGCAAGTATCCAGGTGGAGAAAAAGCCCACATTAAAAGCATACGGCGAGATTGCCCATTCCCCGGCATTGCCGGCACCATCAACAGCCTGTACCCTCCAGTAATACGTGCCGGCTTTGATATTAAGCGTGCAGGTCGGCTGGATCAGGCTGGTTTTTTTCATTCCCGGCTTCAACGGGAAAGAAATTGAGGTCTTCGGCTACTTCAATGGTATATACCACGCCGCTGGCATCAGTCACTGGCGTCCAGGTAAAGGTGACGTCCTGGTCGCCCAGCCAGCCGAAACGTTCCCCTTTTGGTGATAACGGTGCGGTCTTGGGCGGAGGCGTATTCTCCAATTTGAGGTTCATCACAAAAACATTGCCCGCTCCATCCTCGACAGTAATTTTGTGGTCGGGCGTGTTGCTCTCGGGCAATTTGAATGAATAGGTGAAATTGCCGTTTTCATCGCTGGGCGGGGCATCGGCAATGCTGGTGTTATCGTACTTCAGTTTGACCGGGCTTTTGGCAGCAAACCCGCTGCCGATTATTTTGACATTAGCACCCACATCAGGGTTTGGGGGGTCAATATAGACACCCGCGGCCACTTTCAAGTTGGCAACAACCACGTCGCTGTAAATCTTGGGGGAGCTGGCAACAAATTTATGGACATCACCGGCAATCGTTGCTGGAATCACAAAATCGGCGGTAAACGTACCTACCTTATTGGGCACAATTTCCATGGTGGTGGGTTTACCGTCAAAGGTAATGGCTCCCCCGCTTTCAGCAGGAAAACCGGTGCCTTTAATGGTAACCTTGGCTCCCGGCGGTGCCTGCGGCGGGATAACCTCGATCTTGGGCGTCACGGTAAATGACAGGTTGACCGGAGTATCATCGGGCCGGGTGTACCGGTAAAAACGGACGTAGTTTATGCCATACCTGGATTCGGGAATCACGAAGCTGTCAATGAGCGACAGGCCCATTTTGGGTATCACACCCTCTTTTACGGTAACGGTGGTTTCGGGCAGGAAATCGGCCGTGGGACACCACAGGAGCTTGTATTCCCCATCGATGGGAAAAGCCTTGCTCTGTATATTCAAGGTAGCCACACTGCCAACCTGTCCGGTATTGGGCGTCAGACCGACGCCGCAGCCACCGTCGCCTCAGCCTGCTGCCAGGACAGGCGTTGCCAGGGGCAACAGGGCAGCGACAATGAGTAAAAATAATCCTACGTACTTCATAAGACCCATAGAATTTAAGACTTTTTGCATTTTTTGTCAAGGTAGCAGGCAAAACGGCAAAGCTAGCCTCACAGAGAAATAAAAAGAACCCCGACATTTCCATGTTGTTAAAACTAGAACATTTGTACTATTATAAAGGCCATGACTTTACTGAACCCCAAAACCGGTGCTGAAATTCTCCCTGACACCAGCAACTGGACGGATAAAGGCTGCGAGGTATTTCCCACCTGCCTTAGCTGCCCGCTGCCGCAATGTATCGAAGAAAAACCCAGGGGGAAACAAAAGCTCAGGATGCAGGTACGCTCCAGCCGCATCGTCCGGCTGAGGAAAAAAGGCAAAACCACCGCCGAAATAGCCGGGCTCCTGCAGGTAAACCAGAGGACGGTTCAGCGTGCCATCAAGGCTTCCCGAGGTGTGCGTAAGCCTGTCATTCTGAGCGAAGTCGCGGTCGCTGAGCATAGTCGAAGCGAAGAATCTCCGTTATTCCCTCTCCTGGAGGCGTTCACTGAGCGTAGTCGAAGTGGGGAGGATTAAGGTGAAGGGTATTAATAATGACTGATACGTTCAAGCTCAGTGCAGGTTTTAATCCCGCAGTCCCTGGCTCAGCTGGATAAAGACCGCCTGTCTGCCTATAAGGCTAACCTGGATTTCTACGACGGCAAGCAGTGGGCAGAAACAAGCCGCAACCGCCAGCTCGTCTTTAACTATGCCCGCATTGCCGCCGATAAAGTAACCAGCTATTTGATGAACGGGCTGAACTTTGCCTGCGAGCCCCTAACCGATACCGATCCTGATAAGGTGAAAGCACGCACCGCAGAACAGGTGCTTTACCAGACGTATCAGGACAATAACCTGCGGGAGCTGGACTTTGAAACCGAGCTCGATGCCGCCATCCTGGGCGATGGCTGCTATAAGGTCACCTATGACATCCTGGAAAAGCGGATCAGGATTACGTCCCCGGATGTGAACGGACTCTATGCCTGGCATATGGGGGACGATATGTCCAGGGTATGGCGTGTGGCCAGCCGGTACCAGCTCTCAGCCGAGGAAGTTGAAATGCTTTACTCCAGGACCGTGAGCAAGAAGACCGTGCAGCTGCTGGAGCTGTGGACGGTAAAGGACTTCGTCCTCTACCTGGATAACGAGATACTGGAACAGAAGCCAAATCCCTACGGGTTTATACCTTTCATCATATTCCCCAATCTCAGGAAGCCCAAGAGCTTCTGGGGTTATTCCGATATACCGGCACTGAAAGAGCCGCAGCGGGAGCTTAACCGGGCGCTCACCCAGCTCAGCCGCATCCTTGAGGTATCAGGCAATCCCATCGCAGTACTGGAGGGCGTGGAAAGCTCGGAGGATATCCGGGTCCAGCCAGGCGCCGTCTGGAATATCCCGGAGCAGAGCAAAGCCTATTTGCTGGACTTGCTCCAGGGCGGAGGCATCAGGCTGCATATCGATTTTATCGACATGATCTACCGCTGCATGCACGATATTTCCGAAGCGCCCCGGGCAGCCTACGGAGGCATTGAGAGGGAGCTTTCCGGCGTTGCCCTGGAAGTGGAGCTGCAAAGTCTTACTTCAGAAGGTAAGCCGCAAGCGCACCATCCGGGATGATGTCTATATCAAACGCAACAAGATGATACTTGCCCTGCATGCGCAGTTTAACCGCAGGACTTAACCGCTGGTTAACCACCGGGTTATCTGGGGTCATGTCTTACCTCAGGATAATGCCCGGGAAGCGCAGAACGAGCAATTGCTAGTCCAGTCAGGCATCCACTCCAGGCGTACCGCCATGGATAACGTGGGGATCAGGGATCCCGAGGCAGAGTTTGCCGGCTGGTGCGAAGAACGCCGCACCATACTGGCAATGAATAATGAGTTACGCGCAAGGTCGACACGCGGAGGCGAGAGAGATAGAGCTATGACCGCAGAGACGACTGAGCCTAACATAGACACTAATTCATGATCTTGTGCACTCGAGCTTGTCGACGTGCTTTCCCTTCTCCTCTCTTCCCCTTGAGGGGGGATTTCATCTTCACTTTCTCGCCCCAATTGGGGAGAGATGTAAGTGAGGGTGAGCCACCCCGTCATTCTGAGCGAAGTCGAAGAATCCCCGTTATTCTCCCCTGGATGGCGTCATTGACAGTTATAACTCTCTCCAGGATGGTGTTACTGATATACCCCTCTCCCCTCGGAGGGAGAACTGGCATTATATTCCTCTCCCCTGGAGGGAGAGGATTAAGGTGAGGGGGAACCTGCTAATCTCCTGCGCCTTACCCAGGCAACGGCAGCCATAATAATGATAAAAATGACCATACATATCATGAATGGCCACAGCCTTATTCCGAAAGGTGTGAAGTTTAATATCACTCCCATAATCGCCACCAGTGCCAGACTCGAACCGATACTTAATACTAAACGCTCAATAGCATTTATCGATTTGCTGCCTGGAAATAGTGCTGAAATAAAAACATAACCGGGAATAAAAGCAATAAAGGCTACTCCCAAAATGGCTCTGGGGATACCGGAAGTCAGCGCCACCAGCGGTACGGTAATAACAGTGAGGCCAAGGACAATCAATAAATCCAAATTTGATTTTTTAGCGCAGACATTATCCATTAACTAACACCTTATAGACTTGCTATCATCCTTGCAAACAAACATATACTAACATTATATCCCTCTCTCCCCTTTGAGGCGTTCCTGTTTCTGAGCAAGTCGAAGCTAGTCGACGTGCTTTCCTTTCTCCTCTCTTCCCTTGAGGGAGGAGTTCACCTTCACTCTCTCGCCCCGTTGGGGAGAGATGTAAGTGAGGGGAGGCACCCCGTCATTCTGAGCGAAATCGAAGAATCCCCGTTATTCTCCCCTGGAAGCGGTCGTTGAGCCTGGTCGAAGTGAAGAACTCTCCTATTTTCTCTCCTCGAAAATCAAGTCATCGAACCAGGCTGTCCCCGAACAACCGGCCAGCGAGCATGTTACATTACAATACGTAACCCCCGCGGGAGCAGTCACCACCCCTTCATAATAGGTCCAGTCCTGCGTGCCCATAACCCGCTTCATAAATTCAGTGGCAGCTATCCATGTGTTATCCGGGCGGAACCAGTGAGCCACCAACTGTGCCCCGCCATATCCTACTATGTTCTTTGTCTTGATCCAACCACCTATTTTGTATGACCTTCCCGTTTCTACGGGTACCCTTTGTGCCCAGATGAGCATCAGGCCATGGCTCAAACGGCTCAGAGCTCAACCAGCGGTAATTCCCACACAATTACCCCATTTCCTGCCTGTCTCGGGGTAGAGAAACTCTGGGTTGCAATTTTGTGACCAGGTAACCCACCCTGCTGGCGGGGGTTCAGATAGAGCTTCGAAACCTCCATTGCGCAGCATCCCCTGTACCGCTGATAGTCGGGTCATGTTGCTTTGATTAAGCACATACACGTTCTTGCGTACTTCCACCAGGTCGGGGTTGTTGCAGGGCAACTCGTTATAGACCAGAGATACCCCATTGTCTCTCAAAGTGGCTGTGCTGGGGCAGCCATCCTTGAGGAACTGGCTGATTTTGATGTCTACAGGATCCTGCTGCGGGTATATCCTGTGGAGGACATGCTTTTGGGTGATGGCAGTAAATGCCGTAGCTTTCCAGGGATCCAGTACCGCCAGCGAATAATCTTCACCCAGATTATCTTTAATCCAGCTAAATGCCCTGTAATCTTCCTCCTCGATCATATGGTAATAGGGAGTAGCAAGACGGTTAGGGATAGAAACAATCAGAGTCATTCCCACAACTAACAGGCATAAAAAGGTACCTGTATTTCTCGAGAGTAAAGCACTGGTTCGCCCCGGATAACTGCCTGATAGTTTGATGTTTCTGATCCAGAATAAGCCGGCGCCGGCGATGATGCTCAACATCAGCACCATCTGGGTGAGCCCCCTCTCATAGAGAATGGGCAGCCCGATATGGAACCGGTAGAAGGCAATCAGGATGAGCAGTAAAGCCAGCAGGCCCAAAAGTAAACCGAGTTTTTTCTTATCGGCGTTGAGTACAAGCCAGATACAGCCTGCCAGGCTGATGGCGATGGGCAAGAAACCGTAGGTTTGCAGAAGCTGAGGAAATGTCACGAACGAAGAAGGCATTTGAGAGACAAGCAACGAGTTTACTGATGATACTGCGGCTTTGAATGTCCAGGGCAAGGATAGTACAAAAGGAGCAGCCACGGCCAGGAGTATTCCCAGGCTACGTCTCAAATCGCCTTTTAAATTGAGCAAGACATAAGGGATAAGGATGATACACAATCCTATGGCTGTTGGGGCATGCAATAAAATCAACCAACAGGAAAAAATGAACAGAAGCAGATAACCCTGCCGGGACTTTAAATTAAATGCCACAAACAGAGACAGGGGTATAAACGTCAACCCCAATGCCATGGGCACCAGGAAGGCAGGGCCGAGTATCCCGTTTGATGTTGGTATCAGGCAGGTAAAAAAAGCTGCCTCCAGACCAAACCCTTCCCGCTGGGCCAGAACGTAGACCGATAACACTGTTACCATAAAGACAATCCCCGGGAAGTAGGTAAAAATCATGGGCCATGATATACCGGTAACCTGCTGCATTATTCCCAGGACTACATGAAAGCCAGCCTCCGGATTAATGCTGAGATCAGTAATGAATTGTCCCGAAAATGGATCCGTAAAACTCAGGCTTCCTGCCTTCATCATAGCTTCGGCATAAGCCATATGGCTCCACTCGTCATGATGTAGTGGGTAAGGATAGTTCAGATGTGGGGAAAAAACCAGGTAAAATGCCAGTACCATTATTGGCAAAAGCTTAATGAAATCAAGGCCAGTTGATCTGCGGTTTATCTTGGCATTCATGATTTAGTTATAACCTTTAATATTGCAATTAGAATATCAAAAAATACTGATAGGGTATAGTGCCAATCCATTTATTTATCGAATGAGCAGTATATCTACTCCCAATTATATAAAATTATGCCTGCTATCGTAGCTGATTACTAATTCGTACAATGCTATGGATGGCGGTGCACATTTTATTTAGATAGGGTACTACACTTGCAAATTATGAGAGCTTAACCTACAGTCTTTTCTAATCGAAAAAGAATATTCCTGTATAATAACCTGAGATGTTTTGATGGGTTAACTTCATCGGAAGTTAAATTCCAAATGTTTGGGCGAAAAATCCTCCAGACACCAGTGGGTTCTATTATTTTTCCTCAAAAAGAGTAAAAAGTACTTGCGTAAATAGAACATATGTGTTATTCTATTAATTAACACGATCGAAGGAGGACAGGAATGAAAACTGAGAAGGAAAAAGCACTGGAACTTGCTATCAGTCAAATTAGAAAGCAATACGGCGAGGGCTCAATTATGAAATTGGGTGAACTATCTGAGCGATTGGCAGTTGAAGTTATACCTACCGGTTCGCCTGCGCTGGATATAGCTCTGGGGGTAGGAGGCATTCCCAGAGGACGTGTTACCGAAATATTTGGCGCTGAGTCTTCGGGGAAGACCACATTAGCGCTCCATATAATTGCTCAAGCGCAAAAGCTGGGAGGCAAAGCTGTATACATTGATGCCGAGCATGCTTTTAGCAGCGAATATGCAGCAAGTTGCGGTGTTGCCTGGGAAGAGCTTGCAATTTCTCAACCAAGTTCAGGTGAAGAAGGTCTTGAAATAACTGAAAGATTAGTAAGAAGCGAGGCTATTGATGTTGTAGTTGTGGATAGTGTTCCCGCATTGGTACCTCGAGCTGAAATAGATGGCGAAATGGGTGACACCCATATAGGCTTGCAGGCAAGATTAATGTCTCAAGCGCTGAGAAAGCTTGTTGGAGTGATGAGCAAGTCTCACACGGCTGTCATATTCATTAATCAACTCAGAGAGAAGGTAGGCGTTATTTTTGGTAACCCCGAAATTACTCCCGGTGGTAGAGCTTTAAAATTCTATAGCTCGGTGCGCATCGATTTAAGACGGGGAGAAGCTATAAAGGTCGGTGCCGAAATCGTGGGAACGAGGGTACGTGCCAAGGTGGTAAAAAATAAAGTTGCACCTCCCTTTAGATCTGCTGAATTCGATCTGATGTTTAAGAGCGGGATCAGTAAAGAGGGTGATATTGTTGATATCGGTGTTACTTTTGATATAGTGAAAAAAGCCGGCACATTCTTTGCCTATGGAGATGTTAAGATGGGACAGGGACGAGAAAATGCTAAGGAATATTTAATACAGCATCCTGAATTGACTGCTGAGATCGAGGCCAAAATAAAATCAGCAATTATTAAATAGAAATATCGTTTTTTAGCGAGGGAAACATAATCCCACAAGTTGAAAATAGTGACACTATTGGAAAATTTAGATTATATGTGACCTGATTTTCTATACTGGAGTAACAAAATAGCCAAAATTCTGGTCGTTAAGTTCAATGAAGCAAGAAAAAGAGTAGATGTAATACTTGATGATGCTTCTACCTTTTCACTCGATAGGAAAGTTGCTGAAGAGGCAAATTTACGTAAAGGGCTTGAACTTACTGTAGAACAGTTGGAAACATTGAAAGAGGGCGATGCCCTTCATTGCTGCCTTGAATCTGCTTTGATTTTCCTGGCCTACCGTGCTCGAACTGGGTTAGAAATAAAGCAAAAGCTTCGGAAGCGGGGCTTTAACAACGATATTATTAACAAGACACTAGAAAAATTAAGAGGTCAAAAACTTATTGACGACGCGTCTTTTGCCAAAGATTGGAAAGAAAGCCGAATTAAATCGAATCCCAGGAGCAAGCGATTAATCAAATATGAATTGATGGCTAAAGGGATATCCGGAGAGACAGCGATAGAGGCAATTAACGATCTGGATGATAGTGCGAATGCATATAAGGCGGGCTTGAAAAAAGCCCGCCTTATGGTTTCTCTAAGCTATGAGGAGTTCCGCAAACGATTATTAAACTACTTAAAATGGAGAGGTTTCGGTTACCAGATAATCAACAATGTAATTGATCGATTGTGGAATGAAAAGGAAAACATTTCCAAATAATCCATGGAAAATATTGTTGACATAAATCTCGCGAAAGGTTAGTATAAAAATATAATTTAATCATATAAATTGGCAGGATATCATATGCTGTGTTTTATGAAAGCGAGGATATTACATGTTTTCAAATATACCGAATTTGATTGGAGAGGTTCCGAACATATACCTATTGTTGTTCGCGATTTTCCTTGTTCTGGGACTGGTCGTTGGCTATTTTGCCAGGCAGTTATTAGCGAACCAGCAGGTTAGAGGCGCCCAAAATGAGGCGAAAAGATTGCTTGGAGAAGCATCCAACAAACATGAGAAGATGCTTCAGGAAGCCAGGCAAGAAGCTGTTAAGGTCAGGGCTGCTGCTGAGAATGACAGCCAGCAACGTCGTGCTGAGTTATTGAGGCTGGAGCGGCGATTTACTCAAAAAGAGGAAAAATTAGATCACAAGCTTGAATTTATCGAGCGCCGCGAACGGGATTTAGCTAATAAAGAAAAAGACATCGATGCAGTTAAAGCTCAAGTAGAAGAAGTTAGGAACAAACAGGTTCATGAACTGGAAATTATCTCCGGCATGTCCAGCGATGAGGCAAAGCAAAAACTACTTCTGGCTGTTGAGGGTGAAATTAGCGATGAAGCTTCCAGACGTGTTAGAGAGGCTGAAATACGATTAAAAGAAGCTGTCGATGAAAAATCACGTGATATCCTGGCTACTGCAATTCAGCGTTGTGCCACAGATGTAACCTCTGAAACAACCGTATCAGTTGTCCCTTTGCCAAGTGACGACATGAAGGGCCGTTTAATCGGCCGCGAAGGGCGCAACATTCGTGCCCTGGAACAAGCTACGGGTGTTGATCTGATAATCGACGATACCCCGGAAACAGTAACCATATCCAGTTTCGATCCGCTGCGGCGAGAAATAGCCAGGGTGGCTCTTACTAATCTTATTTTGGACGGTCGCATTCACCCGGCTCGAATTGAAGAGGTTGTAGATAAGGCAAAGAGCGATGTTGAAGCTGCAATAAAAATTGAAGGTGAGAAATCAGCACGGGAAGCAGGGGTACAGGGATTACATCCCGAGTTAATCAGACTTTTAGGAAAGTTAAAATTCAGAACCAGTTACGGTCAAAATGTCCTGGTACATAGTCTCGAAGTGGCTCACCTGTCCGGAATGCTGGCAGCGGAAATTGGTGCTAATATCTTACTGGCAAAAAGAGCCGGATTGCTCCATGATATTGGTAAGTCAGTAGACCATGAAGTTGAAGGAACTCATGCTTTAATTGGTGCGAATCTGGTACGCCAGTGGGATAAATTCAAAGATATAGCCCAGGCTGTATCGGAACATCATGGTGAAGCTACTACAACCAGTACTCTTGGTTTCATTATAGCTACTGCTGATGCCATAAGCGGGTCAAGAGTCGGAGCCCGAAGAGAGTCCCTGGAGCACTATCTGAAACGGATTGAGTCTCTTGAGAATGTTGCCACCAGTTTCACTGGAGTTGAAAAAGCATTCGCAATACAAGCAGGGCGAGAGGTGCGAATATTAGTAAAACCGGAAGAGATAGATGACCTGGGAGCTTTACGCCTTGCCAGGGACGTGGCGAAGAAGATTCAGGAAACACTTGATTATCCCGGTCAAATTCGAGTAACTGTGGTACGGGAAACCAGAGCAATTGAATATGCTAAATAAATAATAAAAGGAATAATATTGCGCTTATTAATGATTGGTGACATAGTTGGTAAGCCTGGGAGAAGAGCTGTAAGCAAATTCTTGCCAGGCTTACGTCATGAATACGGGCTTAATTTAGTGGTGGCTAACGGAGAAAATCTTGCCGGTGGATTAGGCATTACCGAAGATACCGCACATGAACTGCTGGATTATGGTGTCGATGTAATCACAACCGGGAATCACATATGGGCTAAGAAGGATATCATACCTTTTCTCGAAACTGGCGAACTACCTATTCTCCGACCTCTTAATTTGCCACCCGGTGCTCCGGGCTGTGGATTTTTAGTATCCAAGAAAGTCATGGTAGTCAGTTTAATGGGGCGGGTGTTCATGGGTGAATCGGACTGCCCTTTCAGGGCAATGGATGCCCTGCTGGAGAAAATGAAAGACGAAGTCAAGATGATTGTTGTTGATTTTCATGCAGAAGCTACTTCAGAAAAAGTAGCTATGGGTAGATATCTTGATGGAAGAGTAAGTGCTCTGTTAGGTACACATACCCATGTGGGCACCATAGACTTATGCATTTTACCGAAAGGGACTGCTTATGTTACAGATATTGGCATGGTAGGCCCGACCGATTCTGTAATAGGCGATGATCCTGAATCTGTTCTCTATAGTTTCTTGACTAAGATGCCGCATAGACTGTCAGTCGGTAGAGGTAGAGCTATTTTTAATTCCATGCTGGTGGATATTGATAAAACAAGCGGCAGAGCGTTGACTATTCAGCGGATACAGCGCCTGGAAGAGGAAGAATAGTTGAAAGCCGACCTCCATCTGCATACTACTGCCTCTGATGGAAAACTGTCACCGGGGGAGTTGGTGAAGTTAGCCGCACAAAAAGGTCTCGATGTAATTGCGATTACAGATCATGATTCTGTAGATGGTGTCTGGCCTGCAATATCTGCGGCAAAGTCTTTTCCCACATTGTCCGTTATCCCCGGTGTAGAACTAAGTACTGACGTGCCACAGGGTGAAGTACATGTGTTGGGTTATTTTATTGATTATAAAGATAGAGACTTTGCTGATAGACTATGTAGACTCCGTGAATCCAGAGAACGAAGAGCAATACAGATGGTCTCCAGGCTAGGTGATCTAGGCATGGAAATAAAATGGGAGCGTGTTATGGAGTTGGCGCAAGGTGGTGCGGTGGGACGCCCCCATATTGCACAAGCATTGCTGGAAGCCGGCTATGTTACCTCGTTCCGGGAGGCTTTTGACAAATATATCGGTAGAACTGGCCCGGCGTATGCCGAGAGAGAGAAGATGACTCCTGTTGAGTCGGTGGCCCTTATTAAAGATGCGGGTGGCTTGCCGGTATTGGCGCATCCTGCGAATATTGGAGAACTAAACCTTCTAGTCCCTGAATTAGTGAAAGCTGGGTTGGTGGGAATAGAGGTATTTTACACTAAATATACTCCTGAGATAATGAGCAGATTACTGACAATAGCTGCTCGCTACAAGCTCGTTGCTACCGGGGGTACTGATTATCATCATTTTAAAGATGGCGTGGAAGATTGTATAGGTTCAGTGCTGGTTCCTCAGGATTCGGTCAGGCAATTAATTTCACTGGCAGATACAAAGCGCAATTGATAAAAGAGCATTAGCGTATTAAATCCAGGTGGAACCCCCATATCGCTAAGAAATCATGAGAAATGGCAGGAAGTGATAATTGTGGAAGATAGTATTCGGAATACGGACAGCAATCTGACTTTCACCTGTGATACGGTATATAATAAGTTAGATCAGTTGACCTATAAATAACCGGAGGTGTCAAGTGCCTGTTTATGAATATCAATGTCAGAAATGCTGCGATAGATTCGAGGTACGCCGTGGTCTAACCGATAAAGACACCGACCTGAAATGCCCTAAATGTGGAACGCATAGACCTCGCCGGGTTTTTTCCTCTTTTTGTACTACTAAACCAACTGAGTCCTGCGTACCTTCAAGGAGCACTTGAGGCACCAGACGGTGAGTGGGTGACTCACGATGACCTCATTGAGAAACTATTTCTCATTACGTTTTTTTCTCTGGTTCCAGGGAAGCCGCTACCAGTTCTGCGATATCCATAGCTTTTAATGTATCTGATGCCTCTTTCGCTTTTATAGCATCTTCGAACATCTGCAGGCAGTATGGGCAGGCAGATGCCACCATATTTACCCCACTTTGAATAACCTGTTCGGTACGCATTTCGCTGATCCTTTTTCCTATGCGTTCCTCCATCCAGAAGCGCCCACCGCCTCCACCGCAGCAGAATCCGCTTTGTTTGGCACGCTCCATCTCGACCGGTTTGGATTTTGATATGCTGCGTACTATCTCCCTTGGCTGAAGGTAAATATCATTATACCTGCCGAGGTAGCAGGAATCGTGGTAGGTAAGCTTATCCGTTCTTAAAGATAAAGGCTTAATTTTCCCCCGGCCAAGCAGTTGGGCGATAAATTGGCTATGATGAAGTACTTCAAATTCGCCACCAAATTGCGGATATTCATTCTTGATTGTATTGAAACAATGAGGGCAGGTAGTAACAATTCTCTTTACTTTATAGCTTTTCAATATCTCAATGTTCTTGGCGGCCTGCATTTGGAACAGGTATTCATTGCCCAGACGCCGGGCTGGTTCACCACAACAGCTCTCTTCAAGTCCAAGAATCGCAAAATTAACTTCAGCACTTTTCATTATCTTAGCCATTGCTTTGGCCACTTTAATATTTCTGTCTTCCAGAGAAGCGGCACATCCTGACCAGTAGACGATATCTACGTTTTGATCAACAGACAGGAGTTTAATGTCGAGTCCCTGCGTCCAATCGGTCCTGGTTGACGTAGTACCGCGGCAGCTATGCCCTCTTGTTTCGATGCATTTCAGTGCAGCTTCGCCAGTCTCCGGTATTTTTGCCTGTTCCAGTACCAGGCTTCTTCGCATATCTATGAGTTTATCAATATGTTCAATATAGACCGGGCAAGCTTCCTGGCATGCGCGGCAGGTGGTACATGCCCAGATTACATCCTCGGTAATAACCTCGTTAATCATATCGCTCCGAGATTCTGGCGTTTTCTTAACAAAGGGTAGGGGATAGACATCGTAAAGATGTTTCTTGAGGTCCAGTATGACCTTCTTGGGGGAAAGTGGTTTGCCACTGAGGTGAGCAGGGCAATTGTCCTGGCACCGGCCGCATCTGGTGCAGGCATCGAGATCCAACAATTGCTTCCAGGTAAAGTTCTCGATTTTGCTGGTTCCGAATCTTTCCGCTTTTTCGATATCAATTGGAATAAGAGCACCTTTAGGTTTTAAAGAGCGGAAGAAGACATTTAAAGGTGATAACCAGACGTGTTGCATCCGGGAACGGCTGATAAAGATGTAGGCGAGGAAGGTGAATGCTGGAACAGTATGAATTATGGCTCTATGCCACACTAAAATCTCATTTTTGGCTTCGGTCATAAAGGTCGGGAAGATATAAGAGAATAGGTATCCCACAGGTGACCACATCGTCCAGTCCGAAGGGCTCACTTCGCCGATAGCAATGCGGTATCCTTTGGTCATATAACCAGTAAGTAAAATCACAAAAATCCAGCCGAAGATGAGAGCATCATCAGGCACGGTGTCTAATCGCTGCGGTTTCTGAACATATCTTCGGTATAAAGCAATGCATCCCCCGATAATAATGAGAATCCCGCCTATTTCGGATATCCATGAGGCGTATAAAAAGATACTCTGTGGAGGAACGGTTAATCCCACAGGGTAGGAAAAAAGCCTCACTATTTTGCCCAGGAAAAGCAGTACAGTACCCCAGAGAAGGAGGAAATGCATTATGCCAGGATAGGCTTCGCGCAGGATCCTGGCATGTGCTAAAGTTACTGCGAAGGTTGTTTTCAGCCTTGTGGCAATATGCCCAAGTCGATTTTCAGGGCCACCCAGGTGCCATAACAAATATCTCCTGAAAAAGCCGAGAGCAAATAGCAGGATAAGACCGCTGGAAAATATAAAGAACCCGATGATAATCGGCAGGAAAATATTCAGTATGTAAACCTCTTGAGCTGCCCAGAACACTTCTCTTGAAGACTCCAAAATGTTCCCCCTAAATCAAATTACGGCATCTATCACTCAGCAAGTGGTGGATAGAATGCGGTCAAATGCGAAATAAGAAATACCAGTATTATGCAGCCAGCGGCTATCAGTGCCATAGAGACAATGTGGGAATATTTTTGTTTTAGCCCTAAATCAAACAGCAACAGCCGCACGCCATTAAGGATGAAGTAAAACATTATCATCAGAATGAGTACTTCAATAAAAACGGCTATTGTTCTCGGTAAAAAATCCATAATTTAAATCCTTGAATATCGTCTCACGTTGTTGATTGGTTTGCCTGTGTTGTACCAGCAGGGGGAGATGCCACCCCTGGGGCTATTTTAGCGATTTCCTTTGCTTCCTTAGCTGGCAGTACCTCCAGGTATTTCAAACCCAGAACGAATATAAGTGCCAGGAATGCAAATATTCCCAGGGATAAGCCCATTTCAACTGGCATGAAAGAAAATTGGCCTACGGCGCCGTATACTCCCTCGATGGTGCCCGGGTAAAATTGCTGCGGGTAAGATGCTCCGGGAATTACAAGATAATACCGCTTCATAAATATACCGATTACCACAAGTATCGATGCTATAACAATACCTGCAGGTGAGTTTTTTGTCCTGGAATAGTACAAAAGAAACAGGGGTATGACGATCCCCAGAAATATTTGAATCCCCCAGAAAAGCAAGCTATATGGACCGGTAAGCATGTATAATATTGCTTCGCGGTGGGCAGGATAGAGGTGTGTCAATTCTCCTACGAGCATTAGAATAATCAGGCCGATAAGGAAAGCCTTGGTCAGACCCACCAGCGAACCGATTACCGGCCAATCAATCTTGCGCCCGGTCGTTTTGAAAATAAGCAGTAGTACCAGGGTAAGCAGGGCTATGGATGAGGCAAAAGCTGCTACGATAAACTCGAACGGACTTAATGCCGAGAACCATGTTTCCCTGGCTGCGGTAAAGCCGAAAATCGCTCCAGTTCCACCATGAGTCAGCATCGCCCAGCCAAAAGCTATCATGCCCATTGTGTAACTGAACCTCTTCATATTAGCCAGTAAAGCGATAAGGTAGATAAGCGCACTCAGAAAATAGGCTGAATAGAAAATAGAGTTAATGGCAAACATGGATGACATATTATTTAAATACACAAGCATGAATAGCCGCCAGAACTTTTCTGGTCTTCCCAGGTCAACCGATATAGCTATCATAGCTCCGAAAATAAGCACTACAGCCAGAAAGACGGCTACCTTGATGACTTTGCGGTATTGCTCTTGACCCATGATGTATATCAGGAAGGCGAGGATATGCAGTCCGGCGCTAAGCCCAATGAGAAAGATAGCGAGTACGATAGGCATACCCCAGGGGACGATGTTGCTGCTGCCGAATAGCTGATGACCGTAAATGTAAGACAACCCAAAACAGACCATGCCGATGAATGCCAATGTGCCTAGCACCACCAGGGTCAAATAGTAGTTTCTCGATTTGCCTTCGAGAGTTACGAAACTAGATTCCATTAAATAATGCTCCTACTTGGAAAGATAATGTACTTTGGGATGGGTGCCCATCTCTTCCCGAAGCCTGAACGAACCTCTGGACGCCAGGAGTTGGGACACAGTGCTGTCTGGAGCGTCGAGGTCGCCAAAGAACCTGGCTTTGGCAGGGCATGATTCGACACAGGCTGGTACTACATCGACACCGATTTTCTTGTTTTCCTTTATTCCAGCATCGATTCGATGGAAGCAGAAAGTGCACTTCTCTACCACACCATGTGTCCTGGTAGGGAAGGGCCAGGTACCGATAATAGAACGGTCCGGTGGCAGGTCAGGACGATGATACTTTTCCTCTACCTGCTCTTTATAGTTGAAATTCCTGACTCCATATGGGCAGGCTACAATACAGTACTTACAACCGATGCATCTCCTGAAATTTTGCATTACGATACCGTCTTCACGGAGGTAGGTTGCTTTGGCAGGACAGACCTGTACACAGGGTGGATTATCGCAATGCATGCAGGGCATTGGTATCATCTCAACATTTACAGAAGGATATTCACCGCTGCTGGCTGCAATCACCTTGTTCCAGTAAATTTCAGTCCTTTCCCTGTTTTCCTTGGGAGAACCATAAGGAACATTGTTTTCTTCTTTACAAGCAACAGTACATGCCTGGCACCCAGTGCATTTATCCAGGTCGATAACCATTCCCCATCTTGCCATGTTTATTGCCTCATGCCTTATACACTTTTACCCGGGTATTAAAGGAAGTTGATTGTCCGCTGGTATTATCGTAATCTACACCGATAATGTCGTTGGGATTTACGCCTATTCCATTTGCCCATCTACCGCTGGAATAATGCCCCTGTCCATGGGCGATAGCCACCGCTTGAGGGTGGATCCCCTGGAAAACCCTGGCGCGGGCCTTGATTTTATGAAACGGAGATTCAACCCATACCTGATCTCCGTCTTTAATGCCCAGGCTATCTGCAGTCTTGCTGTTTATCTCAATGAAATTGGTCCATCCATAGCCGTGCATTACCATGAAAATTTCCTGAGCCCAGGGATAGTTCTGATTCCCGTCTTCTATGTAGAGCAGGGGGTGATAGGTTGTTAATATAAGGGGGAATGCAACCTTATCTCCCAGGAACGTAACGTCATTATAGTGTGGCAAGCAGTTTGTTCGGTCGCTGGCTGTTTTCCCTGCTTCTTTGAGGGCAGTTTCCATGTTGCCCGAATAAAATTCCAATTTCTTCGATGGGGTGTTGAATAGCTGAGAGTATTTGAAGTATTTGTAGGCTGGACCAACCATAACACCTTGTTGGGTGAGTTTATCCCAGGAAATAATACTGCTGGTGCGGTATTTCGCAAAGCCTTCAGCGCCATCCCCTATATTCCCAAAAGATGAGGCTACAGTATTGCCGGATTGTTTTGCCAGTTCAAAGACTATATCTCCTGTGGATTTTGAAGTGTATAATGGCTTGACGACCGGCTGCTTTATTTTCAACTCATAAAATCCTGATCCCGGCGGGCAATGGTCATAAGCCCACTCCTCCATGAAAGTAGAAGCAGGCAGGATGATATCGGCATATTCTGCCATCTCAGTGATGGCTGGAGAGACGTGAACATAATAGGGTACTTTGGACATTGCTTTGTCCCAGCGATCGGTACCGGGAGCTGACATATTGAAATTACTGTTAAAACCGATTGCCATTTCTATGGGATAGGGATTATCTGATAGTATTGAATCTGCCACCTGATTGGTAACTACATTGGCTGCAAGGAACTTGTCTTTTCTGCGGAGATCCAGGCTTGGTTTAGCATTACCTTCCCTGGCGATGGGGTCCAAGGTTACTTCAGGCATTTCCTTGTAATTCGGGTATTCCTGGTATATTACTCCTCCAGGAATATCTATACTGCCTACTAATGCATTAAGGCAGAAGATGGCATAGCTTGCATAGGTGCCATCAGGCCAGCACGTAGCACCTCTACCCCTCCAGGCAATCGCCGGTCTTGTGAGGGCAAATTCTCTGGCTATTTTGCGAATGGTATCAGCCGGGATGCCAGTTATTCCGGCGACTTTTACAGGGTCATAATCACGAAGTACCAGGTTCCTGTACTCATCGAATCCAGAAGTCCAGTTTTGGACGAAGTCTTTATTATATAATCCTTCGCTAAGGATTACATAGGTGAGCCCCATAGCCAGTGCAGCATCGGTGCCCGGGTTGATCGGTATCCACTGGTCAGCCTTGGCGGCAGTGATTGAATAGCGCGGGTCTATGACTACAACCTTGGCTCTTAGCGGTCTGTCACGACGTATCTTGCCCCACATCCTCAGGTTTCGAGCCAGTGGTTTCTGAGATTCGATGATACTCGCGCCGAAAGAAAGGATATAGTTAGTATTATCCAGATCGTAGGCACTGCCTACATAATGCCCGTCTGCCATCCATTCCCCGGCTTTTTCAGCTTCGTTCTCCAGTCCTTCTCGGGAAACGACATTGGGGGTTCCATACGCGGCAGCCAGACGATTGATCAAATCTTCACTACTGATAGTATTGAGTCCATAAAGCAGCAATAGCTTATGAGATTCCCTCTTTTCTCTGAGTGCTTTAAGCCGACTACCGATTTCTTTCACTGCTTGATCCCAGGATATCGGTGCCCATCCCGGGTCTATACCTCTACCCTTCTGAAAGTTTGTTCTTGTCAATGGGCTTTTTATCCTGTCCGGGTTATAAAGGACCTGGAGGCCAATGTGTGAGCGGGGGCAGTTTTCACCTTCAGAAACCAGGGACAATGGATTTCCGGCAATGCGAACTGCTCTACCGTCCACCACTCTCACTTTAGTGGCACAACGAGCTGGACAGTTTAAGCAGGAGGTATTGATCCACTTCTCGGAGACTGTTCCATAAGGAGGTTCTTCGGTAGACGAGGCAGCACCTATTTTTGAACCTTTAAGAAGATAACTGGCAGCGAGGGTTGTGGCAGCAACGGCGGAGACATTAAGAAAAGTCCGCCGGCTTATTTTTTTGGAACCATCGGACTTATTTCCTTCTGAACTTTGAGTATTGTTGCTGTTGCTATTATCGCTATTTTTATCGGGAAGCATTTTAGTTTTGCCCTTAAACCACAGCCACCCGTTCAAAATCCCCTTCAGTCAATATTTTCAGGATATAATGGTATTGGTCAACGGTTGAGTCGATAACGGCAAAAGCATATCAAATATCAAATACAGGTGTCAATTTCTGGGAGTCTCATACTTCCGGGGACTATTTTATTCAGCTGTCTCATAATGGCGTAATATAGTTTCATGAACCTGGCTGAACTAGTTCGGCGAAATTCCAGAGCGTCTTGTTCATGTGGGAGTATATTCAGTTGAGAAAATTTACTTCCTGAACCTTGCTCGGAAGACTTCGAAATCACTGGTGGTGAATATACCTGTAGTCTTGTCGGTAGCTTTACAAGAATACAGCCCCGGTTCTATTTCGGTTTCCACGTTAAAAACGAATGCAATTGTACCACTTGAATCTGCCATATACGATTTGGTCACCGCCGGGATTGCACTATCTGATGATGAACTCTCACTCGTGATCTCCAGTATAACCCAACCGGATTGAGAAAAACCCGTGCCTTTGCCGGTAAATGTTGTGCCTACTATACTGTTGTTTGCCTGGATTGAAACCACCGGCCGTACATTAAGTGAAGGCACAAAAAGCAATAGTATGACGACGCAGGCAATTATAAGCCAGCTGGTACTGCCAACAGCAATGATCCGGCTATAATTTTTTAATTGGCTGGTATTCCGAAAGGCTGATTTGAGATCGTCGCCTTTTATCCCAAAATATATCACGTCGGCAATCCACCACATTCCCAGGCCACCCAGCGTTAATAGTTTCCAGATCGCCCATTTGTATTGGCGTAGAAAAAAACGGTCCAGTGCCAGGAAGCCAAAGAATGTTGAAAGTACCATCACTGCCATCCACTTCGTATCCACGATGACTTTTTTCTGATTGGTGCTTTTGTTCGCCTGTTGCTCACTCTTTGGTTTTGGTTGGGGTTTTGATTTTGTTTTGGCTGTTGGCTGCGGCGGTTTAGTTGAGCTTGAAGCTTTGCCCGACATCTGCATGTCGTAGGTTTTTCTTTTTTGGGCATCTTTCAGAACTGCGAAAGCTCTGTTTACCCGGATCAATTCTTCCTCAGCCCGTTTTTTCGTTGATTCGGGAAGTCCAAGCATACGGTCGGGATGAAGGATGAAACATTTATCCCGGTACGCGCGCTTGATATCTTCGAAGCTGGCATCCTGTTTGATGCCGAGTATTTGATAGAGACTTTCGGAATGGTCCAATTTGTACCTCGAATTTTAGTGATTAATTAATTTCCCACTGTTCTGTAGTTGTGCAAAGTTGTTTAGATTATACGACTACAGAAGACATAATGGAATATACCTACTATTATTTAACGGCGTTATTATTTCAGTCAGAAATTTTCCTTGAATGTAGTAGCAAAATAGTCCCATCAAATTTAGGAAAAAGGTAATATCCAGGTACTATAGACAACAGGTTCACGATGCCTGATAATCAAAAGCAGAGAGTGAATACCATGAACAAAAAATTTAGTACACTTAGGAAAAATGTGCAAAGGGGTGAGCAGGGGATGAATGCGGTGGAAAACGTACTTATCACTGCGGCCTTTGCGGTATTAATCAGTGTGTTCGTCTTCATAGTGAGTAGCGGGGGCGTACCTGTTGCACAGAAGGCCGATCCTGTTCATGCAAGAATTCCACAGGCGATCGGTGATATGGAAATAACAAGCCCTATAATAGTGAATTCCAGTGACCTCGGGATACGGAATATCATATTTTCAGTAAGGATCAACGGTGATTGCAACTTCAGCTGATTCGGTACCGTATGACGATATAGCCATAGGCACTGATAAAATGGTCATAAATTTGAGCACAGAGACTGATCAAATGAATGATATTAAATGGACAGGGGTGGTCACCGATAATGATAATTTACTGGAAAACGGTGATGAATTTGAGATAGTGATTGATCTTGCAAATCTTGGAGCGGGCAGAAGTCTTACCATACCACTGGGGGCAAAATCTCAGTTCAACGTCCAGGTGAAACCGGTTAAAGGTTCTTTGTTCATCACGATTCAGCGCGCATTGCCCAGGGGATTAGAAGTCGCAACGGATATTCATTAGAGTCCGCCTTTTGTTAACACTAAAATAACGAACGACAAAACAATCCATGGACTGCCTTTAAAGTAGTCTACAGGAGCACCGAATGTCATTTACCTCTTTTCTGAAGGGTCCAACTGCAGCATAAACTCTATCCCTGGTCAGAATTGTACGCTGATATGATTTTATTGATCACCGGGTAGTTTCTTATATCGTACCAAAAACTGAACGGTGTAAGATTTCATATTTTTGTAACTTTTTGCTTCTTCATTTAATGACTATTCAATAGTTGGCATTTTATACTCTCAGTGAAGTTGCGACGCAACTGCAACCTGTAATAAAGGAGGGTTAGTCATGGATGAACAACAGCATCACGAAGAGCTTGTAAAAGGAATCACGGAACAAATGAAACCGGTATTGGAAAAATCACAGCAGGCGATTTTCATCTATCTTGATGATAATCACAAAATTTGCAACAAGAAGTATGCCGATTTGATCGGCTATAAATCTCCAAAGGAGTGGGCAGATGCAGAAGCTCCACTTTCGGACGTCGTGGAAGAAGACCAGCAAAGCGTCATTAATGCTTACATGAATGCATCGGAGAAAATGGTGGCAAGCACTACCGAAGTGAGAATGAAGGACGTCAACACTGGTAAAGTCATAAAAACCAGGATGATAATAGCTCCTGTTGGACATGCCGGCCACGTTTTCACAGCGAACTTCTTCACAAAGATTTGATTCGGTTAGTTCAAGTGTATTCGCAATAGAGCGACTGACTGGATTCTGCTCAGTTTTTGCGGGTAATTTGGTGCAGCCGAGGGCTAAACCTAATTACTCGAATGATCTCGGGGATACCATACGTTAGGGCGGTAGCCTCTAGGATGATTATTTAATTGTGTCTTTACTCCATGAGCTTTGAGTAGATTCCACAATTGAAACAATAGGCGCAACGAAATACTCACGCACTACTGTTCGTACTAATTCATGATTGGAGATAAACTCTGCGATTGGCGGGCTGAGAGCATAGTATGTATCTACAAATAGTTTTCCCAAAGAGTTCTTAAGCAAGAAATCATCTCTGAACTTCCTGAGTATATTTATTCCTTCTGCTTCGGGTGTTCCATAGGCTGCAGTAGCGATAAAACAGCCTTCCGAGTCTGAGTCAGATGGCGTGGCAGTATCATTGTAGGTGATATTGAAATATTTGAAGTCGATATATCTTTCTTTGTTACCTGCCCCCAAACCTGTAACGTTAATCCCCAGAAGATTTTTGCCTGTGTTCAGGTAAAAGCCGGCAAGTCCGGGCGCGCTGGCATCCGGAGTGAGTGTTTTGCCATTGCGGGACACATAAAAAATGAGGTTTTTCCCCTCAATGCCTTTCAACGCAAAGATGCCGAGATCAAGCCGTTTTTTCGGAGATACAAAGCCGTCTTCCAGCTTATGCCAATTTTTCTGGTCATCGCGCCACTGCATTTCGTAAGACGGGAAGTAATCGGCGCCGATGGTCTTACTCTTGACTTCAGCCCAGCGCCTTCCAATCTTTCCCCAGTCTATGGTGGCCGTAATGCCAACATAGGCAATCACATCGTACGTTTTGCCTTTTCCAGCGGCAATTTCGTCGGCATTGGCGCCTGAATTATAAGGGATAAACTTGCCGTTGGAGTATTCGATATATCTATCTGTTCGCCCTGGATAATTCGGATCAGCTACGTACAGTTTATTGCCTGAAATCTTGTACACGACCAGAGCGTGGCCGGTCTTGTCTTTCGAACTGAATATAGAAACGAAATCAGGACTGCGCGTTAATTGCATGGAATTGACAAATAGCTCCCATGTTCTCTGGTGGTTGGCAGATAGTTGATATGTGAAGCCATAAAAATACTTATCCCAGTTCATATCTTCCTGCAAAACAGAACTGAATCGGTAACCCAGCGAATCGTCCCACCAAAAATCGGGTGTGGCCGGTTTAGTGCCGTTATTGTCATAGCGCCCGTAAAGACCTGTGCCCTCGCCGTCAGGCCGGGCGGTGAAATACCACATAGCAGCGATACTTTGTCCGGCGCAGTGGCCGCCAGGAGAGATGTACGAACCATAATTTGTGAACTGCCAGTCATCAATGCCAGGGCGGAAACCAGACTCGATGTCTTCATGCAAAAGCGCCTCTTCTCGGATGCTGGAGAAGACCAGCCTGGAGAAATGCCGCGTGGCAACTGTTATCGAGCTGGCATCCTGGGCTACCAGGGGCAAGCCTTCAAGCTGCCCGGTCTTATCGTCGTAGAGAAACCCCATGGCGAAGTTTCCCGGAGGAACTTTCACCGGGATTTTGACCTGCATGATCTCTTCGGAATAACCGCCGCCGTTATCTACCGTTATCACTGGAGTTATGGGGTTGAATGCTGGTCCAAATGTGTGTTTCTCAACCGGTGCATAAGATACCTTGAATTGTGTGGCGCTGCTATAAGAGGCAGGCGGTACTTTTATTTCCATTCCGTTCAGGGGGCTACCAGGGTCGGTTATGGAAATGGTTCCTCCCGCAGGGCTTATCGAAGACGTGGCAGCAGACACGGTTTGTCCGGTGGTGATCGTGCCGGTATTCCCCCTTGGAGGGGCTGGCGCCACAGAAGAACTACCCCCCGAAAAATTGGAACAGCTATTTAACAGCAGGCTAGCCGCGAATAAAACTACCAGAGCCAGAGAAAGTTTTTTTTGTTGCATTGATCCAGCCTCCCCTTTCCGATAGCAGGTATCTTAAGATAATTGTACAATATTTTGAAAAAGGGGCATTTTGTGAAAAATAATGTTCTTGATATGCCGGGACTTCAATGATGGGATCTGGATTCGTGCAATCGGTGGATTAATCTTATTTTATCCATTGAGCAGAATTAACCAGTTCATCGATCTTATTCTCCAGGTCAGTGAGCTGCTTCGGTGCAGTGCGGTCGCCGAGATAGTGGATGATAGTCTTGGTTTTGCCGCCCATGCGGATTGATGTATTGACAGTTGGCATATCACTGACCCCAAACTTGGTGTAGCTGTCATTTAGAGAGAAATAGCCTGCTTTATCGATTTCCGAAACCAGTTGTTTTACCGTGTCTGTACTGATACTAGTCTCTTTAGACCCTTTTGTCTGAACGAAGTCCTGCCCCACATAAACAACAGTGCCGTTTCCAAAAATCGTCAATGCATAAACAGGGCAATTGCCAAAGCAGGCTGTCCTGTCAAGCTTGATAACAATTTCTTCCGATGTATCGGATGGCGGGGGTTTATGTGCCCCCTCATTTTTCGTAATACTTATACATCCTGCTAACAATGTTGTTAACAAGAGTAACCAGGCAATACCGGCTGAAAAAGACCAGGACGCTCTGTTAATCATTGTCTTGTTACCCTTGTAATATTTCTGCATTATAATGCTGTCGATCTTTCGCCCGTAGCATTTGCTTCATCTAGCTACTTTAAATTATGTATTATTTTTGTGCAGAACTCAAAAATATAATTGGGTACTCTCGAGTAAAACTTCTGACCTGATATCTGCTGGTAAGATGAAGCTCGCCAAAATAGAGTTGCTCCTTTACCAGGCAGCAGACCTTTTCCGGGCTGGCAGAGTTCTCCCAATCAATGCTATAGTTTATGATAATTCTCAAGGCAATTCGTAGCAGTATCAGGGGGAAATAACACCAGGTGAACCGCCAGCCTCTAATCGAAGAGATTACTTCAACCGCAAGCCCATCGGATGTTTTCGAGCGCTTTTATGATGAGACGTACAGCTGTTTCCTCGATAGCGGAATGGACTCCAGTCGGTTGGGGAGGTATTCCTTCATCGGTATAGACCCGTTTTTGGTGATGAAGAGCAGGGGCAATGAAATCGACTTGTCCTGGAAGGAGAGTCGGCAGATAGAGCAAGGCAATCCTTTTGATGTTCTTGGTAGATTACTGGAAACGTATAAGATTGATCCGCTACCGGCCCCTGTGACCTTTCTCGGCGGCGCTATAGGGTATCTGAGCTACGATCTCTGTCATTTTATCGAGCGTTTGCCTACCACTGCGAAAAATGATCTGGATTTTCCCGAAAGCTATTTTGCTTTTTACGATATTATTTTCGCCTTCGATAATCTGAAAAAGAAAACATATATTGTTTCTACCGGCTTCCCTGAACTTAAAGAGGTTGCCAGAATGAAAAGAGCCAGGCTGCGAATTGTCGAGATCAAGAATCGGCTCGCTTCGCCAACGGTGGCCAATGCCATGCGTACTTTGCCAGTATCGAAGAACACTGAAGCCGTGCTTCGTTCTAACTTTACACAGGAGGATTATATCAAAGCGGTAGAAAAAGCCAGAGAATACATCATCGCTGGCGATATCTTTCAGGTAAATATCTCTCAGCGCTTCGATACCGAACTGACCGTTCCCCCCTATGAGCTTTACAAGCGCCTGAGGCAAATTAATCCCGCGCCATTCGCTGCTTATTTTAATTTCGATGACATAATCGTAGTCAGTGCCTCACCGGAACGTTTTCTCAGGGTCAGTGGTGACCAGGTGGAGACGAGACCGATAAAAGGTACCAGGCCCAGGGGTAAAGATGCCGAACAGGATTCCAAACTTGCCAGGGAACTGCTGGACAGCATCAAGGATCGTGCAGAAAACGTCATGATTGTCGACCTGGAGAGGAATGATTTAGGGCGGGTATGCCGGTACGGGTCGGTAAAGGTAACCGAACTGGCGATACTGGAAACGTTCCCCACCGTGTTCCATTTAACGTCTACAGTTATCGGTCAGTTGAAACCGGGCATCAGCCGTATCGATCTGCTTAAGGCTGCCTTTCCCGGTGGCTCCATTACCGGCGCGCCCAAGGTAAGGGCCATGGAGATTATCGATGAGCTCGAGCCGACGAGAAGAAGCGTGTATACAGGAGCTATCGGCTATTTGAGCTTCAACAATACTCTCGACCTCAATATCGGCATCCGTACTTTTTTAATCAAAGGGAATAAAGCCTATTTCCAGGCAGGCGGTGGCATTGTGTATGATTCGGAACCCCCGGCTGAATATCAGGAGACATTAGACAAAGCGAAGGCTCTTATTCAAGCGCTCGGTCTGGCGCCCAAGGTAGCAGTGTAGACGATATGATACTGGTTATCGATAACTATGATTCTTTTGTGTACAACCTGGCGCAGTACCTCGGCGAACTGGGCTGGGAACCACAGGTTTACCGGAACGATGAGGTTACCCTGGAGCAAATACAGGCGCTTAACCCCAGTCATATAGTGATTTCCCCTGGACCAAAGGCTCCTCCCGATTCTGGTATTTCGAACTCGGTGATTCGGGAATTCGGCGGCAAAATTCCCATTCTCGGTGTTTGCCTGGGGCATCAGTGTATCGGACATGTCTATGGAGGTATAATTGATAAAGCTCTGGTGCCGGTCCATGGCAAGACATGGCTTATTCACCACGATGGTGATACCATCTACCGAGGCATACCTAATCCCTTCACTGCTGCCCGGTACCACTCGCTCGTCATCAGGAAAGATACGTTCCCCGCCTGTCTCAAAATCACAGCCTGGACAGACGAGGGGGAAATAATGGGTGTCAGGCACCAGGACTATGTGGTCGTGGGCATCCAGGTACACCCCGAGTCTATTCTTACTCCTTCAGGACATGATTTGCTCACCAATTTCTTGAGATACTCAGAGGCAAGGTGGCAAAAAGGGAGATAGATGGAAGAGATTGTTTACCTCAACGGGGTGCTTATGCCACGTTCACAGGCGACACTATCGCCCTTTGACCACGGCTTCCTCTACGGCTACGGTCTTTTCGAAACGATGCGCGCAGACAAAGGCGCCATTTTCCGCCTCGACCACCATCTTGCCAGGCTGCGAGGTGCTGCTGAAATACTGGGAATATCTTCCCTTGGCTCCATGAAACTGGAAACGGCGTGCTATGATACCTTGGCTCTTAATAAGCTCAGCGACGCCCGTCTCAGGCTTACTGTATCGGCTGGCGAAGGTGATATTACCCCTAACCCTGCTACCTGCAAACAGATAACCGTCTTCATCGCCGCTCGACCGTTGACGCTTCTCTCTCCCGAATGCTACCAGAAAGGCTTCAAGGCAGCAGTCTCTTCACTTCGCCGTAACAGCCAGTCGCCGCTATCGCGCCTGAAGACAAGTTGTTATCTGGAAAATGTGCTCGCACGACAGGAAGCTAGAGCAAAAGAGGCCGATGAAGCTATTGTACTCAATGAGGCGGGGCTGGTCGCCGAAGGCAGCAGCAGCAACATATTTTGTGTCAGTAACGGCGTGCTTCTTACGCCCTCGATAGATTGCGGCGCCCTCCCCGGCATTACCCGTGAGGCGGTGCTGGAACTGGCACCAGCCCTTGGCATCAGAGTAAAGGAAACGGAGCTTATGCCGCAGGTACTGCTGCAGGCGGAGGAAGCCTTTTTTACCAATTCCATCATCGAAATAATGCCTCTGACGTACATAGATGATAGGCCAATCGGCACAGGGGAATCAGGTGCAGTGACCCACACCATTATGCGGGCATACCGAAAGCTGGTAGTGGGGTCCCGGACTACGGGGAAGAGGGCCTGAACTGTGACAATATAGGAAAACGTTATATTCGAAAGGTGATATCGGCTATTCAGAGTTCTTTTTCTTGTTTTTTCTGGCTTTTTTTACAGCTGGTTTCTTTTTAGGTTTAACATCCTGCTGCGGTTGTCGGCTTTCCCAGATATTTTCAGCCATTGTCCAGTGTTCAAGTTCCCGGCCATTAACCCACCCTTCCTCCTCCCAAATCTGATAAGCTATTTGTTGTATTTCCTCATATCGGCCCATAATCCCTCCTGTTCAATCATACAAACGTGTCCAAACAGTTTACCGTATAATGAAATCGTATATCGTTGAGCAATTTGATGATTGTTTCAACAATGATTTTACACCCTTTTATAGGAATTGGGAAAGCACTTCGTAGTCCGGCGTAGACCCTGTTGGAGAGGATTACGATATGCAGGGTGGATGGTCAAGCAGGGTGTGCTGTTGGAGCAGCATAGATTTTATGTTTTTGTAACATTTTTCCTTCTTATTTAACTACTATTAAATATCTGCTAACATAAGATTAGTACATAAGGTCAATCAAATTACGAATCAGGGTTTTGGCAGAATAACGCTAACGGGAGGCTGTACAATGAAAAAGGTAGTTATATTGCTGGTGCTTGTTTTGGTATTGGTTACAGGATGTAAAGACCTGGGTATTGTGGCTAAACTTCCATCAATAAATACATTTGGGGCTAGCCCCTCACCCATTTCTCCTGGAGGTTCAGCAACCCTCACCTGGAATGTTTCTGACGCTACCACAGTGGCTATCAGTCAGGGTATAGGAAATGTAGCCTTAACCGGGAGCAGGACAGTCTCTCCATCGGCTACCATGGTGTACACTTTGACAGCCACTAATGCAGCTGGATCAGTTACGGCAACCGCTGAAGTGGCAGTTACAGCAGCGTTTGGTACTCCACCCCCTTCACCGACTCCAACGCCACCTATCCCAGAACCAACTCCGTTTCCACCTTCAATGGGTTTGCCCGAAGTTAATTACTTTAACGCCAGCCCGTTTTTTATATCTGCGGGTGGTACAGTAACATTGAGCTGGGGTGTAACCAATGCAACAACAGTGAGCATAGACCAGGGTATAGGCAATGTCGGCCTGGTCGGGACAGCACCGGCCTCGCCGCCTGTTACCACTAACTATACCCTGACGGCTACTAATGCGGTTGGATGGCGTAGCATTACGATTACAGTTGGCGTTGGTGCCCCGCCTCCACCAGCAGACAAACCAGACCTGATCGTCACGGACATTTTATTTTCGGGCAGCACCATTAGCTACATCATAAAGAATCAGGGTACTGCCACAGCAGGGCCCAGTACTACACGGCTGGTTATCGATGGGGTAGTTAAGGCAACTGATGCCGTCGGCCCACTTTCTGCGGGTGCCAGCAGCAACGAAAGCTTCAGCTATTCATATTCATGCTCTGGCACTTCAGATTCTGTGGCGATACAGGTTGATATAAATGACGTAGTAGCTGAAAGCAATGAAGGGAATAATGCGCGTTCCGAATCCAGGACATGTTTAATGGTGATAGATCCCGGGATCATACTCACGCTTAAACCTGACTTGATTATCACGGATATTTATCGCGTGGACAATAAAATCTGGTACAAAATAAAGAACCAGGGCACGTTCACGTCTCCCGCTACTACTACAAGGTTATCCGTCGATGGAGGAACAGACGCAACCGATGCTGTGGGGTCGTTGGCGGCTGGCGCTGAGAGTACACAGGTGTTCAGTACCTATAATTTACCATTTATCCTGTTTCATATCTACAGTGTTGCAGTGTATGCTGACTATACGAATGCTGCAACTGAAAGCAATGAAGGGAATAATGCCAGGATGGAATCGATCTCTTATTAATACGGATTGGGATTTCTGAATAAGAAGTGTTTATCATGACATGGATAGAAAATCAGACACTGGTAATTAATTTTTTGTACAGGAGGCCGGGGAAATGCCAAAAATATTTAAAGTTCTGACCACAATTACTGCCTGGGTATTATTTATCAATGGATTCGTGACGCTGATAGCTTTTTATATGACTGAGCTATACTTCAAGCGAGTATTGCTCTCACTGCCGATAGATGACACAGTTGGCCTTGCGGTAGGCGTTTTCAGTTTCATTGGGGGAGTGCTGGCCATGTATGTGCGCAGAAAGTTGGAATAAGTTCGGTCATAGTCATCGAGGGCACATATAATAGTAGTGAATCTTCTTGGGCCAACTCCTGCCACTGTCGCAATCTGATTTAAATCATTAAACTTGCCCATTGATAATTTCGTATTTATAATTCTGCGGGCAATCCGAAAACCCAAAACTCCTTGCCCAGCGTATAGATCAAGTACGCTCATTATTTCTTCTGCCGAATTAAAAGAATTCAATCTAGCTAATATATTGCGTGCTTTTGTTGAAGTAATATCCTTCGGCAATGGGTAGAGCTGAAGTTTTTGTCGGGCGTTTTTACGAAAATAATTGTGCTTCGGCATTTGATGCTCTGTTGTGAAAAGCATAGATTTGTTGGCAGGGCTTAAACAATTAATATTATAAAACGCATAACTTGTGTTGACAATCACCATAAAGTCATTTTGCTTATCATTATTTAGTCCTATTGAATGGAGTTGCTGTGGTGTAACTGAGCAATTGAATGAATTGTTGTCCTTCAGGATGAGCCTGACTGTTGATCTGCTGGAGCGGAACTGCTTACTAAGTGCTATTTTAGTTAACCCCCTGTCCACCTCGTCTGCTCGATGGGTTTCCATCGTGGCTTTAAGCGATTCTGCATAGGATTTCTTTTCTTGATATGAAGATACTGGTAATCTTTGCAAGACTGATTTTCAAGCTTAAAGAGTTGAGACGCTTGGACTTGAATTGATTTCTGGCTCCTCGGGTAGGATTCGAACCTACGACCTAGCGGTTAACAGCCGCCCGCTCTACCGTTGAGCTACCGAGGAATTTAGCCGAAGGTCTGAAATTAAACGTAATCAGACATTCAGGAAGCGACTGATATTATAGCATTCTGGATTTTTTTGGACAACAGATTTATTTACTTTTAGTATTTTACAACGGTATAATTTTCAATATTTATTTCAGACGTGACCTATGTCGAACAGTTTATCGGAAAAAGAAGTCAGTGCACTTGAAGCAATCGTCAGGATACATCCCAATATCGGTGCGATTTTAGATGAAAGCCAGATTGCGCGGATATTGGTACGGGAGTTGACCAGTTTCTTAAAGTGCGATGCCTGCGCCATTATACTTATCCAGGGAGATACTTTTGTAATGGCCGCTGAAAAAGGTTTTTCCGGAATGTTCGGGCAAATTACTTGCACTGAAGATTTACCGGCAATAAAACACCTGATGACGATGAAAGAACCTGCTATTGCACCTTTCAACGTTCATTGCCAGGCTGCTGGGAATCTTCCTCCCGGCTATGTCATATCTTCCTTAATCTCTTTCCCGATCACGGTAAATAATGAGGTAAAAGGGATTGTCTACCTCGGTTCTGCACAGAAAGATAATTTCGGCAAAGAAGACCTTGAATTTGCCGGGTTACTGGCAACGGAAGTATCCCTGGTTTTTGAAAAGTCGCTGCTTCTGTCCCATATGATGGATTTATCCATCAGAGATGGCTTAACCGGATGCTATAACCGCAGGAAATTCGACCTTGATATTGCAGCAGAGTTTGCTCAAGCCCTGCACCTTAACAAATCTCTCTCAGTTTTGATGGTGGACATCGATTGGTTCAAAAGATACAACGATTTTCATGGGCATCAAACTGGCGATCATTTATTGAAAAATCTGGTTACACTATTAGCCAAAAATATCCGCCCTTCGGATAGAATTTACCGTTACGGTGGAGAAGAGTTCGCTGTTTTATTGATGGATATCGGCAAGGTTAAGGCAGCGTACGTAGCGAAACGCTTGCAGGAACTGGTGGAGAAAGAACAATTTGACGGGGAAGAAAAAAGCCAGCCCAACGGAATGCTGACTATCAGCGTCGGAGTGGCAAGCTTTCCTGCCGATTCTACAAGCTGGTCCTATTTAATAAAGGCGGCTGATATGGCACTCTATGAGGCGAAACAGACAGGCAGGAACAAGGTATGCCTCTGTAACAAGAAACGGGAATAGGATTGCCACGTCATTTATCGTTGGTACCCGTCATGCTTGATCCTGTAGCTTCGTTGCCATAAGCTTCCACCCACAGGTTGTTCATAGCCATACTCGCATGTCCCCTCCTTATCTACGATGCCCAATAAAAGGCTGAATGTTGTGAGCCTTATCACTCGTGCATATTAGCCTTTTGCCCCTTGTCTCACTACGTTAGTCATAGGAAAATTGTAGCTAGTTATGTTTACGATTGATATGCTCACGTTGGACCCACTAAATTGCCCGGGGAGATTGGATTTGGAAACACCGATAAGTAAAGGAGGTTTACATGAGTAAATGGAACAATCTGAGACTAGGTGTCAGATTAATTGTAGGGTTCCTTTTCTTTATCATATTGAGTAGCGTAGTGGGATTTATCGGAATAAATGCCGTCTCCCAAGTGAATAAAGCCGGGGAAAATGTTGAGCGGGCGTTGACTTTGACTCAGGATATTCTTCAAGCCAGAAGATCTGAAAGAAATTATGTGATAACGCTTGATGGCCAATATGTAGAAGAGGTTAAAGGGCAGGTTATGATGCTGAGGGATATGCTTAAAAAAATTAAGGCAGATTTTAACAATTCAGAGGTTACAAACACATGTGACAAAATCGACTTAGCTGCAAGCGAGTACGAAACTGCCTTCTTAAATTACGTGAAAAGCGCTGATGCAAATAAGGATATCGAAGTTCAGTGGAGGAAAATCGGGGATGATTTCAACGCTCAGATTGAGAGTATGAAACAAAAAGTTCAGAAAGGTGATGGAATATACTTACAGGCCAACAAACTGGAGACCGCCTTCGAACAGATGAAAGTAATGGCTGTTTATTATATGTGGAAATCCTCAGACAAAACATGGAATGATTTCACTGTAGTAATGAAAAACACGCTTGCCGAATCGCAGATATTGGAATTACTTACTTATTCAAATCCGGCCCAATCGGCAAGTGCTACTGCCATATACGATTATATCAATAGATATATTATAGCGGCCACTCCCTATCATGTTAATGCTATAGATCAAAATATCCAGAGTACCGTAATGATAGAAGCAGGCCGCAAGATCGAGGGTCATTCTGAGAAAGGTAACCAGTACTTTGGAGGGGCTGCCGCGTTAATCGTTCTGGCTAAAAATGAGGCCGATGCCGCAAGAACTTTGGCTACTTTTAATATAATTGCCTTCATCGCTGTTGCTATCGTAGTTGGTTTATTCATGGCTATTATCTTGATGCGGGGTATTACCGGGCCTGTAAACAAAATCAAGTCAGCCATGCAGAAAATTGCGTTGGGCGATGTTACTGAGATAGTAAATATAAAATCCAATGATGAGATCGGGCAGATGGCTCAGTCTTATTCTGATATGCAGGCTTACCTCCAGGGTATAGCTGGGGTAGCGGAGAGAATGGCGGACGGCGACCTGAGCATGAATGTAGCTCCAAAATCAGAGAGGGATGCTCTGGGGAACTCTTTCTCCAGGATGTTGATCAGCTTAAGTCACCTGGTAGGCCAGATAAGAGATAGTGTCAATTTACTCGCATCAGCCAGCCAACAGCTTAACGCAGCTTCACAGGAAGCGGGACAAGCAAGCTCTCAGATAGCGAAATCAAGCGCGCAGGTAGCCGAGGGAGCTGGAGACCAGGCAGTCAGCCTGACCCAGGCAACCCAGGGAATGCAGCATCTCGCCAGGGCAATTGATCAGATAGCTGCCGGTTCTCAGGAGCAAGCCAAAAGCGTGGAGAAGAATGCTCATATAGTCAGTAAAATATCCAGCGCCATCACCGATGCAACAGCCAATGCAAATGAAGCCGACAAAGGTGCCAGGCTGGCTGCAGAATATGCCCGGAAGGGCACCAAAATAGCTGAAGATACGGTGATCGGTATGGAGAGAATTAAAAAAACAATGAGCAAAGTATCGGAGAAAGTCAATGAGTTGGGCAATCGGTCCAAGGAGATTGGCAAGATCGTCGCAGCCATTGACGATATTGCCGATCAGACCAACCTTTTGGCCTTGAATGCCGCAATTGAAGCAGCCAGGGCGGGTGAACAGGGGCGTGGGTTTGCTGTGGTAGCTGATGAAGTACGTAAACTGGCAGAACGAGCCTCGGCATCAACAAAGGATATAGCCGATCTTATTGCTCATATTCAGCATGACGTAAACGATACAGTTGAAGCTATGAATAGCGGCACTGCGGAAGTTGAAAAAGGCTGTATGCTGGCTAATGATGCCGGCAAGGAACTCGTAGAGATTCAGCAGCAGGCAGATGCTGTAGGTAAACAGGTGAACAAGATAGCTGCTGCCACGCTGGAACTCACTGCTCTGAGTTCAGAGATGGTCAAGATAACCGATTCTATCAGCAGCATAGTCGATGAGAACTCTGCCAGCACTGAAGAAATGGCAGCATCTTCAAAACAGGTTGAGCAGTCAGTCGAAGGAGTTGCCGGTGTAGCCGAAGAGAATAGTGCAGTGTCGCAGGAGGTCTCGGCATCTTCCGAACAGATCAGCGCACAAGTGCAACAGGTAGTTGCTTCGGCTCAATCTTTATCCAGTATGGCAGTAGAATTGGAGAAGGCAGTGGCAGTATTCAAGACCAACGGACATTCTTCCGTGGCTACGTTGAGCAAGACTGAGAATAAACAACTTAAGCTGACCGGAGACAGGAACTAAAAAAGCAATGGCATGAATGTGGGGTTCGCTCTATGAACCCCCGCATACTTGACTGAATGTTAGTAACGAGGAAAAAGGAACATGATAAAAGAGAAGAGTAGTGAAGCGACCGGTGAAATCCAACTGGTGGTCTTTGACCTGGCATCAGAGCACTACGGAGTCGACATTTCCACTGTCCGCGAAATAATACGGATGCAAACCATAACCAGGGTTCCCGGTGCATATTTCTTTGTCGAGGGCGTGATTAATCTAAGGGGCAAGGTTCTGCCGGTCATTGATTTGAGGAAGAGGCTGGGGTTAAAAGTATCCGAGGATACCAAAGAAAGCAGGATAGTAGTTATAGACATTGCAGTCGGGGAAGTTGGACTCTTAGTAGATGCTGTTTCCGAAGTGTTGCGCATACCAAAATCGTCGATCGAGCCTGCATCGTCTGTGATTACCGGGGCAAATTCTGATTGTCTCTGTATAGCCAAGCTATCAGACCGACTGATCATTCTAATAGACCCCAATCGGGTATTGGCCAGTACTGGCGGCGAAGAAATAGACTACCGTTCTATCGTTGATGCAATGAAGTCAGCGGTGGGAAAGGCCTCGAAGGGAGCGGTTGAAGGGAGTGGCAGTCTGAGACAGCCAAAAAAATGGAACCTGTAGTCGCATAGTGACCAGGGAGATCAGCTAAAATCGAGGAGGTCCAAAATAGTGCTATATGGCGAAATAACTGCTGATGAGCTGAGAGTGTTTCTCGAAGAAAGTGACGAGCAATTACAGCATCTTGATGAAAATATTATCCGTTTAGAGGCTGAAGGAGAAGACGTCACATTGCTGCAGGAGATATTTCGGGCGGCACACACCTTAAAAGGCTCATCGGCCACCATAGGTCATAAAAAAATGGCCGATGTTACTCATTCGATGGAAGGGTTGCTTGACAAACTTCGAACACAACAACTAAAGCCCACAATACATATTGTTGACGCGTTGCTGGCGGCATTAGATGTCCTGAAAATATTTCGTGAAGAGATAGCCTCCGGAAAAGAAGTTGAACTTGATATCAACCCGGTGTTGATGCAGTTAAAGAGACAAGTAGAAAATCAAAACATCCCTACAACGAATGTGCGTAAACTTGCTACTGGCAATATGCAGATGACTGGTTGTGCAGATGAATTGTCTCAAGGCAATGTTGCAAAGCCATTGACATCAGGGGAGAAAGCCTATGTGCTTACCTGTACGATAGCTAACAGTAGTGCGTGGAAGCCGATCAGGTGTTTCCAGGTACTTAATGAAATCAAACAAATCGGGAACCTGATTTCATCGCAACCCACTATGAAACAAATTGAAAATGGGCAGGTTAACGGTGAGCTGCGGTTAGTATTTAGCAGCAATAAAGAAACGGGTGAGTTGACTGATGCAGTTGAAACAATTGATGAAGTAGAAAATGTAAAGATTATTAATTGTGAGTCCAGAACTGAAAATCAAGATGAAGTTGCCAGTATCTCTCATGGTGAACCGGTTGATTGTGATGTGCGGGATTGTGTCAACCAAGCCCGAGTAGATGGAGAAAAAGTATTTAGTATTAATGTGGCGATAAGAAAAGATAGCGCATGGAAGCCCTTTAGATGTCAGCAGGTATTGAACAAAATTCAGCAAATCGGTAACTTGCTGCTCTCAAACCCAAGCCAGAATCAAATATATGAAGAATTTACTACAGATAGCCTGTGGATTTTGATGAACACTCTTTCCGATAGAGAGATGATTATTTCCAGAATCAAAACGATTGATGAAATTATCGAAGTGACCGTAAGCGAGTACGGGGAAGCTGCCGGCGCTATTCTTAGTGTTACAGAAGAAACTTATCGAGAAGCCAGTCTTGACACGATTGCGGGTTTTAAGGCGGATGCTCCACAGCCTAGCTGACAAACAATTAGATCCGTTGCCCGATAAGGTGGAAACGGCAACCGGAAAAGAACTTATGCATGACCAAAAGAATAACGTATCGCTGACAGGTCCGACGGAAAAACTTGAACCTTTGACCAGCGTGAGAGTAGGGGTCAAGGTGCTTGATAAGCTGATGAATATCGTAGAAGAGCTGGTTATCGACCGTTCCAGAATAAGCGAAGCCAGTAAAATACTTGAGGCAAGATACCAGGATGATATGATGGTCGGCGACCTCAGGGAAACATCCAACCATATTGAAAAAGTAATAAATGAACTGTACCAGGACATAATGAAAGTTCGTATGGTTCCTATAAGTATCATGTTTAACAAATTTCCCCGAATGTTGCGTGACCTTGCCCGGAAGCAGGGCAAGAAAATAACGTTCACTATGGAGGGCGAAGGGACTGAGCTTGACCGCTCTTTAATCGAGCAGATCAATGACCCGTTAATACATTTGATACGGAATAGCGTGGATCATGGGATAGAAGCGCTTGGAGATAGGATAAAAAGTGGCAAACCTGAAAAAGCATATATAAAGCTGTCTGCTTGCCATGAAGAAGGCCATATAGTAATTAAGGTTCAAGACGATGGTATAGGGATTGATCCCGAGAATGTAAAGAAAACAGCAGTGAAGAAGGGATTCATATCCGAGGATGCTGCAGAGAAATTGTCCGATACCGAAGCGATAAACCTGATATTCGCGCCGGGCCTATCGACTACTGAGAAAACGACGGATATATCCGGACGTGGAGTAGGGCTTGATATTGTGAGAGCCAACGTTGAGAAACTAAACGGCTCAGTGGCAATTGCCACCGAAATTAACAAGGGTACTACATTTACAATCAAATTGCCGCTGACGGTAGCAGTGTTCCGGGGACTCATGGTTTCTTCAGGAGAATCAATATATATTATACCCCTCGCGTCAGTAGTGGAGACTCTTAAAATAAAAAGGGGAGATATTGTTACTATACTGGAAAAGGAAGTAATGCATCTTGGTGACAGCATTATACCCGTATTAAGAATGGGAGATATTCTGGGTAAGTCATGCTCCGATAGTTCAAATAATGCGCATTATATGGTTATAGTTAAAGGCGGCGATCTTACGGCGGGTATTCTGGTAGATAGGCTTTTAAAGCAGCAGGAATTTGTTGTCAAGTCACTTGGTAATTATCTGGGCGATTTAAAGGGGATAGCCGGTGCAACTATCCTGGGAAGTGGGCAAACTGCTCTCATATTCGATATTCCTGCTCTCCTGCGGAATAGCAGGGAGAGAAATATTAAAAACAACGTGCATGTAGCTGTTTAAAAAGGCGATGAATTCGAGGAGAAATAAACCAGGAACCATGGTTAGTTTGACGAAAGATTTCATTACTCGCGTAGGAGCAGGTGAAATTTATGTAACCGGTGATCCTGCCGTGGTGCTGGGGTGCTATGGGCTTGGGTCCTGTATCGGAGTAAGTGCATTTGATCCTGTAGCCAGAGTAGGAGCTATGGCTCATATCGTATTACCTGAGAACAACAATAGGATTGACAGTACTTCATCAGCCAAGTTCGCTGATTCGGGTATTCCGGCAATGTTGGAAATGATGGAAAAGTCTGGTGCCAAACCTTATCGAGTAATAACGAAAATAGCGGGCGGGGCAAAAATGATAAAAGCGGTAACGAAGGGGAATATTCTTGATATCGGGGAGCGAAACATCGATGCAGTTATGGAGGCATTTGCCAGGCTCGGGCTGAAAATACATGCTCAGGATATCCGGGGAGAAGTCGGACGTTGTCTTTGGCTCTCTATCGCCACGGGCAGAACACAGGTAAAATGCGCCCAAATGATAGTGGATTTATAGTAAGGAAGTTTTTTATACCCATTTGGCTCAAGATACAAAACCCATAGTACCTTGATGATATATCAAGCTTGATTCAAAATTGGACTGGTTATCAGAGATAAATCAAAAGAGGACTGGAAGGAGGTGTCCGTGCCCAAAATTCTGGTCGTTGATGATGCTGTATTCATGCGTATGCGATGTGCAAAGATGCTTACTGATAGTGGGTTTGAGGTCGTTGAAGCAAGAGATGGCAAAGAGGCCGTGGAAAAATACAAGGAAGCGAAACCGGATGGAGTGCTTCTTGACATAACAATGCCTAATCTTGACGGGCTCAGTGCACTTAAGGAGATGCTTGCATTCGATCCTGGAGCCAGGGTTGCCATGTGTACTGCAATGGGCCAGCAGTCTATAGTTATGGAAGCATTAAAATCAGGAGCCGTAGATTTCGTGGTTAAACCGTTTGTATCTGACCGCGTCCTGGCGGCAGTAAAAAAATTGCTCAACTAGTTATTCTGTTCGGGGTAACTGGACATGAGTTATACACAAGACAGGACACAGGGTAAAATCAGAGTATTAATAGTTGATGATTCTGCATTTGCCAGGTTCACTGTGTCTAAATATTTGAGTCAGGATACCGGACTTGAGGTAGCTGGTGTCGCAGGTGATGGATTTCAAGCGATAAAGCAAGTCGAAGCTTTGAAGCCCGATGTTATTACACTTGACGTGTCTATGCCCAGGATGGATGGGCTTACTGCTCTTAGCCATATTATGAAGGAAGCGCCGACACCGGTAATAATGTTGAGCGCTTTGACGGCGGAAGGTTCTGACACGACCATTAAAGCACTTGAACTTGGGGCCATTGATTTTATTCTAAAGCCATCTTTACTCTATCCGACAGGCGACCAGGATATATCCCAGGATTTGATAGGCAAGATAAAATCAGCAGCCAGGGTTAATAAGGTTGCGATGAAAAGACAACTGGCTGCAGTTCAAGTGCTCGAAAATATCAGTAAATCCAGGCAACCAGCTTACGCAAAGTTGAATAAGAAAGAAAAATCGAATAAAGTCGTAATAATAGGGAGCTCTACCGGAGGTCCACGTGCGCTCTATGACATAATTCCGCACATACCTGCCGATATAGATGCTGGTATTCTTATAGTACAACATATGCCTCCTGCATTTACAAAATCCCTGTCGGACAGGCTTGACCAATTAAGCCGGATACACGTTAAGGAGGCTGAGAATAATGATGAAATACTTGTCGGGCGTGCGCTATTGGCCCCCGGCGGTTCGCATATGGTCGTACAAAACCCTGGTCAGGTTGTGCTGGATAAAGGACCGATGAGGCATGGGCTGCGGCCGGCTGTAGATATTACGATGGAGTCGGCAGTAGATGTTTATAAAAACCGTTGTGTCGGAGTTATTCTTACAGGCGTGGGAACGGATGGTACGTTGGGTGCAGCCAGGATAAAAAATGCCGGTGGCAGAGTAATCGCTCAGGATAAAGCTACCTGTGTGGTGTTTGGCATGCCTGGAAGTGTCTGGGAAAACAATCTTGCTGAAAAGCTTGTTCCCTTGCCGGATATCATTCCTGAGGTATTATATCTCTGTAGCAAGCTGTCCGGATCTCCTGCGGAGGTAGAGTGATGACCGACGAGGAATATACTTTTCTCACAAAACATATATTCAAATTAACCAACATCGATCTAGATTATTATAATAGCCAGCAGATGAGGAGGAGGTTAACCTTTTTTATCGAGACTACCAATAACAAGCACGTCGACGCTTATTGCAAACTGCTTGAAACCGACGCAAACAGTTTGAAGAAGCTTAATCATTTTCTCACTATAAACGTTACTGAGTTTTTCCGTGACGATTGGGCCTATGTGGAGCTCAAAAATACAATCCTGCCCCAGCTTATCGCAAGCTACAGGATATTGAATATCTGGAGTTGCGGGTGCTCGAATGGTGCGGAACCGTATTCCATCGCCATGTTACTTAAGGAACTTACCGGCCATTCCCGGCACAAAATTCTGGGGACTGACCTTGATGATATGAGCCTGGCAAAAGCAATAGCAGGGGGCCCCTATGCGGTTGACAATTTAAAAAATGTGCCTGAAGAATACGTTCGTAAATATCTGGTTAACACTGAAAATGGGCTGTGGGTTAAGCCGGAAATAATGAAAATGGTGAAATTCGAAAAACATAATACGCTGGCAAATCCTTTTGCGAAAGATTTTCATCTCATATGCTGCCGTAACGTTACCATTTATTTTACAGACGAAGCCAAAACAAACTTGAATAAAAAATTCTGTCAGTCCTTGCTGAATAATGGTGTTCTATTCATCGGTGCCACTGAATTTATACCGAATCCTCCGGATTTGGGTTTCAAGAAAATCGGAACCTGTTTTTATCAGAAAATTCCCGTTGTCCCTCACTCGAATCAGGCAAAGCAAAAAGTGTTTGTTAAGATATAGGAATATTTTAGCTCCCAATCGTCTACGTAATCGGGCTTGTCGCAGTGTTACTCATGGGGTTTTGGAGAGAAGCCGAACAGGCACGTTAGATTCGAATTGGCTCTTTTAAATTGTTTCCACACCTGTGTATCTCTGAGCTTTCCTTATTGAAGGTTTATTGTTTATTGCGGTTTATGATGGTATCCATTGACTGAAGATAGAAGATACGTTGGCTGCCGAGCCAGGATTCGAACCTGGGCAAATGGATTCAAAGTCCATCGTGCTACCACTACACAACTCGGCAATCAGGTTTGTATTATAGCTATTCAGAACTTCAGCGTCAAAACTCTTGGATAGCTAAGTTGTTGACATAAAATAGATATTTCTTTTCAAGGAAGAGTCCTGGTTCGAGACAACATTCACTGAGGTTACCAGTCAGCAGCTTGTAGAATATCTTCCGGCATATCTATTTTGTCATTCTCAATCATGACCGTGTATATAAATGGACTTTCAGGCAACGTTACCTTTTTAGTAGAGGGTAAGCCGCCAAAACCTATTGTATGACTGTTAATAACATCCCCGAATCTACCAATGTATCTATTGAATTCAGGGAATTTCTCGTATCCGCAATCATCGAATACTCTTATCACCCTGACTCGTTGTGCGTTGTTGTATTTTGGTTTTGCTCCCATTTTGACTGGCTCCTTTTTATTGTACCATGATTGTTTGCGTATCGTGTATGTTACTTGTGTGTATCCAATCGTGGTGGCGTCTCTCTATAGACAAGCGATTGTCCTTGTAACGTGAGTTATGGTATACTTTTGTGCAATTTGCATAGCAAAATGGTTATGATCAGGAGGTTTTCATTTGGTAGAAGCCGTTTCAGTTAAGCAGCTATTGGAAGCTGGAGCTCATTTTGGACACCAGACCGGGCATTGGAATCCTAGAATGAAGAGTTTCATCTATACCCAGCGCAATGGTATTCACATCATTGACCTCGAACAGACTGCCACCATGCTGGATAAGGCATGTGCTTATGTGAGAGACCTCATCAGTAATGGAGGCACCTTACTTTTTGTAGGCACGAAAAGGCAAGCCCAGGAATCGATAGAAGAAGAGTCAAAACGCTGTGGCATGTATTACGTAAATCAACGATGGCTTGGAGGGATGCTCACCAATTTCACGACGATTCAGTCCAGGATAGATTATTTAGTAAGACTTGAAGATAAGAAAAATCGCGGGGAACTCGATTACCTTCCCAAGAAAGAAATAATGAAGGTTGAAAAAGAGATTGCCAAACTTAACAGATTGATGGGTGGATTCAAAGAGATGATTAACTTACCCACGGCATTGTTTATTGTTGATCCCTGCAAAGAGAAAATAGCGTTGTTAGAAGCTAAGAAAGTTGGAATTCCCATTGTAGCCATGGTGGATACCGATTGTGATCCTACCAGTATTGATCACCCCATCCCATCTAATGATGATGCTATTAAGGCAATTAAATTTATATGTAATACTATTGCCAATGCTGTATTGCAAGGTAAAATGTTGAAAGAGACGGGAGAACTTGTGGATATTGCACCCGCTCCACCCATAACGGAAACTGCTGAACTAACGGAATCGCAAACATTTGCACCTGAAGAAGAAGTAGAAAAATCGTAAGACCTACTTTTTTTAACATCAAGGAGGAGAAGGTTGGCCATTTCAACTGAAACGATAAAACAGGTAAGAGAAAAAACCGGCGCAGGTGTCATCGATTGTAAGAAGGCTCTGGATGAAGCAGACGGGAACATGGATAGAGCCTGTGAAATACTTATAGAGCGTGGAATTGCTTCAGCTCAAAAGAAATCGGATCGTGCTGCGGAGCAAGGAATCATCGAAACTTACGTTCATGGTGGTGGAAAAATTGGGGTGTTGGTTGAAGTTAATTGCGAGACTGATTTTGTCGCCCGTAACGATCAATTTAAGGAATTAGCACATGATATCGCATTACAAATAGCAGCGATGGCACCAGCATTTGTTGCAAAGGAAGATATACCCCCGGGAAAGGAATGCGATCCTGTCACTTCATGCCTGCTCCAGCAGCCGTTTATTAAAGACCCTGGCAGGACAATACAGGATATAATTGCCGAAACTATAGCCAAAACCGGCGAAAACATTAAAGTGCGCCGATTCACCAGATTCGAACTGGGCGAATAGAAGTGGCAAAAAGTAAAGCTAAATATAAACGCGTCCTCCTTAAGCTGAGTGGCGAAGCCCTTATGGGTAAAAAAGGCTTCAGTGTTGACCATGATGTTTTAATTAGTGTTGCCAGACAAATCAAGAAAGTATTACAGGAAGGTGTTGAGGTTGCCATGGTTGTAGGTGGTGGCAACTTCTGGCGGGGTACCAGTAAAGAAGCAAAGGGAATGGATCGGGCCACCGCTGATTATGCCGGAATGTTAGCCACCATTATCAATGCCCTTGTATTACAAGACGCCCTGGAAAGTGAGGGGATTGACACCAGAACACAGTCAGCCATTACAATCCAGGCTATAGCTGAACCTTATATACGCCGTCGAGCAATTCGTCATCTCGAAAAAGGACGCGCCGTTATTTTTGCTGGTGGAACGGGGAATCCCTACATGACTACAGATACTGCTGCAGCACTTCGGGCAATCGAAATCGGAGCCGAGGTTCTCCTTGTAGCTAAAAATAAAGTCGACGGAGTATACGATGCTGATCCGCGCAGCAATCCTAATGCCAAGAAATTTACCAGCTTAACGCATCAGAAAGCGTTGAACATGAAATTGCGAGTTATGGACATCACTGCTTTCTCGTTATGCCAGGAAAATAAATTACCCATTATAGTTTTTGATATCAAAGAAACAAACGGTATAGAACGAGTTATTCGTGGTGAAGCTATCGGTACTATTATCTATAATGGAGAGAAAAATGATTGATCAAACACTTAAAGATACCGACCTGAAAATGCAGAAGACGCTAAATTCTCTTTCGCATGAGCTTGCAACAATTCGGACGGGTCGAGCTTCACCCGCACTCGTTGAGCATATCAAAGTTGACTATCATGGCGTTCTTACGCCACTTAACCAGATTGCTGGTATATCTATTCCGGAAGCCAAGATGATTCTCATTCAACCCTGGGATCGTACCTCATTACGGGATATCGAAAAAGGCATTCTAAAATCCGAGCTCGGGCTTAACCCGACAAACGACGGCAATGTTATTCGTATCATCCTTCCTGCCCTGACTGAAGAAAGACGTAAGGACCTGATTAAGTCCGTTCACAAAAGATTGGAGGATGCGAGAATCGCATTACGCAATATCAGGCGCGATAGCATTGACCATTTGAAACGTGCTGAGAAAGAGAAAAGTATTTCTCAAGACCAATTAAACCGTGCTACTGAGCAAATGCAAAAGCTGATAGATAGTTTCATCGACAAAGTCAACAAGGTAGGGCACGATAAAGAAGTAGAAATAATGGAGATTTAACAATCTAATATGCTTCGGCAGAGACTGATCACGGCTGCAATTGGGTTGCCCGTGCTTCTTTTGATTACTTGGTTTGGTAATCCGTGGTTTGCCGTAATGGTTGCAGTAATTGCAATTCTTGGAAGCCTCGAATTCTTTCAAATTGTAATTTCCTCTAAAATTGATCCTCTTTCTTATTTCATCATTGTCGTTATAGTCATACTTAGCGTCAGCCCGTTTTATTCTGCATTGGTACCAAAATCTATCGTACTTACTCTATCAATAGTCATTTCTCTTTCCTGGATACTTTTTTTACCCAAGAGAGAAGGGGTCTTTCTTAAATGGGTTTGGTTGCTTGCCGGTACTATGTATCTGGGCTGGATGCTCAGCTATTGGAGTGAACTAAGAAATCTGACAAACGGACGTGAATGGACATATTTAAGCATATTTATCATTATGGCGAGTGACACCAGTGCCTATTTCGTAGGCAGGGCGTGGGGCAAGCACTTTATGGTACCTTCTATAAGCCCCAAGAAAACGTGGGAGGGAGCTGTCGGTGGATTGCTGTGCAGCATAATCGTCTCTGTAGGATTAGGTATAGTTTTTTCGCTTTCTAAGAATTTCTGGTTTCTCCTAATTTTTGGTTTGTGCATCGGGCTGTTAGCCCAAATAGGTGATTTAGTAGAATCCCTTTTCAAACGTAATAACAGTATTAAAGATTCAGGCAAACTGTTCCCGGGACACGGTGGCATGCTCGACCGCGTAGACAGCTTTATATTAACCGGCGCTGCAGCATGTTTTTTGCTCATGCTCTCTACAAGTTAAGATAATCCTGTCTGATTAATGGAATATCCGGTCAATAGATCATCAGAGTAATTCTCGTTTTATTAGCCGCTCTCTACCAATTCATTTCAAATAGTCTCAGTATTGAATCTGTATTAATAGCCCACACCCTATCATTTGGTGTATCATATTAGCTATAATTCAAATGACAACCATAACCAACATTGCCATATTGGGTTCAACTGGTTCTATAGGACAACAGACACTGGATGTAGTCAGGAATTATGCTGACAAATTTCGAGTTATTGGGTTATCCTGTGGGCTAAACACCACTCTACTATATCAACAGATAAACGAATTCAAACCAAAATTTATTCATTCCGAGGCGAAAAATTTCCGCAGATAAAAATACAAAAATATCATCGATGGAGGATATTGCCAGTCATCCCAGTGTTGATCTTGTTGTGATAGCTACCACAGGTATGGCAGGCTTTTCACCAACCTTAGCGGCGATCAGAGCGGGAAAGAGAATTGCAATTGCCAATAAAGAGGTATTAGTTGCCGCTGGCAAAATAATCGTGGCTGAAGCAAAACATCATAAAGTTAAACTTTTGCCTGTGGATAGTGAGCACAGTGCCATATGGCAATGTATTCGCGGGGAAAGAACGAATATATCACGTTTAATTCTTACTGCTTCCGGAGGGTCATTCCTTCGTTATTCCCCCGCTAAATTAAGCAAGGTAACAGTAGAAGATGCCTTGAGACACCCGACCTGGAAAATGGGTAAAAAAGTGACTATTGATTCTGCCACGCTAATGAACAAGGGACTGGAAGTTATCGAAGCTCATTGGTTGTTTTCTATTCCTTTTCGTAAGATTGAAATAGTTATACACCCTAAAAGTATTGTTCATTCCATGGTTGAGTTTTTAGATGGTTCAATAAAAGCTCAATTAAGCTTTCCTGATATGCATTTGCCAATCCAGTACGCCCTATCATATCCGCGCCGCTTTCCAAAAATTAGTAACCATGATTTTGACCTGGCAACAATAACGTCATTGGATTTTGAGGCTGTAGATTATAAGCAATTCCCCTGTTTAAGCCTGGCACTGGAGGCAGGAAATAAGGGAGGGACATACCCCGCCGTATTATGTGCTGCAGATGAGGTCGCTGTGAATGAATTCCTCTGCAAACATATCAAATTTACCGGAATTTCTGAAATAGTAGCCGAAACACTGGCATTGCACCAAAATATTAATAACCCCGGTATTGGGGATATTCTTAGTGCTGACGACTGGGCCAGGAGGACTGCTAAAAAAGTGGCGCGTAAAAGGAGTTTATGTTAGTCACAATTGTTGCCTTTGTAATAATGTTATCTGTACTGGTTCTGGTACATGAATTGGGGCATTTTGCTACCGCCAAACTATCAAAGATAAAAGTTGAAGAATTTGGTATGGGTTTCCCGCCGAGAATATTCGGAATTCGACGTGGTGAAACCATCTATTCAATAAATGCAATACCGTTTGGCGGTTTTACTAAAATGTTGGGTGAAGAGGACCCAACTTTTCCCGGCAGCCTCGCCAGTAAAAGCCATGCCACAAGGTTCATGGTACTTGCTGCGGGTTCAGTGATGAATATTCTTCTACCAATAGTCTTGTTTAGCATCAGTTTAATGATTCCCCATGATGCCCGAGTTGAGACAGTGCAGATACAAGAAGTAGCCGTTGATTCTCCCGCGCAACAAGCGGGTATCGCTACAGGTGACATTATCTTAAAAATAGACAACCGTCTGATAAAAAACCGTGCGGACATAAGTTATTTGATTCAATTAAACCTTGGATCAACGGTAAAGATTCTGATTCAAAAACCTGATGGAACACAAAAGGAAATAACTGCTACTCCCCGATGGAAACCCCCACAAGGACAGGGAGCTATTGGAATTATGGTTACCGGGATTAACAGCTCGGTAATTCGGGAAGCCTATCCTTTTTGGGAAGCAATACCTGCCGGCGCTAAAAAATGCTGGGAAGTACTGATACTATTCCGGAATGAAGTTGCCGGATGGTTCGTTAAGGGTACTTCTCCCCAGCTTACCGGTCCAATTGGGATCGCCCAGATAACCGGAGAAGTTGCCAAATCAGGAATTAGTTCGCTACTTGAATTCGCTTCCCTTATCAGCATCAGTTTGGGAGTGTGCAATCTATTTCCTTTCCCGGGTCTGGATGGAGGCAGACTGGTTTTCGTAATTCTTGAATGGTTCAGACGCGGTAAAAGAATATCACCAAAAAAAGAGGGGCTAATCCATCTTACCGGATTCATTATTTTACTCATGCTAATCATTTTCGTAACTTATTTTGATGTACTTCATATTATTCAGGGAGACAGCATTCTACCTTGATTACTCGTAGGAAATCCAAATCTATCAGGATTGGAAATGTAATGGTGGGTGGTGATGCGCCCATAGTTGTCCAATCAATGACTAAAACTGATACCAGAAATGTAACTGCCACGCTAGCGCAAATTTCTGATCTTGCAAATTGCGGCTGTGAAATCATCAGGATAGCTGTTCCTGATAATGAAGCGGCACAAGCTCTTGCGTCCATTAAGGAAAAAAGCCCCATTCCGATTGTTGCCGATATTCATTTTGATTATCGTCTGGCGCTTGCAGCCCTTAGAGCCAACGTTGACGGTTTGCGTTTAAATCCTGGGAACATATCAAATCCCGAGCATATTGCCAAAGTAGTTAAAGCTGCCAAAGAAAGACAGGTTCCTATACGAATCGGTATTAATTCAGGTAGTCTTCCCAAAACTGTGCAAGCATATTCCAGCACTGCAGAACTTATGGTAATCGCAGCTTTGGAACAGATTAGTCTATTGGAAAAGCTTGACTTTAATTTGATAAAAGTGTCGCTCAAGGCCTTTGACGTGTTGACCACAATTGAAGCTTATAGATTAATAGCATCGAAAATAGAATATCCTTTGCACCTGGGAATCACTGAAGCCGGGCTTCCCAAAGCAGGTGCAATTCGCAGCTCGGTAGGGATAGGGATTCTTTTGAATGAAGGCATCGGTGACACTGTGCGCGTTTCGTTGAGTACCCAACCGGGCGAAGAAGTATATACTGCATACGAGATATTAAAAAGCCTTGATTTGCGACAACATGGGCCAACACTGGTTAGTTGTCCATCATGCGGGCGTACTGAAGTAGATATTCTTGCTCTCGCTCAAGCTGTAGATGCGAGACTCAAAGAAATTTCTAAACCCATCAAAGTAGCCGTCATGGGCTGTGTGGTTAATGGGCCGGGCGAAGCCAAAGATGCCGATGTTGGTATTGCTTGCGGCAAAGGAAAAGGCATTTTATTTAAAAAAGGTGAGGTAGTGCGCACCCTGGATGAAAAAGATTTATTCGCCGCGTTAATGAAAGAAATACACGAAATACTGGGACTAGACTAAGTAGTTTTCATATGCTTTAATATTACAATTCATTTTTGATGAAAACCCCTAGTATCTTCCAATAAAGTAATTAGAAAAGGAGAATCAACAGAGATGCAATGCGGTTATCATCCTGATCGTGAACCTGTGGGTGCCTGTGTCTCCTGTGGCAGATTAATCTGCATGGAATGCAAGGCTCTGCTGGGAGGTAAAATGTACTGCACCCCTTGTGCTGATAAGATTTTTGTTCAAAATAAAGGCGAGGCTACTAGCTACTAAGGTAGAGACTCCACCACCTGTTACGAAGAATCAATCTGGATATTCTCAAGTGAAGGAGAGCAAACCTGAATCTATAACCGCTTCAACAGGAGTTAATACTTCGGGGCAAGCATCAGCTACTCTGCCCCCCGAGCTAAAAGGCTGGAACTGGGGAGCATTTTTCCTGAACTGGATCTGGGGTATTGGAAATGGTGTTTGGATCTCCTTAATTGTTTTCGTACTTGGCATCATCTGGGCAATTGTTCTTGGCATTAAAGGTAACGAGTGGGCATGGCGCCATAAGAAATGGAACAGCATAGAGCATTTTAAGAAGACCCAGAAGAGATGGTCAAAATGGGGCGTAGGTTTGTTTATCGCAGGAATCGTAATTGGTGTATTGTGGATAGTCGTTGTTGTCGTTCTAGGTCTTCTAGGATATTCTGTGCGTTTCGGATCGTAAAGTAATAAACTAGCAACCTTCCTTTTTGGCTACAAATCGTATATGTACTTTAGTGGAATCTTGGAGAAAGAGGGAATCTTGTATCTTTCAAAACTTTTTGGGAAAACCTTAAAAGAAATACCGGCCGAAGCCGACAATATCAGCCATCAATTGCTGATCAGGACGGCTATGATTCAACAGGTTGCTGCCGGCGTTTATGCTTATTTACCCCTTGGCTGGCGGGTACTTAGAAAAATAGAACACATTATTAAAGAAGAGATGGATAAAGCAGGGGGACAGGAACTCATGATGCCTTCACTTCAGCCTCCGGAACTGTGGGAACAATCCGGCAGGTTGGCATCATTTGGAAAAACTATTTTTACTATCACAGACCGTAAGGACCATAAACTGCTGATGGGTCCTACTCATGAAGAGGTCATCACTTACCTGGTTCGACACCATGTGCAAAGTTATAGAGATTTGCCTCTGCTGCCTTACCAAATTCAAAATAAATTCCGTGATGAACCGCGCCCCCGCGGTGGCTTATTGCGCGTCCGAGAATTCATTATGAAAGACCTTTATAGTTTCGATATCGATGATGCTGGCCTAGAAATCAGTTATAACAAAATGATGCAGGCCTATAAGAACATATATTTTCGCTGCGGTTTACCCTGCATCATGGTACAAGCTGACAGTGGTGCAATTGGCGGTAAAGCTTCACACGAGTTCATGCTGGTTGCCGAAAGCGGTGAAGATGAGATTATTTATTGCAAGGGTTGTGGTTATGCAGCAAATACTGAAAAAGCCCAGGGTGTAAAAACAAAACTGGAAGTCAAGCCACCTCTAGAAATTGAAGAAATAGCCACCCCAGGCATTAAAACGATCGAAGAGGTTGCCGATTTCGTTGGCGTCCCCAGAAACCAGACGTTGAAGGCCGTGTTTTATATGGCAGACGATACCATGATTTTTGTTGTTATCAGAGGCGATCTGGAAGTAAACGAGATTAAGCTCAGGAATTTGATTAAATGCACCGAATTACGGCTGGCTACAGACCCCGAGGTGAAGACAATGGGTCTTGTCGCCGGTTCTGCATCAGCGGTGGGTTTAAAAGGAATAAAAATCGTAGCCGATGATTCCGTAACCATGGGTTCCAATTTCATCGCTGGGGCAAATAAACCGGATACGCATCTGAAAAACGTCAATTACCCCCGTGACTTTACCGCCGATATTATTGCCGATATTGCTACCGCTAAGAGTGGAGATTCTTGTGTGGCGTGCAATGATGCGCTTCTTTCAACGCGTGGAATCGAGGTGGGGCATATCTTTAAGCTTGGAACTTTTCTCAGTGAAAAGCTTGGAGCGTCCTACCTCGATCAGAAAGGAGAAACAAAGCCTATTTGCATGGGTTGCTACGGCATCGGGCTGGGAAGATTAATGGCCGCAGCCGTTGAGCAGAATCACGACGATAAAGGAATCATCTGGCCACTTCCTATTGCCCCGTACCAGGTTCATCTCTGCTCGTTACGGGTTGAAGACAAAAAAGTGGCAGAAGCCGCCGAAAAACTTTATAACGACCTGGTAAGCAATAACATTGAAGTGCTATACGACGATCGAAATGAGTCACCAGGTATCAAATTCAATGATGCGGACCTCATAGGAATACCTCTAAGGATGACTATCAGCCCCCGTACCCTCCAAAATCAAAGTGTAGAATTAAAATGGCGTAATGAAAAAGAAGCCAGGTTATTGCCCTTGGAAGGCATCACTGCTCAAAATACAAGAACTGATAAACGAAGCCACTCAAGCCAAGGTAAATCCTGGTGACAGAGCTTAATTAAACCCGTAAATTTGCACCAAGCTCTTTCGACAACTTATCAAGGATACTTCGCTGGACCCGGTCTACCTCTTCGTCGGACAATGTTTGCGTCATTGATTGGTAGGTAATTCTGCACGCCAGAGACTTTTTCCCTTTAGGAACCTGTTCACCTCGATACAGGTCAAAAAGATTAACATTCACCACGAGAGGAAAGCCGCTTGTGCTATCATGGATTTGTTGATAAGTGATTTTCTCATCTACCACAAGTGCCATGTCCCTGATTACGCTGGGATACCGTGGGATCGGCATATACTTATAAGTTGTTTTTACCAGTGAGAGCAACTTATCTATAGAAATCTCAATCATAAAAGCAGCGCCGCCAACATCAAACGCAGCTAAAACTCTTGGATTTATCTCACCCACTATGCCGATAATCTCGCCATTAACATTTATTGAAGCCGTTTTCCCAGAAATAAAGCTTTGGTCACCTGCCTTCATGAACTTTGCCTCCAATCCCAACCTGGAGAGGAGAGTCTCAACTACTCCCTTAGCTGTAAAAAAGTCTAATTTCTCTGGATCGCTATCCCAGTATGGCTTATCTTCTGATTCACTGAGAATAGCGCAGAGTGTTTCTTTCTCTTCAGGCAAATCATCTTCTCGAGGTAAAAATGACTTCCCGAGCTCAAAAAGTTTAAATCCTTTCAATTGGTATCTTTGATTTCGTGCTAAAGTGGCAAGAACACTGGACCTTATCGTGGTCCTCAAACATTCGAATTCTTTACTCATGGGATTTGCTAACTTCATAAGCTTTGGACCGTTCAGATCGGGCTCGGGTGACAGCTTTTTTAGTACCTCTTCACTGGTCAATGAATAGGTAAGTATCTCCTGGAAACCACAGCTGACCATAGTCGTTCGCAACCGCTTTCTCAAATCCAGTATAGGTAGCGGGTCTTGGGTAGGAAGCGGGGATGCCAGCATGCCGGTTGGTATGTTTTCATATCCAAATACCCTGGCAACTTCTTCCACAAGATCTGCCTTGCAAGTAATATCAGTACGCCACCAGGGGATATCCACCTGAATCGTTTCTGGCGATTCCAATACGCTGCAATTAAAACCAAGCGATCTAAGCGATTGAATGATATCCTCAGGCTGCATCTCTATGCCCAAAAGACGTTTTATCTCATTTGCAGGCAAAAGAATTGGCTCCGATTTGTGCTTCCCTGGATAAACATCGAGAATACCCTTAGATACCTTCCCACCTGTTAATTCTGCCATCAACTGGGTTGCCCGTCTCAAAGCAATAGAGGCTAATTCCGCATTGAGACCTTTTTCAAAACGGGAACTTGCTTCACTACTAAGCTTTAAATCCACACTTCCCTGGTGGACTGTGGCACGATTAAAATTAGCAGATTCGATCAAAATAGTGGACGTGCCATCCGTTACTTCGCTATCACCGCCACCCATAACGCCAGCAACAGCAATCGCACCTTCTTTGTCTGCAATAACCAGCATCGATGGGTTAAGATCCCGTTTTACGCCATCAAGCGTAGTCAGAACTTCACCCTCATTCGCTCTTCTTACAATGATTTGACTACCTCGAACTTTCGCGAAATCAAAAGCGTGCAATGGTTGCCCATATTCGAGCATCACGTAATTGGTCACATCGACTACATTGCTAATGGGTCTCATGCCACTCGCCAATAAGCGTTGCTGCAGCCATTGAGGTGATTTCCCGACCTTAACGTGTGTAAGCAGGCTGGCACAATATCTGGGACATAATTCAGGTTCGATGATTTTTATAGAGGCTGATGAATCTATGGAATTCGGTGATTCATGGTAAATCACTTCCGGAATGTCTAGCTTGCTTTTAGTAAGCGCAGAGACTTCGCGAGCTATCCCAATTACTGAAAGGCAGTCAGACCGGTTTGGAGTCACGTCTATATCAAGAATTGTGTCGCCACTATATTCAGATAGACTTACCCCTAAAGGGGCATCAGGAGGTAGAACGAGAATTCCTTCATGGTTTTCAGAAATGCCGAGTTCTTTTTCGGAGCAGATCATCCCTTCTGAAAGAACCCCTCGAATCTTGGCAGGTTTTAATGTAATTGATTCCCCGGAATGTGCATCCAGTAATTTCGCGCCAATTCCTGCAAAGACTACCATATCCCCAATCTGCAAATTAGGAGCACCACAGACCACCGTCGACTCTTTCCCTCCTAAATCAACCGTGGCCAATCTAAGACGATCTGCATTAGGGTGTGGGTTAATGCCGGTAACTTTGGCAATTGTAATATTGGCCCATGCTCCACCAATAACCTTGACCTCTCCAACTTCCAGTCCCGCCAGAGTTAATTTTTCCGCCAAATCCGGGACTGGAATCGAAACATCAACATAATCACTGAGCCATTTTAGAGATATTTTCATGTCATGTCCTTATTAATCGTACCACTTAGCGGCAGGCATGAGGCACCGGCCTTTAGCTAAAACTGTGCCAGGAACCTAAAGTCATTCGCATAAAAGAGCCTGATATCCTCCACGCCATAGCGAAGTATTGGTATTCTCTCCACACCCATACCAAAGGCAAATCCCGAATATACATCAGGATCAATATTTACATGGCGTAAAACTTCAGGATGTACCATTCCACAGCCCAGTATTTCAATCCACCCGCTGTTGCCACATACCCGGCAACCGGAACCTTTACACACAAAACAATCGATGGCCAATTCTCCACCCGGTTCCACAAACGGGAAATAGTCACAGCGAAAGCGAAATTTCCTATCTTTTCCGAAAAGACGACGGGCAAACTCGAATAAAGTTCCTTTTAGATCAGCCATTGTAATATTTTTATCCACCGCCAGGCCCTCGACTTGATGGAACATCCATTCGTGGGTAACATCGGTGGCTTCATACCTATAGACTCTACCAGGTGCAATTATTCGGATGGGCGGCTCCAATTTTTCCATTGACCTCACCTGAACAGGGGATGTATGGGTACGGAGCAACATTGTGCCCAATTTGTCCTTTGGTGGAACGTCGAGCCAAAGAGTTGCGAACATATCCCGGGCGGGATGCCCGGGAGGCATATTCAATGCCTGGAAATTATAGTAGTCCCACTCAACCTCAGGTCCTTCTACAACCTGAAACCCCATTGAGCCCAAAATATCGCAAACCTCATTAAAAGTCTGGGTCGTGGGGTGGAAGTCGACCCAGTGGAATTCTTTTGCCGGGTAAACTCACATCAAGGTCGGCGGAGCTAATAGATGAAGTTTGCTCTAGGCTCTTCTTTTTGTCAGCTAAGGCATTCTCAAAAGACTGTCTTAATCTCATTGGCACGTGCTCCAACTTTACGCCTCTCCTCAATAGGTAGTGCCGCAAGAGAACGCAGGGCCTGTACAATGGTGCTTTTTCTTCCCAGATAGTCAACGCGCCATTCTTCTAACTTTTCGAGATCAGTGATTTTGCCTAATTCAGTAAAAGCGTGAGAAGCAAGCTCTTCAATTTGGTTTTGCATTAGCGTGAAAAAAGAGGATTAATTATTAGATTTCTCGGAAGCGGTTTTTAAAATTTTGGAAAAGTTCGGGGGGTCATTTACTGCCATCTCGGCCAACATTTTCCTATTTATTACTATTTGTGCTTTTTTCAAGCCGTCAATTAACTGCCTGTAGGTAAGCCCTCCGGCCCGTGCAGCAGCATTGATCCGCATAATCCATAGACGTCGCATGTCACCCCGCCGTTCACGTCGATGCGAATACGCATAATCAAGCGCATGGAGCATGGATTCGTGTGCAATTTTAACAAGATTATGCCTCTTGCCTCTGTGGCCTTTTGTCAGGCCTAATACTTTTTTATGTTTTCTATGGGTAACTATCCCACCTTTAACTCTTGGCAATCAAATCCTCCTGAATTATTTCAAACCGTAGGGCATTAGCCTTTTTAGACGCGGAACATCAACCCTGATTCACTGGAATCATTTCATCAAAAAGGCGTTTAGTCCTCTTTGATTTTCTGCGTCTAAAATGACTCTTGAGCCCTTTTACACGCATAATTTTGCCAGTGCCGGTTATGTTAAAACGGCTTTGTGCCCCTTTATGAGTTTTAAGTTTTGGCAACTGTGCCTTCCTCCTTTGCCTTTGTAGCCTTCTGCTTGCTCGAAATCGGGGTCAGAACAAGGTTCATCATCCTTCCCTCTAATGATGGTGAACCATCAATACCTGCTACTTCTTTTAAACCTTCGGTAATTTTTTGTAGTGCTTTTAATCCTAATTCGGGATGGGTAATTTCACGTCCTCTGAAAACCACATTCAGTTTTACCTTATCACCATCCTCCAAAAGTTTTTTCGCCAGCCTTATTTTAGTTTCCAGATCATGTTCCTGGACTCTGGGTCTTATGCGGATTTCTTTTACACCGATCCTTTGTCCTTGTCTTGCTTTTCTCTCTTTCTTGGTTTGTTCATATCTAAACCGACCGTAGTCTAAAATCCTGCATACTGACGGATTGGAACCAGCCGATACTTCCACCAAGTCGAGCCCTTGCTCTCTAGCTATATCCAGTGCATTCTTAACAGGCATTACCCCCAACTGCTCCCCATTCTCACTGATAAGCCGAACGTCTTTGGCCCTAATCCGGTGGTTTATGTTTAGTTCTTTAGTCGTCTTCCTCTAAACCTCTCTATCAATAATTTATCAAATGACAAAAAAATATAGCACATTCATCGCTGGAAATCAAAGCTTTGCTGAGCTCTTGCTCAAAACTACCTCTTTGATTCTTCCTATAAATTCAGTTAAACCCATAGAACCCAAATCTTCTCCATTCCGCAAACGCACCGACACCGTTGAGTTAGCTGACTCTTTGTCGCCGACGATAAGCATGTAAGGTACTTTTGCCAGCTGGGCCTCTCTAATTTTCAAATTCATTCTTTCTGTGCGTTCATCAACATGAGCACGTATTTCTTCCTCAATCATCTTTTCTTTGATCTGTCTGGCATACTCCATGTGTCTATCGGCGATAGGGATTATGGTGACCTGCACGGGCGCTAACCAAACTGGAAATACCCCAGCATAATGTTCAATGAGACAGGCCATAAATCGTTCCATGCTTCCCAGAACGGTCCGGTGCACCATGAAAACCTGATGTTCTGCTCCATCCTCTCCAATATAATTAACGTTGAATCGTTGAGGATTATTAAAATCAACCTGAATCGTTGGCCCTTGCCATAGTCGGCCTAAAGCATCCTTTAGCTTCACATCAATTTTGGGGCCATAAAACACGCCTTCGCCTGGATCTATGCTATACTCAATTTTTAAATTTTCTAATACCCGTTTCAATGTATTCGTTGCATGCTCCCAACTTTCAAGTGTCCCCGTATAATGCTCGGGACGTGTGGATAAAAGCATTTTATAATCTTGAAAACCAAATGTCTTCATCATGAAACGAGCTAGCTCGACCACACCTGTGACTTCATTTTCAAGTTGGTCCGGGACGACAGAAAATATGCGCATCATCCTGGGTAAAACCGCGAACTCTGGCTAATCCGTGCAATACACCCGAACGCTCATACCGATATACCGTACCTAACTCCGCAAAACGTAAAGGCAAATTACGATAACTACGCATTTGGCTCTTATATATCAATATATGTCCCAGACAGTTCATCGGCTTAATAATATAATCCTGGCCTTCTATATCCATAGGAGAATAGAGGTTTTCACGGTAATAATCCCAATGTCCGCTTGTCTTCCACAGATCTACTTTGGCAATATGCGGCGTATAAATGATGTCGTAATCACGTTTAACGTGTTCTTTCTTCCAGAAATCTTCTATAACCCTTCGGACTACAGAACCTTTCGGATGCCAGTGTACCAACCCCGGTCCGGCTTCATCGTGAATACTGTACAGATCGAGCTCTTTACCCAATTTCCGGTGATCACGTTTCGAGGCTTCCTCCAGTTTAGATAAATAATCCTTTAACTCTCCGTCTGATGTGAAGGCAACCCCGTAAATCCTTTGAAGCATCGGGCGTTTTTCATCACCACGCCAGTATGCGCCGGCAATTGTTGTAAGTTTAAATGATTTTATTTCACCAGTTGATTTAAGATGAGGTCCGCGACAAAGGTCGGTGAAGGATCCCTGTTTGAATGTAGTAATTCCTCCCTCAGGCAATTCTTGCAGCAGTTCAAGTTTATACGGTTGCTTTTCAAATAATTCGGAGGCCTGTGCGTTATTAACCTCCCGTTTAATAAACGGCAGGTCAGCAGCGATTATCTCTCTCATCTTAGACTCGATAACAGGCAAGTCATCAGGTACCAAAGGACGAGGAAGTTCAAAGTCATAATAAAAACCGTCTTCTATAGCAGGACCGATACCGAACTTTGCCCCTGGAAAAATAATCTGGACAGCCTCAGCCATCACATGTGAAGCTGAGTGGCGCATCGTTTCTAAAATGATCGTTTTCTCTTCAGTAGCCATATGCTATCCTCTACCCTGGTTAAATAAAAACCCTCGCAATTATAAGCGAGAGTCTATTTAAACTCAAATCTAATGAGGTAGGGCTGAAACAGGATATGTTCTTTATTGATTTTACGCTAATCAGCGCTATTCCACAACTTAGACAGTATCCATCATTAGCACAGGCTTAGGAAATGCTTTATAATTTTTAAGATTTGAGCAACAAAGTAGGAGGAGTTAATGGAAGTTAAAACAAGTATTGGAGATATAACCCGGATTCAGGCTGATGCTTTGGTAGTAAGCAGTTTTGAAGGTGAAAAACATTTGGTTGGAGCAACTGCCGATATTGATAGCGCTTTGGGGGGCGCTATTACAAAACTTATCGAGCAGGGAGAGATAAAAGGAAAACCATTCGAAATCACCTTTTTACATACTCTAGAGAAATTGCCGGTACGCATTGTAGCTGTAGTGGGATTGGGTAAAAAATCTGATGTTACTCTTGATAAAATACGTCAATATTCTGCCCAAGCCTGCAGATCATTGCGTAAAATGAATTGCCAGAGGATACTTATATCTCTCCATGGAGTCGGTCACACGGGAATTGATGCAGAAACATCCGCTCAGGCCATAACCGAAGGGATTATACTTGGGCTTTACACTTTTAGAAAACATTTCACCAAAGAGCCTGAATACAAAGACGTCAATGACGTGGTGCTGGTGGGCAAAGATGCCGGTAATCAGAAATCTATGGAGCTAGGTTCTTACCGCGGCAAGGTCATTGCAACAGCCGCCAATTTAGCCCGTGACATGGTGAATGAACCAGCCAATTATATGACTCCTTCTGACCTGGCCAAAGTTGCCCAAGGATTAGCGAAAACATATGGCCTGGGATTAGTTATTATTGAACCTGACAAAATGAAGGAAATGGGAATGGGAGCACTACTCGGTGTTGCGCAAGGGACTGAACAACCACCCAAAATGATAGTTCTCAGCTATAAGGGAGACCCGAATTCTAATGTAACTGTCGGTTTCATAGGTAAAGGTCTGACCTTCGATTCAGGGGGTATTTCTTTAAAACCCTCCGAGGCTATGCATGAAATGAAAGGCGATATGTCCGGCGGTGCTATTGTCATGGCAGCTCTGACTGCAATTTCTCAGCTTAAAGTTAAAATAAATGTTACTGCGATTATTCCCGCTACTGAAAACCTGCCAAGCGGAAAGGCTTTGAAACCAGGTGACATTTTAAAGGCACTTAATGGTAAGACAATTGAAGTCATTAATACCGATGCCGAAGGTCGATTAATCCTGGCTGATGCCTTGAGCTATGCTATAAAGCAGGGCGTAACTCCCTTAATTGACATTGCCACGCTCACCGGAGCGTGTCATGTAGCATTGGGTGATTTATGCAGCGGAATTTTTACTAATGATCAGAAATGGGCGGACAAGGTGGTCAGGGCTGGTGAAGAGGTGGGTGAACGATTATGGCAATTGCCCATGTATGAGGAATACAAAGAGCTTAATAAGAGCGATGTAGCTGACTTGAAAAATAGTGGTGGGAGGTATGGGGGGGCTATCACAGCCGCTCAATTCCTCTCTGAATTTGTCGATGGGAAACCGTGGGCTCATATTGACATCGCCGGGACTTTTTTCGCCGAAAAAGAGCAAGGATATTTGATAAAAGGGGCAACGGGAGTATGTGTGCGGATGTTGGTTAACCTGGTTTTGTCAATAGCTAAGGGCGATTGAGCCGAAAAATTTACGTTCTTTCAAATTAAATTATTTTATGCTCAGTTTTTGACAGGCTAAGCGGGCTGCTTCTATTTCAGCATTTTTTTTGCTTTTGCCTGAACCGGTGCCTATGACCTTGCCATCCAGTTTTACTTCTACCAGGAAGCTTTTATCGTGATCGGGACCTGAAGTTTCTACCAGATGATAGCTTGGCAATTGTTTGAATTCAGCCTGAGTAAATTCCTGCAGCTTTGCTTTATAGTTTTCAGCCGATTTTTCAGCTTTTATTAGCTCCAATTTTTTCTTTAAATTAGCTAAAATGAAATTTTCTGCCGCAGTGAGCCCGCTATCCAGGTATATAGCCCCAATGAGTGCTTCAAATGTATCCGCAAGGTTGCTCAGCCTCTCCCTTCCGCCCGAAGATTCCTCTCCCTTCCCCAGTTGAAGGTAGCGGCCGAGGTGTAGTTCTGATGCAAGTTGTGCCAGAGTATCCTCGCAGATAAGGATGGTGCGTAGAACCGTTAATTCGCCTTCCTGATAGTGAGGATAATCGTGACAAATCTTTCGGGCAACTATAAAATTGAGTATGGAATCGCCCAGAAATTCCAAACGCTCATTATCTGTGAGAGACTGCGCCTGGTTTTCATTGACAAATGAAGCATGTTGGAATGCCTGTTTCAGCAATGATACGTCGTTGAAAACAACTCCGATTGTTTGTTGCAGACTATCCCAATCGACCAATTATTATTTCCTTATTTAAGTGCCTATATGGATATTAACTTGTTCATCGCTGGGCATTTTATCACAAGTTAGGCTACTTATTCAGACTATAGTCATTTATCACGGAGGGTGACGAGAGTAAAATTAGCACCTGTAGTTTTTATGGTACTTATTGTAAGGATCAACGGAATTTAAACGTAGAAACCACTGAATTGAAGCATTCTGAATATTCATTATAAAAATCTTCCGGGACATCATATTTAATGGCATAGATCTTATTATCTTTCATAAATACAATAAGTTTATCCTGGAAAACATATTCCATCTCGCCAACAGTTGCAGTATAGGTATAGGAAGACTGTTTTGCGGCTATGTTGCTGACCTGTATTGTAGTTTCATCTGTCACTGCGAATTTGTTGAGGCTCTTTTCGGCTTCTTTGCGACTACTTTTTAAGTAATCTTCAAATGAACTATTTGCAGGAAGTCCACCGATGGTTACGGTAATACTTATCGGCGTCTTATAATCATTCAAGCGGGGTCCTACTAAGGCCACTGTTGCCGCTCCAACGTTCTCCTCCAGTTCGAAATGTTTGCTATTGCAGACAGTAAAACTAAAGTTGTATTTAGTATTTATATATGTTTTGACGCCGTCCTTGGTTTCAATCAGGGGAGTCCCTGGTGGAGGTGTTTTAGCTGGTGGAGCTTGTTGTTGACACGCTGTAATAACTACGAGTAAAAGCGTTATTGCGATGAATACGGTAAAAGAAATAGCGGATTTCTTCATTTATTACTCCCTTGAAGCTCGTTTCATTATAGATAGATTCTGTAATGATAGTACAGTTTTTAGATTTCAGTCAAAAGCCAGGACGAATGGAGAGACTACTTTTTTTAAGCTCTCTGCCGAAATATCCAATTAAAGTATTTTGCCAGATATAATGCAGCAAGTTTAATATTCAACCAAATAAAGCGCCTTACCATAGGGATTCTGGGCGAGCTGAAACCGAATTCACTTGCGTAACCGTAAGACATATTTTCCCGCTTCAAATAGGGTTCAGTAATATTTTCCAGATTTAATGCTTTACGGGTAATTACAATCTGACTGTCTATTCGCGAACTAACCGGTTTAGTTTCTAGTGAATTGTTTTCCTGCATATCCATTCCTGTTGGTTATCTTTACTGGCTCATTACTATAGCAATACTAATCGTTATTATCAATAAATTCTTTAGTGAGATATCCTTTTTCTCGTTTCTCCTACTATAATATTTATCAATCTTCTTCGTCGGAGTTACTTTGGACAGGGAAAGAACTTTGCTTTTTGTCGGAGCGCATCCTGACGATGAGACGTTTGGCATTGATGGAACTTTGGCCAGGTACTCGAGGGAAGGAGTTAAGGCATAGTATGCCTTCGCAACACGAGGGGAGGCAGGTTCAGTCAGTGCTGGGCAATCAAAGGAATTTTCCGAATTGGGCGATTTACGTTGGGTGGAATTAATCCTGAGCTATAATCTTTCTTAACTGCAACACCATTTCCGGAACATCAATCTTCATGGGGCATCTTACTTTACACCGGCCGCATGTTAAGCAGTGTAAGCCATGGCTGCACCTTTTTCTTCTTTGTGGCTAAGCATGTATGCCCAGATGGCTCCGATGCCTGTAAAATATTTGTCGCCAAAATGCCCGGCAGTGATGGAAAAAATGGGGCATTCATAGAGACAGCCACCGCATCTCAGGCAGTAAAGCGCTTGCCTGAGTACCGGTTGTTTAGCCAGTTCGGTTCTTCCTGCATCCATGAAGATAACATGTACTTCTTTTGGCCCATGAGCCCCATAAGTAATTACCTTTTCTATATCACCGGTCTTGCTGGGTCCAGATATCAAACTGACATAAGAAGGAACGGTATAATTGGCGTACCTCCATGTGACCTCGGCTACCTTAAGAGCATCTCCTAATGTCGGCACCAGTTTTTCCATGCCAACAAGTGCAATATGTACCGGAGGGACACCGGTTGATAGACGAATATTACCCTCATTCTCAATAATCACCATAGTTCCGGTATCAGCGGAGACCACATTGGCGCCACTAATACCAATGTCGGCTTTGAAATATTTTTCACGGAGCAGATCCCTTGCCGTGGCTACCAGTAGATCGATGTCCGGCTTCAACTCTTTTCCTGTGATCTTAGAGAAAAGCGCGGCTACATCTTCCTTGGGAACGTGAATCGCTGGCGACAGAATGTGCATGGGTCTGGAGCCCAACTTCTGGATGATAAATTCACCGAGATCAGTCTCGAAAACCTCGTTGCCTTGTTCTTCCAGATGCTCACGAAGTCCGATCTCTTCTGCGGTCATGCTCTTACCTTTGACAATAAGCTTATTTTTCCCCACGATAGTATCAATGATATTCAAAGCATCCTGGGCTGTCTTGGCAATATATGCTTTAGCTTTATTCTCCTGGAGGGCTTCGCTGGCTTGCTGGGCAAGCTTTTCCATGTCGTCTAAAGCTTTTTCCTTTATCTCCAGGACTTCCTCCGCCAGCTTAATAGTATGAGGAAACTTTTTCATGGCAGTGTTGATCATTGGATCGGTAGCTCGCAATAGCCCTGGATAAAGCCAGCTTGATCTTTCCGTTGTGAGCTGCTGCCATTATTTCCTTTTTATAATCTGAAGTAATGGACATTTCTATACCCCCATAGCCCTGGCAACAACTTCGGCCAGGTCAAGA
>CAWAQY010000014.1:0-21561 GCA_963784375.1 uncultured Chloroflexia bacterium | reverse complement strand
AATTTGACATATTTCCAGGCCATCCTTATACTTTTTTAAAGAGGTGTTGAGATGAATAAAAATCAGATAGTGTATTGTATTGTTGCGGCCATCCTGATCCTGTCGACGATAGGCTCCATGGCGGGTTGTATTACCCTGTACGAAAATAAGCCGGGAAACACAACTACGGGTGCGCCGGTGAGTAAGCAGGCAACTGCTGCGCCGGTAATCAAGTCTTTTACTGCACTGCCGAATACGGTGAATCCGGGCCAGCAGGTGCAACTACAGTGGGAAATAACCGACGCAACAAGTGCCGATATCAATCCTGTTGTAGGCAAAGTGAGCCAGTCGGACACGGTACTGGTATCACCGACTGCAACCACCACCTACACATTGACTGCCAGTAATGCCGTCGGGACGAGCACGGCGACCGTGCAGGTCAATGTAGCAAGTACTGCAGGCAGGCCTGATATTGTGGTCACCAAGATTTACCTTGTAACGCGGGAGGTTTACTACACGGCAAAAAATATAGGGAGTGCGCCTGCCAAAGGAAGCCGGACCTCTTTATCGGTAAACGGAATCGTTGGAGCTGATGATTACCTGGAAGCTCTAGATCCAGGACAGGAAAGGACCGGGCCGTTTAAAAACTACGCCTGGACCTTTGCACTTGGCGACTCGCCAACGTATTCCACAGATCCAAGGCAGTTTACGCTTAAGGTGTGTGTCGATTCCGAAAATACCGTGGTGGAGGGCGATGAATCCAACAACTGCATGTCGGTAATCTGGGGTGAAAAATTCGGCTACGATTTCATTACAGTTGCCCATCAGGCATTCTGGAGTACGGGCTACGGACCATTGAAGCTGCCCCTACCCGAAGATAACCTCAATGGTGCGGCCATGTCCAGCAATGTGAATATGGAAGATAACAGGGGCTACGGCCAGGTGCTGCTGACTGTGCCACAGCACGTTCCCGGCGGTTATATCGTAGGGAGGTTCGGCGACTTCTATCAGGACAGGGATACCCGCTCGACTATGGTACGGGACCTGACTATGCTGCCTCTGGCAAAATTTACCGCCATGGTGGGATTTTCTAATAATAGTCCATCCAACTGTAAGGCTAATTTCATGTTCGGCACTATCGACCCAAGCGGCGCAGTCACTTTTTTCCCCAGCGTGACAGCCACGAATGACGGTAAACTTGATCTGTACCAGGCTGATCTCACCAGTCTGGCAGGTCAGAAACGGCAGTTCATTTTGCGGGTAGAGGCGCTCGACGGATTTGACGGCATGAAGCCGGTCTGGGTAGATCCCAAAGTTTCACAGCCGTAGGAAACACCCTCACCTTACTCCTCTCCCCTCAAGGGAGAGGAGTAAATGGGTATATCTCTCCCCTTCGACTGCTCTCAGAGTAAACCAGGAAGAGGGATAAAGGAAACACTCCCTCACATGGATGAATTTATATCGCCTACTACTCTCTCCCCTTGAGGGAGAGACGTAAGTGAGGGGGAAAAGAGAATCTTAGTTAAAATGGAGGCTGCTATTCTCTCCATCCTAAGGAAAATGTACCTCTTACTCTCTCTCCCCTGGAGGGAGAGACGTAAGTGAGGGGGCGAATAAGATAAAGTCTCCTCTCCCTGAAGAGAGGGACTAGCGAAAGTTCTGCGACCCAATTAGGTCGGGACTCAGAAATGACAGGACGTTGATTCACCCTCACCTTAATCCTCTCCCCTCAAGGGAGAGGGGTAAAGGTTGATTCTCTCCTCTTGGGATTATCCCCGTACTCTTTCCTCAAGAGAGGGGTGACGTCTCCTGTGACTCCATCAAGGAAGAGGGGTAGACGCCTACAGGTGCGAGGGAGCCTGCCTGGCGAACTTAGGAAACGACATTGAAATAGTCCAACAGTAGAGTGTGCTTTATTCAGTTTTATTTTCAAGAAGGCAGCCTTCGCCGTAAGTGCGGATTCTCCAATGAAGCGCACCGGACGAATTTTGTACTGTTGCCGGATTGCCGTTATTGCTCCAACACGAGCGGGTCTTTGGGAATGTCTATAGGACTCATTGTAGTAACAGATACCCAACCTAATGAAACACAGGTTACTCTCGCTGTTGCTCCTCCTCCCCTCCCTCCAATGCCACTAACTTCGCGTATCTTCACTTCTTCACTGTGTGAAACGAATTCAACATAGAAATCATCAGTGACACCGATATTCGACACTTCGAATTCTTTCCATGTGGAGTCTCCAAAAAAAAGACGCCACGAATAGTCCCTGGTCCACATCTTACTATGTTTGTTGTCCCACAGGTTTATGGTAGCGGAGTGCTGGTCTAACTCAGCGTCATTATCAACGACAGCTCTGGCATATAACGCTATCTTCTGGATAGTGAATGGGATCGACGGAGGAGTGAATCGGGTCATTTGACCTAAATTGCCTACACCATAGAAGCTATCCTCTCTCATACCGCTCTCATCATATTTTAAAGTGTATGGAATTTTTTGGCTGCAATCAGATACTAACAGGGTAGCTTTTTTGTCTCCTATGCCAACATTATATCTGCCCATCTTGCTCAGAGTGAGAGAAAACTCAACATCCGAAACCGATGACTTTCCAATTTCAATACTTTTACTGTTATTTTCTATTTCATCGATTGTCAGAACTGCTTTATAAGTACCTGCTCCGCCGCGATTTATTATCCTGGCAGTTATCCTGACAGGCGCGTTGGTGGAGGCTAAATCCGGGGTGATTTTCAGGTTTGCGACCACAAAGTCCGGAGGGTTAGCGGGAGCAGTTTCAGAGGGTGGTGTTTTTTCGACGGGATTTGAGGAGATTGAGCACAAGCCAGTGATAACAATAAGGACACAAAAACCACGGCTAACCGGCAATTAAAACAACTACCCACTGAACACCCCTCACCATTGAGGCCATTTCTTTTTAATCAACAGCCTGGCTCGGCTGTAAGAGTCCGCCGGTAATAATACTATCTTTAAATCTGGCCCACCGGAGTTTTAGTGTGAATAAAAAATATGCGCATGCGCAGGATTATTAGGATTATACGTTTCAACCTTGTTCATGCCAGGGCCCCAACCGTTGGGCCACACAATACTGCCATTATATATAAAAGGTGCCCCTGGACTCACAACTGGTGCCGGTGGAGGTGGGGGCTGGCGGAAAAGGAGGAGGCGGTGAAGGATGATGGAAGGGTGGGAAAGATGGAGGAAGTGGAGGTGATGAAGGGAAATACGGGTAAGGATTTTGGTTATAATAAGGACTATAATCGTCCGGTAATAATTGAAATCGTTTGGACCGCAGGCACCTGATAGTTAGTGGAACTTGTTGTCTGAACCGGTTGTTGGGCTTGCTGGGCATCTTGAAGCTGCTGCTGCACAAGCCTGGTTTTCTCCTGGGCATCGGTAAGAGCTTTTTTGGTAGAGGCAAGCTCCTGCTGTGTAGTGACAAGAGTCGTCGTCAGAGCCTGAATCTGAGCTTCTATCCGGGTGAGCTGTCTGTCACTTTGACTCGAGACGCAGCCCGTCGAAATAGCCAGAATAACTACAAGTAACAAACTGATGAGAACGGTAGCTCGTTTCATCTTAACCCCCCTTTTATTGTCTCCTTAAAGAATTCTAGGGGCTTTTTTTGAATTAGTCAACTATTAAGAAACTATGTAGAAGAAACTTGACAACCTGTCTAACCCACCCTTATAATAAAGAAAAACCACTTTAGTCTGCTTTAGTTTGGTTGTCCCTATAAATATTCCCATAATTATTCGTGATTTTCGTAGTATAAATATAGCCTATTATGGGGAAACAGGTAATTACCCGTCTGATAATCGTAAGATGATCTTCGTACAATGATAGTGAGATACTGTTGGCAGTTGAAGCGGCTTGAAGTCCTCCCGGCGACCGTATCGAATCAGTTCACATGTAATCATATTGACGTATGAGTAAGTATATTTTTGTTACCGGCGGTGTAGTCAGCTCTGTAGGCAAAGGTATAAGTGTTGCCTCAATCGGCAGAGTATTGAAAAGCCGCAATATCTCTGTTTCGGTACAAAAACTGGACCCTTACCTCAACGTTGACCCCGGAACCATGTCCCCCTATCAGCATGGTGAAGTTTTTGTTACTGACGATGGTGCCGAGACTGACCTTGATCTGGGGCACTATGAGCGGTTTATCGATGTCGACCTGACTCAAGTTTCCAACGTTACTTCGGGGCAGATTTACTCAGCGGTAATTGCCGGCGAGAGGCGGGGTGATTTTCTGGGCGGTACCATTCAGGTCGTGCCGCATGTAACCAACGAGATAAAGAGAAAGATCAGGGAAGTCGCCACCTTATCGCAGGCTGACGTAGTAATTGTAGAAGTTGGCGGGACAGTGGGTGATATCGAAGGGCTGCCTTTCCTGGAAGCTATACAGGCAGATGAGAAATGAGGAGGGGAGGGATGATGTACTTTATATTCACGTTACTTTTTTGCCCCATATTGCTACCACCGGAGAGCTTAAAACGAAGCCTACCCAGCACAGTGTTAACGAGCTACGGCGTATCGGCGTTCAACCTGATATCATCCTTTGCCGCTCCGATTTCCCTATAGCAGAAAGCATCAAGGAAAAAATATCCCTGTTTTGCAGTGTGGCTGCAAATGCAGTCATTCCATTAGTCACGGCGGAAACTATCTATGAAGTTCCCCTGATGCTGGAAGACAGCGGCCTGACGAATCTGATAATAAGCAGGTTAGGCCTGTCGGCTGTCGATGCCGATTTGAATGAATGGCGTACCATGGTAGCAAGGTTGAAGCTCCCCAGGGAGCCGGTTACCATAGCGCTGGTAGGGAAATATGTCGAGTTGCAGGATGCCTACTATTCGGTGCGCGAGGCGCTGTGCCATGCCGGTTTATATCATGACAGGCAGATTAACATGCAATGGATACATTCCGAGGATCTTGAATGCGCCGGCGGGGAAAACTTGCTGAAGTCAGCCCAGGGAATTATCGTTCCCGGCGGTTTCGGGTATCGCGGTATCGAAGGAATGATTGCCGCAGCATCGTATGCCAGGCAAAATAATATACCTTACCTGGGCCTGTGTCTGGGAATGCAAGTGATGGTTATCGAATTTGGCCGCTATGCGTTGAAGAGCAAACTGGTTAATTCTGCCGAGTTTGATCCGGATACTCCTTACCCGGTAATTGACTTTATGCCGAATCAGCTTAATATCAGCCTGATGGGTGGCACGATGAGGCTGGGTGCTTATCCCTGCCGCCTGGTATATGGAACACACGCTTCCAGGGCTTACGGCCAGGATACCGTGTATGAACGCCACCGCCACCGTTTTGAATTCAATAACCGTTTCCGCGAGCAATTCGAACAGAAGGGGCTTATTGCCAGCGGTTTATCCCTTGACAACAGGCTGGTGGAAATAATCGAGCTGAAAGACCATCCCTGGATGGTAGCCAGCCAGTTTCATGCCGAATTCAGATCGCGGCCCAACCGGCCACACCCATTATTTATTAAATTTATTGAGGCGGCAAAAGAGACCATGGTCGATGGAACACAGGTGACCATGCCGCTGTAATATACGAGAATCAGTAGTGAGGTGAATCTATGCGTTTCTTTCTGGATACCGCCAACGTAGACCATATCAGCCATGGGGTCAGGATGGGCGTTATTACCGGGGTTACCACCAATCCAAGCCTGGTATCAAAAGAGGGTCAGGTTGATTATAAGCAACTTGTCCAGAAAATATGTTCGATCGTGCCGGGACCCGTTTCCACGGAAGTATTGAGCAGGGATGTGGAGGGTATGCTTGCCGAGGCCAGGCAAATTGCCAAATGGGCGGATAATGTGGTGGTTAAAATACCCGCTGGCGCTGAGGGCATCGAAGCTACACACCAGCTAGTCAAAGAGGGAATCAAGGTCAACTTTACGCTCTGTTTTTCACTGAACCAGGCTCTTCTGGCGGCTGCGGCCGGTGCCTCATTTGTCAGCCCTTTTGCGGGCAGGCTGGACGATATCGGCGAAAGCGGCATCAGGCTGGTCAGAGAAATAGTAGAGGTTTTCGGGAAATACCCGGAGATAAAAACACGAGGTTATTGCTGCCAGTATCCGGCATCCTCAGCATTGCGTTGAGGCAGCCCAGGCAGGTGCGCCTATCGCGACTATACCTTACCAGGTGCTGCTGCAGATGACAAAGCATCCGCTTACCGATATTGGAATAGAGCGTTTCCAGGAAGACTGGAAGAAAGTAATGGGGGAGAAAAAAATTGTATAACGATGCAACCGAGCCATGTTGTAACGAACCTGGCCGAATGAACCCTTGGAACTGTAATGAAACGGGATGTTTATCCCTTTAGATAAAGTATCGCTTAACTATGTGAGGTCATAACTATGAGTACAAATTTGAACTTAACAATTGCCGAACTTGAGGAAAAGACCTGTGAAGCTCTGGTGGAAATCGCCAGTCAGATGGGGATTGAAGGCTGTAAGGGAATGAAGAAGGCGGAACTGGTAGACCGCCTGATGCAGGCACAGGCTGAGCAACAGGGAAACTATGTATCTCAACGGCATACTGGATATCATGGATGATGGCTATGGATTTTTGCGCCAGGGTACTCTTCTACCCGGTGCCGATGATGTCTACATTTCTAATTCCCAGATTCGCCGGTTCGGTTTGAGAAATGGCGATTCGGTAAGCGGTCAAGCCCGGCCGCCCAAGGATGGCGAGAAATACTACAGCCTGCTTCGTGTCGAGGCTGTGAACGGAATGGATCCCGAACAGGCCAGGGGCAGACGCCATTTCGGGGCGCTTACGCCGACCTTTCCCGACCAGATGTTTGACCTGGAAACCGACCAGCGCAATTTTTCCACGCGTTTAATAAATATGGTGTCGCCTATCGGTAAGGGGCAGCGAGGGTTAATCGTATCACCTCCCAAAGCGGGCAAAACCATGCTGCTGAAAAACATCGCCAATGCGATTGTTACCAAGTACAAAGATACCCACGTGATTGTGTGCCTTATCGGCGAGCGGCCTGAAGAGGTTACGGATATGAAACGTTCCGTAGGAGCGAAGTAATTGCTGCCACATTTGATGTGCCGGTGGAACATCATACCCGGGTTGCCGAGCTGGCCCTGGATCGAGCTAAAAGGCTGGTGGAAGAAGGCAAGGATGTCGTGATACTGCTCGACGGTATCACCAGGCTTACCCGCTCTTATAACCTGGCAATGCCGCCCAGCGGAAGGACTTTGTCCGGAGGTATAGATTCCGTAGCTCTGTACCCACCCAAGAAATTCTTCGGAGCTGCCCGAAACATTGAAGAGGGGGGCAGCCTGACCATCCTGGCGACCTGCCTTGTTGATACGGGCAGCCGAATGGATGACCTCATTTATGAGGAATTTAAAGGCACCGGTAACATGGAGCTGCATCTGGAACGAAGGCTGGCGGAAAAGAGGGTATTCCCTGCTATCGATATTGTAAAGAGCGGCACCCGCCGTGAGGAGCTTTTGCTTGGGACCGGATATGCTGAAGCAGGTATATTTGCTTCGCCGTATTGTCAGCATGATTAACGAGGATTCACCCAATGGTACCGGGGCGACGGAAAGGCTCATGGAGCGTTTAGCCAAAACACAAAATAATGCCGAGTTTTTGTCAACCCTGTCTAAAGATATTTAGATGCTGCGTCTAAACTATCCGGTTTAGTTATTCGTTTATCTGGTTAAGCATTAATAAAAGTAGTAAAGAGCCGGGGAAAGCGACAGGGTCTAATATTTTTCCCTGGTTTATGCTATTATAGCTGGTAACGGAAGAATGGAGGCTGTATGAGAATTAAGGCTTCAGTGGTAGTAGTCCTGCTGTCACTGATTTTAATGTTAATACCGCAACCGGTAAAAGCAGCGGGCCTCACTATGAACCCGGTCCAGGGTATCGTAGGCTCCGAAGTAACTATTATAAACATTGCCGGCTATGGCTCAGGCGAATACCAGATTTACTGGGGAGATGAAAAACAGCTTATCGCCTCAGGTACTACTTCCGGGCTTGCCAATCTGGTGTTTACAGTGCCTGAATCACCGCGTGGAAAGCGAAGAGTCCTGCTAAAATTGGGAACAAATGCGGTTGATGCTGAATACAATGTGCTTCCTTCGATCAGGTTGAACGTAAAAGAAGGATACGTCGGTTCAGATCTCTCCGTCACAGGGTCGGGTTTTAATGCCAACGAGTCGAATATTGAGATAACCTACAACGGAACCTCAATCGTAAGCAATATCATGGCTGACAACCGGGGCAACTGGCAAAGTACCTTTAAAATACCTCCCAGCCGTTCCGGCGCGCAAGTAATTGATGCCGGAGGATCTACACCGGCTGTTGAAGTTGATAACAAGAACTTTAATGTGATCCCCAGCATCACCATCAATCCTGCTGCCGGAGGTGTAGGCACGATAGTAACAGTTTACGGTACCGGGTTCGGGAATTCCGAATCCGGTATTACCATAGGTTATGACAGTTTGAAGGTGAAGACCGCGATTTTCAGCGATTCCAGAGGTTCCTGGCAATCGACCTTTTCTGTTCCATCCTCTACCAAAGGCCGGCACAGGGTCAACAGCTATGGCGATGCCACCGGTGAAGCGTCAGTTACGGGAGTCGGATTTACGGTATCATCAGCACTGAAGCTGGAACTGACTTCGGGACAGCTGGGTGATGTGATTCGGGTGGGCGATGATTTTTGGGCGAGCGGAATAGGATTTGAGCAAAATGAAGGTGGCGTCCAGGTTTTATTTGATGGCGTCATGATTGCCAGCGGAATTGTTGCCGATGCCAACGGTTCCTGGGCAATACCGTTAAAAGTTCCGCCTACCGGCCGGGGCAAACATACGGTGAATGCCTCGGGAAATACTACCAGGTTGGGTGATGTGGCCGGAGGGACTTTGATTGTTTCTCCAATGATAGAGATCAACCCCACCAGCGGAGGCGTGGGTACCGATGTGGTAGTAAAGGGTACCGGATTTGGTGCCAGCCAGGCATTTACGGTAAGCTACGACGGTGTTCAAGTAGCTTCAGGAGCCGTGGTTGATACCAAGGGCGGATTCAATGCCAGCTTTAAAGTGCCCAGAGGTAAGAGTGGAGGCGACCATACCATAACAGTGACCGATGCCACTGCATCGGTTGCTTCTGCAACTTTCAAAACGGAGACTCAACCGCCGCCGGGACCGAGATCAGTATCTCCGGAAGCCGGCGCCAAACTTGGTTTTGTAGGGAATACAGTAATAACGTTCACCTGGACTGCGGTGGAAGATCCCAGCGGCGTAACCTACCTGCTTGAAGTCAGCAACAGCCCGGAGTTTACCGGTGCTATGCTCCGCAAGGAAGGCTTAACTTCTGAAAAATATACTCTGAGCAAAGATGAAGCTTTGACGGACGGCAGCTACTACTGGAGAGTTAAGGCGATAGATGGAGTTGGAAACGAAAGCGGTTGGACCACGCCGCAGCTTTTCAAAGTTGGCGGGGAGGTATGGATATTCCCGGCCATCATTGGAGCTTTGATTGTTTTGGGGTTAATTATCTGGCGCATTGTAGCATTGAACAAAAGAGGCTGGCGTTAGCTTCGGATACTTGACAAACATGAGTGTAAAACTATAATATAAGAAAAAATTAGAATCGAAAAAGGAAGGTACTGATATGAGATTAATGGTAATTGGGCTAGGGCAATGTGGTTCTCGTGTTGCAGATGAGTTTGTGCATCTTGCCAAGATAGCCCACTCCCAGCGTGGCACCAACATCATCACAGGCGCCTTTGCAGTTAATACAGATCAGGCTGACCTCACCGGTTTGAATCATATAGGTTCTGATTACCTGCATCGTATTTTGATCGGTGGTCGCAAAACCTGGGGACATGGAGTGGGCAAAGTAAACGAAATGGGTGCCGAACTTGCCCGGGAAGATGGCGATAAAGTTATCGATGCTATCAGAACTGCCCCAAATTTCTATGCAACACATGCCTTTTTGCTGATTGCCGGTGCTGCAGGAGGCACTGGTTCAGGCGCAGTATCTATCATCGCCCAGATGCTGAAAGAACGATACGTGGGCAAACCGGTTTACGCCCTCATAGTTCTGCCCTTCGAACATGAGGAAGTGGCTGAGCTCAGAAGTGTCTATAATACTGCTGTCTGTCTTAAATCAATTCAATCAGTTGCTGACGGCGTTTTCCTTGCCGATAACCAGCGCTATGTCAGGAAAGATTCCAGTATGGCTTCCAACCTTAATCGTATCAATGAACAGATTGTTATGCCTTTCTACGATTTGCTGTGTGCCGGAGAGGTAACCAGGTACAAACATGTTGGCGCCAAAACCATGGATGCCGGTGACATCATTCAATCTATTGACGGCTGGACAGCATTGGGCGTAGGTCACGCCGATATACCCAGAGGTTTTAGATTCCCCTGGGAAACGAAGAGAAATACTTTCAGAGAGAAGAGCAGCGAAACCTTGAGGGCGATGCAGGCGATGGATGCAGCACTGAGCGAACTTTCTATCAGCTGCAGCCCCGAAGACGCCGGCAGGGCACTCTATCTCCTGGGAGCTCCAGTCCAGGAAATGAGCATGGATATTGCCAAAGGTCTCGGTGATTATCTTCGCGAACTGGCGGAAAATGCAGTTATACGCTCCGGTGATTTCCCCTGGGAGAAAAACTCCGTGGACGTCACCGTTGTATTCTCCCAGCTCGCTTTTGTCCAGAAGATACGTGATTACTATGACAGGGCTTCAGCCTTTGCTCATACTCAGAAAGACAGGCTGCGCGAGACTTCAGGACGGTTGAGGGACATGGAAGACGCCGCCAAAGAACTGCCCAGCTTGATTTAATAGCTCTTATTGATCCGATAGCTAAAGGGAGGGGATAATTTCCCCTCCCTTTTTTGTCACTAGTCTCAAGCTTTTTTCAAGCCCTGCAATGTGAGCCTTAATACTTGCTCTCATACGTTTGCGGGCGCTTCTGAACCGGTCCTTTTCTGCTTTCATCATCTGGCTCAACTGCGTGTGTCTAGCCACGAACTCTTTGATCTCCTGATTTCAGGCAGAGGCCAACCCCCACAATACCTCTACGTTGTAGAGAGAGAGGAAAAAGTAAAACACTCCAACTCGATTGAATGACTGTGACTGAAAGGAAGAGAAGATTTGTTGTATATCGGCACTCCAGATGCGGATGTTATATCTAAAATGCTACAATGACGAGATATATTAAGAGGAGGTTTATATGAAAAAGGCTCTGGTAACAGGTATAACAGGCCAGGATGGAGCATATTTAGCAAAAGCTCTGCTTGATAAAGGATATGAAGTCTATGGCGCATTTCGAAGGACATCTGAGTTGTATCTGGAGAGACTCAGATTTTTAGGGGTCGCTGAAAAGGTAAACTTTATCCCCCTGGAGCTTCTCGAATTTACAAACATTTACCGGACCATAGAGAAAATTCAGCCCGATGAAATCTATAACCTGGCGTCGCAGAGTTTCGTTCCCCTTTCGTTTGAAGAGCCAATATATACTGCCGATGTTACTGGGCTTGGTACTTTGAGGGTGCTGGAGGCCATCAGGTCAATTAATCCGAAAATAAAATTCTACCAGGCATCTTCAAGTGAGATGTTCGGGAAAGCCCAAACTATACCCCAGAATGAAAAAACTCCATTCTATCCCCGAAGTCCCTACGCAGTCTCAAAATTGTTTGCACATAGCATAACCGTAAACTACAGGGAATCCTATGGCATTTTTGCCTGCTCAGGAATCCTTTTCAACCATGAATCTCCGTTACGTGGTATTGAATTTGTAACACGGAAGATAACGCGTTCCGTTGCACGCATAAAATTGGGGCTTCAGGACAAATTGGTGCTTGGATGCCTGGATTCAAAACGAGATTGGGGTTTTGCGGGGGAATATACCGAAGCGATGTGGATGATGCTCCAGCAAGATAAAGCAGATGATTATGTCGTAGCTACCGGTGAGATGCATAGCGTCAGGGAATTTGTTGAGGCAGCATTTGAAAAAGTTGATATGACTATAAAATGGTCGGGTAAAACTACAGATGAAAAAGGGAACAATTCGAAAACAGGGCGAACCCTTGTGACAATCGACCCCGTGTTTTTTAGGCCGGCAGAAGTTGATTTATTAAAAGGAGATTATTCAAAGGCAAAAAATGTACTTGGCTGGTCACCAAAAACGACCTTCAAGGAACTCGTAGGCATGATGGTGGAGCACGATCTAGCACTTGCCAGAAAAGAAAGTTGAAATTAAACCTGACAGCCTTCTCTCGTTTTCGTTAGTTCGATATAATCACCATCCGGACGAGCTTTGCAGTCCAGGAAGGCAGCTGTTCAGTGTCATGGGCATCAAGCTGGTCTACGACCAGCGCAGCCAGCAGTAGTATCAGCAGCTACTGCATGCAACTGCTGAACGATACATGCTTTCCAATATTAAAAACGTTATAATAAAGACTCGCACTCACTATTCAGAAAGGAGCCAGTCGATATGCCAAGCAGTGGTATTTACATAGGGAAAATATTCGGTATCCCGGTCAAACTGCATTATTCCTGGTTTATTGTTTTTGTGCTGGTGGCGTGGTCGCTGGCAGCCCAGTACTTCCCCAGCACCTACCCTGCCTGGGATTCGACATTATCCATAGCGGCGGGAATCATTACCAGCCTGCTCTTTTTCGGCTCGGTGCTGGCTCACGAACTTATGCATAGCGTGGTAGCTAAATCAGAGGGAATCCCGATCCAGGACATAACCCTGTTTATATTTGGTGGTGTCTCTCAGATGACCGAGGAACCCAAAAAGCCCGAAGATGAATTCCGCATGGCTATTGCCGGACCGTTAACCAGTCTGGCCCTGGGTATCATATTCCTGGCACTGTGGTATTTCTTTAAAAGCCTGCCTCAGGCAGTTGTTGCCGTGGCACAATGGCTGGGGTGGATTAACGTGAGCCTGGCAGCTTTCAACCTCGTGCCGGGCTTCCCTCTTGACGGAGGGCGGGTGCTCCGCTCCCTGCTGTGGTGGCGCAGTCAAAATCTGAAGAGTGCTACCAGAGCCGCATCCACAGTAGGACGGGTTATCGGCTACCTCTTAATCTTCGCCGGTATCTGGATCATTTTCCAGGGAAACTGGTTCAACGGGGTATGGCTGGCTCTGATCGGATGGTTTTTGGAAAGTGCCGCCTCAGGCAGCTATCGTCAACTGGCACTGATGGAAATGCTTAAAGGGCACAAGGTAACCGAAGTAATGACCAGCGATTGCTCCATTGTGCCTCCCGAGCTCACCATCGAGCAACTGGTTCACGATAACATTTTAACATCCGGCAGGCGTTGTTTTCCCGTGGTGCCCAGGGGTGGCAACGTGCAGGGATTGGTTACCATCAATGAGATCAGAGCAGTGCCCCGTGACCAATGGCTTTTGAGAACAACCAAGGAAGTGATGACGCCGTATAGCAAACTGAAAACGGTGACACCTGACACTGACCTTTCGGTGGTGATGCAAATGCTGGCTGAGGAAAATATCAATCAGGTGCTGGTGGTCAAAGATGGCACTATAGCGGGCATGGTGGCACGGGATAACCTGATTAACTTCATCAACCTTCGCGGTGAACTGGGGCTTAAGTAAAGTCCCCCCTCACTTACATCTCTCCCCCGAGGGGAGAGAGAACTTTTTATGTCCCTCACCCTTCGACTTCGCTCATAATGACAGAGGCTTTAATTTCCCTTCACTTACGTCTCTCCCCCAAAAGGGAGAGAAAACTTCCACATCCATTTTTATTCGACTTCGCTCATAATGACGGATGATTTGATTTCCCTTTCGCTTACATCTGTCCACTTCGACTACTGGCTTCGACTTTGCTCAGCCAACGCAGTGAACCACCCAAGGGGAGAGAATTAGATAGTATTCATCATACACTGCGACCACGCTCAGAATGACAGATTATTCCCCCTCACTTTCATCTCTCCCTCCAGGGGAGAGAGAACACTATCTATCCCTCTCCCTCGAAGGGAGAGGATTAAGGTGAGGGTGAGCAGACGTTTTATCTCCTGTTTGAAGTGAGATATCGATACTAAAACCGGCAAAGTAACCGGTTTATACTAAAAAAAGAATTCTGGTAGAATGTGTAACGGTGGCTTAATTCAGATTAAGGAGGAGAAATGTCAGCAATAACCAGAAAATTCATCAGGATTAATTTATCCAATGGCAAAATAACCACTGAACCTGTCGACCAATCAGTAATAGTGGATTTTATCGGCGGCAGAGGGGTCGGCGTCAGCTACCTTTTCCGCGAACTCGAACCCAACATCGACCCGCTGGGAGAGAAGAACAAGCTAATACTCATCAACGGTCCTCTGGCCGGCACCAATGCCCAGGCAGTTTCCAGATGGATGGCAATTACCAAAAGCCCGCTGACCGGAGCTTATGCCCGCTCAGTAGCGGGAGCAGATTTCGGGGCCTGGCTCAAGTTCGCCGGCTATGATTTCATTATTATCGAAGGCAAAGCCGAGAAACCAGTCTACATACACCTTACCAGCGAGAGCTGCCAGATTAAAGATGCCCGCGATCTATGGGGTAAAAACACCCTGGAAACGCAGGAATTGCTGGTTCAGCGACACGGGGAAAATACCCGCATAGCCTGCATCGGCCCGGGCGGTGAGAAATTGGTCAAGTATGCGGCCATTGTAACTCAGCGCAGGACCTGCGGCCGCTGCGGCACCGGTACCGTTATGGGCTCTAAAAACCTCAAGGCGGTAGCTATCAATGCACAACGCAATCTGCAGCTCCACGATACTGATGCATTCAATCAACTGGCTAAAGAACAGATCGATTTCATTAAAAAAAGCAAACCTTTTGCCCACCATTCAGATGTTGGCACCACGAGCACCCAGGGCACCACCAATGAGATCGGGGTATACCCGGTTAAAAATTACCGTTACGGGCAGCAAGAAAATTATGAAAAGCTGTCCGGCGAAGAGTATCGCAAACTACGTACCGGACAATTCGGCTGCTATAGCTGTATGGCAAGATGCGGTATGGCGCATAAAGTTACCAGCGGGCCTTATGCCGGAGTCCAGAGCGAAGGCCCGGAATATGAAACTATCTGGGCATTCAGCGGACCTACTGACAGCAACTGTCTCGAAGCTACTATTGCAGCCGACCAGATTTGCGATGACCTTGGCATCGACACTATTACGACTGGAAGCACCATCGGCTTCGCCTTTGAACTTTATGAGAAAGGTATCCTGACCAAAAAGGACACTGATGGTTTAGAGCTTACCTGGGGTAATCACCAGGCAATGGTGACTCTGGTGAAAAAGATTGGCCTTCGTGAGGGTATTGGCAATATCCTGGCGGAAGGTTCCCGAAAAGCAGCCCAGATTATCGGCAAAGGAGCCGAAGCTTATGCAATACAGGCAAAAGGTCTGGAACTGCCCGCGTACGAGCCCCGGGGAGCCAAGTCTCAGGGCTTTAGTTACGCTACCTCCAATATCGGAGGAAGTCACGGTTTCGGCTACGCCGGGCAGGAAATTTTCGGATGGAATTTCCCCAGAGTTGTCGATCGTTTCGCCGAGGAAGAAAATGCTGACATTGTGATCTTTAATCAGAATAATAGCGCTACCAACGAAGTCGGTATTTGTTGCAGCTTCTCTTCCGGCTGGGGATGGTCCCAACCACTTTTCGGTAAGATGCTGGTTGCTGCTACCGGAATAGAACAATGTGCTGATCCCGCCTATTTGCGAAAAGTGGGCGACAGGATTTATAACCTGGAAAGACTTTTTAATATACGCAATGGTTTCACCAGAAAGGACGATACTTTACCGCGAAGGCTATTGACAGAGCCGCTGCTTCGGGGACCCGCTGAGGGCCAGATAGTGAGGCATCAAGAACAATTCCTCAATCGCTACTATGAGCTTCGCGGTTGGACGAAAGAAGGGATACCTACTGCAGGAAAAATTAAATCAACTTGGTCTGGGAAATATTCTAGCAGGCGGATTATGACCCGACTAAAATAATCACAGTAATTAAAGTGTGAAATGCAAGATAGTGCGGCTGGTTAAACAGTCGCACTATCTTTATAATGGGCCTTTTACAGCCCGCGTGGAGGGACGTCCTTATACAGCTTTACCGGAGATGTACTGAATTTATCACCGACTTTATCAACTTTGATGATATAGACATCTCTGTATGCACACCTGTTTTGAGGATCAAAACGGATTCGACCTTCGGGGACTTCTATATCAAGCGCCAGAAGCGCCTGGCGAACTTTATCCGGGGTAGTATCTCCCTTAGTTGCCTTTAATGCTTCTATACCCACCACTGCTCCTGAATAGGGAGATGAGTCCGCTTCGCTGGGCATATTATTAGTCGCCTTCCTGAAAGCTTCGACAAACTTCTTACTCACCGCTGATTCAGCCAGTGCAGTCCACTGTGACGGACATACTTCTCCCAGCATAGCCTGAGCTACACCGGGAGGCAACGCATTCAAAATCATCGGTTGGAAAAATGAACCGATAAATACACCAAACATTGGCATCCTTTTACGAATACCGAATTCCTGATACTGGGCAAGCATCCTTATGGCATCGGCACCGCTGGACCATCCGGCAACAGCATCCGCATCCTTCAGGGTGCTTAAATAGGGGGCAAAATCAGGAGTGCCAAAAGGAGCATATTGTTCCTGGACAATCTGGCCTCCTTTTTTGGTAAAAGTACCGATGAATGCCCCCATGTAGTCATGCCCATCGGCATCGTCTCTACTGAGGCAGGTAACCTTTTTAAGCTTCATTTCGTCATAAGCATATACCCCTATCGTCGAAGAAAGTTGGAAATTAGATCCGCCTGCCATGAAGCTCCATTCATTCTGTGTAATCCCCCATGTAGCAGGATGTGGAATTATATGAGGAACCTTTGCCTTGGTCATATATGCCGATACAGCCGTTTTTTCAGCACCCAGAAGTGGCCCGATTATCATGGCTACCTTATCGTTTTCTACCAGTTTCCTGGCTTTATCCACAGATACTTCCGGTGAAGCAGCTGAATCTTCAAAAATGACCTCGACCTTACGACCCGCAATCTCGTAATTTATCTCGTTGAAGGCAAATTTTGTGGTGTTGACCATATTCTGTCCGGTCATTGCCATGGGGCCGGTCAAAGGATACATTACCCCGATCTTAATAGGCGTGGCGGGAACCGGAGCGGGTGCCGGAGCAGGAGATGGTTGTGGTGCAGGTGTCGGCGCGGCGCAAGCAGGAACGATAAGCGCACAAAGAATTAAAACTGTAAATAGTACCGGATAAATCCTCTTAAGCATTTTCCCTCCTTTAAACATTTTAATTGCCTGTTAGTATTGCGTCTTTTGATTGAACCTAATTGAAATTAATGGTTTCTTCTTTTGATTCTTTACCTCATCATCATTATGTCAACTTAACCACCCCGGTATATGAGAGGTCACCACCGGACATAAAAGTCCCAACCACATTTCCCCTGGTAATGGGCAGAAGCAAATGCGAGGGGTGATCGGCATCCTGGTATACCGTAATCAGATTCCTGGTCTGACCTGCAAGATGCCCGGCATGGGTGAGATTAAGGGTTGTTTTGATCGGCTCATCAACTGCACCTTTGATCTTAAGCATTATTTTATGTCCCGCCTTAAACAAGTTAGCGGTTGGGATAATCTCGATGGCAAACTTATAAATCTCGCCGGGAGTTAAAGGCCTGGGATTTTTATGCGTATGATATGGCTGCCAGGGTTTTGATTTCTTTTCATCGACTTCCCGATGGGAACCTTTGAGCCAACCTCTGGTGAGCAAAAGCTCATCACCGGCAGGATCTACATCCCACAAGCTTATGTGAAAATAAATGTCGCTGCTCCTGCTCGAAGCATAAAGATTTAAAGCAATCGGCCCTATAACCTCCGTATTTTCTACCAGTGCAGGGGTGCGATAAATAAGCTCCCCGCGCTTATCCGGCGAATCTTCGTAGGTTGCCGAAGAAGCTTCAGGCCATGGTTCCATTTCGCTTAAAATACCCCCTGAATGAAGGTTGAAAGGAATCCATTTCGTCCCCGGGATAGGCCAGTCATCGGCCATTTTCCATTCATTGGCCCCGATGACAAATACTTTTACCGGCGGTTCATCCATAATCCCCGTATCTATACCTTTCAGCCAGTGGTCATACCAGCGCAGCATTTCCCAGGAATACTGGTGAATCGGACGATCGAGGTATATAGGAGGACCTATTACCATCTTTTTAGGAACTTTTAGATTGATCCAGCTGCGGAATGCTGCCGGCAGATGCAATTCATACATCCCCCAGCAACACCCCAGATATGCCGGAGTGGTTATTTTATGGTAGTCTACCAACCTTCGCTCCTGCCAGTACGGCCCATCAGTAGGATGCAGCAAAATATCCAATTTTGCAGCATTCACAGGCATAGTGGGATTCATTAAGCTGGCAACCAGGCCAGGTTCAGCGCAAATATCTTTATTCATCAACAGTTTTGCTATTGCCTTTTTATATCCTTCCTCTCCCAGTTCTTCTAGAGTAACGCTGGCTTCAGTGTGTACATCTAATGCTCCTGCAGATAATAAGATATTGAGGAATTTTGTCTTCAGGATTCCTCCATGGTACCAGCAATCCCGGTATTGGTCGGTAGTGGCAAAAAATGGAGTGATGGCTTTCAAATGAGGCGGCTGTAACACAGCGGCACGCTGCTGGAGCCAGGCGAAATAAGAACAACCCATCATCCCAACATTCCCGTTGCACCAGGGCTGCTTTCCTGCCCATTCTACAATATCATGGATATCCCGAACCTCGCGGTTATCCAGGAATCGATAATGCTCCTCCAGATTTACCGGTACCGCGAGTCGAAGCAATGACGTGGGCATACCCCCGGCGAACAAAGAAATCTTTAGGACCGGCTTCCAGAGATGCATCATTTAGGCCGCGGACAAAAGTCGATCCCATTGCCCGAGGCCAGATATAAGCAGATTGAACTTCTTTGTTATATGGGGATATAGAGATTAAAGCAGGAAACTTTCCGTCCGCATCAGGTCGAAACACATCGGCATCAATAGTAACTACCGTCACTTACAGGTATGGATACATTTCGCTCAGAGCTAATGTTATACTGGCGTTTTGATATTTTTCCGGTTCCGATTATGGCATCCACAGGTTCGACATTGGTTTCATAAATTAGATTCCCCGGTTTTTTCTGTCTAGCCACATTCGACACTCCTCTCTTACGACACAATCCGATCATACCTGATTACCAACAGCTTCAAGCAGGTCAACACTATAGAACTTGATGGCAAAATATTATCATTGCAAAAAGCAATAGTCAATATAATTTGTAAATTCTTTGACATCCATGCTCAGTCAATTTTATAATAATGAGCAAATATTACAATGATTGATATTATTGATGAGCATTTAATAGTAGAACTATCCAAAAATGCACGCCAGAACAGTAAAATATTAGCAAAAACGCTCAAAATAAGTCCGGCTACTGTAAGGCGCAGAATTCAAAGGCTTCTGAAAGATGATGTCATCGCTGTAATTGCCCTTGTTGACCCGGAGAAAATAGGTCTGGGGCTGGTAGCAGTAATAATGTTGAATATTGAACCAAAGTTTTTGGAAAACGCAGTAGAATATTTATCCGGCAGAGAAGAGGTAGCATGGCTGGCAACCACCACCGGCAGGTTCGATATCATGGCAACGGTTCACCAGTTCGTCGCTATGGACCCACCAGGCCGCGATTCCCTTGGCACTGTCCATGGCCTTCTGATTCTCCAGAAGGAATCCAGGATGTTTCGGGAAAGCGGGTCGGCTTCGACGGCAGCAGAGATTGCGAGAACAGTTGGGTTCAGCATGGCGTTGACCTGGTTGGAGTTTGGCATTGCGGTGATAAGCAGATTGCGAATCGTGTGCCAGGGCGTCGCAGATGGGAAGGCGTAAGGTGTGAGGCGCGAGGCGTGGGGTGGAAACCCTTGTGTAATAAATGGTTATGTTGGTTAGAGCCGATTTTCTTGGTGGCAACGGGAGCACTGGCTTGTGACTCAAGGTGGGGCGGTGCAAAGATTGCGTCAACGGCAGGCTGCTGATGAAAGGCAGAGTGACGTGAGGCGTGGAGGCGTGAGGGGTTAGGCGTTGGGCGGACGGCGAGGATGAAGGCGTCAGGCGAAGGCGGCAGGTGGCAGAAGACTTCAAAAACAGCCAGCAGGTGGCAGCGGGCAGATAGCTAAGAGATAACCCTCGGCCGGGGTGGGCAGTGATCCGAACCCGAAACCGTGGGCTAAGGAGGGGCACGCAACAGCATGCCGTCCGCTCGCCGTGAAAGAGTTGCATGGCTGGGCGCACCGGTAAGCATGCGCGTGTTTAAAGAGCCGAGGAAACACGGCGACCAGCGTACCCGTGGACGCCAATATTGGTCCGACGGTGTGAGCGGCAAAAGAGGGCGGAATGGGATCAATAGGTGTCGCTCGTCGGGAAACGAGCAGCGGGGCCCACGCAATGACCACAGGTAGTATTACCTGAAGTCGTAGCTGGCTGTCGCGGAGATTCCGACAATGTTTTCTAATAATGGCTCGCCAGAAGTCCGGTCTGTGAGGTTCTAAAAGACCGCCATGGATAGAAACCGGGAAAAGAGATATTGAACCCGTGCCTGAACACTCCACGTCTCCTGCTTGGTCCCCGCGGGTCCACCCTCTGGCGTTGTCTGCGCGAACTCTTGCAGTACCAAGCCCCCCCCAACGTCGCCGTTAGGTCTCTGAAGTAGTTGGTCTCAGGATGAGCGACGCGGAACGACATACCGAGAGTCCGGTGGGTGCGACGCCAGCGAAGTCGGATACGGAGGTTGACTCGAAGCTGGCAGTCACCGAACTGCTGTAGGCGAGTCGCTGTGTCCATCCGATGAGAAAGGAGGGGCGGAGTTTCGTTTCGCCTTGCACCGGATCATATGCGACGGCCCCGCCCTGGAAGGTGAGGGAGATTGGTTGCCGGCAAGATTGAATGTTGCTCCCACCCGAGCTTGCCCAAGCATAAAGTTGAATACATCACCCTCGTCTTGCTGATGCCATTCGAATGCGCGGTCCGTAATTGATCACCGGGGTGAGGGTGTATACGACGCGTCCTGTTCCAAGCTGATCCCAGTACGAGGCATTTGGAGCGTTGGAAAAATCACCTCGCGTCAGTGTATAGGCGCCAGTGTAGGTGGTGCGCTGATCTGTGATTTCGGCAGAGAGATTTTCCGCGTTGGTCATGTTGTTGTTAATTTGCTGCTCATCTTCGATGGTGATTTGGTTCGTATACGTCAGGGCGGTTCGGAATTAGGGCGTCGCATACCCCGCCGTCGCAGCCACCGTGTTGGTTTTGTAGCGCCCTGTCCCCGTATAGGCAGACCCAGGGTTTTGAAGATGTTGGACTGATTCGACTCGAGGTAGTCCTCGGCAATACTGAATTGAAGACGAGCGCCAGGGTTCCAAGCGCCTCGCAGGCTGAGATACTGGTTTACCTGATTGCTGTCGACTTCCGTATTGCTGGGGAAATAGAAGCTGGGATTGTAGACAAAATTCAAAGAGG
>CAWAQY010000013.1:0-95060 GCA_963784375.1 uncultured Chloroflexia bacterium | reverse complement strand
TGGCGCCGATGGGGATTGTAGGATTGACCGACCCGGATGGAACCCTTCCGCAGAGAGCGATAGACTACTACATCGAAAGAGCGAGGGGCGGCGTAGGACTGATCATCACCAGTGTGTTTAAAGTGGAAGGTGAGATCGAGAGTAACATCCAGAACTGCACATGATCAATCAGGCGTCAGTGGGACCCTTTGGAGAACTGGCGGAAGCGGTGCACGCGCTGGAGCGAAAATATTTGTGCAACTGACTCGGGCCGGTTTTGGGCGGGTAGCGCCTCTGCGCAATCCTGCGCACTCATCCGGTATCGGCGTCGGCAGTCCCCAACTATCACCACCCGAAATAACCTGCCGCCCGCTAGAGATCGATGAAATAGAAACAATAGTGAAGGCCTTCGGTGATGCGGTGGTTATCCTGGCTGCCGCGGGATCCACGGTATAGAGGTGCACGGTCACGAAGGGTACCCGCCGACCAATTTACCACCCATCTGGAACCAGAGAACCGATAAATACGGGGAGAAGCCAAGAAAAGACTCACCTTCCCCATTGAGGTCTTGAGAGAAATCAAAGCCGCGGGCAGGAGATGACTTTCCGGTCCAATACAGATTCGGACTGGAACACAACATCAAGGACCTGCGACCCGGAGCGCTTACGGGTGAGGACTATATTGAAGCAGGAAGGAATATCGGAGAAGGAATGGAGATGGCGGGGATGCTCGAGGAGGCGGGTTTCGATTCTCTACACGTGGACGCAGGGTGTTACGATAGCTGGTACTGGGCGCATCCGCCCGTATACCAGCAGCACGGTTGTATGGTGGATATGGCGGCCGAAATCAAAAAGGTAGTTAAAATACCGGTGGTGGCTGTCGGCAGGCTGGATATCCCGGAACTGGCGTACGAACTGTAATCGCTGAGGGGAAGCGGATATCGTGGCTATGGGCAGGGGACTGCTGGCTGACCCGCACTGGCCGGTGAAGGTCCCCCGGAAAAACAGAGGATATCCGTCCCTGCATCGGCTGTCACGATGGATGCATCGGCAGATTCATCCGCGCAGCAGGCCCCTAAGTTGTGCGGTAAACCCGGCATGCGGTAGAGAAATATCTCTATCAGTTGCAGACTGACACGGCCTCAATGGGACGGTGATAGGGGGGAGGGATAGGGGTATGGAAGCGGCACGGGTGGCGGCTATCAGAGGTCATAGAGTGACCCTCTACGAAAAAAGAGCATCGCTGGGCGGACACCTGATAGAAGCTGCAGTACCGGACTTCAAAGCAGACTTGAAGCTCCTGCTACGATGGTATCAAAACCAGTTGCGAAATCTAAGAGTAGAAATAAAATTGGGAACGGAAGCTACCGAATCCCTTATTACCAGAACAAAGCCCGATATTGTTATCATGACTACAGGTTCGCAGCCCATTATTCCGGATATACCGGGCATCCAAAAGGGCCAACGTTGCATCCTGCATCGACGTGCTTCTGGGCAATACAAAGGCGGGGAAGAGTGTGTGCGTCAGTTGGAGGAGGTCTGCGTAGGCGGCGAGACAGCGCTCTGGCTGGCAAAAGGAAGGTAAGCAGGTCACACTGATCGAAATTCTACAGCAATTGATGGTCGGCGGCGTTCCCGCGCCCGCCATGAACAGGACCATGCTCATAGACTTGCTCGCTTTTAATAAGGCTCAAAACGTAATGACTGGCGCGAAAATCCAAAAAGTAACCGGCGGCAGCGTGGACGTTGTAGACCGGGTCCGGTAATTCAACGGTGATACCTGTTGACACTATTGTGGTAGCCGCAGGTTTGAAACCCGATGACGCCTTACACAAATCGCTGCTCGGGAAAGAGGTGCACCTCTATGCTATGGGGACTGCCAGTCGCCCAGGAATATCATGGGAGCCCTCTGGGATGGATTTGAAGTGGGAAGGTCAGTGTGACTTGCACATTTCGACAAGCTCGATAGTGGGGAAGTGGGATGGCAAACAGGTGAGGCATTTTACCGGGGAAAATTTGAAGGGGCTTGCCCCTTCTCGAAAAATCCTTTTCCCCCTTCCCTTGAGGGAAGGATAAGGGGATGGGTGAAAAGAGAACAGAATAATGTACTCGCGGGCACCCCTGACCCGCGGGATTAGTCACTCGCTCACAATGACAAATTGCTGGAAACGGGAGAAATTATTAAAATGTTAAAAGGTTACGGCAAAATACTTCGCCTCGATTTGACCTACAGAAAAAAATAAGCTAAATGGCTTGATGAAAAGACTGCCCGTAAGTACATCGGCGGTGTCGGCCTGGCAGCCAGTCTGTTTGGGATGAAACAGATGCTTGGGGGCCAAGGGGCACACTGCGCCGGAAAGCCCTTTGATCTTTTCATGACCGGGCCTCTCACCGGCACGGTAGTACCCCAAAAGCAGCCGCTACATAGTCTCCGGCATCTCTCCTGCTACCAATATCTGGGGGCAGGCACGTTCAGGCGGTGCCTTTGCCGATGAACTGGAGCATGCCGGCATTGATGGCGTTATTGTAACCGGGCAGGCAAAGCGTCCCGTATATCTCTGGATACACGATGGCAAGGCCGAGCTGCGGGATGCAGCTCGCGGTTTGGGCCAAGGATACCTACCAGGTATCCGATGCTCTGCAGCAGGCAACCAACCCCAAAGCCAGTGTTGGCCTGTATAGGGGTAGCTGGAGAAAAGCTGGTAAAGAGTCCGGAATTATGACACAAGGGATCCAGGGCAGGGCAGCCGCCAGGTGCGGCCTGGGAGCACTGATAGATACAAAAAACTCAAAGCTATCGTTGCCAGAGGCACTTTGCCCATCCCTCTCCACAATGAAGGGAAACTCGAAAGAAAGCGCAAATAAAATCCTGGCATCCAGTCCTCTGCGCAAGCCCGAGGATTGGCTCGTAGAAGCCAAAGGCGTTTTTGATAGTTTTATCACTAAAGGCGAGTCGGGCTAAAAACTTTTGGGGAAACTTACCCTGCGGCGCGCGTGTATATCCCGCTGTAATGCCCGGGATGCTGCCGCTGCACTGTAAACGCTGCCCCTGGAGCTGTCTGGAATCCCTGAAAGTTCCCGGAGGGGAAAGGCATGCAGTTGGGAGTGAGTCGGTCCGTTAGGGATCTCAGTGTCTCATTGCTGATGCCGAAGCGATGCAGGAAGCCTATTCCCTGTGCAACCGGTACGGGATTGACACCATATCTGCAGGGGCAGTGATATCTTCGCTTCGAATGTTACGACAAGGGCCTGATGAACAAAGCTGATACCGATGTGGCGTTGAAAAACTGCCTGGGGAAACCATAAGGCGGTGCTGGAGTTAATAAGAAGATTGGCGAGCGGGAAGGGTTGACCTGCTGTCGGAAGGAGTTAAATAGCCGCTGAACGCATGGGGGGGACGGCTCCCGAATATGCCATGCATGTCAAAGGGCTGGAGTTTCCCCACATGATCCCAGGAGTATGCCGTCGCATGCCCTGGACTATGCTACGGGATGCGTATGGAGCCTCGCACATGGAGGCAGTGGCAGCGGACCATCTGGAAAACTGGGCTGAGGATGCCCATCCCAAACGGAGCGCTCCTGAGCTGGGATATCCGGAACCGTTGAAACACTGGGACGAGGTGGGAAAAGGGAGGCTAGTGGCAAAGATTCAGGACGTCGGCGCTCTGGTAGATTCCGTCGGTGTGCCTGTATCTAAGCCTGATACAATGGGTGCAGCCTTCGCGGGCCTGTGCCAGATGCTTAATAGCGCCTGTGGTTGGGATATTGATAAGAACGAGCTGCTGCTTACCGGCGAGCGCATCTCCAATTTAAGGCGCATGTTCAGTTACCGGAGAGCTTCGATAAGCCGTAAAGACGATACCTTGCCTGCCAGATTCGACACAAAAGTTGGAAGGCGGCACAAAGGGTACATCCCTCACCTGGGCTTAATGCTAAACGAGTACTACCTACCGAGGCTGAAGCGAAGAAGGCATCCCCACCAAAGAAAAACTCACCCAGCTCCGGCTTGCAGGAATGTTTATAAGGGAACCGCGAAGATCCTTCACTATGTTCAGGATGACAATATTCCCAGGAAGTGTCAAGGGGAAGGACAAAGGGCACAGTATAAAGCCCCTCGCGGGAGATATTGACTGCGGAGATCCTTCATTATGTTCAGGATGACAGACTTGCCGGGAAGCTTGAAAGATCCGTTCGTTGAGCCCAGTCGAAACGCTCCATTTACCCGGGGATGTTCGAAGAGGTTCCATTGGATGAGGATGTTCGAAGGGGCTCGCCCCTTCGGATTAACGTTTCTCCCTTCCCTTGAGGGAAGGGCCGGGGATGGGAGAACTGTCCTTGTTGACAGCCGATTTTGCTTTACTGGAATGAAATCTGACCGGCGAAAATATTTTCGATTACTACTTTTACAATAGAAGCCGTGCATAAATCTGAAAAAGCGGAGGTGTTGGCCATGGAAGATTATGAAAAACTAGGTGTTTTTTACCTGGGCAGGCCTTACGACCTGGCTAGCAAAACAGCCCAGAGAAGGATTGCTCCTATACGATTCAAAACATCTGGTCACACACGGTGTTTGCGTTGGCATGACAGGCAGCGGAAAGACAGGGCTGTGTATTGCCGCCCTCGAAGAAGCTGCTATCGATGGCATACCTTCAATTGTGATTGATCCCAAAGGTGACCTGGCCAATTTGCTTCTCACCTTTCCACTATTGCGTCCTGAAGATTTTGCCCCGTGGATAAATGAAGATGATGCCCGCAAGGGGCCTTTCAGCCCAGGATTATGCTGCCCAGCAAGCAGAGCTATGGAAAAACGGGCTCAACTGTGGAAAGAAGGGGAGAACGTATTGGCCGACTTCGTCAGGCCGCTGACTTTGCTATCTACACACCCGGCAGCACTGCCGGCTACCGGTTTCTATTTTGAAGTCGTTCTCTGCTCCGCCACCGGAGATTATTGAAGACAACGAGCTTATGAGAGACAGGATCAGTTCAACAGTCACCAGCCTTCTTGGACTCCTTGGCAAAGATGTTGATCCGCTTCGAAGCAGAGAGCATATATTTCTCTCTACTATTCTTGATTCATCGTGGAGGACAGGGCAAGGATCTTGACATAGCCGCGCTCATTCAGCAAATACAGACACCGCCCATGAGCAAGGATCGGTGTCATGGATCTTGACTCATTCTATCCGGCGAAAGACCGATTTGAGCTTGCCCTCTCCCTCAATAACCTGCTGGCAGCGCCCGGTTTTAACGTATGGATGGAAGGGGAACCGCTTGACATTGCAAATTTACTCTACACGCGTGATGGCAAGCCGAGAATAGCAATATTCTCGATAGCGCACCTCAGTGATGCCGAGCGTATGTTCTTTGTGTCTCTTCTGTTAAACCAGGTACTTGCCTGGATTCGAACTCAATCAGGCACAACGAGCCTTCGTGCGATGCTCTACATGGATGAAATTTTCGGATATTTCCCTCCGGTGGCCAATCCGCCGTCCAAAGGGCCATTACTGACACTATTAAAACAGGCGCGTGCCTACGGACTGGGAATCTTGCTGTGCCACACAAAACCCGGTCGACCTTGATTACAAAGGCCTGGCGAATACTGGAACCTGGTTTATAGGCCGTCTTCAGACAGAAAGAGACAAGATGCGTGTCCTGGAGGGTCTCGAAGGAGCTGCAGCAGCAACCGGTAAGAATTTCGACAGACAGTCAATGGAGCAGACTCTGGCCGGGCTGGGTAATCGCATCTTTTTGATGAATAACGTCAATTACGACGCCCCCATAATTTTCGAAACCCGCTGGACAATGTCGTACTTAAGAGGGCCTATAAACCAGGTTCCAGTATTCGCCAGGCCTTTGTAATCAAGGTCAACCGGATTTTGTGTGGCAAGCAAAATTCCCAGGCCGTAGGCACGCGCCTGTTTTAATAATGTCAGTAATGGCCCTTTGGACGGCGGATTGGCCACCGGAGGAAAATATCCGAAAATTTCATCCATGTAGAGCATGGCACGTAAGCTCGTTGTACCTGATTGAGTTCGAATCCAGGCAAGTACCTGGTTTAACAGAAGTGACACAAAGAACATACGCTCGGCATCACTGAGGTGCGCTATCGAGAATATCGCTATTCTTGGTTTGCCATCACGCGTATAGAGCAAATTTGCGTATATCGAGCGGTTCCCCTTCCATCCATACATTAAAACCGGGCGCTGCCAGCAGATTATTGAGGGAGAGGGCAAGCTCAAATCGATCTTTTGCCGGATAGAATGAGTCAAGATCCATGACCCCGATCCTGGTCATCGGCGGTGTCTGTATTTGCTGAATGAGTGCAGCTATGTCAAGGTCCTTACCCTGTCTCCACGATGAATCAATGATATTCGAGATAAATATATGCTCTCTGCTTCGAAGCGGATCAGCTTCTTTGCCAAGAAGTCCAAGAAGGCTTGTGACTGTCGAACTGATTCTGTCTCTCATAAGCTCGTTATCTTCAATAATCTCCGATGGCGGAGCAGAGAACGACTTCAAAATAGAGACCGGGTAGCCGGCAGTGCTGCCGGGTGTGTAGATGGCAAAGTCAGCGGCCTGACGAAGGCGGCCAATACGTTCTCCCCCTTCTTTCCACATATTGAGCCCGTTTTTCCATAACTCTGCTTGCTGTGCAGCATAATCCTGCGCTGAAAGCCCCTTCTTGCGGGCATCGTCTTCATTTATCCACGGGGCAAAATCTTCAGGGCGCAATAATGGAAAGGTGAGAAGCAAATTGGCCAGGTCACCTTTGGGATCAATCACGATTGAAGGTATGCCATCGATAGCAGCTTCTTCAAGGGCGGCAATGCATAGCCCCGTCTTTCCGCTGCCTGTCATCCCAACGCAAACACCGTGTGTGACCATGTGCTTTGAATCGTATAGGAGTAATCCTTCTTTGGGTTGTTTTGCTGCCAGGTCATAGGGCCTGCCCAGGTAAAAAACACCTAGTTTTTCATAATCTTCCATAACAAACACCTCCGCTTTCTCAGATTAATGCTGCAGTTTCTATTGTAAAAGTAGTAATCGAAAAGATTTTCGCTGGTCAGATTTCATTCTAAATAAAGCAAAATCGGCTGTCAATAAATAAAGTTCTCCCATCCCCGGCCCTTCCCTCAAGGGAAGGGAGAAAGTGTTTATCCGAAGGGGCAAGCCCCTTCGTGCATCCTCATTTAATGGGAGCCTCTTCGAGCTTCCCGGGAAAGACTGTCATCCTGAACATAGTGAAGGATCTCCGTAGTCAATATCTCCCGCGAGTACTTTATACTGTGTACTGTGTCCTTCCCCTTCGACGCTTCCTGGGAATATTGTCATCCTGAACATAGTGAAGGATCTCCGCGGGTTCCCTTATAAACATTCCTGCAAGCCAAGCTGGGTGAGTTTTTCCTTGGTGGGGATGCCTTCTTCGCTCCAGCCCCTGGCAGTGTAGTACTCGTTGAGCATTAAGCCCAGGTGTGGAATATATCCTTTTGTGCCGCCATCCAACTTTTGTGTCAGAATCCTGGCGGGCAAGATATCATCTTTACGGCTTATCGAAGCCCTCCGGTAACTGAACATGCGCCTTAAATTGGAGATGCGCTCGCCGGTAAGCAGCAGCTCGTCTTTATCGAGATCCCATCCACAGGCGCTATTGAGCATCTGAGCATACTGCGAAGGCTGCACCCACTGTATCAGGCTTAGATACAGGCACACCACTACGGAATCTACCAGAGCGCCGACGTCCTGAGTCTTTGCCACCAGCCTCCCTTTTCCCACTTCGTCCCAGTGTTTCAATGGTACCGGATATCCCAGCTCAGGAGCGCTCCGTTTGGGATGGGAGTCCTCAGCCCAGTTTTCCAGGTGGTCCGCTGCCACCGCCTCCATGTGCGAGGCTCCAATGCATCCTGTGGCATAGTCAAGTGCATGCGACGGCATACTCCTGGGATCATGTGCTGGAAACTCCAGCCCTTTGACATGCATGGCGTATTCGGAAGCAGTTCCCCCGATGCGTTCAGCGGCTATTTTAACTCCTTCCGACAGCAGGTCGCCGAACCCTTCCCGCTCGCCAATCTTCTTGATCAGCTCCAGCACCGCCTTATGGTTTCCCCAGGTAAGTTCGATGCCATCGGTATCAGCTTTGTTTATCAGGCCTTTGTCGTAACATTCGAATGCGAAAGATATCACAGCCCCTGCAGATATGGTGTCAATCCCGTACCGGTTGCACAGGGAATAGGCTTCCTGCATCGCTTCGGCATCAGCAATGAGACACTGAGATCCTAATGGACTCCATGACTCCCAAACCGCATGCCTTTCCCCTCCGGGAACTTTCAGCGATTCCAGGCAGCTCCAGGGGCAGCGTTTACAGTGCAGCGGCAGCATCCCCGGCATTACAGCGGGATATACATGTGCTGCAGGGAAAGTTCCCTGCGAGAAGTTTTTAGCCGACATCCGGCCTTTAGTGATAAAACTATCAAAAACGCCTTTGGCTTCCACGAGCCAATCCTCGGGCTTGCGCAGAGGACTGGATGCCAGGATTTTATTTGCGCTTTCTTTGAGTTTCCCTTCATCATGGAGAGGGATGGGCAAAGTGCCTCTGGCAACGATAGCTTTGAGTTTTTTGGAACCCATCAGCGCTCCCAGGCCGCACCTGGCGGCTGCCCTGCCCTGGATCCCATCGTTCATAATTCCGGCAATTTTTACCAGCTTTTCTCCAGCCACCCCGATACAGGCAACACTGGCTTTGGGGTCGGTTGCCTGCTGCAGTGCATCGGATACCTGGTAGGTATCCTTGCCCCAAACGTGAGCTGCGTCCCGCAGCTCGGCTTCGCCATCGTGTATCCAGAGATATACAGGACGCTTTGCCTGCCCGGTTACAATAACGCCATCAATGCCGGCATGTCTCAACTCATCGGCAAAGGCGCCGCCGGAATGGGCCTGCCCCCAGATATTGGTAGCGGGAGAAATGCCGGAAACTATGTAGCGGCTGCTTTTGGGCACCGCCGTGCCGGTGAGAGGCCCGGTCATGAAGATCAAAGGGCTTTCCGGCGCAAGCGCCCCGGTTTTAGCATCCGTTTCATCCCAGAGTAGTTTGGCTGCCAGGCCGACTCCGCCGATGTATTTACGGGCAGTCTTGTCATCAAGCTGATCGTAACTTATTTTTTTAGAGGTCAAATCGAGGCGAAGTATTTTGCCGTAACCTTTTAACATTCTAATATTCCTCCCGTTTCCAGCAATTTGTCATTGTGAGCGAAGCGCGACAATCCCGCGGGTCAGGGGTACCCGCGAGTACACTATATTGTTCTTTTCACCCATCCCCTGGCCCTTCCCTCAATGGAAGGGAGAAAAGGATTTTCTTAGGCTCATTGAGCTTGTCGAAATGTGCGTAAGATCACACTGACCTTCCCACTTCAAATCCGTCCCAGAGGGCTCCCATAATATTCCTGGGCGACTGGCAGTCCCCGATAGCGTAAAGGTGCACCTCTTTCCCGAGCAGAGATTTGTATAAGGTGTCATCGGGTTTCAAACCTGCGGCTACCACAATAGTGTCTACAGGTATCACCGTTGAATTACCAGACCGGTCAACAACGTCCACGCTGTCGTCGGTTATTTTTTGGATTTTTGCGCCAGTCATTACGTTGACCTTATTAAAAGCGAGCAAGTCAATGAGCATGGTCCTGTTCATGGCGGGCACGGGAACACCGCCGACCATCAATTGCTGTAGAATTTCGATCAATGTTACCTGCTTACCTTCCTTTGCCAGCCAGAGAGCTGTCTCGCAGCCTACCAGACCTCCTCCAATGACGCATACACTCTTCCCCGCCTTTTTATTTCCCAGAAGCACATCGATACAGGATACAACGTTGGCTCCTTCGATGCCCGGTATATCCGGAATAATGGGCTGCGAACCGGTAGCTCATGATAACAATATCCGGCTTTGTTCTGGTAATAAGAGATTCGGTAGCTTCCGTCCCCAATTTTATTTCTACTCTTAGATTTCGCAACTGATTTTGATACCATCGTAACAGGAGCTTCAAGTCTGCTTTAAAATCGGGCACCGAGGCTTCAATCAAATGTCCGCCCAGCGATTTTCTCTTTTCATACAATGTCACTTTGTGACCGCGGATTGCCGCAACCCTGGCGGCTTCCATGCCCCAATGCCTCCGCCCACTATCACTACCTTTTTAGGTTTTTCAACCCTGTCTAATGCATAAAGCTTTTCCCGCCCGCATGCCGGATTAACTGCACAGGAGAGAGGTTTGCCGCGCATAAACCTGCCGATGCAGCCATCGTGACAGCCGATGCAGGGCCGGATATCCTCAGTTTTACCTTCTGCGACCTTCACAGGCCAGTGAGAATCAGCCAGAAGACCTCTGCCGATAGCAATCATATCGGACTTTCCTTCGGCAATGACACGCTCTGCCTGTTCCGGCAATTCCAGCTTACCCACAGCGATCACCGGGATGGAAACGACTTCTTTGACTCTGGCAGCCATATCAACCATGCAGCCGTGTTCCTGGTATATCGGAGGATGTGCCCAGTACCAGCTATCGTAGCAGCCGGCATCTACGTGCAGGGCGTCGAAACCGGCTTCTTCCAGCAATTTCGCCATCTCCAGCCCTTCGGAAATATCTCTGCCTGCCTCCGAAAATGATTCACCCTGAAGAGCTCCCGAGTTTAATCCCTTGATGTAGTGTTTCAATCCGAACCGGTACTGCACGGGAAAGTCAGCGCCGGCATGTTGTTTTATCTCCTTGAGCACTTCGATGGGGAAGGTGAGCCTTTGTTTAAGGTTTCCTCCGTAGTTATCGGTCCTCTGGTTCCAGAGCGACGTGGTAAATTGATCGAACAAATAACCTTCATGGCCGTGCAGCTCAATTCCGTCAACGCCCGCAGCAGCTAAAATCTCGGCAGCGGTGCCGAAAGCTTTTACGATTTTTTCTACTTCGACTGTTTCCAGAGGGCGGCACAGGATTTTGGGCTCATGGAAGTGGGGAACAGCGGATGCTGAGACCGGGTGACACGCGAAGGATATGGCGGGGAGCAACCCTGCCGAAGCCTGCAGTGAGTTGGACAAATATCCTGGTGTCCAGGGCATGGGCTGCTTCGCACAGCTCTGCGAAAGGACCTGTGGATGCCCGGTTGATCAAATGCATTATACCTGTGTTGGCTTCTACTTCGTTTTCAACTTTGAAAACGCTGGTGATGATCAGGCCGACCCCGCCCTTGGCTCTTTCGATATAGTAGTCGATGGCCCGCTGGGATGGGCTGCCATCGGGAGTGGTCAAGCCCAAAATGCCCATGGGAGCCATGGCTATTCGGTTTTTTATTTCTATCTTTCCGATAGAAATGGGTTCAAATAATTTGGGGTATGCAGGTTTCACCTCATGCTCCTTTTAATTCGCTGGTTGCGCCGAGTCGAAGCCAAATCTAAATATAGTTCAAATCACCTATCCCTACCCTTCCCTCCCCTCAAGTGCCACCAATACTACCATCACTAACCATAACATTCAATATGTGGCTATAGCCCAAAATATCGAGTACAATTAATCCATAACATTCTGATTAGATTCTATCTTCTGAACCGGGAGGTTTTTTATGGGTAAAGATGTCGGCCAACAAGAGAAAAAAAGAATACTGAAGGACATAATACTTAATCTGCATAAAGGGCTGTCACCAGAGGCAGCTAAAGAAAAATTCGAGAAGGAAATTGGTGCTGTCAGCCCTACGGAGATTGCAGAAATGGAACAATCATTGATTAATGAAGGGCTTTCCCCGGATGAAATAAAGAAATTCTGCAATGTGCATGCATTGATATTTCAATCCGCATTGGAAAAGGTGGCCTGTGAAGTGACGGCTCCCTCGCACCCAATTTATCTCTTCAAACTGGAAAACCGGGAGATTGAGAAGATCACCGCGCAGCTAAAGAGCGAGACAGATAAAATTGGAAATAGTGAAATAGAGTCAGTCAGGCAAAAATTAAAAGAGCTTCTGGGAAAATTGAAGGGAATCAATGTGCATTACGAGCGCAAAGAGCAGGTACTCTTCCCTTATCTGGAAAAGAAGGGGTTTATGGGCCCTTCGAAAGTGATGTGGGGAAAAGATAATGAGGTTCGAGGCCTGCTTAAAACAGCCCTGACCCAGTTTGAAACTGTTAAAAACAGAGAAACCCTTGATAATTTCGTAACCACGCAGCTCAAACCTCTCATAAGCGAAGTGGAAGGTATGATTTTTAAAGAGGAGAGCATCCTCTTCCCTACCTCGCTGGAGAAGCTGTCATCGAACGACTGGGTAGCTATCCTCAAGGAAAGTGACGAGGTCGGCTATGTATTTATAGAAAAGCCAAGGGAGACCGAGTACCTCATCCGGGAATTGAAAATGGCACTCCCTGAAGAGCCAGTGGTCTCAGGCAGCTCGATTTCATTCCCTACTGGCACCATCACTGTTACTGAGCTTATGGCTCTACTGAACTCGCTGCCGCTGGACATTACTTTTGTCGGCAGCGATGATACTGTAAAGTACTTTTCTCAAGGTAAAAACCGTATATTCAGCAGAACCAAAGCTGTAATCGGTCGGAATGTGCAGAATTGCCATCCACCGCAGAGCCTGGATATTGTAAATAAAATATTGACTTCGTTTAAAAACGGGTTGAAGGATTCCTATGATTTCTGGATCAATTCTCGTGGCACACTGGTTTACATTAAATTTCTGGCGTTAAGAGACAGCAACCGCCACTATCTGGGAACCATAGAAATAGCTCAGGATATAGGCCCGTTTAAACAACTTCAAGGCGAGAAAAGGTTGATTAGCGAAGGGGAATCTTCGGAGAAAAAGTAACGGACTCCGCATCATCGCGAAAAACCTGGCGTCCCTCGCCTGCTTCCGGCGCAAACCTTCGTTATCTTACCTGGAACCATTACTCGGTGATCCAGGCGTTAAAGCGTAAGCCGGAGGCCGGGTCATACTCTCTGCTGAAAGCTTCGGGATATTGTTTCTGCCATTTTTCCATTTGCGCCATGGTAACCTTTTCAACCTCAACCAGATAACCGCTGGTAGCCATTCCGGGGCAATGTTTGGAAACGATTCCGTTTGGAGATATCAGGTTAATCGCCCCGCCTCTATCCAGCTTTCCCGGTATTATCCAGTCAACCCTGGCACCGTGATCCATATATGCCACGCCGGGCATTATTCTCTCCCAGACTATTGCCCCGCAAAGCACAGCCCCCCTCTCATTGTAGGCTTTAACGATATCTCCGCTTTTAATGCCTCTTTTTGCTGCGTCTTTGGGATGTATCCAGAGCGGTTCATACATATATCCGTCAGGTCCCTTTACCTTGCAGGTGGAGAATTCCCGCGTCCAGGAAATATCGTCGCACTGGGCATGAACCCTCCATCTGCCGTGATTGGACATCATCAGCAGAGGATATTTCGCTGCCCGTTTGCTGGAAATCCTTTCATCGTGCGTCTGGCTTTTTTCTATCCATTTCGGGATAGGACCCCTTTCTTTATCATCAGGGAAATTCTTCGCCAGCCGCTCGGAATATATTTCCAGCTTTCCCGATGGCGTGTCCAGCGGATTCTTTTTGGGATCTTCATAGAATTTCCGCAAGCCGGGCGGGTCGTTTTCCCAATCCGGAGCGATAGGGAAAACATAGTATTGCTTTTTCTTGAAATCTTCCCAGCCGATAAATTCCGGCAGTCCGAGCCCTTCATAGGCATATTTAATCCATTCCTCGATGCTTTTACCTTCGGTGATCTCCTCATATTTGCCCATCTTTTTGGCTACTTCCAGCACTGCTTCATAGTCGCTCTTGGATTCGCCTACCGGCTGGATAGCCTGTTCCTGGAGCAGGATATTATTGAACTGCACGCCCTGGGCGCTGTTGGTCATGATATCGTCCATCTCATATAGGGTGCTTATGGGCAGGATAATATCCGCCATGAAACAATCATTTTCCAGCCAGGGGTGCTGCATGAGAAGGAATTCTATCTTGGGACTTCGATAGGCTTCCACAGTCTTCATGCCTTCATTCCAGCAGGTAGTCAGGCAGGGATTATCGGTCCAGATCATGTGGACTTCTGTCCCGCCCTCTTCTTTGGGTATCGGATAGGTGTATTTTATGAACTGGTTTTCCACCGGAGCCATATTTTCGCTGTGTGCCCCAGAAAGTGACCGGCGGATTAAGAATAGCTTCTTTAAAAAGGGTCTTGGGGAAAAATTGTTTCTGGCTGACCCGGGCGCCGTGGCACGATGGTTGAAGTATCCGGTCGGTAAAAGCCAGGTCGCTGGCCATGGCTTCCCAGGTATAGCGCATGGTTTTTGGCTGTACGCTCCTCGGCATACCCAGGTAGGTGATGATGCACTGGTGGACACCGGGTTTGCCCAGCCCCTGCATGGCCAGCAGCACGCCTTCCAGCCTGGCCGGTTCATGTGAAAACGGACCGCGGATATAGCTGCCGCCGAAATAGTGGGCGATCGAAGTGGCTTTGGAGGCGAATTCCCGTGGCCAGCGCTTTAATCGTCCATGTCGGCACACCGCACTTGGGCGAAGCCCAGGCCGGGGTTTTTGGGAATCCCATCTTCTTTGCCCAGGACGTAATCTGCAAATTTGTCGAAACCCACGGTATGGGTGGCAACATATTTCTTATCGTATGTCCCTTCGGTGATCCAGATATAGGCTATGGCCAGCTGCAATGCTGCATCCGTATTCGGAAGTACCGGGATCCATTTATCGGCGTGTACGGCGGCTCCGTAGTTCAAGTCGGGGCAGATATATACCTGTTTGATGCCGATTTCCGACCAGAAATAGCTGAGCCGGCTGGCAAACTGCCCTCTGAATCCCCAGGGAGTAGTCTCCGGGTCGCCGCCCCACACCAGCACCATTTCACTGTTCTCGGTGATATCTTTGACAATATTGGCTGCCGGGAGCAGGTGGCCGCACAAGCCGGTTCCCCAGACGTGCATAGCGCCGTAGTACCAGCCTTCCCAGCTATCGGCGTTTCGAATCTGCTGCGTCCAGCCGCCGCCAAGTTTTCTGAGGAGCAATCCGGGCAAACCGTGGGGTCCCTGCACCAGTTTGCATTCCCCGTGCCCGTCTCCCTGGGTCAGTATCGCCGAAGGGACCGTATTTTTTACGTATCCTCTTTATTTCGCTGGCAATGATATCGGTGGCCTCATCCCAGGAGATTCTTTTATATTTGCTCTTGCCTCGGTTCTGAGGATTTCTCTCGCCGTTCGGGTCCCAGTCAACTCTCATTAAGGGATACTTGATTCGGTTGGGAGAATAGACTCGCTTTTTGTAAGCCAGGGAATAAGGTGCCAGGCAGCGATTTCCAGTTCGGTTCCAGAGTCTTGCCGTTCCTCTGGAATTTCCAGGGATTTAAATCTTTTCTGTTATATTTCCAATCATAGTGCAGAGGTCTGATCCTGACTATCTTACCGTCCTTGACGTCAACCGCTCCCTCTGCCCCGCCATTGACCGTGCCGCTGAGGCCGACGGTTCTCAAAACGGTCTTTTCGGTTTTTCCAGCAGTTGGGGTTCCGGGATAAGAAGGTTTGCGTTGGGTTTTTGTTTGTTTTTTCGGTTCAGGCACGGTTAGCTACCTCCATTGTAGTACTTGGCATTTGTCCCACTTATAATAGCAGAGTTGGTGACAATTTGGGATAGGGATAAAGGAAATTTGATAAATATTTTCTAGTTCCTATCCCTGGCCCCTTCCCTTGAGATTTGTCATCCTGAGGAGACCCGATTTATCGGGGCGACGAAGGATCCCCGTCCCATGAAATAGGAAATGGTGCCATGAGTACCTCAAAGTGATTCCCATTAAACGGCTCTTTACTATATACTAAAGGTATCTCAGGTGGCACCTGCCTGCCAGGTGCCTCACACTAAGGGAGGGAATTATGCCGAATAAGAATCTCTTTTTTGTACCTCTAATTGGAACAGAAATTCCCGGAGAACTTTTTAATCAATACTGGTCTGAAGTTGAGGCACAGATAAGCCGGCTGGAAAAGATTTACGGACAAATAAACAGGTTATACCATGAAGCCAACTATCTAAAAGGCGAAGAAGGATTGAAGCTCATTCAAAGGATTAACGAGAGATCGTATCAACTATTCAAAAGTCGTATAGAAAAAGGAGCTGAGCTTCAAGACCTGGAAAACAAAGAAGTGTTCTGGGAAATAGCTGATTGCCAGCTATTTTTAACCTTCAGGTTTTCAAGCAAGTCGGTTGTGGATAAAGTTTCCAAATTGACTACAGAAATGTTCGAGCTCTACAAGAATGCCATGAAAATCAGGAATGAACATATTCCGAAGCAAATTTCCGATACATTAAAAGAAGGTGAGACAGGTATTTTGCTTTTGAGGGAGGAGGAAAGGATGAAAATGCAGTTTCCGCCTGAAATCAATCTCATTCTGGTCAGGCCTCCGGTTTTAAGTGATATCGATAAGTGGCAAAGGGAGCAGGAAACAAAATACGCTGAAAGTCACGAATAGCATTTTCATTGTTGACATAAAGTATGCCGGGGGCTACGGATGTGACCTTGAGTCTCGAAGGGTGTTGTCTAACCTTGCCTCCGGCTATTAAAGCTACCATACCGCCGAAGCAGATGACAGCAAAAATAACCAGACCTAGTTTCAAACTTTCCAGAAATAAGGGCATAGTATTGAGGCGTTATCTCACTGTGTCCGATATAAATGGCAAATAGTATCATAACAATAGCCATGCTGATCGCCTGTCCGCTGTGACGCAAAGCTGCAACCAGACCTGAAGCCACCCCGAAAAACTTTTTGTCGATTGAACTCATTACCGCGTTGGTGATGGGGGAGGCAAAAAGGCCGAAGCCAATACCAAGGATAATCAATCCCGTGAGGACATACCACAAGGGGGAATCCTGACTTAAAAGAGCAAAGAGAACGAGTGCCAGGCAGGTCACTGCCATTCCCCAAAGAGAGACTTTGACCGGCTCGATTTTATCGGAAATGCGGCCCGAAAACGGCGCCAGGATAGCCATCATCACTGGCTGCACAATGAGTATGGCACCTGCTATTTTCGGAGAAAATCCTGCGTTGTACTGGAGATAAAGGCTCAGCAGAAAATTGGGAGCGAAGGTGGCACAATAGAGGCATAGAATTGCTATAAGAGTGCAGACAAAAACCTTGTTATGTTTAAATAACTTTATGTCTAAGACAGGGTTCAGTGTCTTTATCTCTACCCTGTAGAACAGCAGCATTACTATCAATCCCAGTGCAATGAAGGGAATGCTGAGCAGGTCGGGAAGGATGGAAAAACCGTAAAGAATTAATACCAGCGAGATAATGAGGGTAGCAGAACCATTTACATCCAGGTTTTCCTTTTTTTGTTCGGTAACCTCTCCTTTGAGCTTCCAGAAAGCAAGTAACAGTTGCCATGGCTGCCAGGACTGCACCGATATAAAATATGCTTTCCCAGCCCAGCACTTCGGTGAGAAATCCTCCATAGAAGGGACCGATTGAGAGCCCGCAATATACCGCAGTTGTATTTATACCGATAGCTCTGCCCCTTTCTTCAACGGGAACGGCCGAGCTCAACAAGGCTATCGCAGGGCCCCATATCATGGATGCTCCGATGCCCTGTACCACCCGGGCAAATATCAGGAAGATCCCCGATGGAGATACTGCGCAAAAAATCATTGAAATGGTGAAAAGCACAAGGCCGTATTTGAATATCCGGTTCCGTCCGTAGATATCTGCGATTCTGCCGATTGGAATCATTACAGCAGCGGCAATCAATACGAATGAGGTGCCCACCCAGCCTAACAGCAATGCATCCATTGAGAATGCTTTTCCAATTGAGGGTAGCGCCACATTTACTGCCATTGATAGAATAGCCGCGGAGAATGTCGCCAGGGATGTGACCAGAAGAAGGATTGCCTTGCTAAAAGGTACACCTTTTGCGTTGACCACGTGGCGTATTATATCACTGTAAAGTCTTATCCGATAGATTGGCTACCTATCCCCTGCCCCTTCCCTTCAAAGGGAAGGGGTTTAATTGAATTCGGAGGGGCAAGCCCCTTCGAGCTACCCATAAAAAATTGTCATCCTCGAGGAGTCCCGACTACATCGGGACGACGAAGGATCCCGGCGATTCCTAGGGTCCCCGAGTTACTTGAATTGTAAGGACGATGTTGAAGAGATTCTTCGCTCCGCTCAGAATGACAGAGAAGTATCAGAATGAAGTGGGGATATTGGAATGCAGTTGGTGTCTTCCGTTCACTGAGCGAAGTCGAAGCGAGGTATTCCCGATTACTGGAACAGGTCGGTTTCTTTGGTGGAGGACCTGGGTTGAGCCAGGTAGACGAATTCCTTCCTGGCGAATATTGATTCAGGGTCACTTTTCAACATCTCAAGGAATTCGTAGCTATCCTGTTGAGACTGATGTGCAGAAATAGCTTCAATCTTGTTTTCAAGGTATCCCGAAATATCAATAGTTGTAGTCACCATTTCATCGGGCATGGTGGTTATTCCGGACTCTCTTGCATCGGGCCAGGCGCTCTGAGGAATTGTTACATAGTACAACTTTCGGGGACCGGTTGTAGTTCCTTTTAATTGTTCGAATGCTTGGGTGGCAGCTTTACCGATGGAAACGTGGTCGGGATGTCCCGTTATCCCATCAGGCCCGAAAGTTATGACTACTTCAGGCTGTACCTTTTGCATAATTCCTTTTATTTTTCCCGTGATTTCTTCGTTATCAAGCTTGTCCAGTTCGCCATCTCCATAGTCCAGGAAATAAATACTCCGTATCCCTAGAATGAAGGCTGCCGTGCGCAACTCCGATTCGCGCGCGATACCTGTTTCGATGCCTTCGGGTACATTGACGCGAGTTCCTTTTTCACCACGGGTGGCGCAGATTAAGTCTACGGATATATTCTGATGAGTATATTTAGTGATTGTGCCGCCGAGACCAAAGCTCTCATCGTCAGGATGCGCAAATATAAGCAGAATGGACTTGTTCATAAATTTTAAGTAGTTGCTTTATTAGAAATTTCTCTTTCATGCATAATAACATCACTCTGCGGTTTTGTTCTAATTACACTTTCATCCCACTGGTAATCTTTCTTCATGAAAACACTTGGTTTATACATTCGATTATGGTTATAATTAGATTCCAGCCTTTTATTTTGTTTTTGCGTGAACTGTCGGGTTCTCATTTCCGCAAGCTTCGCAAGTAAAAATTGAAAGCAGGTGTTTTATCTGTGCGGCTGGTCGAAACAAACTCTGAATTTATAGTTTGATCAAATTGCACTGGTGTTATTAACTATGCCGACTGATGTCTGGAAGAAAAATCTTTATACGGTAGTAATCGCGGAACTTGTCGTGCTCATGGCATTTACCTTTGCCATGCCTTTTATTCCCCTTTACATAAAGGATGCAGGAGGTTTTTCCAATGCTGAAGCCGCTTTCTGGTCAGGTATTGCAATCGGGGGCAGCGGTTTTGCCATGTTTCTTAGCGCTCCATTGTGGGGTATAGCTGCGGACAGGTGGGGGAGGAAGTCAATGCTGATAAGGGCACAGCTCGGCGGAGCATTGTTATACGGGCTATTGGCTTTTGCCCCCGATGTAGCTTCAATTGTGATATTACGTATTTTGCAGGGTGTCTTTACCGGAACAGTTTCGGCAGCTTCAGCTTTAATTGCGTCTCAGACACCGGGTAACAGGTTAAATTTTGCTATGGGATTGCTGATGGCTGCTTTGTTCTCCGGCATTGCTTTTGGCCCATTTGTGGGCGGAATGCTTGCTGACAGTATCGGGTACAAAGCAACCTTTTTAGTCACAACAGGAATACTTCTGCTGGGAGGCATGGCTATTCTCTTTTTTGTTAAAGAAAAATTTGAGCGTCCTGCTACAAGACAGGAGATTCCTCTTACCAGCATCCTTAACCTGGCCACATCGAAGAAAATGCTTCCGCTTTTGCTCATCATGGCGGCAATATTTGCCGGTCCTCAGATGATTTCTCCCATAATAGCACTGAGTATTGGAGATATGGCTCCTCCGGAAATTACAGCAACCCTTTCGGGGCAAGCCCTGGGTCTTATAGGATTGCTGTCGGTCATTTCTTCAGTAATAGTCGGGAGGTTGGGCACACGGTTTCCTTTGCCCAGGATTATGTTCATTTGTTGTCTGGTTACGGGATTGCTCTATTTGCCACCGGTATGGGCAAGCACCGTGCCTCAGCTCATTATTTTCATCGGATTAACTGGTTTATCCATGGGGGGATTGCAAACATCAACTAATACGATGATTGGGCTTTCTGCTCCACGCTTTCAACAGGGTATAGCTTACGGGCTGGCAACGAGTGCTAACTCGCTGGGAACTGGACTCGGTTCATTTATCGGTGGCAGCCTTGCTCCTTTGATTGGATTAAGACCTGTATTTGCTGTTGCTGCAGGACTTTTTCTGGTAATCAGCGTGCTGATTACCAGACTGTTAGTCCCGCGACCGGTTGATGAGTCGGTTAATTAATGATTTACCTTAGTTTTTTGACTTATTTCCCGTGTGTCTTCTTTTTCTTTACCGTGCCTTATTATGGCAGGAACGGTAAAAACTAATATCAAAGCGATTACGACAACTGTTGCCACAATAAAGATTATTACTTTATCTTCCATTGTTTTCACGTCCTCTAACTGGGAATATTTATCCGAAGTACGTGCGTTTGCAATGCCCTTCCTTGGTCCACTTGGCGATTTCTTTGGCCTTATCGAAGTCGAATAGCTTATTGCCTTTGCCTACTGGTTTCATGTCAACAACATCATTGGCATAAACTCGTGTATTTTTTAAGCTTTTTACCCGGCACTTCAGGGGTTAATTCTATAGTGACAGTCCCTCTGCCCAACGGTCCGCCGCTGCCTGCACCCCGCGCCATGTAGAACCATGTTGTCGCGCCCGGTTCGGTTAGTCCTTCGATCTTTAATTGTATTTCTTCGAGACTAAAGAGGGGCACCTCCTGGCTTAAGCTGTTCTTTTGAGTTAAATCCACGGTTTTTAACTTTTCATCGTAGGTGCCTTCATAGATAATCAAATTAGGCTTTGCATCCAGGGAGAGGTAATTCTTTACTTCTACTTTATTGGCGGTAGCGTCTTCGGGATCAAAGATACGGATGTCAAATGACTTTTCACCTTTGTCATTAGGACGTACTACAGCTTTGAATATCCTGGCAAGATCGGGATCCATTTTTTTCTCTTTTATAAGGTAGTTCTGAACTAGTCCCGGAGCTTCTTTGGGGCCTGGTAATTTATTTCCTGAACCAAACATTTATTTTTAATCCTCCTGATTTTTTTATATTAAATTTTCCTGAACGATTTCGCTATGTTTACTTGAAAGCCCAGACCTTCGTTGTTCTCATCGGAACCAATGATCCGTAGAGAAACAGCCTGATGTACAGGAACTAGATTTCCTGGGAATCCAAAGGTCAAACAAAACCTGTAGTGTGGATATGTGAAATCAGTTCTGTTTGCTGGGCTCTCAGATCGCTCTAGATGAAATAGCAGGAAGGTGGAGGAATGTCCAGAAGATGATAAGTTTGCTGGAGTTGCAGCAAGCGGTTGCCGCAAATAAAAAACAGACTGGAAGTATTTAAATTATAGTTTTGTTCAAAATTATTGCCACTTACGAAGTATGTTATTGCGTGAGCGTTTGAATCGATCCTTCGATCAATGTAATTAATTCGATTGGTTCGATTATTATAATCATTCAGTTTAGCCGGGAGAGATGGTAATACACAGTAATTATCATAGACGGCTGAATTCGATGTATGAGTGGAAACGTTGATTATGCCTTTGCATATCTCGGGATTGATTAAGAGCAATAGACCCAGAAGAAATAAGCTGCCGGTCAACAAATTTTGTTTCTTCGACCAACTTTTCATGTGAACAATCACTGCTCCTCTGGAAGTGGGACGAGATAATCATGGATTATGTCATGATTATCAACCATAACCCAGTCCTTGTCAAGGCTTATTCAACCAATCCCGGTCGTATTTTTATCCCTCTTAAATCGGGGAAGAAGTCATCTTGTATCAGGCAATTGTGTCAGAAATGGAGATTAAAATTAATCGTAATTTCGGTTACGTCATGAAAGACAATATGTTTTATGTCGTATAAATTGCGCTTTATTTTCAGAAGTACTAAAATCGGGGCCGGAAATAATTTTGGTTTAATAACGATATGAAAGGAGGTGTTTAGTGGCAGAGAGGAAGAGTACACCAAAAAAAGCAGGGACCAAGGCTACACGACATCCAAAATTGGCTCTGGACAAGCCGGATAAGACTGTTATCAAGGCTCTTGCCCTGGGTGGTATGCTGGGAGGCGGAGCCCCCTGTGCTGTCGACGTGAAAGATGGCAAGGCAATTCGAATACGACCATTTCACTATGATTGGAAGTACGATCCCAAAGACTTTAATACATGGCAATTCAAGAGGGATGGCCAGGTCTTTAAACCTCATTTCAAATCACAACCCTCCCCATTTTCCATGGCATATAAGAAAAGAACTTTTTCTCCCAATCGGATTAAATATCCTTTAATCAGGGTTGACTGGGACCCTAAAGGTGAGAGGCATCCTGAGAATAGAGGTAAGAGTAAATTCAGAAGGGCATCATGGGATGAAGCTGCTAGAGTAATCGCTCAGGAACTTAAAAGGATACATAAAGAATATGGGCCGCTGGGTGTTCTGGTGCAGGGAGACGGACATGGTGAATGTAAAAGCATTCATACACCTCACGGACAGTCCTGTTTGCTGCTTGACAAGATGGGTGGTTTTACCCAGCAGGTGAGAAATCCGGATAGCTGGGAAGGCTGGTACTGGGGTGCCAAACATGTATGGGGCCAGGGGTTTATCGGAATGATGCAGCCTGCAGATAATATCGTGAAAGACATGACTGAAAACTGCGAAATGGTTTTGTTCTGGGGTTGTGATCCGGAAACTACCCCCTGGGGATTTGTGGGACAATCCGCAACCCAGTTATGTTATTTCTGGTCACAAGTCGGAATAAAACAGGTATATATTTGCCCTGACTTGAACTACGGTGCAGCAGTCCACGCCGATAAATGGATACCAATTTTGCCCAATACAGACTCCGCCTTACAGCTTGCGATTGCCTATATGTGGATTAAGGAAGGGACCTACGATAAAAAATATGTAGCTACGCATACCGTAGGTTTTGATAAATTTAAAGATTATGTGATGGGCAAAGAAGATGGAGTCGCTAAAACCCCTGAATGGGCATCCTCAAAATGCGGCGTACCTGAATGGACCATAAAAGCCCTGGCCCGGGAGTTCGGAACCAGAATTACATCGATAGCCCATTATTTCGGGGGTTCTTATATACGGGGACCTTATTCGCATGAACCTGCCAGGCTCGAGGTTGTGCTACTCGCTATGCAGGGTTTGGGAAAACCGGGCGTTCACCAGGCACAATTGACCTATCAGGGGATGCCCAGAGGAGAAGGTGTCAAAACCACCCGTTGGTACAATCCCTTGTTGGGCAAACGATTAACACTACCCGTATTGACCACCATCAGGGCATGGGGTAAGCAGCTTGTCCCCAAGACTCAGCTCCACAAGGCCATACCGAATCCTCCTGTCGTTTTCTGGGGGAATGGTGGCATCGAGGAACCGGTAGAAGACCAATTTGTTAAGTATACCTATCCATTGCCCAAAGAAAAGGGCGGCACCGAGTTCCACATGATCTGGACTGATACCCCTTGCCGTACCACCTGCTGGAATGGTGGTAACGAGACAATTGAGGCTCTGAGACATCCCAAAATAGAGTGTATCGTTGCCCAGCACCCCTGGTTGGAGAATGATTGCCTATTTGCCGATGTCATCCTGCCGTCAAATACCACGCTGGAAGTCGAAGATATTATCACTAATGTCAGGCAGGGCGTTCAGTTCCATAGCATCGCTCTTCAGGAACAGGCCGTAGAGCCAGTCGGCGAATCCAAGAGCGATTTTGAGGTAGTCTGCGAAGTTGCCAAGAAGCTGGGTAAGTATGAAGAAATCATGGAGGGCAAAACTATCGAAGACCTGGAAAAAGGTGTTTTCGAGAGCATGGAGGTATACAACTTCATCAGCTGGAATGACTTTAAAAAGAAGAAGTATTTTGTCTTCCCTGCAGCCAAGGATTGGGAGAAAGATACGGTAGGCCTGTACAAGTTTTACAAAGATCCTAAGGCAAATCCTCTGCCCACGCCATCCGGTAAGCTCGAGATATATTCAGAAAGACTGGCAAAGTACTTCCCTGATGACAATGAAAGGCCTCCTATTCCCAAATGGGTAGAGAAAAGTGAAATGCATGATGAAAGAGTTTCCAGTACCAGGGCGAGAGTATATCCCTTGCTCATAGTAAGCAATCACGGCCGGTGGAGAGTGCATGCCCAGTGTGATGACATATCCTGGACCAGAGAATGCTTCACCTGCAAAGTCACCGGCTTCGATGGGTATAAATACGAACCAGTATGGCTGAATCCCAAAGATGCTGCTAAAAGGGGTATTGAAACAGGGGACATTGTAAAGGTAGTAAATGAAAGAGGAATTGTCCTGGGTGGCGCTATCGTCTGGGAACGGATCATGCCGGGTGCTACGTATATGGATCATGGTGCCAGGGTGGACCCGATATGTGCTGGCAAAGTTGACCGGGGTGGCGCTATCGACCTGATTGCACCGGAGTTACTGACTTCCAAACACTGTTGCGGTGAAGCTACGAGCGGCTATCTCGTTGAGGTAGAAAAGGTCACCATGGCCCAGATGGAAGAATGGAAGAAGCTTTACCCTGAAGCATTCGAGAGGGAATATGACCCCGCATCAGGTTTAAGGTTCAACGCCTGGGTAGAAGAAGACTGAATCCTTTAAAGGCCTGGGGAAGGGAGCGTCCAAAATGAAAATCGATATTTTTTCTCATATTCTACCTGAGAAATACCTGGCTGGAATTCTGAAGAAGGCGAAGAATCTGAAGGAGTCTCGAGCCATAAACAAACTTCCGGCTACAAATATTGAAATCAGGAAGAGAGTTATGGACCGATACCCTGATGTAATGCAGGTACTTACAGTCTCGCCTCCTTCACTGGATGAGGTGGTATCCCCGACTGAAGCCGCAGAATTATCACGAATAGCGAACGATGAACTGGTAGAGATAATTATGAAAAACCCGGATAGATTCCTGGGGGGTGTTGCCTGCGTCGCTTTAAATAATTTAGACGCCGCGATGGAGGAGATTGATAGAGCAATTACCCAACTTGGATTAAAGGGGGTACAGATGTTCTCCAGAATAAAGGGGGAGCAACTTGATGATCCCAAATTTAAACCTCTCTACCAGAAAATGGCCAAATATGACCTTCCGATCTGGATCCATCCTGTTTCGGATCCCGAATTTGATGAGACGGTGTTCGGCTGGCCATTTGCTACTGCCAACACAATGCGGCGACTGGTAACCTCAGGTATATTTAATGAAATTCCTAATCTTAAATTTATTACTCATCATTGTGGAGCAATGGCCCCTTATTTTGAAGGAAGAATAAAGTGGTTAATGCCTTTGTCTCTGGGAAAGGACCACCCAGGTGAAAAATCCGGAAGAGCATTTTCGCAAATTTTACAATGATACTGCTACGTATGGAAGCACCTCAGCGTTGATGTGCGGCTATGAATTTTTTGGCCCTGACCATTTGCTTTTTGGCTCGGATGCTCCTTATGGACCGGGGAGTGGTTTGACTCTGGAGACTATACTATCGATAGAGAATATGAATATTTCTGCTGGAGAAAAAGATAAGATATTTTCTCAAAATGCTATCAGTCTCCTGAAGATTGCAACTTGATCTTGCAGTGCCCGATAGATGTGTTGTTACCATTCATTTCGCTAAGTGATGCCTGGATAGTAGCAAAATAAGGCGTAACTACCATTGACAAAAGAAAGAAATTTGTTATAATTGCCTTTTATCTATTCGTAGACTGAACTTAAGTCGTGTCCGCTGGTATCTGGTTTAATTAAAGCTGTCTTTTCATATAATAACTAAATAGCAACGGGAGACGAAGTATGAGTCTGTATTGTCCTTTTACTTACAAAGGTTACCCTCATGGATTGAACTATCCCTGGAAGTTTCCTATGCCTTCCGAAAAAGAACGGGACAGGCGATGGGCGGCAATCCGAAAATCAATGGCCAAACACAATTATGATTGCTTGATCCCCAGTGCTCTTTCTACCTTTATCCCCTCCACAAAATATGTGCAGTATATTTCCAATTATGCCCCATTTGCTACCATGGGTGCCTATATTGTTTTTCCTTTAGAGGGAGAATCTCAGCTTCATGTGAGCACTATTATCGGTCCTCAATTTATTCAAATGGCGTCTGACATATCCTGGATTAAAGATATTGTTGGTAGCTTTAATCCACTGGAAACTGTTGTCAAACAGATAAAGAAGTTGAAGCTTGAAAAAGGCCGATGCTGGGCATTTTAGGTTACAACCAGGGTTTATTTTCAGCTTCGGCTTTAGACTATTTCCGCGAGAACCTTCCCTCGGCGACGATAACTGACGCATCTTCTGTTGTACATGAAGCCATGCATGAGGTCAGTCGTACAAGCCCTGAAGAATTGAGTTTTTTAAGAAAAGCCTGTGAAATTCTGGACCTGTCATTCGATGCTGCAGTTAAAGCGTTTAAACCCGGTGTAGCTGAGTATGAACTCTGGGCGGAAATCGAGTATGCAATTCTTAAAAATGGCGGCTGGCCCAGCCATAACATGATTATCACCACTGCTCCCAGGCCTATTTTCCCCAGGATACCTCCTTCACACCGTAAACTGGCAAAAGGAGATATAGGCATTTTTGAAGTAAACAGTTCATACGCAGGATTGCACCCCCAAACCTGCTATGCAATTTCACTTGGCGAACCTGAGAAAAAAGAAAAAGATATGTTCAAGTTCTGTGCCGACCTGTACCAGATTGCTCTGGCCGAACTTGAAAAGAAAAGCCGTTATATTGATATTGAGCTCGGTCTGGCAAAGCGCATCCACGATGCCGGATTTGAGCCAACCACTCCCCAAATACATATTTTTAACATGGCCGTGGATTTACCTATGGAAAGCATTCCCACAGCCGGGAGACTATTTTACCGTCCATCCCAATTTCAGCGATCCGGACTTTACCATGTCGGCGAAGTGCGGTGATTGTGTCCGCATTAATGAAAAAGGCAAAGTAGAAAGATTAAACAAACCGCCAGCACGTTTAAATATTGTCTAGAGAGGAGAATTGAATGATAGTTGATGTTGAACACCACCTGGAAACAAAAGAATCCTGGGAAAAATGCGGCGGTAAGCCTGGGCAGACTGTAATACTGCGCGCTCCCGACGGCACGATATTGAGACCTTTAGATGATGCATCCTGGGATATTGAGATTCATTTGAAAAATATGGACATTGCCGGAATAGATATGACTGTTCTAAGCTCACCTTCGGTAATGCCTCTGGAAGAGGCTAAAAAATTTAATGACTATTTTGCTGGAATTACGAAGAAATATCCTAAAAGATTTGCCGCTTTTGCCGTTACTTCACCTCTGGGCGGTGCCCGGGCTTTTAGTGAATTGGACAGGTCGATTAATGAACTCGGGCTCAAGGGTGTGATCATTAGTGCACAGATAGAAGACAAGCCACTTGATTCCCGCGATCTCTGGCCCTTCTATAAGAAAATATCCCAGCTAAAGGTTCCTATTTTTGTCCATCCTTCGGTGAAGCCTCATGGCTTCGATGCGTTGATCGCACCTTACGACCTGTTCCGAAGCATCGGCCGGGAGTTTGACCTGATGCTGGCCACGTTACGGTTATGTGTTGGGGGTGTGCTCGATGAATTCCCTGATTTGAAATTTATCATCGCTCATTTCGGAGGTGGATATTCTATCGTCAAGGAACGTATGGACAGGTATGTAAGGACCATGGGCGCAAATTTTTGGTATAAGAAACCTTTGATAAGAGAACCTTATTACGAAAATTATAATAAATATTTTGACCGCCTGTACTTTAATATGGCGGGAAGGGAAATAGGTGTGCAGACTATGAAAGCTGCACTTACCAATATGAGCCCCATGAGATTGGTGTTTGCCACTGATTACCCGCCTAACTTTTGCAATGATCCTCAAGGGGATTCGAACTTATATCAGAAAAAATCCGAAAACTTGACCTGGATAAAAAATCCATTGATGCCATGCTGGGAAACAATGCGGTTGAATTGCTCCATTTAAATTGATAATAAACCGCTTTATATAAAACTAGATTCAGGAGGTATTTAATGAAATCAAAAGGAAATCTCTTAATTGCTATCGTAGTGCTCTTAACGGTCTTATCCACTATTATTTTTACGAGTTGCTCGCCAGCCCCTACAACTCCCGCTCCCAAAACTCCTGCGGCCCAAACACCTGCGACCCCACCTACCGGCCAGGCACCCCGCATAATCAAGTTTTCCTATGACATGGCCAAGACCGGGGCAATTGTCAGGGGATGGGAATGGTTTGGCTCTGAATTCGAGAAGCAGACCAATGGCAGGTACAAGATTGATTTTTACCCGGCTCAATCGTTAGTAAAGCAGACTCAGATATTAGAAGCTATCGTTGGTGGTGCAACTGATATTAGCAGTTTGGGTCCTAATTCCCAGTCTCAGGCAATGCCGGTTTCTGTCGTTGTATCGCTGCCATCGACACATTTCCCCGATACTAAAGAAGGGCATGCAATTGCATCTGACGCAGTCAAACAGTTGCTGGCTAAATATCCTGCGATGAGCAATGAGTTAAAGAACTTTAAACTGAATGGATGGAATACACTCCCGGCCAATTTTGTCATGACCAAGAATAAATTGGTTGTCGTCCCGGATGACTTGAAAGGCTTGAAGATGGCTGCTCAAGGCAATGATAAAGAATTGGTCAGTCTTGCCGGGGGGGTGGCGGTGAGTATGCCGCCCAACCAGGTTTATGAAGCACTTGATAAAGGTGTGGTTGAAGGAGGCACAGTTTCCTGGATACATTTAGCCTCGAACCATTTTGAAGAAATTGCCCAGTATTACCTGGATATAGCCTTAGGTAATGATGTCCAGCTGACGATCATGGCCTGGAACACCTGGAATTCCCTGCCGCCTGCGGACCAGAAAATCCTCGACGGGCTTCTTCCGGAAATGCAGGCCCGCAGCGATGCTGCATATATGGTACAAAAGGAAGATGGCCGGAAATTAGCAGCTAGTAAGAACCGAACAATCACTGTGCCCACAGACGAGCAAAAGAAGTTATGGGAAGCTGTCGCTAAGCCATTGGATGACGCCTGGCTTGCAAACGTAAAATCCAAGGGCATCACTGACGGCCCTGCAATATTGAGTTATTTGCAGCAGCGCAGTGCTGAAGCGTGGGCTAAAAATAAATAAACATTCTAGAATTTACTTGAATTGAGATAGGAGGCGTTATTATGGCTGAGACGCCATCTGCCGCCGAAAGCCTTCCAGAGTTAACTGAATCATTGCCCCCGATAACCAGGAAATTATCGGGGGCTAGAAATAGGCTGCTTGCTGGCCCGGTCAGGGTATTGATGACTATAGGGTCAATTGCACTGGCAGCCATGATGGCAATCAGGGTGATAGATGTAGTCGGCAGGTATTTTTTTAAGGCCCCTCTCCATGGCGCTGATGAACTGGTCGGTTTTTTGCTCCTGTGTATGGCCGCATGTGGCTTTACCTATGCTCAAAGCCGTAATGCGCATATCAGGATAGAGATTCTCACCGAGCATTTATCGCGAGGCGTACGGGGAGGCCTTGATATCTATAACTTTATTATCAGCCTGGTGATATCCTGCCTGATTACCTGGCAGCTATCTGAGGCTGCCAGGAAGTATATCCTTAACCTGCAGGGAGGAAGCGCTGTTTCTGAAGATATACAACTCCCATTCTACCCCTTCATGACATTACTGGCTCTCGGTTTTGCCATATTTACCCTGGTGTTGATCATGGACACGATTATATCTATTGCTAAGGCGGCAAATAAATGAGTCCAGAATTAGTTGGTATATTGGGCATAGTCTTTCTTCTTATTTTTATTTTTACCGGCGTTTATATCTGCCTGGCTATGGCTATAGTTGGCTTTGTGGGTTCATGGATTGTTGGCGGATCTTTTTCAGCTCTTACCAGCCTGGTCATTGTCCCCTTTGGTTTCCTGAAAGATGCTAATTACGCTGTCATGCCATTATTCATGCTGATGAGCGAGTTCATTTCCCTGGCAGGGATAGGCAGGGACGCCTACACCGCGGCTCGTGCCTGGATCGGTCAAATCCGGGGCGGTCTGGCGATGGCCACGATCGGAGGCTGCGGCCTTTTTGCAGCTACCAGCGGTTCCAGCACAGCCTGTGCAGTGGTGATGGGCAAAGTGGCTTTCCCCGAAATGATGCGGTTTAAATATTCCATGCAATTAGCTGCTGGCGTTATCGCGGCCGGGGGCACAGTTGGCGTCATGATCCCGCCGAGCATGCCATTTGTTATGTATGGAATATTAACCGGCACCTCCATCGGCAAGTTATTCATGGCTGGTATTCTGCCCGGGATCAGCCAGGTAATTTTTTACTGGATAACAATTTATATATTGTGCCGAATGAATCCCAGCCTTGGTCCAGCCTCGGTAAAATTTACCTATAAAGAACGGGCAAAGAGTTTTGTCTTGACCTGGCCAATAGTTCTTCTGTTTCGTTGTTGTCATGGGTGGTATTTATGGGGGGATTTTTACTGCCAGCGAGGCGGCCGCCATCGGGGCGTTTGGGGCTCTGCTCATAGGGATAGGGCGGAAAGAAATTAACGCATCCAGCACCTGGCAATGCCTCAATAATACGGTCAGAACTGCTGGTATGCTGTTGCTCATGCTGATAGGCGCATTCATCCTGAATAATTTCATGGCTATATCCAGAATGCCCTTCGTTGCTGCCGATTGGTTATTGGGGCTAAATGTGAACCCTAATTTGATTCTTGCAGCGATCCTGATCGTCTATATAATACTGGGATGCTTTTTTGAAATGATTGCCGTACAGGTTTTGACCGTCCCGATCATGTTCCCGGCTATATTAGCTCTTGGATGGGATCCTGTCTGGTATGGTGTCCTTATGTGCCGCATGTCGGAAATGGGATTCATTACCCCACCTTTCGGGCTTAATCTTTTCGTACTGAACGGGGTACTTAAAATACCTATGGGCACTTTGATGAAAGGGGTCATTCCTTTTATCATAACTGACCTGATTCATACCTTCTTGCTCGCTGCGTTTCCGATAATATCAACTTTCCTGCCCAGTATAATGAGGTAGTTAAAGGTGATAATTCATGCCACAAATGTGTGCATTATTACTATGTTTTCAGGGTGCCATAGTCGGACTTGAGCAGAATATTTAAACTATTGGAAGGGGAATAAATTATGCCTGTAGCTAAGAAAATTGTGAAATCGCACTCAGTAACCAAAAAGCTTACCAGAGTATCGATGACGGACAAAGAGAAAACTTTTGTCAGGGCACTCGGTTTTGTGGGCGTGATCGGAGGTGGTGCGGAGGGCATGGTTGATGTTAAGAACGGGAAAATAGTACGGATCCGGCCGCTCCATTATGACTGGAAGTATACCAGGAAAGAAATGAATCCATGGAAGTTTAAACGGAATGGCAAAACGCTTGAGCCTATAATGAAATCATTGCCTCCTCCTTTTTCGATTGCTTATAAAAAGCGTATATATTCTCCCAACAGAATTCTTTATCCGTTGAAGAGGGTCGACTGGGACCCGAACGGAGAGAGAAATCCGCAGAATAGAGGCAAGAGCAAATACGTCAGGATTTCATGGGACGAAGCCACCACTCTTATCGCCAATGAAATAAAGAGAATTCATAAGAAATACGGTCCGCTGGCAGTACTTCAACAAGCGGATGGACATGGTGAAAATAAACAACTTCAAGGCCCACACGGCTTTCCCACATTACTACTTGATAAAATAGGCGGCTTTACCCAGCAAATCAGGAATGCAGATAGCTGGGAGGGATGGTACTGGGGTTCTATGCATGTCTGGGGTACCGGCGCGGGAACTGTAGGTATGATGTCGCCCTGCGCCAATTTGATGAAAGACATGAGCGAGAATTGCGAAATGATTCTGTTCTGGGGATGTGACCCCGAAACAAATACCTGGGGGTTTGTGGGTCAATTTGCCAGCCGGCTTTGCTTTTTCTGGAAAGAAGTGGGCATTAAGCAGGTTTATATTTGTCCTGACCTGAACTATGGTGCAGCAGTCCATGCCGACAAATGGATACCGATACTTCCCAATACAGATGCTGCCCTTCAACTTGCCATCGCGTATATGTGGATTAAAGAAGGGACTTATGATAAAAAGTATGTAGCTACTCATACTGTTGGCTTTGATAAGTTTAAGGACTACGTGCTGGGTAAAGAAGATGGAGTTCCCAAAACACCTGAATGGGCTTCCTCAAAGTGTGGCGTGCCGGAGTGGACGATTAAAGCGCTGGCGAGAGAATTCGCAGCCAGAATTACCTCTATTTCTCACTTTTTTGGCGGCTCTTTTATCAGGGGGCCTTTCTCGCATGAACCTGCCAGGTTGGAATGTATCCTCCTAGGGATGCAGGGACTGGGAAAGCCAGGCGTACACCAGTGTCAGATAACTTTCATGGGCATGCCCAGAGTAAAAACCGGCTCCAAGATGCTCTATACTTTTGAGGCTGCGGGAACGGACCTTGCCTTTACCGACAGGGTGCTGATACCGATGGGCGGCCAGGCCCGCCGCCATCAAAAGCAATTTTTCCCCAAAACACTTTTCCAGGAAGCTATCTTTAATCCCCCGATCACCTGGTATGGCACAACCGCAGCCGCGGAACCCGTTGAGAACCAGTTTGTTAAATATACGTATCCGATACCCAAGAAAGATGGGGGTACAGAGATACATATGATTTGGAATGACGCCCCCTGCCGCACGACGTGTTGGAATGAAGGGAATAGCTCTATCGAGGCATACCGGAGTCCCAAGATCGAATGTTTTGTGGTTCAGCATCAATGGCTGGAAAATGACGCTGTCATGGCAGATATCATCCTTCCGGTGAGCACCATATTTGAAATGGAAGATATGACTGCTAATAATGGAGATGGCGTTCAATTAAAAAATGTTATGATCCAGAGACAGGCAATACAGCCGGTTGGTGAAGCGAAGAGCGATTATGAGATAGTGCTTGAAGTTGCCAAAAAGATGGGTAAATACAAAGAGATTACCGAAGGTAAAACCATGGAAGGTTGGATGAAACATTTCTACGAGGGTCTAGGTTTGCCGGAACTTATCAGCTGGGAAAAATTCAAGGAAAACCAGTATTATGTTTTCCCTACGGCTTCAGATTGGGAAAAAGACCCGCCCGGTTTAAGAAAGTTTTACGAAGATCCTAAAGCTAATCCCCTTACTACCCCATCTGGAAAGCTTGAATTTTACTCGGAGAGATTGGCCAAACATTTTCCTGATGATAAGGAAAGAGGCCCGATGCCCAAATGGATTGAAAAGACCGCGGTCCATGATGAACGCCTTTCCAGCAAAAGGGCAAAGAAATATCCGCTAATGCAGATGTCCAACCATGGCAGGTGGAGGGTGCATGCCCAGCATGACGACATAACCTGGACCAGGGAAATTCATACCTGCAAGGTAAAAGGCCCGGATGGTTATATGTATGAGCCTTTGTGGATAAATCCCATCGATGCCAAAGCCAGGAAGATTTCTAATGGGGACATAGTAAAAATTTATAACGAGAGGGGGGCTGTTCTTGGTGGCGCAAAGGTATGGGAAAGGATTATGCCCGGCGTTATTTATATGGACCACGGTTCCAGATGCGATTGGATAATCCCGCACCAACTGGATAGAGGGGGCGCTATAAACCTTATTTCTCCAAGAGGAACAGTCTCCAAGAATTGTGCTGGGATGGCTACAAGTAGCTATCTGGTTGAATGTGAAAAAGTAAGCCTGGCGCAGATGGAAAAATGGAAAAAGCAATACCCCGAAGCATTTGAGAGGAAATATGACCCGGCTTCAGGACTACGGTTAACTGCCTGGATAGTAGAAGGAGGTAAATAAATGAAAGTTTTTGTGATCGATATCGCCAAATGTAACGGTTGCCATTGCTGCCAGATATCCTGCAAGGATGAGCATGTAGCCAATGACTGGACACCCTATGCCAAACCCCAGCCGGATACGGGGCAGTTCTGGCTGAAGCAGAACGAGTTTGTCAGGGGAACGGTGCCCAAAGTTAAATCGCACTATGTCCCGATACTGTGCATGCATTGTGATGATGCACCCTGCATGCCCTCCTGTCCCATAGAAGGAGCCATCTACAAAAGAGACGATGGGCTGGTAATCATCGACCCGGTGAAGTGCACGGGGTGCAAGAGCTGTGTAGATGCCTGTCCCTACCACGTCATATTCTTCAACGAAGACCTCAACATAGCCCAGAAATGCACCGGCTGTGCCCATTTACTGGACAGCGGCTGGAAAGAACCCCGGTGCGCTGATGCCTGTCCCACGCTGGCGATAAGGTTTGGGGAGGAGTCGGAGTTCAAGGCATTGATAAAAGAAGGAGAGGTATTGCATCCTGAGTATAAAGCCAAACCCAGGGTACACTACTTGCACATACCGAAGAAGTTTATCGCTGGTTGTGTCTATGATCCCATAGACAAGGAAGTAATCATAGGAGCCACCTGCACCTTGAGCTCGGATGGTAAGAAGTGGACCAGGGCCACAGATGCCTTCGGAGACTTCTGGTTTGAAGGTCTGGAGGTGGGTAAATACTCATTGAAGATAGAGGCCAAAGGGTTTGCTGCCAAGACGATAGCATCAATCAGCACGGAAAAGGACGTGAACCTGGGAGATATGCCGCTCACAAAGGCGCGCTAAAAGCATAAAGGCCCCTTTGCTATAATTGGCCTTTTCCCATGGAGAAGATCAAGCTATTTCATCAAAAGAAAGCCATCCCTTTTTTACACTCTGGAAAATGGCTTCGGTGCGGGAACCTACGCTCAGTTTGCGGAATATGCTGTTAAGGTGACCCTGGACCGTACGGATACTGATGCAAAGTTTATCTGCGATATCCTTATTGTTCAGGCCCTTGGCAGCCAGTTTTAGCACTTCTTGCTCACGTTCACTTAACTCTATCTCCAGTCTACTTTCACCTGATTTAGGCGAACCTAAAATAGCCCGTTTGATAACTTTGCGAGCAATCGAAGGATGCAGGACAGATTCACCCGAGTGTACGGACCGTACCGCTTCAACAATTTCCCGGCCATGGACGTCTTTAAGAAGATAACCTGCGGCTCCAGCTTCCAGCAAGGCAAAAACGTATTCATCATTATCATAGGCAGTGAGAATTAGGACGGCTGTAGACGGGAACCGGGATTTAATCTGTCTGGTGACTTCGATACCGCTCATTTTAGGCATCGAGATGTCTAAAATAGCCACATCAGGTTTTACCTTTTCAATAAGTTCTACTGCTTCCACACCATCACATGCCTCACCCACGACTTCCATATCGTCCTCTCTTTCCAGAATCATGCGGGTACCTTCTCTGACAACGGCATGGTCTTCGGCAATAATTAATCTTATTTTATCCACTTTAACTCCTGCATAAAAGTATAACCCAGTTGACAGATGGCTTCAATAATAGGCATTTTTACTTATACTAATGGTGACTCCAGCAGGTCTATGGTAAATATATATACCTGTTTACCTCCGAGCTTAAATACTCACGGCCAGGCTATTCTAAACAGGTTCGATAATGGGAGCAAAACAGGTTATCTTGCGGATGTCTGATTTCAGCGCAATTGCTATTTTATTTAGGGATGGTTAAAATGCCATCCGTAAATAAAATTTAAAGGAGTGTATTAATGGCTTCTCATCTAGTAAAAAGTGGGGTTTTTGAAGAAATTGAAGTTCAGAATTCATCATAACCCAAACCAAATCTCAACCAGGTTTTGGAAATCCGGCAGCAGTAGGGTTGGGAGCGTTCGGTGCTACTACTATGCTGCTTCAGTTTTATAATCTGGGAATGATAGGAACGGGCACCGTAATCTGGATGGCATTATTCTTCGGTGGCTTAGCCCAATTTATTGCGGGCCTTCAGGAATTCAGGACTGGAAATAGCTTCGGTTCTGCAGCTTTTGTGACTTATGGAGCTTTCTGGATTGCTCTGGGTGGAATATTCCTTTCGATGCAATTAGGGCTTTTTGGTATCACTGGCAACGATATTGGTTGGTTCTTGGTTGTGTTCACCGGACTCACTGCAATTTATTTTGTCGGTTCAATGAAACAAAATAGTGCTCTGGCCTGGGTGTTCCTGACTCTTCTCATAGGTTTTATACTGCTTGATATCGGTCATTTAGTTCCCGGTGCAGCTGTTTTTAATAAAATTGCCGCGGTGGAATTGATTGCATGTGCCCTGATTGCCTGGTACTTGATGGCGCACGTGATTTTGACACCGTTAAAAATTAAGCTACCTGCTGGCAAAGCCTGGATGAAATAGACAAAAACTGACCATAATCGAAAACAAAAGAATAAATGTGCTTACCAAAAGGGAATTAGAAATGGGAGGTGGTACAATGGGAAAGAAAATTTTGGTACCACTGGACGGCACGGAAAAAGGGGAAGCAGTCATTCCCAGGTTGGAAGAACTTGTTCTCGGAAGTATACCTGATACTGAATCCGAAATCACGCTTGTGAAGGTGATCCCGATCACAAACTGTAATGTCCTGACTCATGATGAGAGGGCTCAGCTTCCTTATACCGAGAGTGACCGGGAGGAACTTACCCGGGAGTCTCAGGAATATCTGGAACGGGTAGCTGCAAAGTTGAGAGTTAAAGGGTTCAAAGTTAAGACTATGGTGAGGATAGGTCAGCCAGCAAAGGAAATTGTCAAGGCTGCTCATGAGACTGATGCTAACCTTATTGCAATGGCAACTCACGGAAGAAACGGAATAATTCGGTGGCCTAAAGGAAGTGTTCCCGATAAGGTTATCAGGCTTGAAAACAAAATACCGGTACTTGCAGTACATCCTAAGCAAAAAGAAGAGGAAAGCTCAGTACTTTCGATTCGCTCATTACGAAGCCTGGCGAAGCATAGCTGAGTTTCAATATCAGGACTTTGGATTTTTAACGATAACGCCCCTCTAAAAAGGGGCGTTTTTTTCTTTTAAAAACAATCTGTTTTGTTTCTTCTTTTTTATGTGCTACAATCCTGTTCAAATAATCAGACTGCCGGGTATTTTATCACTATTTAAGAAGAAACAAACATCGCACTATGGAAAAGCTTAAAACGGTAGAACTTACCTTAAATGGCAAGGCGATAACTGCTCCTGAGGGCATGACTATCCTTGATGCTGCCGCAGAAAATGGTATCAAAATTCCAACGCTGTGTTATATCCCAAAGCTGCTGCCCATCGGCTCCTGCCGTATTTGTGTCGTAGAGGTCGAGAAGTCGAGGACGCTGGTGGCATCGTGCCATACTCCCGTTGCACAGGGAATGGTTGTATTTACTCATTCCCCTAAAGTATTGCAAACCCGTAAGACCCTGGTTGAGTTGATGCTGGCGAGCCACCCTGATTCATGCCTGATTTGCGATAAGGCTAATCTTTGTGATCTGCGCAGGATCGCTGCTGATCTGGACATCGGGTTTTCTTCGATCAGGGCAAGGAAACATTACTATCCTGTTGAGTCGGATAATCCTCATATTGTCCGCGATCTATCCAAGTGCATTCTTTGCCGCAGATGTGTGGTTGCCTGCAAGAATATAAAGGGAAGGAATCTGTTCAGCATAGGCTACCGTGGCTTCGACAGTAAAGTTATCTATGGTATGGATCAGCCCGTCGAAAAGGATGCCTGTGCTGCCTGTGATGACTGTATCTCGCTTTGCCCGACTGCTGCGCTGAGCAAGCCCTGGTCTATCCGAGAACCAAAGAAAGGACCGTCGGCGGTTATAAAGGGTTAAAATTCTCATTGAACTGATATGACAGAACGGATTGTGACGCGTTACAACGAAACGAAAGGAATATTGCCTCTCCTCAAGGAAGCTCAACAAAAATATGGCAATGTTACCCCGGATGTTATCATGAAGCTGGCTTCATCGTTGGATATGCCGGTAAATGATGTTTATGCTGTTGCCAGTTTCTATTCGTTTTTGTCGCTGAAGCCTTTAGGGCGGCACGTTATCAAGGTCTGCAAGAGCCTGCCCTGCTATCTCGAACATAATGCTGACATAGTAACAGCTATCACCGGGGAAATCGGAATCGGCGTAGACCAAACTACTGAGGACGGCAGGTTTACTCTCCAATTGACCAATTGCATAGGACTGTGTGACCATTCTCCAGCTATGCTTATTAACAGTGACCCTCACGTAAATTTAACACCGCGTAAAATTTCACAGATTTTGAAACGTTACAAATAATTTAGAGGATAGAAATAAACGTGCCCCAAAAACAGGTTGTATTGAAAAACTGCGGAGTCATTGATCCATGCCGGATGGAAACGTACCGGGATAATGATGGTTTCAAAGCTCTGGGAAAAGCTTTAAACGATATGACTCCTGATGAAGTGGTGAATGAAGTTAAGGCATCGGGCTTGCGCGGCCGTGGTGGAGCTGGCTTCCCTTGCGGACTGAAATGGGAGGGTGCCAGGAAGACACCCGCGAAGGAAAAATATGTTATCTGCAATGCCGATGAAGGGGAGGTGGGCACGTTCAAAGACAGGTTTATCATTGAACGCGATCCGTTTAGTCTTATCGAGGCGATAACGATTGCCGGGTATGCCATCGGCGCCCGAAATGGATATATATATCTCCGTGCCGAATACCATGGTTTGTTTAACGTGCTGGAAAACGCTCTGGCCCAGGTGAAAGAGGCGGGATTACTGAAGGACTTCGAGATAAACATCCGTGAGGGAGCAGGTGCCTACGTATGCGGCGAGGAATCCGCACTGATGGAATCTATTGAAGGATGGAGAGGGGAACCCCGTTACCGACCCCCATTCCCCACCAACTCAGGCCTATGGCAAAAACCGACTACAATTAACAACGTCGAGACGCTGATGAACATTCCACAGATTATTCTTAATGGCGCTCGTTGGTTTAGCCAGATGGGCACTGAGCAAAGCAAAGGAACCAAAGTGTTTTCCCTCAGCGGTGACGTCGAAAATCCTGGAACCTATGAACTCGTTTTGGGCAGCCCGTTAAAGGAATTGGTCGTGGATATCGGCGGCGCAAAAAACATCAAAGTAATCCAGATCGGGGGCGCTACAGGAAAGCTGTTGCCTTACCAGATGATTGATACACCTCTGGCTTTTGAGTCCGTGCTTGGAGCCGGGGCGGTCACTGTATTCGACCAGAGTCGTGATATACTCGACATCGTCTACAGGACAATGCAATTTCTGGCAGAGGAGTCCTGCGGTAAATGTACACCCTGCCGGCAGGGCACCGAGGTGATAGTAGAGATGCTGGAAAGACTGCAGCGAGGCGAAGGGAGGAAAAACGATATAAAAGTTTTTCAGGAATTATCCAGTACGATGATGATTGCTTCTCTTTGCGGACTGGGACAAGCGGCGCCTAATGCCGTGCTCGATAGTTTACGCTATTTCCCCGATGCTTTTACCAGTCGAATAGCCGTAAATTAAAGAAGCTTAAAGAGGTGAATGTATGAAAACCATCACAGCAGCGAAAGATTTTGATGAAATAATGGGCTTTCTCAAAAAATGCGAGACAGTATATCTTACGGGTTGCGGCACCTGTGCCACAATGTGTCGTACCGGCGGGAAATCTGAGGTAACTGATATGAAGGGGAGGTTGGAGAAGGCCGGTAAAAAAGTAAGAGGGTGGATGGTTATACCAACCTCATGTGACGAGCTCACCCGTGATGCCATCAGATCAGATGCCGCTGAGATTGCCAAGTCCGATTGTATTCTGGCAATGACCTGCTCAACAGGTGTACAAACCATTGCCATGCATCTGAAAGAACAGATTGGGAAACAAATACCCGTATATCCAGCGTTGAATACACTTTTCCTGGGGACAGAGGACCATCCCGGTCATTTCCAGGAGCTTTGCCTGTATTGCGGAAGATGCATTATCGGCCGTACGGCAACAATATGCCCGCTGGTAAGGTGCGCGAAAAGCCTGTTTAACGGGCCCTGCGGAGGTTCTTCACATGGTAAATGCGAAATATCAAATGAAATTCCTTGTGCCTGGCAGCTTATTTACGACCGCCTTGCCGAAATGGGACGCCTGGATGAACTGGATGAGATTGTGCCTGTAAAAGACTGGAGCAAGAGCGTTTCCGGAGGTCCCCGGATGGCAGATGTAGATACTGAGTGCGGAATTATCCTGGAAAAAGCGGAAACTAAAAAGAATTAGCATCGAGATATTTTCATCAGGTGTGCACAGAATATGTCCGGGACGATAGAGCCAAACAATCAAGTATCAGTTTCGAACGAAGACCGTGCTCCTGAAGAAGCCGCCCTGATATTGCGCGTCCGCGGATTTATTAAATTGAGGTGGGTTGGCATAGTTCTCCTGCTGCTCGCCACCGTCGTAGCTTCAGAAGTATTTCACATAGGTTTTCCAGTATTACCTGTTTATATCTTATCGGCATTCACCGTAATCTATAATTTTGTCTTGCAGCAGCAGCTCCGAAGTGCTATAAGGGGAAGGGCTGACCTTATTGTGCCCAAGGTACGGACTTATAGCTACGTTCATATCACCCTTGACCTTTTCACCCTTGCCTTCCTGCTGCATTTCACCGGCGGCATTGAGAATCCTTTTATTTTCTTCTTTGTGTTACATGCTATCGGTGTCAGTACCACCCTGCATTTCCGCTCAGTATACATACTATCTACACTGGCTATCCTGCTTGTCATAGCTCTGGTAGCCCTGGAATATACAGGCGTTATACCTCACTACAATCTGGAAGGGTATGCTGCGCCAACATTATATCGACAGACAAGCTATATCCTTGCCGTCCTGGCAGCGCTGGCAATTGTTCTGTATACAGCGACTTATATGGCGAGTGCAGTTTCTGGCGAGTTGAAAAAGAGACAGCGCGAGTTGATGCAGATTAGAGACCGGCTTATCGAGAAAAGGACCGGGAGAGCTTCAGAATGCCGCAAGTGAAATAAACAAGCTGGAAGAGGAGAAAGCACGCTTTCTTCGTTTTATAGGAATTGCCGCCCATGACCTTAAAGCACCGCTTACAGCTATACAGGGTTTTCTCTGGGTGATGCTGGGTGGTTTCGCTGGCGCCATAAGCGAAAAACAAAAAAATATATTGGAACGCTGCACTCATCGTATCAGTGAGCTACTCAATTTGATCAGCGACCTGCTCGATATTCCCAGGATAGAGACTGGACAGATTGTCCAGGAAATGAAAGAGATATCCCTTCTGCAGGTTATTGTAGAATCTATCGAGGACCAGCGAAATCTGGCAATGGAAAAGGGACTGGAAATTGAAGTCAAGTTACCGGAGAGGCTATCTCCTGTGAAAGGGTCAGCACCGCGGTTGCATCAGGTAATGACCAATTTGTTAAACAATGCCATTAATTATACCGCTGCTGGGAAAATCACGGTTAGAGCGGTGGAGCAAAGTAATGATATACTGGTTGAAGTTGTTGACAATGGAATTGGAATACCCTGCGAGGATTTGCCCCGTATTTTCGAAGACTTTTTCCGGGCTAGCAATGCCAGTAGTAAAGGGACAGGATTGGGATTATCCATATCCAGGAGAATAATTGAGGCTCATGGCGGTAAAATATGGGTGAATAGTCCCTGTAATGAAGAAGGGGCAGTAACAAAATTTTCCTTTTCGATTCCAAAGCCAAGTGAATATGCTGAAAAGAGTAGCTAAAATCAGATTTAGCTGAAGAAAGAATAATAATAATAGTATCCTGGAGGGTGCCCTGTTTTTGTTGGTGTCCGGAGCTCTGATGCGAGACTAGGAGACCAGGAGAAAGGGCTGAGCAGAAGATTTTCAACATATCTCAAGGACTGAACTTAGCGGAGTGAAAGTAATGAAAGCAGGAACGAATTTAGAGAAGATACTGGAAAGTGGCAGGTTTGTGGTCACTGCCGAAGCTGGACCCCCAAAGGGTGCCAGCGCTGCCGTGATAAGGAAAAAAGGTGAACTTCTGCGTAACTATTGCGACGCAGTTAATGTGACTGATAATCAGACTGCAATCGTGCGCATGTCCAGTGTTGCCGGATGTGTCGTGTTGAAGCAAATAAATATAGACCCGGTTATGCAAATCGTGACACGTGATCGGAACAGGTTGGCTATCCAGAGCGATGTCCTTGGGGCGGTGGCACTGGGTATCGGTAATATCCTTTGCCTTTCTGGCGACCATCAAAAATTTGGTAACCATCCCGGCACCAAAGGAGTATTTGATATCGACTCTATGCAACTTATCCAGACTCTGAAAAAAATGAGGGACGAGAAGAAATTCCTCTCAGGAGATGATATGGCCGGTGATGTTCCGCTGTACATCGGCGCCGTCGCTAATCCTTTTGCAGACCCTGCTGAATACCAGGCACGCCGGCTTGCCAAGAAAATCAATGCCGGAGCCGATTTCATCCAGACGCAGGGTATTTATGATATTAAGGCATTCGCATCATGGATGCGAAGCGTCACTGATATGGGCCTGGATAAGCGAGTGCATATAATTGCCGGAATCATACCCATTAAATCAGCAGGCATGGCACGCTATATGAAGGAATATGTCTCCGGTATAAGAATGCCCGACGAGGTGCTAAAACGAATGGAAAATGCGCCGAATACAAAAGATGAGGGAATTAAAATAGCCGTTGAGCAGATTGAGCAACTAAAAGAGATTCCCGGTATTCATGGTGTTCATATTATGGCAGTTGCCTGGGAAGAGGTAGTGCCAATTATTGTGGAAAGTGCTAAACTAATGCCCAGACCATTAGTATAGTATAATTACGGGAGAAATATGCAAACAAAAATACTAGTTGTCGATGATGACCCGGATATTCGGGACGCAATAAGCATGATTCTTGAATCGCGGGATTACAAGGTAACTACCGCCAGGAATGGGGCTGAAGGACTGGCTGCGATCAAGGCGGAAAAGCCCGATCTCATGATTCTTGACCTGCTTATGCCCCAAACTGACGGATTCAGTGTAATAAGGGAACTTAACGATGCCAGGCTATCCAAGTACCGCGACATCCCGATTCTGGTGCTGACCTCGGTTCGTGAAGAAGCCAGCCGCCGCCGCTATGAGCTGGAAACAGGGCTCGAGTTTGACGTCGATGACTACATCGAGAAACCGTTTGCACCGGATATTTTACTTGATAGAGTAAGTAAGCTGATTAAAAAGAAGAAAGACGAATAAATGAGGAGGGTTTTTTAATGAAAAAGAAAGCCACAATATTGATGATAGATGATGACCCCGATTTCGTCGAATCAACCAGGGTAGCCCTCGAAAGCAAAAATTATAATGTAATCGTGGCGACCAGTGGCGATGAAGGATTACGCAAAGCACAAAATGAAAAACCCGACCTTATCCTTCTGGATGTAATAATGCCCGGGAAGGACGGTTTTACTATTGCTGAGTTAATGAAAAAAGACAGCGGAATTAAAAAAATCCCCGTGTTAATGCTGACCAGTTTTGCCCAGAGAGGTGGAGGTACCGGCATTCCGCGCAGTCGTGGGATGGCGCTCGAAACCGAAGACTATATAGACAAGACGGTTAAAACTGACGAGTTGTTGGTTAAAGTCCAGGAACATTTGAAAAAGATCGGATTGTAGACCGATTTACCTTTCCCTTCTCACCGGGCTGAAAATACAAAGCTTATTTAACAGGGTTAACCACGCGTCCCACAAATAGTAGTGCGCCTGTCTTGATGTCCCGGATCAAGAAAATAAATGGGTGGTCAAGGGTAACCTCTACCGGTCCCGTAGGGAGAGAAGTCGTCCTCATGATTACTGCAGTAGCAGCTGCAGCTTCCGTTCCAGATTCGTTTACCGATACAAAAGCCTTATGGAGTACGTCGGATATAAACAGGTCTTTTTTACCCGTCATCCCTGAGAAATCGGCGGCTTCTGAAAATGCGATTGGCATTCCCATCCCGGCGAGAGCCTTATTGAGTTCGAAACTGGAATCGTATTCAAATCTCGGCATTGTCAGAATAACAAGCCGGGATTTCAAATCTTTGACGATACCGGCTATCTGATTGGAATTCAGCGCACTTTCAAATGTCTTGAAATCTTTAGTTTGCGGCAACAGGATTACCATGGAAAGCTGTCGTCCATCGTAGGGCAGTTCCACTGCCTGGTAGCCTGTACCTTCGGCATAATTTAGAGATTCAGTCTGTTTCATCATAGGTACTGTCACTTTATTCCCATCGATCAAGTTAAATGTGCCGCTTTTATTGGTGGCGTCTTCTTTGAAGGGATATTGCCAGGCTGCATTGAAATAGATGGCGTTAGTGAGAACCAGCCTGGTAGCAGCATCAATGGCACCCTTGGCGATCAAATCCTTGATCCGGTTTTCTGTCTGATCACTCACCCATTTGTTGATGGTGAGCCGCGAATCTTCCGCAGCATTTTTAAAGTCGAGTGTTCTCATCCCGGCACCATAGTTCTGCCCGAGTATATCCAGAAAATCGGCGAGAAATGCGTATCCCTTTTGTCCCCAGATGGCATTTACTATGTTTAACCGGAAGCCTTTTCCATCCTTGCCCTTGGCTCCTTCCCCTCTTTGCGCTAGTTCCGTGTCAAGGCTATTAAATGCCGGGTGGAGGTTGTTTTGAGGAAGAGTAAAGCGAAGCGCGGCAGCCATTTGTTGTGCAGTCTCGCCCCGAGCGCCGGAATAAGTCATTGCCAGCGCCAGGGAGATGCTATAGGGGGAATAGAATAAATTACCCTCGCCATTTTTAAGAGCCTGATACAGATTGAAAGCGAAGGCGCTGTTGCCATCAACCAGAGATGCCAGATCGGCATTATTTGCAGAAGGTGAAGTTATTCGAGGCTTTTCAGATTTCAAAATTTCACCCGACACGGGTTGAACACAGGAGGCAGATAAGCCAAGCACTATCAGCGCTCCAGTCACTAAGCCCAGCTTTTTCATTTTCATTTTCTCCTCTTTTAATTGTACCAAATAGTAATAACAATAACGTAATACTTTATTTACCGGTTTAGAAGCCGGTACAAGAGTGTCTATTAATTGAGGCAGTTTTGTCTAAAAGATACCACCCATGTATTTCTAATGAACCTACAGATGGAATGGTACCAGGAAGGGAATAGGGAATTATTCACATGTTAATCTAGTCATTGGCCAGAGGTATCGCTATAAAAAATGTGCTGCCTTTGCCAGGCTCACTTTTTGCCCAGACTTTACCGCCGTGTGCCTCAACCATTTGTTTTGTTATTGAAAGTCCCAATCCTGTCTCACCGTTGTTTTTTGCCCGTGAACTTTCAACCCGGTAGAAGCGGTCAAAAATGTGCTCCAAATGTTCCTCAGGTATACCTTCACCATTATCGGCAACAGAGATTATTAAGCTGGGTTTGTCGAGATGGTAAGGTGAAGAGCCGGTCTGCCGTCTCCAGAGAAACGGTAACATAGCCTGAGCTTGGCGTGTGGCGGATGGCATTTGTCAATAAATTAGTGATGGCCTGTTCTATGCGAACAGCGTCAACTTTGACTTCAGGTATAGTACCGCAAACGTCTAACCTAAGCTGTATGCCTTTTTCCAGTGCTTTCAATTTAAACTGTGACAGCTTGCGTTGCATCAATTCAACCATATTAGTAGGAACGAGATCGAGTTTAAGCTGTCCCGATTCGGCAAGTGATATTTCGCGCATGTCATTGATCAGATGTGTTAACTGGGCGGTCTGCTCTTTTATCGAAATCAGGTGTTCTTTGTCGGGTTTGTAGACACCATCGAGCATGGCATCAACGGTTCCCTCGATGATGGTGAGAGGCGTGCGCAATTCATGAGCAACGTCTGCGGTAAGCCGCCGGCGTGATTGTTCTATTTTGCCAAGGCTTGCGGCCATGGAATTAAACGATTGTGCCAGTTCACCGAGCTCATCTTTGGAGTTTGTTTTAACCTGATAGTCGAGTTTACCGGTAGCGATTTGATGAGCCCCTTTAGTAAGAGCCCGTACTGGCAACAGAATCTGACGGGTAAGTAATATTCCAAGGAAAAAGGCCAAAGCGAATGCCATGAAACCGACCAGCCACAGGTAGTTATTAACGCGGTTAAGAAAATCTTGTTCAGTCTGGCCGAGTGGGATAGGACTATCCGGTAACATGCAAGCACGGTTCGTCATGCGGTTACCTTTATCGGCAATCGATCCATAGTACATATAGAACAGATTGCCTCTCACTGTTCCCGAAATAGCAACCGGCGACGGGTTTTCCAGCCCGATTTCCTTTATGTTTTTCCCAACCCAATCATCTGCAGTGTCACCTACGATGATTCCCTTTTCATCTGCCAGTATCAGCCTATCGTTTGATGACTGTATTTGGCTGTTAAGTATTAATTGGGCGTTTGACCAGCCTTTATCCTGATTGTAAGAATCTATCAGATACGTTTTGACAGTATCTATGTAGGCCATATCACAACTTGCCAGATATTGGCGGAATTCATTCAAAGTACTCTGACTGACTAAAAAAGCGGTGAGCCCGACTGAAATTGCTGCTACCAGGAACAAGGCGCCGGCCAGTTTCCAGACAAGACTGCGCACTCTATTTCTCCTCCAATCTATATCCGACTCCGTAGACAGTCGTAATATACCTGGGTGTCGATGGATCGGGTTCGATTTTCTTGCGGAGATTCTTCATGTGACTATCGATGGTCCGTTCGTATCCTTCGTAAGCTATGCCCTGAGCGCTATCAAGCAATTGCATCCGGCTGAACACCCGGCCGGGATTTTCCGCCATGACTTTCAGTAGATCGAATTCCATTGCGGTTAACTCGATAGCTGTACTACCGCGAAAAACCTGCCTCTTTTCAGTATTAATAGTTAGGTCGGCGACGTTGATCAGTGCTTTAGATTCTTTTCTCCCTTCGGTACGCCTGAGAACGGCTCTCACCCGTGAGACCAGTTCACTGGCACTAAAAGGTTTGGTAACATAGTCATCAGCACCCAATTCCAGGCCTACGATTTTATCGGATACTTCTTCACGTGCTGTAAGCATGATAATAGGAACTTCTGATGTTTTACGCAGGGCGCGGCAGACGTCCCAACCTGACACCTCGGGAAGCATCAAATCGAGGACAATGAGGTCAGGAGATTGGTTCTTTGCAATCTCTAAAGCGGTTTTACCGTCATAGGCAAAGATAACCTGGTAACCTTCTTTCTCCAGGTAAGCCTTGACAATATCAACGATTTTCTTTTCGTCGTCAACGACGAGTATTTTTTTTGCCGGCATAATTACCGAAATCCAGTTTATACAATTATAAATTTAAATATCTACTATATCAGGCAGCATTGTCAAATTAACATCTATAAAAACAGAAGAGGCAGATGGAGGCTGCCTCTCTGTATAGTTGGTAGAGTAATCGGCAGGCGGTCGAAACCCATCGATTACTTGAAAATAACATCTCTCTATCTCCGTATCGTCCCCCCTCCATGCTTAGCCCTTGTTATTTAGTTTCTCACCTTCTTTTTATGATTTGTGAACTTTATCAAACTACCATCTTTAATTGTAAACAGAGTCTGTGGAGAAATTATGAAGAATCGCTGGGGTTATTATGTGGTTTTGGTTTTCAATCTACACGATTGTAGAGCGAACGATTGACATATGGTGTAAACTATATAACCAAAAATAGCTTGGAAAGGAGTCATATATGTCAGGCAAACCAGTGAGGATAGCGATTGATGCCATGGGTGGGGATTATGCCCCTGTAGAAGTGATTAAGGGTGCTGTGGAGGCAGTCAAGCAGGGTGGCGTCGAAGTGATTCTGGTAGGGCCGTTGGCTATAGTTCAGGCTGAGTTGGCTAAATACGATGTTTCCAAACTCCCGATTACCTGCATTAATGCTGATGAGTTTATCAAAGAGGGAGAAGCTCCAGCCCTTGCTATGCGCCAGAAACGAAATGCGACAGTAATAGTTGCAACCAAGCTGGTAAAATCGGGTGAAGCTGATGCCGTGGTTACCGCCGGGTCAACCGGAGCCCAGGTTGCCAGTGCGCTGACTATCCTGGGTTGCTCTGAGGGCATGGAACGGCCGGTTGTGGGAGGTCCTATGCTGGGATTCAGTCCCAGGACGGTACTGATGGATTTTGGCGGGAATGTTGACTGTAAGCCCCATCACCTGCTCAATTTTGCCATTGTGGGCTGCGTATACGCCAAGAAATTATTAAATATTCCTGACCCGACCGTTGCGTTGTTGAGTGTTGGAAGTGAAGAAGGCAAAGGCAATGATCTTGTTAAGCAAAGTTGGCCTCTATTCAAGAAGAGCGGCTTGAATTTTATCGGTAACGTGGAAGGACATGACATTGTCGCCGGTAAGGCGAATGTGATTGTGTGCGATGGATTTGTGGGCAATGTCCTTTTGAAATACTCTGAAGGGCTTGGGGTAGCTATTAGCAGATGGTTTAAAGCTACATTGAGCGGTAAGCTACAGGATAATGAAGTCGATAAAATCTTACGTGAGTTGCAGGCCAAAACAGCAGTCGCTGACAATATTGGCGGCGCTCCCCTGCTCGGGATTAACGGTGTATCTATGGCGATGCATGGCAGGAGCAAGGCTGAACAGTTTACCGGCGCTATACTTCAGGCAAAAGCTGTGGTTGAAACTAAACTGGTTGAGACGATAAACGCGGAATTGCTGAAGATGAAGAAGCACATGGATACACGTGAGCAACTAACAGTTTTCGGAACTGGCTTGTTCTTCTGATTTTCCTTGCCACGCTGATAATCGCCAGACTTCCTTCCTCATTATTGCTTCATTCACAGGTTATCCCAAGAGGTACATATGAATCGCCTTTCCTGTAGTAATCGGCGTAGCAATTATTTGAACTTTTTTTCCTGTTTTGATATACTTGTGTCACTTGTATTGATACAAGTATATCAAAACCATGATAGAGATAAGTTTAAAAGAAACTACCAACTTTCCGTTTTACAAGCAGATAGTAGACCAGGTAAGGCAATCTATTGCCACCAAACAGCTTCAGCCCGGTGAGCACTTACCTACAGTGAGGCAACTGGCTCAAACGTTGCATTTAAACCCCGGTACTGTGGTGAAAGCTTACAATGAGCTTGAACGTGCTGGTTTGCTGGTATCGCGGCGTGGAGGTGGTACGGTTGTTTCAGCCGCTGCTGATAATCCCGGTTTGCTGGTCATAAGGCAAAGGCGGCTTTCCAATATGCTCAGCAGTATCATCCTTGAGGCTTTGAGTTCGGGCTATAGACCGGAGGAAATAGAGGCAGCATTCCATAAGCACCTGGACCGCTGGCGCGAGGAACTGAAGCACAGAGCTGATATTTTTGAGCCGCGGGAAATTAAGCTTGACCGTCGGGTAGATACCATTCTCATAGTCGGTAGCCATGATTTAGCGCTCAGTATTTTATTGAGCCAGCTAAAGCATAGAAATCCAGAGATAAATGTTGAAGTTACCTATGCCGGCAGCCTTGGCGGACTGATTGCCCTCCAGGGCGGAAAAGCTGACATGGCTGGTATTCATCTATTGGATGAGGAAACCGGAGAATATAATTACCCTTACGTTAAACGTGTTCTGCCCGGTCGTGAAATGGCTATTGTACACCTGGCTTATAGAGTACAGGGACTGATGTTTGCAGCAGGAAATCCGTTGCAAATCAAAGGTATTGATGACCTCAATCGCCAGGATATCATTTTCGTCAACAGGCAAAACGGCTCAGGTACCCGTGTGCTGCTGGATAGCGTTCTACGGCAAAAAGGGATTAAACCGGCGGAGATAAGGGGTTATGAAAAGGAACTGGATACTCACCTGGCAGTTGCAGGTAACATCGCTCGAGGTATGGCCGATGTGGGATTGGGCATCGAGGCAGCGGCGACGACCTCTAATCTGGGATTCTTGCCTTTATTCAGAGAAAAATATGACCTGGTAATTCCCATGGAGAATTACACCGGTGAGCTACTGAAACCTCTTCTGGAAATTATCCGGAGCGATGACTTTAGAAAAGTTATAAACAATGTCGGCGGCTACGATACTTCCGAAACCGGTACAACTACCTTCTGCAGATGAGTATCTGGTTGAACCGAAAAACCCGGTTAAAGAATGAAGATCACTGTAACAAACAAACTTATATAAGGAGGAGACCATGAAACACAAGACGATTTTATCTCTGGCAAGCATTTTGCTCCTGGTATGTATGATGCTTGGGTGGTAGCCTGTTCCAGCCCGGCTGCACCCGCGCCCAAAACTGTACCGGCACCGGCACCTGCGCCAGCGCCGCAGCCGGCAGCGAAGCCATCTAATCCCGAGCTTATATTGGCGACGACCACCAGCACTCAGGATTCAGGGCTGCTTGATGCCGTGATTCCCATGTTTGAACAAAAAACCGGCTACAAGGTAAAAACTATAGCCGTCGGTTCGGGGCAGGCTATGACCATGGGGGAGAGAGGAGAGGCAGATGTCCTTTTAGTGCACGCTCCTGACTCGGAAGTTAAATTTATGAAAGACGGGCATGGTATTAATCGCAAACTTGTCATGCATAATGATTTTATTATTGTGGGGCCGGCAGCCGATCCAGCCGGGATAAAAAGCACAACTTCAGCGATAGAAACATTGAAAAAGATAGCCGCCAGTAAAGCAATTTTTGTCAGCCGCGGTGATAATTCCGGTACCAATCAGCTGGAAGTTAAAGTGTGGAAGGCCGCCGTACTCGATCCCAAAGGACAAACCTGGTACCAGGAATCAGGTCAGGGCATGGGGGCGACCCTTAACATTGCTGCCGAGAAGGGTGGCTACACGATAACAGATCGTGCCACCTATCTGGCAAATAAGAAAAATCTCAACCTGGATATACTGGTGCAGGGCGATCCCATTCTGCTTAATATTTACCACGTGATTCAGGTAAATCCGCAAAAATCGAACAAGATAAATGCCAGAAGGTGCTAAGGCATTTGCTGACTTCATGCTGGCTCCTGAGACGCAGCAATTCATTGGTAAGTTTGGGATTGATAAATACGGTGCAGCCTCTGTTCTTTCCAGATGCAGGCAAGACTGAGGCTGAATTAGGGAGCGTCTAAGACCCTATTTCAGTTGTCCTCCCCTGATTAGAGAGGACAAACTATCAATATTAATCGGGGAGATTAGTCCTTGGACCTTATTGTTGACGGTATCTTTCAGGCTTTTCAATTGTTAATTCATGGTGATCCTGAAGTCCTCAGGATTACCCTGCTCTCTCTGGCGGTCTCTATTTCTGCGACTGTAATCAGCCTGGCAGTGGGCATTCCCCTTGGGACGGTCATCGGTTTAACCAGGTTCACCGGTAGACGTTTCGTAGTTAGCCTGATTAATACCGGTATGGGATCGCCACCTGTAGTTGTCGGGCTTATAGTCACTATATTTTTGTGGCGCAACGGGCCGTTGGGATTATTGCATCTTCTTTATACGCCCCAGGCTATGATAATAGCCCAGTTTATTATTTCCCTTCCTATTATTACCGGATTTACCATGGCCACAATACAGCAAATCGATCCCAAACTGCGCCTCCAGATACTCTCTTTAGGCGCTTCTCGATCGCAGCTTTTATGGTTATTGCTCAAAGAGACACGCCTACCCTTGCTGGCTGCGGTTATGGCCGGATTCGGTGCTGTCATATCTGAGATCGGCGCTTCAATGATGGTAGGCGGCAATATCACAGGACAGACCAGGGTACTTACCACCGCTATAGTCATGGAAAATAGTAAAGGAGAATTTGCTGTAGCCATAGCGCTCAGCATCATTCTGATGGTTTTAATCTATCTGGTGAATCTGGGGCTTACAACAATCCAGCAGCGGAGCAAGGTACGTTGAACCACAGTACCGTATCAGCAGTCCCCTACGCTTTGGAAGCCAATGATCTTTCCGTAGTCCTCGGCGGGAAGAGGGTATTGGATATACCCTCGATTCATGTAATTCCCAATGAAGTGCTGGTTGTTGTGGGGCCTAATGGGTCGGGAAAGACCACCCTGCTGCTCGCCCTGGCGCTCCTGCTAAAACCGGCGGCCGGCACGATTTCTTATAATGGGCGTCGGGTTGACGGCGGCTCCGATATCTTAAGACTGAGGCGGCAGTTTGCAGTTGTCTTTCAGGATCCTTTGTTGTTGAATGGTTCTGTGTGGGACAATGTGACCCTTGGTTTGCGTTTGCGCGGAGTAGAAAAGTCGGAAATAAAGAAAAGAGCCGGGAAATGGCTGGATCGTTTTGGTATCGCCGCTCTGTCCTCTCGCCAGGCACGCACACTATCTGGAGGTGAAGCAAAGCGGGTCAGCCTGGCTCGTGCTTTTGCCCTGCAACCGGAAGTCCTCTTTCTGGATGAACCTTTTGTAGCGCTGGATAGCCCTACCCGTCAGTCTCTTATCGGAGATTTTGAAAGCGTATTGACGGGAAACCGAAGTTAGCACTATTATGGTATCGCATGATCGCAATGAAGCTATAATGCTTGCCAGCAGGGTAGCTGTACTTATAGGCGGATCGATCCGCCAGATTGGCAATCCTGAGGATATATTTGCCAGCCCCGTTGACGAGGAAGTTGCCAGCTTTGTCGAGGCAGGTAATATCCTTCACGGCGTGGTAAGCTCGCAAAATGCCGGGCTGGCTGCGGTGGATGTGGCAGGACAGACCCTTTACGTTAACTCCGACCTGCAGCCTGGAGCTAAAGTCGGCATGTTCCTCCGTCATGAGGTGATAACCATTTCCCTGCCATCGGCACAGGCGGCACCTTCCAGCGCCCGAAACAACATAGAAGGTAAAGTGATGAAAACATTTCCCCTAGGTTCGCAGATAAGAATCACTTTGGATTGCGGTTTTCCCCTGGTTGTCCTGGTTACCAGACGTTCCTGGGAAGAACTGGGGCTCGATGTAGGCAAGAAGGTAATCGCCTCGTTTAAGGCGTCCTCAATTCATCTGGTCCGCCATCGCTAAACTTACCCTCTTTGTTACTCAATCAATGTGCGAACCTATGGTAGTGGCCTGGAGCACTACCAAATCTATTGACAGCCCCCCTGCAACATGGTGGGATCTGAGAGATAATAAAAAGAAGGGGCGATAAGCCCCTTCTTTTTGTGATGGAGGTATATTAAAGTCTATCCCGTCCTCCGGTGGCAGTAACTATCAGAGTGATAATTGCTAGTATGAGCACTGCGCCTATACCTATAACTACCCAGACCCAGGGGGGTGTGATAGGAGATGTCGGTTGCTGCTACAGGCTCTGGCACTAATTTTGTCTGTGTAGTGAAACTGAATATAGGGCTGGGGTCGCCCGGGGCTGGCTGAGTTGCCGTTACCTGCCAGAAATAGCTCGTATTGTAATCCAGGGTACCGTCGTACAGATATGAGCTTGTTGGGACCTCCACCGATTTCACTATATCGGTCAATCCGGCATCTCTGGCCAGGATAAACTTGTATCTGGCGGTCCCCTGATAAGGCGACCAGGTGAAAGGTACTGCCGTAACCAGGTAGCCGCTGCAGCCGCTGGGCGGGCTAAGCAATCGTATACCCTGGGCAGGTGCGTTTACCGGATAGCCAGCACCGACGATAAAGCTTTCGGGGTACGACCAGGGACCGAGTACTATCTGCCCTGTGGCTGTCTGGCGAACCCTCGCTCTCCAGTAATAGGAATGTCCTGCCTCAAGCCTGCCGCCGGCGGCATATAACATTGCCGGGGAGGTAGTGGCGGGGGGAGCATAGACCCCGGAATCGAAGATCATCAAGGTAAAACCGGCGTCTTTGGCAATCTGGACCTGGTAACGGTCGGAAAGGCAGAGCTGTTCCCACACGAAACCTATGTCGGGGTTTCTCCCCGTAACCGGATCCAAGCCGATGATTTTTTGATTACTGTACGTGGTGTCCGGATTCACGGTAATACTGACAAAACTGCTAACGATGCCTGATTCATTGCTGGCTATCAGCGTATATGCGGTGGTTGCCATCGGGGATACTTGCATCGACCCGGCTGGATCAGCCTTACCGAGAATCGGCTGTATCGTGACATTTCTGGCTCCGGATACATTCCAGCTCAGTGTTGTTGATTGTCCGGCGTTGATGGTACCGGGACTTATGGTGAAAGAGTTGATTACCGGAGGCGGTGCAGGTGGTGAAACAGACCTTTGTGAGGTAGAGGAAGGGATTACTGTACAACCTGTTGCTATACAGATTAGAAATAGCTGGGAAAGTGCTATTCCTCCGAATCTGTTCAAACACCTTTTCATTCTTGATTAATTATATAGCGGGCAACCACAATAGTTAAATAGTATCAAACTTTGGCATGCCTGCTCAGGTTCAATTTGAAGTGGAAAAAACTGGAATTGGGGCAGTTTGACAGTTATGTTATAATCTTTCGAAGTTTATCTGCCGTGGCAGTTTCTTGTGGTGAGGTAGAAAGATGATTATCGATGCATATGCGCATGCCTTTCATGGAGGATACCTGGGTCCTCTGGAGGCTATAGGTGGTGATTGGGTTAATAAGGGCATCGCCGAACTTCACAAAGTAGCCCGATCAAAACCAGACTATATAAATGTTGCACTCCGGCTAGAGAATCTCGACAAATATCACATTGATTTCCAGGTGGTCACTACGGGTCCCCGGCTGGATTCGAGCCTTTGTCCTGGAGATGCAAAAGCCCAGTTAGCTGTCGCCAGGGCCGTCAACGACAATATGGCAAGGATGATGGATGACTCAAAGGGCAAGCTACTGTCTGCCGGAACCGTACCGCTTCGCAGTCTTCAGCAAGGCGGACTGCATGAAATGGAAAGAGCTGTCAAAACCCTGGGGCTGAAAGCGATCGGCTTGCCTTCTAATATTGAAGGAAAAGCTCTTGATTCGGCCGAGTTTGAATCAGTTCTGGGCGCATGCTGCTGCAATGGACGTCGCCGTTTATATTCATCCCTACAGGGTAGGTAGTCATTCCAAATTTAGTTATGAAGCAGAATACGATATCCCTCATAACTTCGGTTATCCTTATGAGACCACGGTGATGCTCACCCGTTTTGTTTTTACAGGTATGCTGGAGCGCCATCCCGATTTGAAAATAGTAACCCATCACCTGGGAGGGATGATCCCATTCTTCATGGGTCGTACCCTGGAAACCTATGATCCATCACAGCAACAGTCACGAATTGGCAAAATCCTGCCTAAACCGGTCATTGAATATTTCTCCCGCTTTTATTATGATACCGCTGTAGGCGGAAGCACCTCTGCAATAAGATGCGCCCACGAAGTGTTCGGGGCCAGCCAGATTGTGTTTGCCACAGACTACCCGATGGGACCCGGGAGCGGAGAAAACCGACTGGCAAAATATCCGGATCTGATAAGGTCAATCGGATTTTCTGAAGCTGATAATAAGATGATTTTTGAAAGTAATGCACGGAGGATTCTTAATCTTCATTAATTGATAGCGGCAGCATAGTGACAGGAAAGCCCTGTCGTACCAGGTGGCGTTGCTAGATTTTTTAAGACTTGATAGCATCCAGGCTGGTCTAAAAATAAGGTAGCTCGATAGGGGGGAGAATGATTGACCAGGCGTTAAAAGGCATTGCGGATGCTTTTTCCCTACCGGTGTTGCCCTGGGTTATAGCGGGCAACATTATAGGGCTGGTGGTTGGGATTTTGCCGGGAATCGGCAGCCTTCCCACGCTGGCAATGATGCTGCCCCTGTTTTACACCATGCCTGCTGCTCCTGCTATTGCTCTCTGTACCTCGCTCGACGCCGTTGCCACTACAGGGGGAGCATTAACCTCTATTTTGATCAATGTCCCCGGTGAGAATGCCAATGCGGCAACCTGTCTTGACGGCTTCCCGCTGTCAAAACAAGGTAAAGCTGGACGTGCCATAGGAGCTGCAATCTTCTCTTCCACTGTAGGAGGTATCTTTGGCGCGATAGTCATGTTGGTGATAATTCCAGTAGCATATCCCCTGGTACTGGCCTTCGGCCACGCAGAGATGTTCTTCGTGATGCTGGCAGGACTGGCTTTCATCGCTGTCTTAGCCTCCAAGAATGCACTCAGGGGAATGATTTCAGGATTATTCGGGATTCTTTTATCGTTTATAGGGTATCACCGGATGACGGTCATACCCCGTTTCACCTTTGGGTCTATATACCTCCAGGATAACCTTCCCATGATTCCTTTGCTTATGGGCCTTCTTGCTATACCTTCCACAATTGAAATGGCGGTAACGGGACAGGCTATAGCGGCTAATCTCAGCGATTCAGAAATTAAGGTGGCACACGATTGGAGACAGGTATGGGCAGGTATTAAAGATACATTCCACTGGTGGAAACTGGTAGTGGTAAGCTCGGTAATAGGTGTAATTGTGGGAATTATCCCGGGAATAGGTGGTTCAGTAGCCCAGTTCGTCGCTTACGGGCAAGCCAAGCAAATGTCCAAGCATCCCGAAAAGTTCGGTACCGGGGTGATCGAAGGAGTTATTGCCCCTCAGTCGTCGGTTAACGCAGAAAAGGGGGGAGCTTTTATACCCACGGTAACCTTTGGCATTCCTGGCTCTCCTGCCATGGTTATGTTCCTGGCCATATTCATAATTGTAGGCCTTGTTCCCGGGCCGGAGATGATTGGCCAACACTTTGACCTGGTCTTTACTGTAATAGCTGTCCTCATCTTTTCCAGCATACTAGGTATGATTATCCTTCTGCCGTTAATATCTCAGATTATAAAGCTTGTGCTTCGTTCCTGCTGCAATTATGGTTCCTATCATCATCGTCTTTCTCTCTCTTTCGGCCTTCACCGTTAATGGTGATTTTTTAGATGTGGTAATGACATTTATCTTCGGTTGTATAGCGATCCTGATGATGAGATATAAATTCGACCGGGTCATTATGTTGCTCGGATTCCTGCTGGGGGTGAGGGCAGAGAAAAATCTTTTTGTTGCCCTTGCAGCTTCAGGCCCCCAATTCTTTTTAAAGCCCATCTGCATTGTCCTCCTAATTTGTATCATCGTCATATTTCTATCTCCATTTTTAAAACGTAAAAAAAGTGAGGCGGTATGAAACTGTTAAATCTGCGCAATACCCTCACTGTATTTCTTTTTGCGGTTATCCTGGTTTTCGTAATAGTAGCGGCAGGATATCCTTTCAATGCTGGTATCGGTCCTCTGGCAGCCGGAATTCCTGCTCTTATTCTCCTCATAATCGTGTTTGTTCGGGATAATATCAGAAATAAAACAGAAGAGATTAAAAGCAAAAAGAAAATAAAAAGCAAAGAAGAAATCGAAACAGCTGCGCTGACCTTTATCGATTATAGAGAAATTATCCTGTGGATTGTAGGTTTGCTTATTCTGAGTTTTCTTTTCGGCATGACACTCATTTTCCCTCTCTTTACCCTGGTATATATTAGAGTTAAAGGTTTTTCCTGGCGGTTGGGTATTATCATAGCTGCTTGTGTTTTCGTACTTATGTTTGTAGGATATGGAATACTATTGAAGTCACCTTTATATCAAGGATTCATAATTGAGCAATTGTTTTAAAACTATGAGCAATTTAATTACAATTGAAGTAATACTAGTGAAGGAGGTGTGCTGGATATCGCGGAATCGAAAAATGTCAGATAGATCACAGTCTGAAATGAGCTGTAGTGATTGATTCTGGGGAAGCTCAAAATGATGGAGGATGGAAATAAAGACATAGGGACTTTATATCATCAAACTGTTAGGTAGAGTAGGTAAGGAGGAAAACAATGAAACAATTATTAAAACAAGGTCTGGTAACGGTCATGGCTGTTCTTGTGATCATGACCCTTATCCTCGCCGGTTGCGGAGGGGCAGCTCCTGCCGCACCCAAAGCACCTGCGGCACCCGCACAACCCGCCGCACCCAAGGAGACTGCGGCAGACTTCTACAAAGGTAAGAGCATCGACTTCTATATTATGACTACGGCAGGCGGTGGCCACGATGCCATAAGCCGAATCTACGCCGAAGGTATCACCAAATATACCGGTAAAAATCAACGTGACCCCAATAAATAAAACTGGTGGTGGTTTTATGCTGGCACCCATATACGTGGCTACCACGTCTAAACCTGATGGCCTTAGTATATCTACAGCAGATGGTGTTCTTACCCCAGCAATTAACCAGGTGTTAGGGCTTGAGGGTATGGAAAATATAGACGTCACCAAGTGGAATTGGATTTGTTCCATGAGGGCAACTGCCACAGATGATGTTTGTAAAAGAGGAGTCCCCTTATAATTCGTTGGTTGACATAATAAAAACTGATAACGTGTTCAAATTCAATGTCGCCAGCTTACCCGGTACTACTGGCCTATTTGGGCTAATGGTTATGCAAACAGCATTGGGAAAGAAAAACTTTAAGGTTTTCCAGGCTGTTGAAGGGGGTGCGGACCAGGTGGCGACTGTAGTGAGAGGTGAATTTGACGGCTCCTCTCTTCCTGCGAACCGGATAGATGCTTATAAAGGCAAGATCAAACCTATAGTGTGTTTCAGTCTTGAAAGAGACCCATCATTTCCCAACGTACAAACGCTTACCGAATCTCTGAAAGTTGCTGGCATTACCCTCAACGAAGAGCAGAAGTTCTGGGTTGACGTAATTAACGGCTCATCCAAAACGTTAACCACCGTTATGACCGGGCCAGCGGTACCTCCAGACAAGGTAGATTTCCTGCGTTCAGCTTTCGAGAAAGCAGGTAAGGACCCTGACCTCCTGGCCAAGGGAGAGAAGGCAGCCCTCGGGATGCGTTGGGGGTCAGGCATCGAGGTTGCTCAAAACGTAAGTCTCTGTGTAAAGATGAGCCCTGAAAACCTTGCAGCGTTAAAGAATGCCATAAAAGCTACACAAAATCAGTAAGACTTTAATTCAAGTAATACCGGTTGTAGGTTAACAAGACTGGTAAGGTTCTGGTCCCTTATTGCTTGTTGGATATACTTACCAGGGCAGAACCTTTTTATAAACAAGGTAAATTGATGGTGGTATGCGATTGCAAATTGTGTGAAATCGTTAACCCAATTGAAAAACCTAGCGAGAATAATCACAGATAACAACGGACGACAGAGAAAAGGAGGAAAAGAACTATAAAGCTATCATTGCCTCCCAGTACGGAACCAAGCATCTGAAGCCCATCTTGCGCCGTATGATTCAATCCCCTGTATTTCCCAATATTGGGGGAGTTCGGGTTATGGCGGACACTCCTAGAGCCTCACCAGGAAATTTCTGGTCCTCTTTTTCAGCGGTCTGGATAATCATATAAGTACACATAAGCATATTCTTGAATATTAATTTAGAGGTCAATTTGATAATAAGTGCTATTCTACTCCGTACATGATATTAACCTTCCATGAAAGTGAGTAATAGCTCAGTCACCAAGTTATGAAATTTTGTGAGGAAAGGAAGTTAAGATAGGAAGATAAGGAATTTAGCACATCATTGGGAATCTATTCTTAATAAATTATGGAGTATAAAATGGCAAAAAGTTATCCCGATAAAGTAAGAGGGCCACTTCCAGAAGGAATTGTACTTGACGAAAATGTTTACGTGACTATGCGGGATGGTGTAAAGATTGCTATAGATATCTACAGCCCAAAAACAGAGGGACGCTATCCAGCTATCTTATCAATGTCTCCGTATATGAAAGAAATACAGCAGCAACCAGCAGAGTTATCACACTCAATTGAAGCAGGGAACACCGGCTCTTTCGTTACAAAGGGATATGTCCATGTCATAGCACAAATTAGGGGCACCGTATTTTCACAAGGACAATATAACCTTTTCGATATCAAGGAGCAACAAGATGGCTATGATCTAGTTGAATGGATAGCTCAACAGCCTTGGTGTGATGGGAATGTGGGCATGCTCGGTGATTCCTATTTTGCTATGATCCAGTATCTAGTAGCTTCTCAACAGCCCCCTCATCTGAAGTGCATTGTTCCTTATGATGGCGCAACGGATATATATCGAGATTTCTGCAATCAGGGTGGGGTCTTATTTAGTCATTTTCTGGATTTATGGTTGAATGACACAACCCTCCAGGCTATATGGCCAGGACCTGTTGATGGCAAGGTACCTCCACCCAACCTCTTTCTCGATATAGCTTCTCACCCCGATGATGGACCATACTATTGGGAGAGGTCTGCATCAGCAAAGTTGGATAAGATTAATATTCCCGTGCTAAATATAGCTGGGGGTACCCATTTTCTTCATAAACGCGGACAACTTCATTCTCATTCGGCAATCAAATCGCCCAAAAAGCTCATTGTGATTCCTCCTTGCAGCGTACATGCACATGTACTTTTCAAATATAGCAAGCCGCTAAATGAACAGATACTCAGATATTTTGATTACTGGCTCAAAGGCATCAATACAGGTATTATGGACGAGCCTCAGGTGGCGATAGTGGACACTGCCACACGCGAATGGCGCTACGAAAATGAATATCCACTGGCCAGAACTAAATGGACAAAATTTTACCTACGCTCAAATCCTATAGGGAAGGCAACAGAACCTCCCTACGGCTTAATAAGTACGGAATTAGCTACAAGGGAAACCCCAGATAGTTATACCACTCCAGAGTCCTTGAGTCAGGTGCGTGCTCGTAAGCCGGTGATCGCCTACGCAACACCCCCTCTAGATAAGGATATAAGAGTTTGGGGGCCGCTTAGTGTTTATTTGTCCGGCTCCTCAACAAGTCTAGACACGATATGGTTTGCAAAGATAGGAGATATAGATCCTGATGGTAATATTAAGATGTTGACCCGAGGCTGCCTCAAGGCATCATATAGAGAAGTTGATAAATCCAGGTCCAAACCTGGCCAACCTTTCCATACCTTCCGGAATCCAGTCCGTCCGGAACCTGGCAGGGTGTATGAGTACCAGATAGAGATGGTACCTATATTCCATACGTTCGGGAGACGGCACAAAATTTGGGTGCAGATTGCAAGTCATGACTTTTGGTATCAGGGGTCACTATATACCCCATATGTATCTGAGATGCTGCCTGTCCCAACTGCCAACACTATCTATCATGATTCATTACACCCCTCATACATATATTTACCAGTCATTCCTGATGCTCCAGTAATCAAATCTGTGGAAGCGCCATTGTCTAAAATAGAGTGGTTGCCGCCGGAGCTGGCTGATATTTTTGAGTAGGGCTAAATAAAGACAGAAGGGGTTGATTTTGCTGGGTATAATAGATAGAGATCTGATATCCCAGAAAAGTTAACGACGGGATATTTGTAATCAATCTACTAAGTCCAGATCATCGCTAGCCACCGGTATTTATGCACGTATGATGCATAATAACGACCATCATGTCAGATAATCTAGAAATACTGTTTGACAATAACGATAACACCTTGGAACAAGAAATTTGTATCTGCGTGCGCGATGGTCGATTAGGCAACTGGTCTTCACGCAAACATTTGATAATCTCATAAGGAGGTAATAATGACTGTAGTGGGTACAGATATCACTAAATCAGCATTAATTATCGTAGACATGCAAAATGATTTCATTCATGCCGACGGGGTGTTTGCGAAGATTGCAAAACGTAATACCGAATTAAGCATTGACCATGAGTTTCTAGCATCACCTATCGCCAACGTTAAAAAGTTAGCTGAGGGTTTCAGGGAAGCTTGTAGACCGGTACTCTATGTCGTACATGTTTTGAAACCGGATTATTCTGATGCTGCTTTTCCCTACTGGAGACATGCTGGGCCAAGCGACGAGCGGACAACAGTAGAAGGGACTTGGGGAGCACGGATTGTTGATGAATTAACACCTCATCATGGTGAACATTTGATAATAAAGAAGGGATTTGGGGGATTTAGTAATACGCCACTTGATTCTATTTTACGCAACCTTGAAGTATCTACTTGCGTTGTAGCGGGTGTTACCACATGTGTATGTGTTTCTTCAACTATTCGGGGAGGAGTAGAATACAATTATCGAATGATTATTGTCAGCGATGCAACTGCTGAAATACAGAAGGGGATGCACGAAGCCGAGCTCAAGACTATGGCCCGTATTTTTGCTGATGTGAAGACAACTGATGAAGTGATCGAGATGCTAATAAATGCAAAATAACTTGCCCCTGTCTTACTAAAAGCGTATTCCTGGTGGAGATCGAGAAATTAACGAGGATTAGCTGGACGAGTGGAAAAACAATATCAACTGGCTTTTGAAAATGTGTAACCCAGCATCTGGTTTAGACTTTAACGACTAGCTTAAATAAAACACTCGGGATTATTGCGACTTATTTTACATTTCTTTATAATTATCATCCCGGATTTCCGACCTAGGGAGCCAAGGTTGGGAGTTAGTTTCTGCAACTTCGCATCCGAGTGCTGATGATCCTAAAACCTTCAGCTTTTGTGGTAAGTGTGTATCTGTTAATGATGGAGTCCATATCCACCATTTTACGCCGAGGCAGGTTCTCTGTCTAGAGTGATGGAGCGGGAGACGGGATTCGAACCCGCGACAGCCTGCTTGGAAGGCAGGAACTCTACCACTGAGTTACTCCCGCAAAAGCACATGCATTTTATCTCCGATTTTGCACCTTTGTCAAAGCGTTGTTATTAATCAACGTTACAATTGGAATCTGAAAAAGATTTTTCTATTTCCTGCCGCCAACTATCCATTTTATAAGCAAAGGCTCGAACCAAACCAAAGCATCCGGTAAGCATCATATCGCCGAAAGGTGCAGCGAAATAAGGTTTTAGTTTTGAATTACAAAGAAGCGAGCGGCGGGGACCGGTTACCGAAATAAAAGGTATTTTTTTTCGGCTCTCCACCACGAGACAGCCATGACCCCCATCATTAAATACTTCCTCATTAGTCAACTCTCCTGAGACGAGCCTGCTGATTAATCTATCAATCTTCTCCGCTGAAAGAGCTCCTGTATGATGTTCGAAAAAACCGAGTATGGAGTCACCTTGAAGATGGAAAGCAAGAGTATGGAAATTACCTGCATTTATTATTATTTTATGGGCATGTTTCGAGACGTTCCGGTCTTCCAGAGATCCTATTGCGGCAGCTACCGGAGTGTCCATAAGCAAAAGAGGTGTATTCTTGCCAGCACTCTGGATAACAGCTTTCATCCGAGTCAGATAAGATGGGATATCATTTGAGAGGTAAATAAACGCATTAATATCTCCCTTAGCACTTACGATCTGACGGAGATGCTGGAAACGAAATGCCCGATCACTCACTTCTGGCGGTGCAGCTCCATGGTCCAATACAGCAACTGCGATGCCGTCAAATTTAGGTTCAATATCGAACGCCCTCAAAGTGTTTTCTATAGTCGATAACTGAAGGTCTTTGGTCTCAATCGGCACATAGTTTGCTATTGGAGGTTTATCACCATCAGGTATAATAGTGACTCCTAACCTGGCAACCTCTTCGATATCGTCATCGAAGGTTGCGGCCGCTCCGGCTGTGGAAAATACTTTGATGCCAGCTTTCAAATGCTCCTGAAGTGCTTTCTTGGAAGGGCCGCCTCCCATATTTACTCCGCTGAAGAAAATTGCTTGCTTTGATAGTGTGGCTAATTTGATTTTCCTCGCCAGGATGGTGGTTGGGGAGGGCATGACCATTTTGAAGCAATTTTCTACCGGTTGGGAACTGTCAAAAAGTAAGATATCCTGAGTATATCCACCGATGTCGATAGCAAGTATCTGCATTTTCCTCTCCGATTTAGTTTAATAAGGAGATTTCGAAATTTAATAATCAGGGTTCCGTGTTTAACTTTTACAGGATGTTGGGTCATAGCCGGGAACAACTTCGAATCAGTTAATTTTGTAAGAGGTAAATATTATAGGTTCTCGAAACCGTGCCAGCTTAAATAGCCTCTAAGGGTAGACGGCTGCTACGGAACTCATTCTTCCTGGCCTCATGGTCGGGATAACCAATTGTCTGACTATTTGACCATGCAAGAGACTTGACAGCTGTATCAAGTAGCTCTTGAATAAATTCTTTGGGATTAGGTATTGCAATCAAAACGCGTACGGTAATACGCGCTTTGATTGTTTTTATACTATCGTTTTATTTTAAAGCGGATTGTACTTTTTCGCTTGCTTCAGTTGCAGTCTGTTTAACTTTGTGAGCAACTTCAGTTGCTTTTTGCCTGGCTATTTCTGCTTTTTGTTTCAGAATCTCACGGGTTTCTTTACCGGGTTGTGGGGCATAAAGGAATCCGATTGCAATCCCAACAACTGCTCCAAGAATTAGACCGGTTAGAAAGCTAGTGCTATCTCTATCGCTCATTTGCCTTTTTCCTCCTCTTTATTAAATACTTTGTTAACCAGGTTAATTCCCTGGCGTATGCCCTGTATTATGGAAACTACCTGTGCTACCGGGTCAGTAATTGCTTGCTTGATGCCGGTAGCAATTCCGCGTACAGTACCGGAAGTAGTTTCGAGATCATCCAGCACAAGGTCTGCTTTTTGACACACAGATTCAACTACCCCCATTAAATATTGACTTTGCCTGTAAATTGAGTAGGCAAGGATTGAAATAAAGATTAATGCCAATATCGATATTGCTCCCATAATACAAATAAATAAATCGCGGAACCACTCAATTCCCATTTTGCCTCCTTTTACCCATTAACAAAATCAATGATATATTTTATACAATTGAATCGAATACTACAATGGCAACTATCAGAAGCAGCACGGCGACAAATGCGATGAGCCAGGGATTAAATCTTTTTTGGGCATTGTGGGTTCGGATCTCCTGACGGCCCTCTACTAATTCTTTTGTACTCCCCGGCAAAGGAATTTCTGCAGGTGGAGCAATTGCTTGCTGTATTCCTGTTCCCCAATCCAATTTAACTCCGCAATTAGAGCAGTGGCTGTACCCGGGTTCAACAAAATTACTGCATTGGGGGCAATTATAGGCAAATTTGTCACCACAAGATATACAAAAACGCATACCTAACTGATTTTGCGTTCCGCATTTATAGCATTGGACTACTGCCGGCATAACACCATGCTTTATTTGTTTTAATGTTATTTTAAACCTATTTGCCCGTGTAATCAATGGGTTGCAATTGAGACTGACAATTGACACCCTAAATATGGTAGAGTACAATAAATTTGCCGTGCTACGTTTGGAGGAATATATATGCTCGAAATGACAATAGATAGTATTAGAGTAAGCCCCATGAACTATCAGCACGTAGTGATCTTGAAAGAGAAAAACTCAGGGCGCTATCTACCGATTTGGATTGGTCCAGCTGAGGCAGAAGCCATAACTATCAAGTTACAAAACCTGGACATTACACGCCCTTTAACTCATGATTTATTAAGAAACGCGATTGTCACTCTGGAGTCGCTGTCAGGAGCGGCCATCAGTAAGGTTGTGGTGAATGACCTTCGTGCCGATACTTTTTATGCCCAGATTGTCTTCGAGTTTAATGATGGCCCGATTCCAACCATGTTAAATTCTCAGTCTGATACTGCCCAGCATAGCTACGAGAAAAATTCGTCTGTATCCCTGGTGTGGCAGGGTAAGGAACACAAAGCTCGAGTAATTAGTAAATGGCAGGAATCAGGGAGAAGGTTTATTGAAGCCGAGAGTACAAATGGCCTGATTTTTGAACTGTGTCAGGATAAAATAAATGAAAAATGGCTGCTTACTAAATTAAAACTGGATTCCCGGCCTAGTGATGCTATTGCCCTTGCGGTGCGTATCCCAACCCCTATATTTGTCGAAGATTTAGTACTTGATAAAGCCGGAATAATACTTGATAAAGAGACGGGCAAACCTGTTCCCATTCAGAAGACAAGCAGTGAAGTGGGCGAACAGGGCAAAGTGGATGAGCAGGAATTGAAAAAACTCTCAGCCTTTTATGATTTTATTAATACATTGGATCTCGATGATTTGGGTAAACACAAGTCTTAGAAGCTTAAACCATGACTGAACGCCAAATTAAAATGATGGTTTCTTCAGTGAAATGCCACATTTGCGGCGATCATTATGAGAAGAATAGCATCGATATTTTAGGACACCAGAATGATACATGGTTTATGAACGTATTTTGCCCAACCTGCAATAAATCCATTTTTATCGCCGCAATCATTAAAAAAGAAGGCTCTCCAACCATTGTCTCAGACCTGACTAAACAAGAGTTAGACTCTTTTTCACAGGAAAATATGGTTAACGATAACGACCTGTTGGACCTGCATAATTTTATCAGGGAATTCGATGGTGATTTTATCAAGCTCTTCAGTAAGGGTGACAACCGATAAAATTACCTGTATAATTAATACCCGTTTCGCTTGGTGTAACCAATAATCACCATCAGCACATTTTCATCTTTAATAGAGAATAGAGTGCAATCTTGTGCGGCACAATGAGTCGGATCAAGCAAAAACCAAAGAATGGATTAGACCGCTGTGGTTTCTTTTTACGGTTGGTTGGTACGTAGCTTTAAGCGTGCTCATCCCTACCGGGATTGGTTTCTGGCTTGATCAACCGGAGCAATTTAATAGCCGCCCTTTATATATTTTAATTGGATTTGGTTTAGGGACAATAATAGCTTTCTACGGATTGTATCGCATGCTGCTACAGTTTTATACTGAGCAGAAACAACGAAAACAAAAGAATAACCAAAAAGAGAACTATGAAAATGGGCCGCTTAACTAAAATCCTGATTCCCGTGGCCGTCATTATTCTGATCCTTTTTGTTGTTGGAGTCATCGTAGGACCTATCGGCTCTCAACTATTTAATATAAAACCTCCCGAGTTCTTAAGCGTCTCTAAACCCCACGTCATTCTTCCATCTGAACCTATACCCGGATTGACTATTACTTCATTCTTTACAGTTACTAATACCTTGCTTGCGTCCTGGTTATCTATTATCGTATTAGTCTGTTTGTTCTATTTTTGCACTCGTAAAATGAAACTTATACCTGGAAGGCTTCAAGGTTTCGCGGAATTAGTAATCGAGATGCTGTTGAATTTTATGAAAGGCTCAGCAGGTGAGAAAAATGCCCGCATTCTTTTTTCAGTTGTAGCTACCATCTTCCTTTACGTTTTAACCAATGCCTACCTGGCCCTTCTCCCGTTCTTTGGGACCATAGGTTTCCATGAAATTGAACATGGGGAAGAGCTATTCATACCTTTGTTACGCTCTGCGAATACCGATATAAATGTTCCTCTTTCTATCGCTCTGGTGGCCTTTGTATTCATTGAATACTGTGGACTTCGGGTGATTGGCTTTAGCCATTATATCGATGGATTTTTTAAATTCGGCCAATTGCGCGATGGATTTTCACAGCTCTTTAAAGGCAAAATTAAACCTGCCGTCTCAGGAATAGTTCTGGGCCTGATAAACTTATTTGTAGGGATACTGGAAATTTTCAGCCACTTTATTCGTATTGTGAGCTTTACCTTCCGTCTATTTGGCAATATGACTGCCGGAGAAATATTGTTAGTAGTAGTTTGTTTTTTAGTGCCATTTATAGCAACTATTCCTTTCTATGGATTGGAACTTCTTATTGGCTTTATCCAGGCTCTCATATTTGCGGGGTTAACCCTTGTATTCGGCACTATTGCATTAACACCTCACACCGAGGAATAAAATATTGAAAAGGAGAAAATCTAATGGATGCAGCAAGTATGAAAATGTTAGCTGTGGGGTTGGTAGCAGGACTGGGTTTCTTAGGCCCGGGACTTGCGTTAGGACTTATTGGCTTTAGTGCCATGCAGGCACTGGGGCGAAATCCCGAAGCCAGAGGACCCATACTTACTAACATGATCTTGATCGGTGCTCTCGCCGAAGCCATCGGAATATATGCTCTTATCGTAGCTATAATTCTGGCTTTGGTTGCAAAATAAGATGGGAGGGATGATATATGGATAATAGCGGTTTACCAGTTTCAATAAGCATCATAATTTTCGGTGTTATACTGGGACTTTTTATATTTGCTGGACTACTCATTTCCGCGTTTATTACCAGCGGTTTACGCTAGTAATTAGTAAAAATAAGAGGCTAACGGAGAAATATGGAAGGTATTGGTATTAACCTGCCGTTGCTGGTGGCTTTTGTGGTTAACTTTCTGATTCTTTTTGTGCTGCTCAGTGTGGTACTGTATAAGCCAGTATTGAAAATGCTTGATGCCAGAACCGCCAAGATTAAGGAAAGTATGGATCAAGCGGATAACATCAAACTTCAACTTGAAAAAACCGAAGGGGAAATTAAACAACAATTGGAATCAGCGCGCAAGGAAGGGCAAAAAATAATTGCCCAGGCTGAACAAATTGGAGAGAGAATCAAGTCAGAAACCAAGGATGAAGCTCGCCGTGAAGCGGAGTTGCTTATCAGCAAAGCCCGCATCGAAATTCAGCACCAGCGCGATAAAGACATAGAAGAGTTACGCAGCCAATTTGCAGTTATTGCTATCTCTGCAGCAGAGAAGGTGATCAACCAAACTCTGGATAAGGAGAAACACCGAAAGCTTATTGGCGAGGTTTTGGAAGAAGCTAAATTCAAATAAGCTTGAAGGTATAAAAATCCATGTCGACAACAACGTCCAGTAAACGATATGCTCAAGCTGTCTTTCAAATTGCCCGGGAGAAAAATACCCTGGATGAATGGCAGCTTGATTTAAAAAAAATAGCCGGTTTAATGCAGAATACGGAATTTGTCGCAGTCATTGAAAATCCGGTAATCCCATTTGATCTAAAATCAAAATTTTTGAAGGAATTATTAGGGAAAATAGATCCCTTGGCTTTGAATCTTGGTTATTTATTGATCATAAAAAACAAGTTTAAAAATGCAGGCCAAATAGCTGAAGAGTTTGATCGTTTGCTTAATAGCTATCGTGGAATAATGAACGCTGAAATTACTACTGCGATTGCAATCGATATTTCAGATAAAAAAAGAGTTACAGAGCAACTTGAAACAGGTGCTTAGCTCAAAGGTTGCCACAGATTTCAACGTCGATCCGTCTATACTTGGAGGTATTATCGCCAGGGTTGATGGTACTCTTATTGATGGGAGCATTCGCAGTAAATTGGAAATATTGAAAAAAAATATGGCTGGGATTAGCAAGTAAATTCCCAGGGGGGTAACAAAGTGACTACTGAAAAACGTGATATAGTCTCGGTTATAAAAGAGCAAATAGAACACTTCGGTACGTCTGTAGCCTTGGTAGAGGTGGGCAGTGTGGTCGATATCGGGGACGGTGTTGCCAGAATCCATGGACTTCGTGGTGCTAAATATAATGAATTACTGGAGTTTCCCGATGGCATCGTCGGCCTGGCTTTGAACCTCGAGGAAGATAATGTAGCTGCGATTATTCTTGGAGACTATAGCAAGATCAAAGAGGGTGATGAGGTACGATGTACTGGAAGAGTCATTGAAGTTCCAGTTGGCAACGAGCTTATTGGCCGAGTTGTCAGCCCGGTTGGTGAGCCTCTGGATGGTGCAGGGCCGCTGAAAACGAAAAAGTCTCTACCTGTTGAACGCATCGCACCTAACGTTGTAATAAGACAACCAGTGGATACTCCGATACATACGGGTATTAAAATTGTTGATAGCTTGATTCCAATCGGAAGGGGTCAAAGAGAGCTTATAATCGGCGACCGGTCTATTGGCAAATCCGCCATTGCCATTGATACCATTATCAGCCAAAAAAATACCGGTGTCATTTGCATTTACGTAGCAATCGGGCAGAAGACTTCAAAAGTTGCCCAGGTTGTGGAAACATTGAAAAAATATGGCGCTATGGATCATACGGTTGTAGTTGTAGCTAATGCTTCTGATCCGGCTCCATTACAATATCTCGCGCCGTACTCCGGTTGCGCTATAGGTGAAGAGTTTATGGAGCAGGGGAAAGATGCCTTAATTATATATGATGATCTCACCAAGCACGCCTGGGCTTACCGCCAGATATCTTTGATACTACGCCGTCCTCCTGGACGCGAAGCATACCCCGGCGATGTTTTCTATCTTCATAGCCGTCTTCTGGAAAGGGCAGCCAGATTGGATGCTGCGCACGGTGGCGGTTCGTTAACTGCATTACCGATTATTGAAATCCAGGCTGGGGACCTGTCCGCTTATATACCTACGAATGTTATTTCCATTACTGACGGTCAGATTTACCTTGAGACTGACATATTCAATACCGGTATTCGTCCTGCATTAAACGCGGGCTTATCAGTTTCACGTGTTGGTGGTAATGCCCAGACTAAAGCTATGAGACAGGTTGCCGGCAAATTGAGGTTGGATATGGCCCAATATAGTGCCTTGGCTACTTTTGCCCAATTTGGAACTGCAGACCTTGATAAGGCTACCCGAGCCCAGTTAGACAGAGGACAAAAAATCACTGAAATATTGAAACAACCGCAGTATGTACCCATGTCTTTAGGTGACGAGGTTACCATCCTGTATGCCGTTACTAACGGTTATCTAGATGACATATCTGGAGAAAAGGTTGCTGCTTTTGAACAGAGTTTCCATCGCTTTATGGGCAGTAACAAATCTGAAATACTCAAACGAATTGAGAATGATAAAGAAATAAAAACAGAAACTGAACAACTGCTTAAAGAAGCAATAACCGAGTTCAAAAAGAGCGTTACCTATTAGGTTGAAGGAAAAGAATGATTAGTCCACGTCTTTTGCGCCACCGTATTCGAAGTATACAAAGTACGGCGAAAATTACAAAGGCTATGGAAATGATCGCGACCGCGAAAATGAAACGTGCTCAAGAACAGGCAGTTTCAGGTAGGCCGTACAATGATAAAATAATTCAACTTATTTCGGATCTGGCTGTTGAATCAAGTAATGAAGGCCCCCTGCATCCCTTATTGGAGAACAGGAGTTCAGTTAAAAAAATCACTATCGTACACGTTACTTCAGATAGGGGACTTTGCGGTGGATTAAATACTAATATGAATCGCCTGACCGGTAATTTTGTTTTAGAACAAAACATACCCGTCTCAATCATTTCGGTGGGCCGAAAAGGGCGTGATTTCATGTTTCGATCCGGACGAGAAGTCAAAGCTGAATTTAGTATGAGCGATCGACCTACAATGTTTGAAACATTACCGATATCGCGCATTATCATGGACGAATATACTAATAAACAGATTGATATGGTTTATCTGGCCTATACAAAATTTGTCAGCATGCTGGCTCAACGACCCACTCTTGAATTGCTCCTGCCGATTAAACCAGCAGCTTTCGCTAAAACAGAAACCACGGAATATATTTATGAACCGGATCCTAAATTTGTTCTGGAAGGGCTTTTGCCCAGATTTGTAGAAATGAGAACTTTATCACGCCATACTGGAGGCTGTCGCCAGTGAACATTCAGCACGAATGATTGCGATGCGTAATGCCACAGATAATGCAAATGAAATCGTCGAGGGTTTAACTCTGACATTAAATAAAGCCCGTCAAGAAATGATCACCACCGAACTGCTTGATATTATTGGTGGTGTTGAAGTCTTGCACTAGAGGAGGTTCACTTTGGCTAAAGGCAAAGTAGCTCAAATTATCGGAACGGTAGTAGATATTGAATTTCCACAAGGGGAACTACCTGCTATCTATAATGCGATTGAAATAGATCAGGATGGAACGAGAATCGTTCTGGAAGTGCAGCAACACATTGGAAACAATTATGTCCGCTGTTTGTCCCTGTGTACTACCGATGGTTTGCAGAGAGGAACTGAAGCTGCCGACACAGGGGCACCTATAAAAGTGCCTGTAGGTAATGCTACTTTAGGAAGGATATTCAATGTATTCGGTGAGCCATTGGATAACATCGGACCAGTAAAAGCTAAAGACTATATGCCTATTCACCATGAATCTCCAAAATTGGAGGATCAGGAAACAACCACACAGATGCTGGAAACCGGACTCAAGGTCATTGACCTTATTACTCCTTTTACCAAGGGAGGAAAAATTGGAGCTTATGGTGGTGCTGGTGTGGGGAAGACCGTAATTATTACGGAATTGATTCATAATATAGCTACAGAACATGGCGGTTTTTCCGTATTCGCCGGGGTTGGAGAAAGATCAGGGAAGGTAATGAGCTGTGGCTCGAGATGAAACGGTCCGGAGTACTGGATAAAACTATGATGGTGTTCGGCCAAATGAATGAACCCCCGGGTGTTCGTGCCCGAATAGGATTAACCGGCGTCACCATGGCAGAGTATTTCCGGGAATCAGAAGGACAGGATGTGCTTTTATTTATTGACAATATTTATCGTCATATATTGGCTAATATGGAAGTTTCGGCGTTACTCGGCCGAATGCCTTCAGCCGTAGGTTATCAACCTACTCTTGCCACAGACATAGGCGAATTGGAGGAGAGAATTACCTCAACAAAAAGAGGGTCGATCACTTCATTTCAAGCAATTTATGTGCCAGCTGATGACTATACTGACCCCGGCATAGTAACAACCTTCGGCCACCTTGACGGAGTTATCTCTCTTGAGCGTTCCATCGCAGCAATGGGCATTTATCCTGCAGTTGATCCCCTTGCTTCTACATCACGTATCCTTGATCCTCAAGTTGTTGGTGAGGATCATTATCAGACCGCCAGAGGCGTGCAGCAAGTGTTGCAGAGATACAAGGACCTTCAGGACGTAATAGCAATCTTGGGTATGGAAGAGCTAAGTGAAGAAGATAAAATAACTGTGGCAAGAGCTCGGCGGATCCAAAGATTTCTTTCCCAACCTATGTTTGTTGCCGAAGCATATACTGGACGGGAAGGGAAATATGTTCCGATTAAGGAAACAGTCCGCGGATTTAAAGAAATTCTGGAAGGGAAACATGATAGCCTTCCTGAATCTGCCTTCTATATGGTGGGTACTATTGAAGAAGCAATTGCTCAGGCTAAGAAGATTGAGGGGGCATAGTGCCAAAACTGAAACTTGAAATTGTGACTGCCGAACGGCAAACCTTTTCCGGTGAAGTCAATGCAGTTATTGCTCCCGGGATTGAAGGCCAGCTTGCTATTTTACCTCATCATGCACCTTTAATGACTTTACTTCAACCTGGAGAATTAATAGTAAGAAAAGACGACGAGGATTTATACCTGGTTGTGACTGGTGGTTTTTTAGAAGTTCGCCCGGATAAAGTTGTTATATTAGCGGATGCCTGCGAACGTTGCGAGGAAATTGATGTTGCTCGTGCTGAAGAAGCTAAAAAGCGAGCTGAAGAACATCTCAAATCACGCACTCCCGGGATTGACCATGCACGAGCCGAGGCTGCTCTGCGTCGTTCTTTAATCCGCCTTAAGGTCGCCGAAAGAGTCAGTCTGAAAAATAGAATAAAAATATAAAAGGCTCCCGGCATCGGGAGCCTTTTATGGATTAACAAAAAACACCTGAAATTATTTGAACAAAACGGCCTTCCCTTAGACTATTTCAAGCCTAACTCTAACCCCTTCTTTAGTTGCCGCAACTCTTAACAACGTACGCATCGCCTCAGCCACACGTCCCTGCTTACCGATCACTCTTCCCTTATCATCCACGGCTACTTCCAATTTAATTACTAATCTATTCTCTTCAGTTTCTTCGGTGACTTTCACATCATTAGGTAAACTGACAATAGATTTAGCAATGTATTCAACCAACTCTTTCATCACTACATCTCCTTGGTGCTAGTTTCCGCTGCTGCTGCTGGTGTTGGTGCTAGGTGCTGGTGCTGCGAGCGGTGCTGCTGCTGATTCCTTTGGATTTTGACTTTGATTTTGCTGTTTTCTGTTTTTTTGAGGTTTGAAATTTCATCGGAACCTCTGATTTAGTAAGCAACCGAATAACGGTTTCCGTTGGTCTGGCACCAGAGGTTAGCCATTTAACAGCTTTTTCCTTATCCACATCTAAAGTCTCAGGATCAGTCAACGGATTATAATGGCCTATAATCTCTATAAAAGCTCCATCCCGCGGAGATCTAGAATCCGCAACAACTATGCGATACATCGGCTTATTTTTTGCGCCTACTCTTCTCAGTCTTATTTTTACCATGTTTCCCTTCTTAAGCGTATATTAATTAGTAAATTACCGTGGTAATTATGCCCCATGACGCTTTAGCTGTCAATAGTAACACTTGTTCGTGATTCGAAAGTCGATATCCTGTATACTATTGACCCAAAAACTAGTGGTTGCTACTTACTAACTGAGCAATTATAATCAAAGTATGAAAATAAACCAATTATGGGAAGAGCCAGTAGATATAAATCAGGCTAAAAAATTGCAGGTTGAGTTGGCAGGGCAAATATGCTCAAGTAATACATTAACTCATCCTCGATTCATAGCTGGATCAGATATTTCTGCGCCCGATGAACGTGGAATTGCTCGCGCTGCAGTTGTCATATTAGAATACCCGGGGCTCAAATTAATTGAGACACAAATCGTAGAAAGCGAGCTCACGTTTCCTTATATTCCTGGATTATTATCTTTTAGAGAATCTCGCCTTATTGTGGCTGCTTTTGAAAAACTGTTGATTAAGCCTGACCTGGTCTTAATTGATGGGCAGGGTATTGCGCACCCGAGGCGGCTTGGGATTGCCTCGCATCTAGGATTGCTTCTTAACATTCCCACAATAGGCTGTGCGAAATCACGGCTTTGTGGAGAGCATAAACCATTAACCAAAAATAGGCCTGGCTCATTTACTGAACTGGTTGATAAAGGGGAAATTATCGGAGCTGTTTTGCGAACCAAACCGGGAACAAAGCCCCTTTACATTTCAATCGGTCATAAGGTAGATTTATCTTCGGCAATTTTATGGGTAATAAAATGTCTCAAGGGTTATCGCTTGCCGGAACCTTGTAGACTTGCTCACATTGCCGCTGGAAAAATTTATACAAAATCTTGAGGACAGCAATTAAAAATGATAGCTGTCTTATCAAACGATAGAGGGAGAAAGCATGCAAGAAGAAAATGAAAGGTTGGAAGCCCTATACCATCGAATTTCAGACTTTATGGTGCGTCTTTGACATAATCGGTAAAGAAAAGGAAGTAACCAAACTTGAGGCAGAAACAGCCGGTGCGGACTTTTGGAACGATCAAACAAATGCGCAGAAAGTCATGCGTCAACTGGATGCAAAGAAAGCAATTGTTACTAAATGGAGGACGATAGAAAAGAAAGTAACTGATCTTAAGGAAATAGTTTCTCTGGCAAGTGAAGAAGAAGACAGTTCCCTGAAGAATGATATCCAGCACGAGATTGAAATACTTGAAAATCACCTTGGTGAATTAGAAGTTGGGTTAACACTAAGTAGCGAATATGATGCCAGAGATGCCATAGTGGCTATTCACGCTGGTGCCGGCGGCACGGAGTCACAGGATTGGGCTGCTATGCTCTTGAGGATGTATCTGAGATGGGCAGAGCGCCAACATTATCAGGCTGAAATTCTTGACACTTCCCCTGGTGAGGAAACAGGTATTAAAAGCGTTACCATGGAGATCAAAGGCGAATACGCATATGGCTATCTGAAATCGGAGCATGGTGTCCATCGCTTGGTTCGTTTGTCCCCCTTTGATGCTGATCATGCCCGCCATACTTCTTTTGCATTGGTGGAAGTTCTTCCCGAAGTGAAAGAACAAGCTGAAATTCAGATCAGCCCGGACGATTTAAAAATAGATACATTCAGGTCAAGCGGGCCTGGGGGACAACACATGCAAAAAACGAGTAGTGCAGTAAGGGTGACGCATATTCCTACCGGTTTGATTGTTACATGTGAAAGTCAAAGATCACAATTACAAAATAAGGAAAGTGCAATACGGGTGCTTCATGCTCGTCTCCTTGAGTTGGAATTTAAAAAAAGAGAGATGGAAAAAGCAAAAATAAAAGGTAAGCGCATTGATGCAGGGTGGGGTAATCAGATCAGAAGCTATGTACTTCATCCTTATAAAATGGTAAAAGATCATCGGACGAACTGCGAAACCAGCAATACTACTAATGTCCTTGACGGAGATTTAAATGATTTTATTATTTGTTATCTCCGCTCAAAGGTAGGAGAAGAACAATAATAGAAACCATTTCCATAATTACCTTTACCTTCCTGCACTTTGCGGCAAGATGTACATGGAAGGCATCGGGATGAGACGTCCTGGTTGCTCTGGCTTTGTCTCAAATGTAAACTATAGAGTAATAATATAAACTCATTAACTAGAATATGAAAGAATCTTTCACAGTCCGGGATCTTCCCATTACAGAACGCCCCCGTGAACGTTTAGTAAAATTTGGGGTTGAGGCTCTCTCAACACAGGAAATACTGGCTATACTATTAGGGAGAGGGATAAAAGGAGAATCGGTTCTCATTACTTCGCGAAATCTTTTAACCCAATTCGGAACCTTAAAAAATTTGGCTCAAGCTTCCGTAGCTGCCCTTACTCAAACTAAAGGTATAGGCATTGCTAAAGCAACTCAAATCATTGCTGCGTTCGAACTTGGGAAGCGGCTAGAGTCATCGGAAAAACCATCCCAGGAAAAAATAAAAAGTCCCGAAGATGTAATTAGAGCCGTTGCGAAGAAGTTAAAAGGAAAAAAGAAAGAGCATTTTCTTGTGCTTTCCCTCGATACCCGAAATCATGTCATCGACAGCCAGATCATCTCTATTGGAAGTTTGGACGCAAGCATCGTACATCCTCGCGAAGTATTTAGAGAGGCGATCTCTGCTTGTGCCGCCTCGGTAATCTTCGTTCATAATCATCCTTCAGGAGATCCTGAACCTTCGGAGGAGGATATCAAGTTAACCAAACGTCTCATTGATGTCGGTGAAATCCTCGGTATCGAGGTATTGGATCATATCATTATATGTGATAGTAATTATTTAAGTATGAAGGCTAAAAAGCTATTTTAGCCTTCATAAAAAAGAGAGTAAGCGACCAAATAAGTTGGAGGATATAATGGCATACGAATATGAGATAAATGAGTACGCAAAGGAAGAATCCTGGCGTTTATTTCGCATAATAGGCGAACTAGTTGAAGGATTTGATAAGCTCTCTGGAATTGGCCCTGCGGTTAGTTTCTATGGTTCAGCACGAATGAATCCTGGCGACAAAATTTATGAGCAGACGGAAGAAATAGCCCGTCGATTGGCTGAACTTGGTTTTGGAATAATTACAGGAGGCGGTCCCGGTGTAATGGAAGCAGCCAATAAAGGGGCATTTCAAGCAGGTGTTACCTCTGTCGGATTGAACATCGAACTACCTCTCGAACAGGCGTGCAACACGTTCACCACAAAATCAATCACCTTCAGGCATTTTTATGTCCGTAAATTAATGTTAGTGAAGTATGCAACGGCATTTGTGATCATGCCTGGTGGATTGGGAACGCTTGATGAATTGACCGAAATATTAACCTTGATACAAACTCACAAGATTAAACCATTTCCTGTGGTTCTCTACGACGGCAATTTCTGGAAAGGATTCCTCGATTGGTTACATAGCACGGTGCTGGCCAAGCATTTGGTTTCCGAGGAAGATTTCAATTTGCTCAGAATTTGCGATGAACCAGCGGCAGTGATAGATGTAGTTCGGGAATGGTATATAAAACAACAAATTGTAGGTAAGAAGGCGCTGGGTCTATCATCCTAGACACTGATTCATGCCAACTCTTAGTCTAGCAGAATAGTATCTTTATAATTGGGGACTATTGGAGACCAACCTAATTTCTCTTCTATCAATTTTGCAAAAAGGTTTGATACATCTATTTCGCCGTGTGTCACGAATAGTTTTCTGGGTGGTTTTGTATAACTACCTAACCACTTTAACAGGTTTTGTTGGTCCGCGTGTGATGAAAAACCGTTTATTTGTCGTATTTTTGCCAGAACAGTATAATCTTGTCCAAAGATTCTCACCTTATCAGCACCGTCAACTATTTGCCTGCCCAAAGTGCCCTCTGCTTGATATCCAACAAATAATATTGTGCTTTCCGCCCTGGATATATTTTTAACCAGGTGATGTTTAATTCGTCCGCCGGTACACATGCCCGAACCGGCAATAATTATTATTGTGCCAGTGATTTGGTTGATCGCTTTCGATTCATCTACAGTCCTCACTAAATTTAGACCACGGAAGTGAAAAGGTGAGTTCCCTTGAGAAATTAGCTTTTTCATTTCCTGGTCCAGTAAATCAATGTGACGTTCAAAAATGTCGGTTACGCTGACTGCCATAGGACTATCTACAAAAACCATAATGTCGGGAATTTTAGCTGCCATAATCAACTTATTTAGGTGATATAAGACCTCTTGTGCTCGCTCCAAAGCAAAACTCGGAATAATAATGTTTCCCTTTGACTCTATCGTAGTATTTATTACGTCCGCCAGCACATCAGCCGATTCATCGGGAGTCGCGAGTAATCTATCCCCATACGTAGATTCCATAATCACATAATCGGCTTCTTTAAATAAGGTCGGGTCGTTCAAAAGGGGTGTTTCCCATCTCCCAATATCTCCCGAAAATATAATTGATCTTTCTTCATTACCCTGGTGTACCCTAATTTTTATCATTGAAGAACCAAGAATATGCCCGGCATCGTAGAAAGTAGCTTCAATGCCTTTTCCTATCTCGATTGTATCGTTGTACTCAACAGGTGATAAGAGGGGAAAAGTCGCTTCGGCATCATCGGTGGTATACAGAGGAATTTCTGGATGTGGCCCTTTGCGTCCATCTCTTTCGTGTCTCCGTTTTTTAAATTCAGCATCTTCAACCTGTAATTTTGCAGCATCCATAAGAGTTATCTTTGCAATCTCCGCCGTAGCAGTGGTGCAATAGATAGGGTTCTTATAACCTTCCCTCACTAACTTTGGTACCAAGCCGCAATGGTCTAAATGGGCATGAGTTAATAGGATAGCATTAAGATTATTTAATTTCGTATCAAAAGGTAGCCAATTACGTTCTAGATATTGCCTTTCTTGAAACAGACCGCAATCAATAAGAAACCTGGAGTTATTGGCTTCAAAAAGATATCTTGAACCAGTGACATTCTGGGTTCCACCTAAGAAAGTTAACTTAATCTGCATTTATTTTAATTTTGGAGATGATACCAGAAACAAAGCGATCAAGCAAAATACTTACGACATAACTTATCAGGTACTCAGTAGTACTTTGTGAACTTGAGTGCTAAAATAAAGTCTTAAGCATGGCATGGTTTTTACTACCTAAAATGGATTTGGAAGTACCAGCATGCCGTTTCTCGAATGAAGTTCTTGAAGGAGGGATTGATGAAACACATAGCGGTCGTAACCAGTGGTGGCGATGCTCCCGGGATGAATGCAGCGATTAGAGCTGTGGTAAGGTCTGGAATAGGCGAAGGTCTCGAGGTATCGGGCATACGTAATGGATATTTAGGTTTGATTTCAGGAACAGTCACGCCATTTGGGGCGCGAGATGTGGGTGGAATAATTCAACAGGGAGGGACAATATTAGGTAGCAGCCGTTGTCCTGAATTTCATACTGAAGAAGGACGTATGAAGGCATTAAGAACTCTTAATGAACGTAATGTTGATGCATTGGTAGTTATCGGAGGTAATGGTTCACAATCAGGTGCATATGCATTATCAAAGATGGGGTTCCCGGTTGTGGGAATAGCGTCCACAATAGATAACGATCTTTATGGTTCTGAAATAACAATCGGTGTAGATACAGCTTTAAATGTAGCGCTGGAGGCTATAGATCGACTCAAAACCACTGCATCATCTCATCACCGGGCCTTTATACTCGAAGTGATGGGGCGCGATTGCGGTTATCTTGCCTTAATGTCTGGCATCGCGGGCGGGGCAGAAATAATTATTATTCCTGAAGTGGAAACTAATCCAGAAGATGTAGCCAGAGAGATAAGAGATGCCTATACTCGTGGAAAAGCCCATGCTCTTATTGTCACTGCGGAAGGAGCTAAATATAATGCGCAAGGTTTAACCCAGTACTTCCAACACCGCGACCTTCTGGGTTTTGAAATTCGCGTTACAATCTTGGGGCATGTCCAAAGGGGAGGGGCACCCAGGGCATTTGATCGAACACTGGCAACCCAACTGGGTGCAGGAGCAGTTCAGCAAATAATGCGGAAAAATTTTGGGGTGTTAGTGGGATTGATTAAGGGCCAGATTTCCACTACACCATTGGCCGAAGTTTGCGCAGAAAAAAAGAAATTAAATTTGTGCTTGTTAGAACTAGCCCGCACCATGGAGAAATAGACTAAATCAGGCTTGGCGAGATTGTGATTGTGAAATAGGTACCTTTACTGGAATTTAGATGTGTGATTTAGTTTGGATAAATAGCGTAGTTTATTCGAAAAAGCGTCTTTCACCTATCGCCTAATTTGGGTCCGGCATCAAGAACTGCACGCGGGACATTGCTGGTAAATTGTTTTGAATTCTGGACAAATTTTTGCGCAAGTGAAAATGAACAGGTGCTGTATTCATTTTTATCTTCCCAGCAATCGGCTGGAACCAAAATTTCATTGGGGACTTCAGGACAAGTAGTCGGTATCTGCAGACCAAAAACATTATCTCTTTCCATGTGAACTTTGATCAAATCACCCTTAATTGCTGCTCTGATCAATGATCGACTATAATTGATGGGGATCCTTTCACCTTTACCATATTCGCCTCGTATCCATCCCGTATTTACGAGCCAGCACTTCACATTGTGCTGTGTAATCTTTTTAATAAGGAGCTCAGCATAATTCATTGGAGGTAATGCAAGAAAAGGAGACCCGAAACACGCGCTAAAAGTTGTTTTTGGTTCCTTGCTCAGGCCCACTTCAGTGCCAGCTACCTTTGCTGTATATCCTTGTAAGAAATAATAAGCGGCTTGTTCCGGAGTTAACAGCGCAATAGGTGGCAATATTCCGAAAGTATCACAACTAAGCATAAAAATGTTGCCAGGATGTGCTCCAGTTCCGGAGAGAACTGAGTTCTCGAGAAAAGTGAGAGGATAAGAGGCTCGAGTATTTTCAGTAAGAGTAGCATCATTTAAATCAAGCACTCGGGTCTGTTCATTCATAACCACATTTTCCAGTATAGTTCCAAATCTGCGAGTACATTCATATATTTGGGGTTCTTGCTGTCTGGAGATGCGTATTACTTTGGCATAACAGCCACCTTCAAAATTGAAAATTCCTTTTTTGCTCCAGGCATGTTCATCGTCTCCGATCAATTTTCTCTCGATATCGGTTGATAACGTGGTTTTGCCGGTACCGGAAAGACCAAAAAATAGGGCTACATCACCATCTTGTCCACTATTAGCTGCACAATGCATCGATAATACTTTATTCTGAGGCAAAAGATAGTTGAGTACCGTAAATACTGCCTTTTTAATCTCCCCTGCGTAGCTGGTACCGCCAACTAATATCAGCTTTTTCCCAAAATTGATGATTACAAATGCCTCAGACTTCGTGCCGTCAATCTCTGGAGAAGCATAAAAACCTGGTGCAGCAATAACAGTAAATTCCGGTTTGGAATTCACCAGTCTGGGATGGTTTTCTATCTGAATAAACATATTGCGGGCAAAAAGGCTTTGCCATGCATATTCGGTAATAACACGTAATGGCACAGAATAGTCTTGCGCAGCTCCAACATAACAATCCTGTACGAATATATCTTTCCCTTGCAAGTAGGCAAGCAGTCGATGATAGATATTTTCGAATATAGTGGGATCGATCGGCCTATTTTCCTTCCCCCACCAGATATTTTCCTGACTGGATTCTTCTTGAACGATAAATTTATCTTCAGGGGATCTTCCAGTACGATTACCCGTTCTTACCACCAGTGGGCCGGAATCAGCTATCAACCCTTCCTGACGTTTTACCGCCTCTTCGTAAAGTGATGGGGGAGGTAAATTCCGGTAAGATTTATTGATATTTCTTATGCCATAATTTGCGGAGAAGGGCAATGTGCCACGGACATTAAGAGCCATGAAGTAACCTCCAGTTTATTTAAGTTAAAACAGAAAAGTAGGTATTTGAACTTGCCGGAGAAGTTTTAACTGAGGTTATAGTATAGCATGGCTAACAAAATGCCTACAAAATAACGCTGACTGGATCGTGCTAACCCAAGTGATAGTTCATTGCTCAAGTAACCTAAATTTTGCTATCATTGGAGAGTTTTCTCCTCTAAACGATTATTGCATAAAGGATACTAGTGAATAGGGTTGGAATTATCTACGATCCGGTGTATTTAGAACATGATACGGGAACACACGTCGAAAATGGTCAAAGACTTAACTACAACGCTATCATTAATAGAAAAAAGTGAAACACAACATAAGTTGGTTTGGCTAAAACCACGTCCAGCAACGATAGAAGAATTATCAAAGGTGCATACCAAAGAGTACATCCATCAAATTGAGGAGAAGTGCAGGGCAGGAGGAGGTTGGCTTGATTCGGATACGATAATATCAAAGGGCTCTTATAAAGCCGCGATTTTTGCTGCCGGCGCCGTCATCACTGCGGTTGACGTAGTGATGAGCAGCAGAGTAGATAATGCCTTTGCTTTGGTTAGACCACCGGGACATCATGCTACCTGCTGGCATGCAATGGGTTTTTGTCTATTTAACAATATTGCTGTTGCAGCGAAGTATGCACTATGCAATTACTCCATAAACAGGGTGCTCATAATTGATTTTGATGTGCATCATGGAAACGGAACTCAAGATGCTTTTTACGCAGACTCAAACGTTCTCTATTTTTCTGCCCACCAGTGTCCTCTCTATCCCGGAACAGGTGGTATAAATGAGATTGGTGCACGTGGAGGTGAAGGTTTCACTGTCAATGCACCGCTTCTGGCAGGTTGGGGAGATAGAGAATACGAAGCAGTATTTGAAGACATTCTGGCTCCCGTGGCAATGCGGTTTAAACCGGAACTAATCCTGGTGTCAGCGGGTTTTGATGCGCATTGGGCTGATGACATTGCCCAAATGAAAATGAGTACCTCAGGGTTTGCCAGATTAATCGAAATAATTAAGGTTCTTTCCGATACATTATGCCAGGGAAAATTGGCTTTTACTCTTGAGGGAGGCTATCACCTCCAGGCATTATCTACGTCGATCCTCGCTTCCCTGAATATCCTGCTGGGAAATAAAGAATTCGAAGACCCACTGGGTAGATGCAAAGCAGAAGTTAAGCCAGTTGATCTGGATAGTTTTATTGAAATGATTCAAAACAAGCACCAAATAAAACAATAACAACAAGAGATTTTGGCATCTGAGGTGGTATTAGACTATTATGCAGCTCTATTGGCAGATGACGGTCGGACAAAAAATTTCTTTAACTCACCTTTGTCCCATACTACTAGTAGAGAACCAGCTATGCAAATAGAGTCATACGTACCAACAGCGACGCCCAGTAATAGTGTTAATATAAAATAATGGATTGTAGCTCCACCAAGAAGGAAAATAGCCACAATAGGGAACAGGGTAGTTAAACTGGTATTAAGGCACCGCCCGATAGTTTCCAAAATACTGGAATTAACTGTAATTTCAAAGTCTTTGCTGATCCCCTTACTTACATTCTCGCGAATTCGATCAAAAACGACAATAGTATTATTAATACTGTAGCCAACAACGGTAAGCATACCTGAAATAAACATGGCATCTACTTGAACTCCCAGTGTCCAGCCTAATATTGAGTAAATTCCCATTACCAGCACAACATCATGGATCAGGCAAACAATCGCACAAGTACCCCAGCGAAATGATTTTGGTACACGACGAAATGCTAATGCGATGTAAAATAGCATAAATACAGCCGCGATAATAACTGCAATCGCTGCGTTTTGGCCAGTTTCACTAGCTATAACCGGAGAAACGGCAAAGAAATCACGAATAGTGATGGTCGTATTTAGCGATTTTTCCAAGGAAGAGATTAGCTCTTGCTTGGATTCAGAAGAAATCTCTTTGGTACGGATAATATAATCGCCTTCACCTGTTCGCTGTATTGACGCTTCGTCATAGCCTAATCTGGCCAATTCCTGTCGTAGCGAATCCTGTTTTACCTCAGTACTAAAACGTGAAGTGAATGTCGTGCCACTTTGGAATTCCACACCAGGCTTGAAACCGAAAACGATCAGAGATAGTATTCCGGGAATAATAAATATAGCCGATATGAGAAAAAACCAGTATCTCTCTACCAACAATATTCATTATTTCCATACTCCATATATCGCTGGGCTTTTTGTCGTTTGAATTGCCAAACGTAGAATCGATCTAGAAATCACAATAGCTGAGAACATACTAAGTGCTACACCTATAAATAAAGTTATTGCAAATCCGCTTACCATGAATGCACCCATTGATGATCCAAACCAATAAAGAATAATGCAGGCGATAAAAGTGGTAACATTGCTATCACGTATTGCAGGCCAGGCACGAGAAAATCCAGTCTCGACGGCTGAACCCAATGTGCGTCCAGACCTGATTTCTTCCTTCATCCTCTCAAAAATCAAGACATTGGCATCCACTGCCATACCCAGAGAAACAATAAACGCCGCTACACCGGGCAAAGTCAGGGTGATCGGAATTAATTTAAAAATTGCCAATAATAAAACAGTGTATATTATAAGCGCCACGCAAGCTACAAACCCTGACAAACGGTAGTACAAAATCATGAATAGGATTATCATTATTGCACCAATCGCAGCGGCGACAAGGCTTTTTTGGATTGAATCGGCACCAAGGGTGGCATCGACATCCTGTTCTTGTATGATCTTTAATGGCAGGTCGAGAGAGCCGGAATTAAGTTGGATAGCTAATGTCCTTGCTTCCTGTAGATCTAATCCAGTTATAACACCCTTGTCCTTGATTACAGCTTGAACCGTGGGTGCAGAAATAAGCACATTGTCTAAAAAGATCCCCAATGGTTTATTCAGATTACGTTTGGTGATTTGCTCAAACAGCACTGCTCCTTCTTGATTCCATTCAAAAGCTACTTCTGGTTTACTTGTAGTTTGCTGACTGATCGCTACCTGGGCATTCGGCTTAAGATATTTTCCAGTAAGAGCTTTTTCTTTGCCGTCAATTCCAATGCCAGTTGCCGCTTTCCAAGTCACCTGTGGTGTTCCGCCGGAGTCTGAAGCCGGTTTTTCTGAGTCCACTTCTTTAAAATCCAATTGAGCTACCTGGCCAATTGCTTTTTTAGCTTCATCTACGTTTTTAACACCTGGAAGTTGCACTATAATCCTATCGGTGCCTTGCTGCTGTACAGTTGCTTCTGAAACCCCAAATGCATTTGCGCGCCGCTCTATTTTCCCTAGCACTCCCGTCATCGCATCTTCAACTTTCTGTGAGGGGTCTTTTTGGGTCAAATCTGCCTGGAAGACGATGTAACTACCACCCTTTAAATCGAGACCTAAAGTCAACCCATTTTTACCCAACTTCTCACTATCTAGGGGAAAAACCACCCAAAGCGCGAAAATAAAAATAATCAGGACAAATAATATTTCTACTATATTTCCTTTTTTCACTTCTTACTTAATCCTCAATGATATAAACCTTATTAGACGCCCTATTTCCCCAGGGTTGATGTGCATATTGAAATGCTGACCTGTTATTTGTTTCCTAACTCCTTGCGAACTAGATTTATTGCCTCATCCCTGGTATTTATTTCCCCCGCCGCCTGCGCTTCATGAACTAAGCGTAGAAGTTTACCAATCAATGGCCCTGAAGTCAAGTGGAAGATATTTATTAAATCATTGCCATTGACCAGGACAATTGGGGAAAGTTTAGTTCTCTGTTTCAAATTTTCGTTCAGCATGTAATTGATTAATTGACTATGCTGCAACCATTCTTTGGCGTCCAAATTTGGACCCTTCGCAGCCAGATAATCAGCGAGAGCCAGAAAAAAAATATCGATGCCATCTTCTCCCATATCTCTAAAATAGCGATAAATAGCCCGGTTGGTTGGCATACCAACATTGGCCATCTGTACTGGGCGGAGATGGTATAACACCAGGTTTTTGACCAATTTAATTTCCTGTTTGGAAAATCTCAATTTCCCCAATATCTCTACAGATTTCTGTGCTCCCAGTTTATCGTGTCCAATAAATCTCATCCTTCCTGTTTCATCGATCTTTTTAGTCTCGGGCTTGGCAAGATCATGCAATAATCCACCCAATTTTAATATGATCCTGCGATTACTTCCTGATGAAATCTTTTCCTCAAAGTGTCCTTTTAATTCGTCAGACCAGGGGGCTAATCTTAGCAAGTCGTCGTTACCATATTCCCAATGGATTTCGTGAAGCAGAAATTCTACCGTAGCAACAGTCTCAAATGAGTGATTTAGTACATCCCAGTAATGTTCCTTGGGTTGTTCAACATTTCTCATTTGCTCTAATTCGGGGATGATGGCGATGAGTAACTTTAGTCTATCTAAATAACGTAGCAAACAGCTGGCGTTGGGAAGGGTGAGCATCTTAAGGAGTTCTTCTCGTTTTTTTTCACCTGCGACCAAACTAATGATTTGGGCATCCTGCTTAATTGATTGTTCAGTGCCACTTTCAATTTCAAATCTTAATTCAGCAGCTAACCTCACTGCTCTCAACATTCGGGCGGCATCTTCCTTAAAAACTGAATTAGTAACTACCCTTACTATCTTATTTCTTAAATCACTTTGACCGTCAAAGGGATCAATTATGATGCAGTCACCAGATAAGAATGCGTACAAATCGACCGCCATTGCATTAATAGTAAAGTCACGGCGGCCCATATCATGCTCAATGCTTTCTTTGAAATGAGAGAAATCTAAATTTATTGGTTTTCCATTTTGCGAAGCTATAACTCTAGCAATACTATTCGCTTCATCAAGCATAATACAATGGCCCCCAATCTTCTGAGCCACTTTATCAGCTACACTCCCAGGCATCCGAATTCACAGCAATATCGATGTCGTCTGTTTCTCTATCTAGAAGCCAGTCTCGAACAAAACCTCCAACAATATAAGCTTGGCATTTTTCTGAGGATAATATTGTGGCAACCGAAATGAGAAGTTTCTTTGTATCCGGTTTAAGTAGCGGGCATAGGTTTGGATTATATCCAAAGCTATAGTTATTGTAAAATACAGGTACATTCAATTCATTGTTTGCTATAATTAATCGTCATGCTTTACAAGCGAATAGTTGTAAAACTCGGTACCAATTTACTTACGGGGAACACAAATCACCTCAATCGAAGGATTATGTCTAACCTGGTTCAACAAATAGCCAAACTTCACCATGAAAACCACGAAATAGTCATTGTATCTTCAGGTGCAGTTGCCGCAGGAAGACAAAAACTAGGAGTACGTAAGAAACGAAAGGATATCCCATTTAAACAGGTGCTTGCTTCAGTGGGACAGAGCCAGCTTATGGATACTTACGAACATCTTTTTAGTAAATACGATATTATTGTGGGTCAAGCACTCCTTAGCAAGTCTGACCTTAGCAGTCGGGCGGGCTATTTGAACGCAAGAAATACATTGCTTGCACTTATTGAATTTCGAGTAATCTGCATTGTCAACGAAAATGATGTAGTAGCAACTGATGAAATTCAAGAAGCCAGGTTTGGAGATAATGATAATCTTTCGGCAATGGTGGCAAGTCTTATAGACGCTGACCTTCTTATTATGCTCACAGACATAGATGGTTTATATAGCTCAAATCCGCAAATTGACATAAATGCAAAGCTGATTGAAAGAGTCGAAGAAATAGACTTCAGAATTCAACACATGGCCAGCCGGTCTGCAGGCGCTCGAGGAGTCGGTGGTATGGCGACAAAAATTGAAGCGGCGAAACTGGCTACGGCATGTGGAATACCAGTGGTAATTGCCAATGGGCGACCGTCTGACAACTTAAATCAAATAGCCGAAGGCAAAAAGGTAGGCACAATTTTCCCTCCTTCATCAAACAAAACAGAAAGTAAAAAACGCTGGATGCTCAGTGGCTTGGCTTCCAAAGGTTCTCTGATAGTCGATAGGGGAGCATCCGTTGCCCTTAGATCCCAGAACAAGAGTTTACTACCCGCTGGTATTACTGATATGGAAGGGAAATTCCAACGAGGGGATGTTGTAAATATCACAGATGAAGAAGGAAATCATCTGGGTTATGGGATATCGAATTATGGTTCCAGTGAAATAGCGGTTATTAAAGGTATCAATTCAAAATTAGTATCAAAAAAACTTGGTTACGAATATGGCAGTGAGATAATTCATCGTAACAACATGGTAATAACATAACATGCGCTTTGTGGAGGAAGATATGGAATTCAGCAAAATGGAATTAGAGGAAAAAGGGAAACGTGCTAAGCTTGCTTCAAAAAAACTATCTTTTCTACCATCAGAAGTCAAGAATGAGAGTCTGATCAAAATAAGTGAGTCTATTCTTGCCAGACAGGGGGAAATTCTCAGTGCCAACAAATTAGACTGCAAACGAGCTAAAGCTGACGGAATGAGCGAAGCGATGTTGGATCGTCTTTTTTTATCTCCTGACCGCCTGCAGGCAATGGCACGCGATGTACGAACAGTTGCTTCTCTACCTGATCCCGTAGGTGAAGTCATAGAGGAGCGGGTACTTCCCAATGGATTGCAGCTTATTAAGAGAAGGGTACCATTAGGAGTAATAGGCGCGATTTACGAAAGCCGCCCCAACGTTACAGTAGATATTGCAACTTTATGCCTGAAATCAGGAAATGCCTGTATCCTTCGCGGCGGGAAAGAGTCATTGAATTCAAACAGGGTTTTATCTAATGTAGTAAAAGAAGCAGCTCAGCAGGCGGGAATTCCCGAAGGAGCCATTGAGTTTATTGAGAGTACCAGCAGAGCTATCGTTGAGCAATGCTCAAAATGAAAGGCAGTATCGACCTCATGATTCCGCGTGGTGGCTCCGGTCTAGTTCAATTTGTTGCTGAAAATGCTCGCATGCCCGTAGTCACCGGTGGAATAGGTGTTTGCCATACTTATGTGGATAAGATGGCGGACATAAATAAAGCTATCGCTATTGCTTATAATGCCAAAGTACAACGGCCGACAGTATGTAATGCACTGGATGCGCTTTTAGTTCATCGAGATATAGCTTTAAGATTCATTCCCCTTATTGCTGACGAATGGGGGAAAGCGGGAGTGGAAATGCATTGTGATGAGCATAGCCTGGCTATTCTGAAACAAAAAAACTATTTAAAATTATTACCCGCAAAGGATGACGATTGGGGTAAGGAATTTTTAGCTTTAATTGCGGCAGTCAAAGTTGTTGATTCGCTGGATGATGCTTTAAAGCATATTGATATGTACGGATCGGGACATTCTGAGGCTATAGTTACCGAGGACAAATCAACGGCAAATCGTTTCTTAAATGAAGTTGATGCTGCTTGTGTTTATAGCAATGCAAGCACAAGATTTACAGATGGTGGCCAATTCGGCCTGGGAGCAGAAATCGGTATAAGCACTCAAAAATTCCACGCCCGAGGGCCAATGGCATTAAGAGAAATGACCAGTTACAAGTGGATTGTCATTGGCAACGGGCAAGTTCGTCCTTAATGCAATCCTGATATAATGTCTCGCTGTACCTTGAATAGTTCCTTTATCCCCTTTTCTGCAATCGTAAGAAGAGAATCGATAGAAGCTTTCGAGAAAGGTTTACCTTCTGCTGTGCCTTGAATTTCCACGAATTCACCTTTATCGGTCATCACAACATTAAAGTCCACTGAAGCGCCGAAGTCTTCTTTATAGCACAAGTCGAGCAGTTCTTCTCTGTCTACAATCCCGACGCTGGTAGCAGCAACTGCGCATTTCAGTGGGATTGCTTTAAATATCCCTTTGCCTTTTAACATATGCATTGCATGATACAACGCTATATATCCTCCCGTTATAGCTGCCGTTCGAGTGCCACCATCAGCCTGTAGCACATCACAATCAACAGTGAAGGTTCTTTCCCCTAGACTGGCAAGGTCTGTTACCGCCCTCAAGCTCCGACCTATTAGTCGCTGAATTTCCTGGCTTCTTCCTCCTGTTCGATCGGAGAAGCCAGTACGCGGTGTACGTGTGAGCGTAGAGCGAGGAAGCATTGCATATTCTGCTGTAACCCAGCCTGTTCCTCCACCTTTTAGGAAACCGGGCACTCTGTCTTCAACAGTTACTGCACATAATATTCGTGTATTCCCCATTTCGATTAATGCGGAACCTTCGGCAAAAGCCTGGTAGCCGAGCTTAATGCTCACAGGCCGTAACTGGTCTCTAACTCTTCCGTCAATCCGTTTAAAATTCTTATCCATTGGTCTTCAAAGTATAGCATTGATTAATCCAACTTAACAATTAGAATTCTTAACATATTCTTAACAAATTTCCTGTAAAATACAGCTTTAATTTCATTAATCTTACTTATGTACAAACTTGACACTGATACTTGGTTTCGGTTAAATTACAATCCGCCAAATCGAGATATCCGGTTTATATCCTGGTAAATTGAAAATTATTTTAGTTTGAATTTCGATGGAGGTTATTTCAATGAATATCCTTAAAAAAGTAGGCTATATAACTTGCTTCTTTATACTTTTTGCTATTTTCTCTGGGATTGTAGCCACACCTATAAACGCAGCGGTAAGGGAACCTATCAGGACCGCAGGCATTTCTCTGAAGGATACGGCACCGATAGAGGAGGTTAAATTTAACAGCAAATATCCTTCTCTGAGCAATACTTCTGGCTCCAGCTACGAATTCGACGTAGATTTGACCTACACTGGAGGAGATGTTCCGAAAATATTTGACTTGAAAGCCAAGGCTCCGAATGGATTTTATGCCCAGATAAGTAGGAGTTATGGAGGCGGGGCTAATTTAGCTGCGATCCAGCTCGACCCGACGAAGTCATACACTCCTGAAACTATTAAAGTAACCGTAGTTCCGTCCCCATTCCAACCTCCTGAACCGGGAGAATACAAGGTTACGGTAACAGCTACTTCAGGAAAAGTAACGGGTAGCATTGACCTTACCGCAGTAGTGACTGCAAAATATGAATTAAAGCTCGTTCCACCGGAAGGTTTACTAAATACAAATGTAACTGTAGGAAAAGACAATTTCTTTTCATTCAAGGTAACTAATACTGGGACTGCCGCTCTGGAAAAAATTAACTTCAGCAACAGTGTCAGGGGTGGTCCATCTGGTTGGAATGTCACTTTTGATCCTAAGAATATTGACTCTTTACCTGTTGGAGCAGACAGAGACGTCCAGATCAATATTAAGCCACCTGAGAAAACTATCGCCGGTGATTATGAAATCACGGTAACATCCTCTACACAATCTAACAATGCTTCAGATAAACTGACCATCCGTGTTACGGTTCTGACACCGACTATCTGGGGTTGGGTTGGCGTCATCATTGTAATTTTAGTTGTAATCGGACTTATCGCTATGTTCTGGAGATTAGGTAGAAGATAATAATTAAAATGAATTCACAAGTTGTTATTGAGACTAAAGACTTAACTAAGGCTTACGGTAATTTAGTTGCCGTGGACAAGTTAAATTTACATATAGGTGAGGGAGAAATTTTCGGTTTTCTCGGACCGAATGGCGCTGGGAAGACTACCACAATACTCATGCTTCTTGGTCTGACCGAACCAACCTCAGGGAATGCGCAAATATGCGGATATAACCCCAGCAGACAACCTCTTCAGGTGAAAAAACTCGTCGGCTATTTGCCGGAAAAAGTGGGCTTTTATGAAGATTTGACTGCCATGCAAAACCTGGAATATACCGCGCATTTAAACGGGCTGCCCTGGGATAAAATCCGTAATAAAATTGATGATGTACTCAACCTGGTTGGCTTATGCGATGTCACCAATAAGGAAGTCGGTCAATTTTCACACGGTATGAAACAACGTCTGGGAATTGCTGATGTTATGATCAAAAACCCCAAAGTCATTATTTTCGATGAACCTACTTCTGGTATTGATCCCAAGGGCACCGAAGAAATGCTTACCCTTATATCGACGATGGCCGCACACAAAATTACGGCTATCGTATCCTCTCATCAGTTGCACCATATTCAGAAGATCTCTACCAGGATTGGCATAATGTCAAAAGGACGCATGGTTGTTGAAGGACCAATCGAAAGACTGGGAAGAGAGGCTATTGCTGGAGGTAAATTTCAGATAGAAGTCATGGCATCACCCATAACTCCTAAGCTCATTCAGTCTTTGGAGAATATCAAGGGAGTAGTGAAGGTTGAAAAACCTTCCGATACAGTATTACTTATTACGTCAGACGACGATCTGAGATCACAGATTTCGAAAAAAGTTGTTGAAAATGATAGTATGCTTACGGGAATGAAGATTGAAGAATATGGGCTGGAAGAAATCTATATGAAATACTTTAAAGAGTCTCAACAATGCCAGGATTAATCGCTGTTTTTTGGAAAGAATTAGCCGATCACTTCACCAGCAAGCGTTTCATTATACTGTTCCTTCTAGTTTATCTTGCAGGGATAGCTACTATTTATGTCGCTGCACAGTCTATTAGAACAGGAATCAGCGATACTACCGAATTCGTTTTCCTCAGGTTGTTCATCGTATCCGGCGAAAATCTGCCGTTTTCATTTCCCTTTTTCTTGTCCTTGTTTATTCCCATAGTCGGCATAGCTTTAGGATTCGATGCGATTAATAGCGAACGGAGTAGCGGCAACCTGAGCCGCGTTTTATCGCAGCCAGTTTATAGAGATTCCGTGATTAACGGAAAGTTTTTAGCCGGGCTTTTCACACTGGCAGCTTTGATTGTGAGTATTGTTATTGTCGTTGGTGGGATGGGATTAAGAATGATAGGAGTGCCGCCCACTGCCGAAGAGGTGCTCAGGCTTTTTGCCTTCATATTCTTGAGCATAATCTATGGAGCTTTCTGGCTGTCTCTTGCCGTTCTTTTCTCAATTCTATTTAGACGAACTGCAACTTCAGCATTGGCTTCCATAGCTTTATGGATATTTCTTTTCTTCTTCCTTTCAATGATTGCTGGCTATATTGCCAATGCCTCAGTTCCGATTAGCCAGAATTCTAGTGCTGAAATCTTAGCTCAAAACGATACGATCTACCGCATGATCAGCAGAATTTCTCCAGGAACCCTGTATGGAGAATCAGTCCGAGTTCTGCTTATGCCTGAAATGGGAAATGCCAGTTCAACGCTGGTGCTGATAAGCATATATACTGCAGGTTTGATACCGGGCAGTCTGTCCCTGGAGCAAAGTTTGATTATTGTTTGGCCTCAAATAATAGGCCTTGTGGCATTAACTGTCATCTGCTTTGCAATCTCTTATATCAGATTTATGCGGGAAGAAATCAGAGCCACCTGATTTATTCTCTTAAGTTCAGAAAAACATCTTTCTTCTTCAGGATATCTTGCGTGTACGACTTTTTGCCACTCTCTTTTTCCAAATGTAACAATGCTATTCGGTTCACTTGAAAATCGTCATAGTTGTTTGACTTTTACTATATTATTATTTATACTACCTGCCCGTACATTTCCATCGGAAACTGGTTTATTGCCCGAGTAGCGCAATGGCAGCGCAACCGACTTGTAATCGGTAGGTTAGGGGTTCGACTCCCCTCTCGGGCTTTGGCCTGTGATTTTGGATGGAGGGGTGCCGGAGTGGACAATCGGAGCAGACTGTAAATCTGCCGCTGTAATGGCTACGTAGGTTCGAATCCTACCCCCTCCACCAGTGTTGGGTTTTGTAATTGCTAGCTAAAATGTTGTATAATCAGAACCCACATTGTATCTATAGTGAGTATGGGAAATTTGCCCACATAGCTCAGCCGGTAGAGCACGTTCTTGGTAAGAACGGGGTCATCAGTTCGAATCTGATTGTGGGCTGAGTAAAAGAAGGAGGTTTTTCTATAAATGGCAAAAAAAGTATTTGAAAGAACTAAACCGCATGTCAATGTGGGCACAATCGGGCACGTTGATCACGGTAAGACTACTTTAACTTCAGCTATAACCCTGGTATTATCAAAACAGGGTTTGGCTGAGTTTACAGCATATGATGCCATCAATAATGCACCTGAGGAAAAAGCGCAGGGGTTTAACCATTGCCGTAGCTCATATTGAATATGAGACTGAAAAACGTCACTATGCCCATGTTGATTGCCCTGGACATGCTGACTATATCAAGAATATGATAACCGGCGCAGCTCAGATGGATGGCGCTATACTGGTGGTTAGTGCTCCTGATGGGCCTATGCCTCAAACCCGAGAGCATCTTCTTCTGGCACGCCAGGTAGAAGTACCCAGCATTTTGGTTGCTTTGAATAAAATAGATATGATGGAAGATGAAGAGTTGCTTGCAGCTTGTTGAGTTGGAACTCAGGGATCTACTTACAAAGTATAAGTTTCCCGGTGATAAGACCCCTATCATCAGAGTCAGCGCAGCTAAAGCGTTGGAATGTGGTTGTGGTAAACGGGACTGTCAGTGGTGTGGCAAAATTCTTAAACTGATGGATGCTGTAGATGACTTTATACCCACGCCGGTAAGAGTAAAGGATAAGCCATTTATTATGCCAGTGGAGGATGTGTTTAGTATTAAAGGTCGTGGTACCGTGGTTACAGGAAGGATAGAGCGTGGAGTAGTTAAGGTAGGCGATGAAGTCGAAATCGTCGGAATTAAAGACACGAGGAAGACCGTTATCACCGGTGTTGAAATGTTCCATAAGTTATTGAATTCCGGCGAGCCCGGCGATGCCATTGGTTGTTTAGTGCAGAGGTATTGAAAGAACTGATGTGGAGAGAGGACAAGTTTTGGCCGCACCGGGTACAATTAAACCTCATACCCATTTCGAAGGCGAGGTTTATGTGCTGACCAAGGAAGAGGGTGGCAGGCACACACCATTCTTTAATGGATATAAACCTCAGTTTTATATTAGAACCTTGGATATTACCGGAGTTGCCGAATTACCAAAGGGTGTGGAAATGGTTATGCCAGGCGATAGCATT
>CAWAQY010000012.1:0-17003 GCA_963784375.1 uncultured Chloroflexia bacterium | reverse complement strand
CTGGTTATTGTCGTCATGTTTGCTATGGCCGACTGCGCCTCCAGAAATGGCCATGTGGTGATAGATGTGCTGGTTGATAAGTTTCCCAAGAAATATCAAACAGGGCTCTATATTTTCGGTTGTCTCGTCGGTCTTATAGTGTTTTCACTTATATTCTGGCAGACTCTCCAGGCGGGATTTAACTTCTTCCGAACCGGCGAGACAAAGGGTGTATTACACATACCAGTATTTCCCTTTGTTTTTGCTTTTACCGTGGGCAGTCTCTATATCAGCCTGATACTCCTGACACAAATCGTTGCCACCTTTGCCAGGGAGGTGTTCAAATGGAAATGAGCCCTCTCACTGTCGGCTTGATTTGTATAGTTATTCTGTTTATCCTTTTTTTCCTCAAGGTGCCGCTTGCCTATGCAATGGCGATAGTCGGTTTTGCCGGTTTTGCTTACCTGGTGAATCCCCAGGGAGCACTTGCTGTTATGGGGAGTGTCCCCTATAGGACAGTGGCGGCTTACGTGTTTTCAGTTGTTCCCTTTTTTTTGTTAATGTCAGCACTAGCATCGGAAGCTGGTCTTTGTGAAAAGGCATTTTATGCCAGTTACAAATGGTTCGGCCATTTGCCCGGCGGGCTTGCTGTTGCTACCGTTGGAGGCTGTGCAGCTTTTGCCGCCGTCTGTGGAGATGTGGTTGCCTCAGCTGTGACCATGGTTAATGTCGCTTTGGCGGATATGAGAAAGTATGGATATGACGACGCATTGTCCGTTGGCTGCATAGCCGCCGGGAGTACACTGGGTATATTAATCCCTCCCAGCCTCATCTTTGTTATCTATGGTATTCTGGTTGAAGAATCCATAGGTAGGCTTTTTATCGCTGGTATTTTTCCGGGATTGCTGTTGACGGCTGTGTTCATGATTCAGATAGTTATCATGTGTAAGAGAAATTCGAAGCTGGGCCCGCCCGGGCCTAAATCAACCTGGAAAGAGAGGTTTGCATCTCTCCCGGGTGTATGGGGAATAGTTGCATTGTTCCTGATGGTGATCGGGGGAATGTATTCGGGAGTTTTCACACCTACCGAAGGCGGTGCCATTGGAGCATTTTTAACTATCATCATAGGCCTGGTTAACCGGCGTCTAACTTTGAAAAGTTTCACTACGGGGCTTCTGGAGACCGGCCGTACCACTGCCATGGTTTTTGCTTTATTCATAGGAGCCATGATTTTGAATAGCTTTCTGGCGGTAAGCCGGATGCCATTTGAACTTGCCAGCCTTATTGTTAGTCTCCCGGTGCCACCATGGGGCATTATGGCGATTATATTACTTTTCTATGTTATTATTGGCTTTTTTATGCCTATAGGAGCTATGGTGATCCTCACTGTACCAATCCTGCATCCCGTGATTACAGCTCTTGGTTTTAATACTATATGGTTTGGCGTGATGATTGTCCTGATGGTCCAGCTGGGGGCAATTACCCCTCCGGTGGGTTTGACTGTTTTCGCGATGGCCGGGATGATAAAAGATGTTCCAATGTTTACCATATTCCGGGGAGCATGGCCGTTTGTTTACGGCATGTTAGCTGTTGTCATTATTCTATGCATATTCCCTGAAATAGCTACATTTTTACCAAGCCTCAAGTAATTGTAAGCTTTGGTAACGTATGGATCCGGGATCTGAGAGATAATAAAAAGAAGGGGCGATAAGCCCCTTCTTTTTGTGATGGTGTCTATATTAAAGTCTATCCCGTCCTCCGGTGGCAGTAACTATCAGAGCGATAATTGCTAGTATGAACACTGCGCCTGTTCCTATAACTACCCAGACCCAGGGGGGTGTGATAGGAGATGTCGGTTCTGCTACAGGCTCTGGCACTAATTTTGTCTGTGTAGTGAAACTGAATATAGGGCTGGGGTCGCCCGGGGCTGGCTGAGTTGCCGTTACCTGCCAGAAATAGCTCGTATTGTAATCCAGGGTACCGTCGTACAGATATGAGCTTGTTGGGACCTCCACCGATTTCACTATATCGGTCAATCCGGCATCTCTGGCCAGGATAAACTTGTATCTGGCGGTCCCCTGATAAGGCGACCAGGTGAAAGGTACTGCCGTAACCAGGTAGCCGCTGCAGCCGCTGGGCGGGCTAAGCAACCGTATACCCTGGGCAGGTGCGTTTACCGGATAGCCAGCGCCGACGATAAAGCTTTCGGGGTACGACCAGGGGCCGAGTACTATCTGCCCTGTGGCTGTCTGGCGAACCCTCGCTCTCCAGTAATAGGTATGTCCTGCCTCAAGCCTGCCGCCGGCGGCATATAACATTGCCGGGGAGGTAGTGGCGGGGGGAGCATAGACCCCGGAATCGAAGATCATCAAGGTAAAACCGGCATCCTTGGCAATCTGCACCTGGTAACGGTCGGAAAGGCAGAGCTGTTCCCACACGAAACCTATGTCGGGGTTTCTCCCCGTAACCGGATCCAAGCCGATGATTTTTTGATTACTGTACGTGGTGTCCGGATTCACGGTAATACTGACAAAACTGCTAACAATGCCTGATTCATTGCTGGCTATCAGCGTATATGCGGTGGTTGCCATCGGGGATACTTGCATCGACCCGGTTGGATCAGCCTTACCGAGAATCGGCTGTACCGTGACATTTCTGGCTCCGGATACATTCCAGCTCAGTGTTGTTGATTGTCCGGCGTTGATGGTACCGGGACTTGCGGTGAAAGAGTTGATTACCGGAGGCGGTGCAGGTGGTGAAACAGACCTTTGTGAGGTAGAGGAAGGGATTACTGTACAACCTGTTGCTATACAGATTAGAAATAGCTGGGAAAGTGCTATTCCTCCGAATCTGTTCAAACACCTTTTCATTCTTGATTAATTATATAGCGGGCAACCACAATAGTTAAATAGTATCAAACTTTGGCATGCCTGCTCAGGTTCAATTTGAAGTGGAAAAAACTGGAATTGGGGCAGTTTGACAGTTATGTTATAATCTTTCGAAGTTTATCTGCCGTGGCAGTTTCTTGTGGTGAGGTAGAAAGATGATTATCGATGCATATGCGCATGCCTTTCATGGAGGATACCTGGGTCCTCTGGAGGCTATAGGTGGTGATTGGGTTAAAAAGGGCATCGCCGAACTCCACAAAGTAGCCCGATCAAAACCAGACTATATAAATGTTGCACTCCGGCTAGAGAATCTCGATAAATATCACATTGATTTCCAGGTAGTCACTACGGGTCCCCGGCTGGATTCGAGCCTTTGTCCTGGAGATGCCAAAGCCCAGTTAGCTGTTGCCAGAGCCGTTAACGATAACATGGCAAGGATGATGGATGACTCAAAAGGCAAGCTACTGTCTGCCGGAACCGTACCGCTTCGTAGTCTTCAGCAGGGCGGACTGCATGAAATGGAAAGAGCTGTCAAAACCCTGGGGCTGAAAGCGATCGGCTTGCCTTCCAATATTGAAGGGAAAGCTCTTGATTCGGCCGAGTTTGAATCGTTCTGGGCGCATGCTGAAGCAATGGACGTAGCCGTTTATATTCATCCCTACCGGGTAGGCAGTCATTCCAAATATAGTTATGAAGCAGAATACGATATCCCTCATAACTTCGGTTATCCCTATGAGACCACGGTGATGCTCACCCGTTTTGTCTTTACAGGTATGATAGAACGTTATCCCAATTTGAAAATAGTGACCCACCACCTGGGGGGGATGATCCCATTCTTCATGGGTCGCACCCTGGAAACCTATGATCCATCACAGCAACAGTCACGAATTGGCAAAATCCTGCCTAAACCGGTCATTGAATATTTCTCCCGCTTTTATTATGATACCGCTGTAGGCGGAAGCACCTCTGCAATAAGATGTGCCCACGAAGTGTTTGGGGCCAGCCAGATTGTTTTTGCTACAGACTACCCGATGGGACCGGGCAGCGGAGAAAACCGACTGGCAAAATATCCGGATCTGATAAGGTCAATCGGATTTTCTGAAGCTGATAATAAGATGATTTTTGAAAGTAATGCACGGAGGATTCTTAATCTTCATTAATGGATAACGGCAGCATAGTGACAGGAAAGCCCTGTCGTACCAGGTGGCGTTGCTAGATTTTTCAAGACTTGATAGCATCCAGGCTGGTCTAAAAATAAGGTAGCTCGATAGGGGGGAGAATGATTGACCAGGCGTTAAAAGGCATTGCGGATGCTTTTTCCCTACCGGTGTTGCCCTGGGTTATAGCGGGCAACATTATAGGGCTAATAGTTGGGATTTTGCCGGGTATCGGCGGCCTTCCCACGCTGGCAATGATGCTGCCCCTGTTTTACACCATGCCTGCTGCTCCTGCTATTGCTCTCTGTACCTCGCTCGACTCCGTTGCCACTACAGGGGGTGCTTTAACCTCTATTTTGATTAATGTCCCGGGTGAGAATGCCAATGCGGCAACCTGTCTTGACGGCTTCCCGCTGTCAAAACAGGGCAAGGCTGGACGTGCCATAGGAGCTGCAATCTTTTCTTCAACTGTGGGTGGTATCTTTGGCGCGATAGTCATGCTGGTGATAATTCCAGTAGCCTATCCCCTGGTACTGGCCTTCGGCCATGCAGAGATGTTCTTCGTGATGCTGGCCGGGCTAGCTTTCATCGCTGTCTTAGCCTCCAAGAATGCACTCAGGGGAATGATTTCAGGATTATTCGGGATTCTTTTATCGTTTATAGGGTATACCGGGATGACGGCCATACCCCGTTTCACCTTTGGGTCTATGTACCTCCAGGATAACCTTCCCATGATTCCTTTGCTCATGGGCCTTCTTGCTATACCTTCCACAATTGAAATGGCGATAACAGGACAGGCTATAGCGGCTAATCTCAGCGATTCAGAAATTAAGGTGGCACACGATTGGAGACAGGTATGGGCAGGTATTAAAGATACATTCCACTGGTGGAAACTGGTAGTGGTAAGCTCGGTAATAGGTGCAATTGTGGGAATTATCCCGGGGATAGGTGGTTCAGTGGCGCAGTTTGTAGCTTACGGGCAAGCCAAGCAAATGTCCAAGCATCCCGAAAAGTTCGGTACCGGGGTGATCGAAGGAGTTATTGCCCCTCAGTCGTCGGTTAACGCAGAAAAGGGGGGGGCTTTTATACCCACGGTAACCTTTGGCATTCCCGGCTCTCCTGCCATGGTTATGTTCCTGGCCATATTTATAATTGTGGGCCTTGTTCCCGGGCCGGAGATGATCGGCCAACACTTTGACCTGGTCTTCACCGTAATAGCTGTCCTCATCTTTTCCAGCATACTGGGTATGATTATCCTTCTTCCGTTAATATCCCAGATTATAAAGCTGTGCTTCGTTCCTGCTGCAATTATGGTTCCTATCATTATCGTCTTTCTCTCTCTTTCGGCCTTCACCGTTAATGGTGATTTTTTAGATGTGGTAATGACATTTATCTTCGGTTGTATAGCGATCCTGATGATGAGATATAAATTTGACCGGGTCATCATGTTACTCGGGTTCTTGCTGGGGGTGAGGGCAGAGAAAAATCTTTTTGTTGCCCTTGCAGCTTCAGGCCCCCAATTCTTTTTAAGGCCTATCTGCCTTGTCCTCCTGGTTTGTATCATCGTCATATTTCTATCTCCATTTTTAAAACGTAAAAAAAGTGAGGCGGTATGAAGCTGTTAAATCTGCGCAATACCCTCACTGTATTTCTTTTTGCGGTTATCCTGGTTTTCGTAATAGTAGCGGCAGGATATCCTTTCAATGCTGGTATAGGTCCCCTGGCCGCCGGAATCCCTGCTCTTATTCTCCTCATAATCGTGTTTATTCGGGATAATATCAGAAGTAAAACAGAGGAGATTAAAAGCAAAGAGAAAATAGAAAGTAAAGAAGGTAGAGAAACGGCCGCGCTGACTTTTATCGATTACAGGGAGATTATCCTGTGGATTGTAGGTTTGCTTATTCTGAGTTTCCTTTTCGGCATGACACTTATTTTCCCTCTCTTTACCCTGGTATATATTAAAGTTAAAGGTTTTTCCTGGCGTTTGGGTATAATCATAGCTGCCTGCGTTTTTGTCCTTATGTTTGTAGGATATGGAATACTACTGAAATCGCCGTTATATCAAGGGTTTGTAATAGAGCAATTGTTTTGATAGAGTCAAAATAAGGAAGGATGGTAACAATGATATAGGACCGGATATCACCAAACTGTTAAGTAGAGTAGGTAAGGAGGAAAACAATGAAACACTTAATAAAACAAGGTATGGTAATGGTCATGGCTGTTCTTGTGATCATGACACTTATCCTCGCCGGTTGCGGAGGGGCAGCTCCTGCCGCACCCAAAGCACCTGCGGCACCCGCACAACCCGCCGCACCCAAGGAGACTGCGGCAGACTTCTACAAAGGTAAGAGCATCGACTTCTATATTATGACTACGGCAGGCGGTGGCCACGATGCCATAAGCCGAATCTATGCCGAAGGCCTCGCTAAATATAGCGGCGCGACTGTAGTACCCATAAATAAACCCGGCGGCGGTTTCATGCTGGCTCCCATATATGTGGCCACTACGAGTAAACCTGATGGCCTCAGTATATCCGCAGTAGATGACGTGTCCGCAGAGGCTGGCCAGGTATTGGGACTTGAGGGCATGGAAAAGGTAGATGTAACCAAATGGAATTGGCTCTGTTCCATGAGGGCAATGGCACAGATATTGTTTGTAAAAGCAGATTCTCCTATTACTTCACTGGGTGACATAATAAAATCGGATAATGTTTTCAAGCTGAATGTCCCCAGTTTAACCAGTAATAATGGCATATTTGGGCTTATGGTTATGCAAACAGCGCTGGGAAAGAAAAACTTTAAAGTTTATGCAGCTGTTGAAGGGGGTGCGGAACAGGTGGCAGCCGTAGTGAGAGGTGAATTTGACGGTGCTTCCCTTCCGGCAAACCGCATTGATGCCTATAAAGGCCAGATCAAGCCAATTATGTGTTTAGGTATTGAAAGAGACCCGACACTCCCCAACGTGCCAACGCTTGCCGAATCATTGAAGGCTACAGGAATGACTCTCAACGATGAGCAGAAGTTCTGGGTTGACGTAATAAATGGTACTACCAAGTCGCTAACCTCTGTGATGACCGGGCCAGCGGTACCTCAAGACAGGGTAGATTTCTTACGTACGTGTTTGGAGAAGGCAGGTAAGGACCCCGACCTCCTGGCCAAAGGTGACAAGGCAGGCCTCGGGATGAAGTGGAAACCAGGCCAAGAGCTTGCTGAAGCTGTGAATCAGTTTGTAAAAATGAGCCCTGAAAGAGTTGCGGCGTTAAAGAATGCCATAAAAGCGGCACAAAGTCAGTAACGACTTTTAATTCTTGTGGATATTGTTGCCGGGCTAGCATGACTGGTAAGGTTCTGCTCCGTTATAATGTTGTAAGTTTCCTTTGAACGGAGCAGAACCTTACTGTCTCTATGAAGTGAATCAACGAGGGAGTGCGATTACACATCGGACGATAGTGTTAAAGTTGCCGGAAAATCTGCTGGAAAACTGTTTTGGGACAAACATAAAATAACAACGGACCATAAAGTAAAGGAGGATAAGGGAAATGCCAAAAACTCAGGCTATGTATCTTGTTCCTGACGAGCTTCGAGGCAGCCTGACCGCAGAAGAATTCAGACATTTGAAACGAAGGGTTGTTGCGGCCAACAGGGCGATGGGTTACTGGTACCAGCAAATGGGGCGAGATTGCACTACCATGACGGCGGGCCACGTTTCAGCAAAGGTTCCGGGGACGAAAACCTTCATAACCAAAGGCCGGGCGCCTGATAGAGACTTGATGAGTGAAGTCACATTGCAAAAGCTTGTGCAAATAGATATCCCGACCAGATCAAAGGTTGCCGGAGAGATGGAAATAGCTACAATGGGCGAGATCGAATTACACGCTTGCATCTATGAGGCTCGGCCCGATGTTGTCGCTGTCTGTCACGGTCACTCGGACTATACCCAGCTGTGTGGTACGTTTGGACTGAAACTCAAGGCCTTCAGCATGGAAGGCATGGGTTTTGTGGCCAAAGGATATGGTGTATATGATAAGCCTTATATGCTTGCATCGCCTGAAACTGGCATTCCAATGGCTAAAGCACTGGGAAAACACAGCGTAGTTTTACTTGCAGGTCATGGATCTGCCGCGGTGAGTACACAGGGCCCCGAAGACTGCATACAGAACCTTATAGTTCTTGAACAGCTATGCAAGATGAACTGGCTGGCCTTTACAGCGGTTGGAAAGGACTACGAGAAGTATGCGCTTAGCGACGAAATGATTAAAGAGCATCTAAGGCTGAGCAGTGTAATGTTTGACCGTTTCTCCACTCCTGGTAAAGACCTGACACAAAGACCAATGCTACTATAACGCTGCGATGGCCAAGACCTTTAGAGAGGCTGTGGAAGGCTAAAAACCTGACTTAAATGCTTAATCAAGTCGAGAAAGCAAAAACTGATAGAGCACGGGTAAATGTAAGTACCCGCAGCTGATGAGAATAAAAAGATAAGGAGAAAACTTATGGCATACAAAGATTTACGGGAATTTTTAACAAAGCTGGAAAGTGAGGGGGAACTGTTGCGGATAAAGGAGGAAGTGCATTGGAAGGAGGAAATAGGAGCTGTTTCCAAGAGATTGATCGACAAGGAGACAAAGGGAGGCAGGGCGCCGGCAGTTCTTTTTGAAAATATAACAGACTATAGCGGGGGAAAGTTTTTTACCAATACGCTGGCAAGTTACCGGCGATATGCCCTGGCGCTCGGCCTGCCCAAGGACACTCCGATAACGGACATTATAGAGACCTATCGCCAGCGTGCCAAGAATTCCATCAAGCCTAAGATTGTCAAGACCGGTCCCTGCAAAGAAAATATCATGAAAGGGAAGGATGTAGACCTTTTAAAGTTTCCGACTCCCAAATGGCATGCCAAAGATGGACATAGATATATTGGTACCTTCCATACCTGCATTATGAAAGACCCGGAAAGTGAATGGGTTAACTGGGGATTGTTCAGAATGGGAATTCACGATAAGTCTTCAACAGGAGTATGGGTACTCGCAGGCAATCATAGCTGGATAATCCATGAAAAGTATAAGGCCAGGGGAGAAACTATGCCCATGGCAGTAGCTATCGGACAGGACCCGACTCATGCAATAGTCTCAGCTTCACCGTTTGACGAGGGGGTCTCGGAAGTGGAAAAGGCAGGGGCTTTCAGACAGGAACCTGTTGAGTTGGTCAAGGCTGAAACGTGCGATCTTTTAGTTCCTGCCCACGCTGAAATAATACTGGAGGGTGAGGTTCCCACAAACGAACTGAAGATGGAAGGTCCGTTTGGAGAAGCCGCTGGATACTACGGTGGCGATCAATTTCCCAAGCCTGTTTTCCACGTTAAATGTATAACCCACAGGAATAATCCGATTCATACCGGGTCAATGGAATCGACGCCCATGACTGATGACAGCATCAACTGGAGCACTGCTGCGACTGCCTTACTCAAGAACCACGTGATTGATAATTTAAAGATTCCAGGGGTAAAGGATTTATTCTTCAATCCCTATGCCTATGGAGTTGGAATGTGTGTAGTTTCGGCTAAGAGAGTGATGTCTGGATTGCCTATGATAATTGCAAGTGCAATTTGGAGTCATAAAATAGGCCTGATAGCAGATTCACCCGCATGGGTGATAGTTGTTGATGATGATATTGACCCGACTAATATGAATGAAGTTGTCTGGGCGTTAACAACACGGAGTGATCCTGAGCGAAGCGTACAGATTATTAAAGAGAGAGGCGGGCCATTACCTCTTAATCCCAGGAATTCATGGGAGGACAGGGTCAAAAAACAAAAAGGCGGATCTTCTATAGTCATAGATGCTGGTTTTCCGTTTGAATGGCGCGTAAATGACCCGCAAAGTATACCTGACGTGCTCAACTTTGAAAGCTGGTCCAAGGAGATTAGAGAGAAGGCTCTTAAAGTACTTAAAGAATTATAGTTTGTCTTTAAGCTGGTTTGATGCTTATGCATCAAACCAGCACTACGATAAAGCATTCCCGGGCACACCCTTCAAAAATGAGATGCACTCGTGTGTACTTACAGGGGTGATGGATTGTAGTGTGCAAGCAACTAAATAGAGGAGGTGTTGAATATGGCTGATGTAAGATTAAGCTTTGCTATGAGTCCTTACGATCGTATGTTGCCGCTTATCAACGGTGAGGTGAAGCCTGATGGCATCACTCTCGACTACATGGGAATGCCGGGAGATGGCCCCCGTGTCTTTTATGAGCAGATCAAGTTCCAGCGGTACGATGTTTCGGAGATGTCGATATCCTCTTCCTTGCGTATGTTGCCTGCGCGCTGGCCCTACCGAATGTTACCGGTGTTCCACAATCGTAACTTCACCTACTCGAAGATTTATGTGCGCAAAAGCTCAGGGATCAGGCAGGATCATCCTGAGGATCTTAAAGGCAAGCGTTTTGGCATTCGAGACTACCAGCAATCCCTCGGTTTGTGGACTCGTGGGATCTTGCAGATGGAGTTCGGTGTCAAGCCAGAAGATTTGATATGGTACCAGGAACGCGGAAAACACTTCAGCCATACCGGTGCATCCGCGGATGCCGGGCTTTCACTCCCCAAAAAGGTGAAACTTCACTATATGCAGACGGACACGAATACGATGTTGACCAGGGGTGAGCTTGATGCCTATGTCAGTATTAACCTGGATATGGGTGCGATTAAGGGTACAGGTATTGACCGCGATCGGGTGAGCCATTCAAATAACCCTGATATCGTCACATTGTTCTCGGACCCCCGCCAGGAATCTATCCGGTTTTTCAAAAAGACGGGGATATTCCCTCCGCATCATACGACAGTGGTACGTGAAAGTATTCTGGAGGAACACCCCTGGGTGGCAATCAGCTTGATGGAGGCTTTCGAAGAATCCAAGAGGATTGCTATCGAACGGCTCAGGCAGTTGCAACCGACGCTGTTGGTGTTCGGAGAGCACTATCTCATGGAGATCAATGATATCTTTGGCCCTGACCCCTATGCCTATGGCCTTAAAGCCAATGCCAGGGCATTTGATATGGTGCAGACATTCTCTGTTGAGCAGGGATTGACCGAGCGCAAACAGCCAATCGAAGAGATTTTCCCGCAAGAGGTGATCTATTCCGAAGAGAGACTGTCATAGCGGTAAAATGTTTACAGATCAAAAATCTTGCCGGGATTCAGAATGTTGTTGGGGTCAAAAGCCTTTTTGACTCTCTTCATGATCTCAAGCTTTTCCCGGTTAATTTCTATGCCAAGATATGGCTTTTTGCTCAGGCCGATGCCATGTTCACCCGAGATTGAGCCTCCCAGCGAGATACCGGCCTGGTAAACCTGGCGCATAATCATCGGCAGTTTTTTGAGCCATTCATCCTTATCCATATTTACACATATGGGATGCAGGTGAACATTGCCGTCGCCGGCATGCCCATAGGCGATGATGGGAACGCAATGTTCCAGCGCTATTTCTTTAACCTTTTTGACGAAGATGGCGATAGTGCTGCGGGGCACCACGATATCGATAATATCCATCGGAGCATAACGTTTTATGGCATGGTAGAATTGCTCCCTGGCATGGAGGAGTTTACGCTTGGCACGCTCGCTATTTGGAACCATAGCTTCAACAGCGCCATGTTTTTTGCAGATTGCTTCTACCGTGGTGAAGTAATCGGTTATCTCCTCTGCAGATTCTCCTTCCATCAGTACCATTAAAAAAGCCTGGTACTGGTGATAGGGCAGCTCTTCGCCAAGATACTTCTCCACAATATCAATGATGCTTTTCTCCATAAATTCCAGCCCGATAGGGGTAACTTTAAGCCGGAGTATTTCGGGAACAGCCTCTATGGCGTTCTGTAAATCAGTAAACGGGACATAAAGCACTTCCTTCAGCGTGGACTTTGTAGAAAGCCTGAGTATAATCCTGGTTATTACGGCGAGAGTACCTTCGGAACCCGCGATAAGCTGGGTCAGATCGTAGCCGGTCGAGCATTTTACAATTTCTCCGCCGGTGGAGATGATGTCCCCATTGGGAAGAACAGCTTCGAGCCCCAGAACCTGGTGACGGGTAACACCGTATTTGACCGCGTTGCTGCCTCCGGCATTAGTGGCGACACTGCCGCCGATTGACGCGGTCATCTCACCAAGCTGGATGGGATAATAGAGCCCGTGCTCCTGTACTGCAGCGTGAAAATCAGCCAGAGTCATACCCGGCTGCACTGTGGCAGTAAAGTTGTCTCTGTCTATCCTGATGATCTTGTTCATGCGTTCCAGAAGTAGTACGATGCCCCCGTACAGGGGTATACACCCACCGCTTAGCCCCGTCCCGGCGCCCCTCGGGGATACCGGAATCTTGTGAGCGTCAGCGTACTTCAATATCTTGGAAACAGAAGCTGTGTCTGCCGGTTTTACGATGATCTGCGGCATTTTCGGTGTGGGAAGCGGCATCTCGTCGGTAGCAAATCCCTCCAGTTCGTGTTCTTTGGTGGATATGCTATCCTTGCCCAGGAGATCAGTTAGCTCCTGAATAGTCTTGCTCTGTAACCTGTCGGTATTTCGTCATCTTTTTCACCTGAAATTGTTCAATGTGCCCAATAGTAGCATCTATTGGCTAAGCTGGCAATGCTGTTATTGCACACTGAACGGAGTCGAAGTGGAAGTGGAAAAACCTTACTGTTTGCATTGTCACGCTATCGATTGGTATAATCATCTGGTTGTGGATAGGTGGCTGTGCATGGACGCAGAGTATTGTAGTGGTATGTAACGCACGTAGCTCTACAAAAATTGGGAGAGGTTAAAAATGGCCAGAAAATCTAAGAAAAGCGGAGTACAGGAAATCATAAAGAGCCTGGTAGATTCGGAAATTCCGGAGATACAGGCTGTTGCCAAGCAGCTCAGTGAATGGACCAAGCAATTAGAAGAGCATAGCTGGAAATTGCAGCATTATGCTTCAGAGATAGAGAGTGTTGCCGCATCAGAGGCGTCGGAAGCACATGATGAACTAAGCCTCGCTGAGCTGGTGAAAGATCTGGAAAGTACGCTTTCTCAGCTGCGGGGCGGTCCGGTTAAGCCGGCGGCTTTACCTGAAGGCAGGAAAACTCCCGTAGATGAGAAGCCTGAAGTGAGAGAGCCGAAAACGCTGAGACCGATAAGAACGCTGCCGGCAGCACCAGTGGCGGAAGAGGCAGAAAAGGAAGCAACGGAGCGGGCCTCACACCAGATATATGAGACCTACACTACTCCTGAAGGATTTGTGGTCAGGAGAGCCCGTTATTAGGCTTCGATTTCTGCCCCTGTAGCTCAGATGGATAGAGCAGCGGTTTCCTAAAACGTGGTGTTTGCTCCCTATCCTTATACCATCGCGAGGGCCGGCTCAAGAGTTGTTCCGGTCAATTCCGAACTGATATCGATCCAGGGTTCGGTGAATAAATAAGCGTCAACGCGGTCTACCTGGACCAGATTTGAAATAAAGCTGCCCATATTATCTCGTTTCGATTCTGCGCAGTATTCCGAAAGTAATGGAAATACACGTTTCGGGAGAATGTAAACTCCCGTAGCTACAAGGGTGGATACTGCCTTTTCGGGTTTTTCGTAAAACTCAACCACCCTTTTCCCTTCACAAACCGCGAGTCCAATCTGGCAGGGCTTTCCACCGCAAGCCTTCTCTAAGGTTCCAACATCACGAATTGCAATCAACGTATTCTTACCGTCAAATGACTTTGCAAGATCTTCGAGTTTAAACTCGAAGTAATTGTCTCCAGCAACAACCATGAGGTCGGTTCTAACGTTTTTAGCCCTTATCCAATAATCGATTGCACTGATGGCGCCTTTTTTCTGGACGTCGGTCGTGGCTTCTTCAATGCAAAGCTCGATGTCTCTGTTCATCGTTTTGAGCCACCGTTCAAATTCCACTTCGAATTTCTTATTCGTGGTCACGATGATATCTACCGTAGAAGGAATTTTCTCAACTATATGAGAAATGAGCGGTTTACCGTTATATTCGAGCAGAGCTTTAGCCCTGTTAATCGTTATCGGATACAGCCTTGTGGCAAATCCTCCGGCAAGTATGAGACATTTCATAGTTTTATTACCTCCTGTTTTCCTGGACCTGTATTGGCAATGTAACGATGGCAGGTGTCTTTTCTTCCAGATGAGATTTAATAAACGGAATCATTCCCGGCAGCCGCCGCCACGGAGTGTCCGTACCTTTTTCGGCGCACGAATCCGTCTGTTCGCCTGAAAGCATTCCTGAACAGGAATAGACAATCCGTGAATACCGGTCGGCATCAATCTCGCGGGCAAATCCCCGGATAAGCAAACCGATACGCTGGTTGCCGCATTCGTCAGAATGTTCCCCAACTACCTTTGAGGCGATGACAATATCTTCCGTGCCATCCGAAGGAAAGAGTATCTTTACCAGGTCGTTAATTTGAAGTTTCTGCCCGTAGTTCTGGAAGCTGAGCCCGGTGGCGCTGAGATCAATGGATTGTCCCTTGTTGCCATCCTGCTTCGCCGTCCTTTTGACATCGCAAACCAGTTTGAACCGGGAAGCGGTACCGGATCCTCCGGCTAACTCCGGTCAGCCTCCATACGACTGACCCGAGCAAAACGAGATCGAATATTCCCCAGGCCGTTGCGATAACCAGGGGTATTGGTTTCTGCGTGTACCAGAGCGGATCCACAAGATGTGTGATACCGGCGACAATGCCTAAAAGGGTAAGGCCGATCAATAACCAGTGAGGGGTGACAATTGCCTGAAACGGTGAGCGCGTTTTGCCTCCGGCTTCTTTGTTGGTTACACGGAAAGGCCGGGCACGGCCAGTAACCAGCACGAGCAGTGCCGAAATAAACGTGAACATTTTAATCGTATCGTAACGCAGGACATCCCAGATATTGTACGTACTGCGGCCAAGGAGCCAGTTTGCCAGGAACATCAGAAAGATATAGGGGATAAATCGTATCCAGAACGGGCCTTCGAACGTGTTCAGGGGTAACAGGCCTGTAAATAGTACGACAAGGGGAATGGCGAAGAGGATAAGCTTTTGCACTGAATCAAAGTACGTCTCCATTGAAGCAAAAAAGCTTATCCTCTGACTGAGAGTAAAACCTGGTGACGTAAGAGGGTTGTCCTTTCGGAAAATCTGCATCGCACCCTGTGCCCAGCGGAATCTTTGACCGAGGAAGTCCTCGGCGGTTGCCGGGGCCAGTCCCACCGCGAGAGGACGGTCGATATACTGAATATAGTATCCCCCGCGTACGAGGCGGATCGATGTATGCAGATCTTCAGTAACTGAATCCTCCGCCACACCTCCGATCGCTTCCATCGCCGATTTGCGTATTACCGAAGGTGTTCCTGCCCAGAATGCTGATTTCGTTTTATTTTTGCCTGGCTGAATTACGTGGAAGAACATCCTCTGTTCATGCCATGGAGACCTATTGTGTTCAAAGGAATCGAGATTGTAGAATAGCTGCGGTCCTTGAACAACTGCTACCTTCGGGTCAGTGAAAAAGCCGATAGTGTCATCGAGAAAGTTTGGCAGCGGGATATGGTCGGCATCAAGAATCGCCGCTAGCTCTCCTTTGCTTTGTTTCAATGCGTAATTTATGGCGCCGGCTTTTGCGCCTTTCCGGTTGGACCGGCAAATATATATACAATCGTGTGAGGCAGCGAGTGCCCGGACTTCATCCCTCCCGGTGTCATCCAGTATATAAGTCTGGTGGGGGTAACGTATCTGGGCACACGCAGTAATTGTAGCCCTTAAGATGTCGACAGGCTCTCCATAAGTTGTCACAAAAATATCGACAGGAATGCCGGCACGCGGTTTTGGCGGAACGGGATTAATGAGTTCCCAGGTGAGAAAAGCGAACAAGATAAAAATTAAGAATCCGTAAAATTCTGCAATCCAGAGCAGCCAGGAGAGCCATAAAGCGTCAGGGTTCATCGTTGAGGTTAGCCGCCAGTAGAGATAATAGATTGCGTAGCCTATGGCTATGACGGTGATGCTGCGGATCAAAATGTCGGGAATACACCTGCGAGGCATTTTCCCCTGTTGCTTGCCGACAGGTTCTGTATTGGCAGAAAACACACATGTTTTCTGTTTATTATTATGCAGAGTCCGGTAAATTACACCGCAACAAAAAATGCCGATGCAGATCAGACCGGCTGCAGCCAATATTTCATAATTCATTTTCACTCCATCCTTCCTATTTCCAATGTGGTCACGATTCTGGCAAATAACTTATTGAGTTAGCCAAGCTTAGTCGAAATTATGTCTGGTGAATATGGCATATTAGTACTAAATCGGAGCGTACTTTGGTCTGACGGACAAAGCATTCATTGTGACCGCTTTTTATCATCTGTCTTGACGAGAGAGGATTAAGGATAGTGTGAGCCATATATTTCACTCAATAGTGTTAGGCAGCAGTCTCTCAAACCGCTGTCCATCCTGAATAACAAATAAGCTGCTCCTCGCTTGACGCCTGGGGAAGCCGTTTTAAGGATACATGCCAGTAGGACTGTGTACAGAGCTCGTCGGGTTCATAACCGATGGTCGAACTAAGCCCAAGGTGATCTCAGAGGCTCTGGGTCATGCCAGCGTGGCTTTTACAATGGATACCTATTCTCATATAATATCAGGCATGCAGGAAGATGCTATGGCCTTGCTTGATGAGGTACTGCCAGGGGAGTAACCAAAAGCGGCAAGGTAGCGGCAGAGAACTTTAATCCTGTATCGTGCATGCCCCTGTAGCTCAGATGGATAGAGCAGCGGTTTCCTAAACCGCGTGTCGGGCGTTCGAATCGCCCCAGGGGTACCACTTTTCGTAGATAAATTTCCTGCAATTAAACATTCCCAATGAGCATACCTAAATATTTATAGTAATTATTTGTTACCAGTCTTATTTTCATTCCTCGTTGATACGTAAATTCCATTTGGGTTTTGCCAGGCGTATAATCATAGTAATTGGCGTTTGG
>CAWAQY010000011.1:0-17452 GCA_963784375.1 uncultured Chloroflexia bacterium | reverse complement strand
CCAGTAGAGGTAATTGGCAGCCGTTTACTGTGTAAGGCTTACAATAGATTTGTGGCAAGCAAAAGAGCTATCTCCGACATTAAGGTTTCCCTTTTTTCCGCTGGTTGGAGTGGTAGGTTTCGGTTGCTTTCTGCTGAGCCTGGCCCTTCTGGTTAAAGCGTTAAATTCATTTATTCGAGGAGAAAAGAAATGAGCCCGATTGAACTGTGCCTGATCGGCACTGTTATTTTAGTGATACTTTTCTTTTTACGGATGCCTGTTGCTTTTGCTATGGCTTTGATTGGGTTCATCGGGTTTTCCATTGTTGTTAATCCTGCAGCTGCCGCTGATCTTCTGGCCAAAACATTCTTTAATGTCTTTACCGATTATGGATTTACCACAATACCTCTGTTTGTATGGATGGGCTTTATCGCTTTGCATGGGGGGATTGGAGATAAACTTTATGGTACTGCGGATAAGCTTGTGGGAGAATTTCGAGGTGGGCTTGCCATGGCGACTGTCCTGGCATGCACTGCATTTGGAGCTATCTGCGGTTCAAGTACGGCAACCACTGCTACTATGAGCTCAGTAGCCTGGCCAGTTATGAAGGCGACGAAACTATGATCCGGGGCTGGCAACGGCATCTATTGCTGCTGCTGGTATCCTGGGTGTAATGATCCCTCCCAGCGTTGTTTTGATAGTCTATGCTTTTCTGGTCATGGAATCGATACCCACTCTTTTTATAGCCACTATTGGTCCCGGATTGCTTCTGGCGGCTTTATATTTACTTGTAATATGGTACATTACCTGGCGCAATCCGATGCTGGGCCCGCCGGGCCCGAAGGTAAGTTTAAAAGAGAAATTATTATCAATTCCCACGGGCAGTCTGGAAACACATAGCTATATTCTTCCTGATGCTGGGCGGTCTTATTTTTGGACTTTTTACCCCTACTGAAGCTGCCGCTGTTGGGGCTATCGGTACGCTACTGGTGACCCTGGTGAGGCGGACAATTACCTGGGAAGGATTTATGAAATCCGTGGCCGACACAACGGTGACCTCGACTTTTATCCTTATAATTGTAGTCGGCGCAAAGAATTTCGGTCATTTTATTGGAATAACTGGTTTTCCCTGGATTGTTGCAGATTGGGGAATGGGACTTCCCTATCCAGAAATAACTGTCTGGGCTTTTCTTGTTGTCGCCTTTCTGGTACTCGGTTGTTTTATAGATCCTATGGCTTTGATGCTTCTCCTGGTACCCATCTTTCTACCTCTCATCTTGAAGCTCGGTTATAACGCAGTTTGGTTGGGACCGATGCTCGTACTTGCCGGTGGGACAGGAGTACTCACCCCACCAGTGGGTATGGATGTATACGTAGTGAGCTCAATGACAAAAGTACCTCTTGCCACCTGTTTTAAGGGTATCTGGCCATTTGTCGGCGTTATATTGTTGGATATCGTTATTTGCACTATTTTCCCTGAAATCGTCGCTGTTTTTGACCAGGTTCCTGAGGTATTAGCCCCATCCAAGCCACGTTTCATTTTGGTCTTTCCGCGCAGGTTGGAGAGTTTGCCGTAATTATATCGCTCAGTGATTCACATCGCTGACAAAAGTTTGGTTAAATTTAATCACCTTATCTATCGATTTACTCGCCGATTCAACGCCGGTAAAAACAGGGATACCCAGCCTTGTGAGCCTGTCTCTCGCAGATATAACGGCTTTCACCGTATCAGCGTGGCCTCCTGAGAAAAAGGCTATCGCAAGCGGTTTCTTAATATGACTATGTACCTCGCATAAGGCTTCTGTCGTTGCCGCCAATTTATTCGGCAGATCAGAACTATGACCCCCGTAGACATCAACTGCCATCTGGATGAGGATAAGATCGGTTTCCGGGTCCTCATCAACAATGCATAATCCACGGCGGTAGAAGTCAGCGGAGCCGCCCATTCCTGCCGTGGTCTCAACCGGGTTTCGTACGCCAGCCCCTGCTTCCGGGATGATTTGCAGCAATTTCTCTCTGGTTGACGGATGGAAAACTGGTACGGTTAGCCCATTGCTTTCGCAGATATCCGATGCCACAACGCCAATACCACCGCCACGTCCCACCAGGGCTACCCTTCTTCCTTTGGGAACCTTTAAACGGACAAGCGCCTGCACCGTATCAGCAACTTCGTCCATAGTATGAGCCTGGATGGCGCCGGTTTGTTTAAAAAAAGCTTCCCAGATGGTTTTAGAGCCAGCCAATGATGCCGTATGTGAAACAGCTGCTCCCGCTCCGCTTAAGGTAAGACCTGCTTTCAAAATTACAACCGGTTTCTTTTGTATACACTTCTTTATTGCAGCGACAAATCTGGGACCGTTCTTTATCCCTTCGATATAACAGGCGATAACTTTTGTTTCCTTATCTTCTGCCAGGTATTCGAGTAATTCTGGAGCATCGATATCTGCGGCATTACCATAGCTAACAACCTTACTGAAGTGGAGGTTCACATCCTGTGAAAGAAACACAAAACGCATCGACTCTGCCCCTGATTGTGAAACAAACGCCACAGACCCCTTATCTGTAGGAAAATCCTTGTTAAACGACATCCCTGAAGAGGGGCAGTAGATCCCCATACAATTAGGACCTAGTATCCTGATCCTGGCGTCTCTGGCCATTTTGACCAACTGAGCCTGTAATTTTCTTCCTTCGGGAAGACCGGTCTCGTCAAAACCAGCGGCATAGCAATGGACAAATTTCACACCTTTCTTGACACAATCAGCCATAGCGTCAATTGTCATATATGCCGGGACGTTAAAGATGGCATAATCTACTTGCTCCGGAACATCCACGACACTTGGATATGCTTTGATTCCGAGAATCTCAATCGCTTTAGGGTTTATTGGATATATCTGACCCCTGTATCCGGCTACCAGCAAACGTTTGACCCAACCGTCTTCTATGTTGGTAGCCGAGGCTCCAACAACAGCGATCGAACACGGGTTGAACATGCGATCAAGGTCTTTGGTATTAGGTTCTATTTCCATTGGTTATACACTCCGGAGATGTTGAATACTCGCAATCTGGATCCCTTTGCATAATAAGCTCCAGGCGCAGGCTTTATTATAGCATCTGGACATTCGAAAAATATAGGGATACAAAATTTGCGGGTGGCTCAAATAACATATTCCTCCCTAACGATTTGAGCATAAAATTCGAACGGGAGGGGAATGAACAATCCATGGGTTATAATATAAAGAAGATAAAATGCGTATTATATTGAGGATTGTTGCTTTATTCTGGCGGTACTGGCGTCGGGCAGTCATAGTCTATGTATGCCTGCTGACTGGTGCGGTTATGACCATGGCTATACCGCGGCTCACAGGCCAGGCTATAGACCTCGCTTTAAGCTCAAGCCAGATCGGAGCCATAGTCTTGGCTGGAGTTGCCGTAGTTGGAGCCGGGGTCTTTCGCAGCATACTCGGCTACTGGCAGAGCTATTTATCGGAATATCTTTCCCAACGCGTCGCTTACGATCTCCGCAACACACTCTACAACCATCTGCAAAGATTGAGCTATGCATTCCATGATCGCTCCCAGACAGGGCAACTGATGTCCCGGGCAACCTCCGACGTCGAGGGAGTGCGCATGTTTGTCGGATTTGCCATGCTCCGCGGTGTCTATTTCATGGTACTGCATGATAGCCATAATAGTTGTGCTTTTCCTGATTAACTGGAAACTGGCATTGCTGGGATTATGCGTCCTGCCGTTCATATCATTCCGGACCATCGTAATCAGCCGTCAGCTAAGAAAATTATGGATGAAAATCCAGCAGAATGTGGGAATCCTGGGAAATATAATTCAGGAAAACCTTTCCGGAGTGCGGGTTGTACGTGCCTTTGCCCGGGAGGACTTTGAAAACAGTAAATTCCGGCGCCAGTCAGAGCTTATCTACAATCAGGAGATCGAAGCCAACAGCCGCCTGGCATCCAATAGCCCGGTGATGACTTTCGCTCTCCTCCTGGCGATGGGAGGCGTGCTGTGGTACGGCGGTTCACTGGTGATTGCCGGCACACTGACACACGGCGAACTCGCCCAGTTTTTGCTCTACCTGGTTATGCTTACCATGCCGGTAAGAATGCTGGGATGGCTGACGATCCTGTTTTCCCGGGCCACGGCTTCAGGGAGGCGCATCTTCGAGATAATAGACCAGGTATCTCCGGTTACCGAAAAGCCCAACGCCATCAACCTGGACAAAACAAAAGGGCTGGTCCGGTTTGAAAATGTGTGCTTTAGCTACGATTCCCATGGATATGTGCTCAAAGATATTAACTTCACCGCTGATCCCGGGCAGGTGATCGCCCTGGTTGGTGCCAGCGGCAGCGGCAAATCGACCGTCGCCAACCTGATCCCCCGTTTTTACGACGTGACGTCAGGGTCTATCAGCATCGACGGGATAGATTTACGGGATTTATCGCTGGCTTCTTTGCGGAAGCACGTGGGTATCGTTCACCAGGATACCTTTCTTTTTTCGGCAACGATACGCGAGAATATAAGCTACGGCAAACCGGATGCTTCCATCGAGGAGATAATGGAAGCATCTAAAACTGCCCGGCTGCATGATTTTATTATGAGCCTGCCCGACGGCTACGATACCTGGGTTGGGGAAAGGGGCATAACCCTCTCCGGCGGGCAGAAACAGCGTGTGGCAATTGCCCGCGCCATCCTGCTTAACCCGAGCATTTTGATCATGGATGACTCAACATCGAGCGTTGACAGCGAAACCGAGTATTTAATCCAGCAAGCCCTGGGGGAGCTATCCGTGGGCAGGACCACATTCATCATCGCCCATCGCTTGCGCTCAGTTCAAACGGCAAATATGATACTGGTACTAAAAGACGGACAGATAGTCGAACGGGGAACACACAATGAGCTGCTCAGCAAGAATGGAGCCTACCGTCAGATCTATGCACTACAATTCCAGTACCAGGAAGGCTTGTTCGAGCCCAATATCCCAATTTCACCCATCGAATCAGCGACGCCCCTGGTACCGGGCGAAGACGACCTGCAGGCTTCTCATCTGAAAGGAGTCCGCCCTGAGAGCAGCCTGGCTATCTCCGATGATATTGTATTCGGCAAACCATATGATTCAAGGGTGGTGTCACGTATGGCAAACTATTTCGCCGGATATAAGTCAGCATTAGTTCTCACAATTATTGGCAACTTTGCTTTTTACCGCCACCATAATTGCAAGTCCTTATTTAATAGGCCTGGCTGAAAACAAATATATTATTGTGGGAGACCTTAACGGACTTACTATGATCGTCCTGCTCTTCCTGGGCAATGCTGCTCTCAACTGCGGCGCCTATTATACCCAGATCCAGGCTGAGGCCCGCCTGGGACAGGGAGTGCTTTTGAAACTGAGAACTCAATTGTTCGATCACCTTCAGCGGCTTTCGGTCAAATTTTTCGATAGCAATGAAGTTGGGCGTATCATGTCCCGGGTACAGAGCGATGTCTCGGAGCTGGGCGAATTTCTTGATTCCGGCGCTTTCTGGGTGGCGGGCGAAGTAATCAGCCTGATCGCGATAATCGTAACCTTATTCGTCATGGAATCTAATCTGGCCCTTCTGACACTGATAGTAGTCCCTCTGCTCTTACTGTTAATACTATTCTGGCAGAAGAGAGCCCGCCAGTCTTTTATCAAAGTGAGGCAGGCTCTATCTCCGGTGAATGCTGCCCTTCAGGAGAATATCTCAGGGGTGAGGGTTATACAGAGCCTTTCCCGGGAGAACCTTAATTCGCAGCAGTTCGAATACGTTAACCGGGTTCACTTTGATACTAATATTCAGGCAGCCCGGGTAACCGCTATCATGATGCCCGGTGTGGAATTGCTGGCTGCCCTGGCCACGGCAATCATCATCCTTTATGGCGGCGCCGGTGTGCTTGGCGGCACCATACTTGTAGGAACCTTGATCGCATTCGTTCTCTATATACAGACTTTTTTCGATCCGATTAGAACCATGACCATGGCATATGCACAACTGCAGATGGCAATGGCTTCCGGGTCCAGAGTATTTGAGCTGCTGGATGTTAAACCGGAGATGGCTTCATCGCAGGAAACTATCAAAGTAGCCCGCTTAAAAGGGGAAATCGTATTCGAAAATGTTTCATTCAGCTACCTTAAAGGCATTGACGTCCTGCAGGATATTAACCTGAATATCCCCGCAGGAAAGACAATAGCGCTGGTCGGCCCAACCGGAGCGGGCAAGACCACTATTATCAATCTCATTGCTCGATTTTACGATGTAACCAAAGGGCAGATACTTGTCGATGGCCACGATTTGAGAAGCCTCGACCAGACCGGCTACAGAAGACAGTTGGGACTGGTGCTGCAGGACCCGTTTCTTTTTTCCGGGACTGTAAAAGATAATATCCGTTACGGAAACCAGGAAGCAACCGATGAACAAATTGAAGACGCGGCAAAGTTAGTGGGCGCCCATGAGTTCATCATGCTCCTGGATAACAAATACGATTCTGAGCTCCAGGAGAGAGGTCAGAACCTCAGCATGGGGCAGAGGCAGCTTATCAGCTTTGCCCGGGCTCTCCTGGCTGATCCGGCTATACTTCTCCTGGACGAAGCTACTGCCAGCATCGATTCGTATAGCGAACACGTACTGCAAAAAGGTGTCAGACATTTGATGCAAGGAAGAACTACCCTGGTGATAGCGCACCGGCTCTCCACCATTCACGATGCCGATAGTATCGTGGTGCTGGATAAAGGGCGAGTCGTAGAGCAGGGACGGCATGAAGAACTGCTGCGTCTGGGTGGGCTCTACTCCAGGCTCTATGCTATGACCTATGCTTCGCTCACGGCTTAGATAAAATGGGCCGCAGTTCGACTCAGTTTTTAGATCTTAAAGAAAAACAGAGTATAATTGCTAGGTATATTTAAAGTCTGGAGCTACGGCTTGATCGGAGATTAAAAGTGAAAAAACGCTCTATTTTTATTTTGCTTGGTTTATTATCGATATTTGTGCTGATGACTGGATGCGCTGCTGCAATCGCCAGGGAAGGCAATACCGTTCAGGTGAACTATACCGGAAAATTTGCCGATGGCAGTGTCTTTGATTCATCCTCAGGACAAGGTCCACTTGAGTTCACTCTCGGTGAAGGACGAATTATTCCGGGATTTGAAAACGCTGTAATCGGGATGAAAGTAGGGGAAAAGAAAACGGTCTTAATTCCGGCAAGTGACGCTTATGGCCCCTATCGCCCTGAATTAACTCTGGAGGTACCGCTCACACAACTTCCTAAAGATATGACCCCACAGGTAGGTCAGCAATTACAATCCCGAACGGATAATGGCTCAGTCCTGGTCGTCATAATCACTAAAGTCACTGAAACTTCGGTTATAGTAGATGCCAATCATCCTCTGGCCGGGAAAGACCTCACATTTGATATCGAGCTGCTAAAAATCCTGTAATCCGGGAAACCATCTGAGCGCAATCAAAGCCTCGATCTGATGCCGTTCATTTCGACTGCGCTCAATGACAGACAAACATTAGCTCAACGACCTTGAGTTTTGAGGTCGTCTTATCTCAAATTCGTTGGCTGAGCGGAGTCGGAGCCCGTTTTAATGCCCTTCATTTCGACAGGGCTCAATGAACGGCCATAAGAGTGGGAGAGACGTCTCTTTTCTCCTCTCGCCCCATTGGGGAGAGACGTAAGTGAGGGGGAGATTAGATGAAAGCTGCCCCCTCACCTTAATCCTCTCCCTCAAGGGAGGGGGATAGATATTATTCTCTCCATTTAGGGTCACCCCGTTGTGGTGACACCTCGTTGAAATATCGCTTCAGGAAGACATTTCTCCTGTTACCATCTCGCCCCATTTGGAGAGACACTTCTCCTCTCCTCTCTCCCCTGGCGGGAGAGATATAAGTGAGGGGGAGAAGATACATGCGTATTTCGCAACCTGGTATCAGTTCTTTCCTTCAACCCAGATGAGACTCTCCTCTTCCCTGGGTTTGGAAAGCAAAGCCAGTAAGAGAACCACCACCAGCATACAAAGTGCTGCTGCCAGGAAAGCAAAGAAATAGCTTTTATACATGTCAAATAGTATGCCGCCGATCATAGGACCAATTGCCGCTCCGACGAACCAGGCTGTGCCGATAATGCCCATAATACCGCCGATACGATGAGTTCCAAAAATATCAACCACCAGGGCGCTGATCATAGTCCCCATACTCCCGAAGGGAATTCCGAATAGAGCTGCGGCTACATATAGCAGCCATAAATCGTTGGGCATCCACATCAGCAAGAAAAACGAAGCCACACCTAGGAGAGCAGAACCTATGGATACGGCTTTTCTGCCGAAAATATCGGAAAGAGCTCCAGCGCTCAATCCTCCGATAATATTGAAAATTGACATAACACTGACGATGGTGGCGGCAATTACCTCGGTAAAACCAAGGTCGATGGCATGGGGAACAATATGGGTTGTGATTATGTAAACCGCTGTTCCGGCGAAAACCCAGATCAGGAACAGAACCCAGAATTGAGGCGTCTTAATCGCCGTTTTTACCGTAAATTTTACACCTTCGGTAGCTAAGCGAGCCTCAGCATTATCTTCCCTGACTGCTTCTTTTTCCCCATCGGGCAGAAGCCCGATTTCTTCGGGGGACCTTTTTAACAGAAGGGATAAGGCGATAATTGCAACCAGGGCGACAATCCCCATCACCACATAAGCAATACGCCATTCAAAACTGACGATAAGAAAGCCTGCGAAAGGCGCATAAATGAACGTGCCAAAACCTCCTCCCGTGGAGGTAATACCCAGAGCCAGGCCCCTCTTTTTGCGGAACCACCTGGAGACAAAGCCGACCACCACGGTATAGGCTTCGCCTGTCCCCAGGGATGTGATCAAACTATAGGTCAGATAGAGCTGCCAGGCTGAATGTACCTGGCTGCTGATCAGAAAACCCAGCCCGGTAAAAAACCCCATAGCGGCGATAGTTTTCCTGGGGCCAAATTTATCCAGTGCCCAGCCGCCGAATGCGGCAGATATCGCGCATAGCGCCATGAAAGCTGAAAAAATCCCCGATGTCTCGGCGCGGGTTAATCCGAAATCGCTCTCTATCGACTTGAAGAAGATCCCGTACGACTGGCGGGTGCCGATCAAAACCGCGCTGATCAGCAGGCCGGCGCCGACTATGACCCAGCCATAATAAATTTTGTTTTTATTTTTCAGAAAACCTTTGCTAACGAGTATTATACGGAAAACTAACGGCATCTAAAGAACAGAATAGGTTAGCTTATTACAAAGATATGGATACCTGCAAATATTTAATTCAGGTAATCGTTAGGATAATATGTTTAAGGGACCGTTACTATTACAGTCGCTGGGGCGGAACCCGCGGTATTTGTAGCGGTGAGAGTGTATGTAGTAGTTGCATAGTGAGAGGTCACTGTCAAAGCAGATCGAAATTAACTTGGTACAAGATTGCCTGGATTAATAACAATTGAAATAACAGTTCCGGTTACATTCCAAGTTAAAGTTGAACTAGTACCAGTAGTAATAGTCTGGAGGTGTAGCAATGAAACTATTTATCACTGGAGGAGTCGCCGTCGGGGCATTAACTATTACCGTTTGAGTAGAAGTTACCGAACCGGCAGTATTTGTTGCCGTAAGAGTATAAGTTGTAGTCGAAGTGGGACTCACATTCGTTGTTCCTGTTGCGGCAACATTTCCAACGTTTGGACTTATTGAAATAGAAGTGGTAGTGCCGGTAACACTCCAGGACAAATTTGATGAAGCACCGGATGTAATCGTACTTGGGTTGGCGATAAAACTGGCTATCACCGGCGATCCTGCGGCCGGAGCGATAGTTACAGTAGCTGTTGCTGTAACAGAACCAGCGCTGTTGGTAGCTGTAAGAGTATATGTCGAAGTTGCAGAAGGATTAATTACCAGTTGCCCCGTTGATACAGCGGTCATTCCCCCAAACGGCGCTATAGAAACTGCAGTCGCATTACTTACATTCCAGGCAAGTGTTGCAGGCTGACCAGCAGCAGTAAGAGATTCCGGAGTAACCGTAAAACTGTTTATCACAGGTGCTCCCGCCACAGCGCCAAAAGTGACCACAGCCGATGCAGTCGCCTGCTGACCGTTGCTATTAGTAGCAGTAAGCGTATACGTGGTCGTTGTAGTCGGGGTCACCGTTGCCGTCCCGGAAGCAACGACTGCCCCAACATTAGGACTGATGGAGATAGTAACTGCACCGGTTACAACCCATTGCAGGGTTGAGGATTGTCCCGCTCCAATATTACCCGGAGTAGCAGTAAAACTGGTTATCACCGGTACGCTGGAAGCATTTACACTTACTACAGCAGTCGAAGTTACTGATCCTCCGCTATTGGTAGCCGTAAGGGTATAAGTAGTACTGGTAGTGGGTGAAACCGACTGCGATGTTGCCGTAACAGGACCAACTCCCTGATCGATGGATACTGAAGTCGCTCCGGTCACCGTCCACTGCAAAGTTGCCGATTGTCCCGGGGTGATAGTGCTGGGATTCGCCGTGAATCCGGTTATCACCGGCAGAGTTGCCGCTGCTATGGTGACCACGGCTGACTTGGTTACCGAACCATCGCCGTTTGTTGCCTTAAGGATATAGGTGGTAGTAGCAGTAGGCGCCACGTCCCTCGTCCCGGAGCTGGTAACCGGGCCGATGCCCTGGTCAATAGAAACTGCTGTTGCCCCGGTCACATTCCACTGCAAAGTTGCCGATTTACCTGCAGTAATTGCCGAAGGGTCGGAAGTAAATGAGGATATGACAGGTAAGTTGCTGCCACCTGACTTTTCAAAGAATTTTCCGTTTGTAGCAATTGCGATTCCAATGCCGGCAATCAGCACCAGCAGCACAATTATTACAATTCCCATGCTTCCCAGAGACTTTGTTTTTCCTCCCGGCCTTGCTCCTCGATAGCCCGGCGGCGGCTGACGTCTCTGCTGGGGAGGATTCCCCCAGCCCGGCGGCTGATTATATGGCGGAGGCTGGTTCCATCCCTGCTGCTGCCCCCATGCCTGTTGCTGGTTATACTGCTGACCCGGTTGATTGCCCTGTTGCTGCTGGCCCCATCCGCCCTGCTGTTGATTATAAGGTGGGTTTTGACCCCATTGCTGTTGATTTGGGTCCTGATAGTAATTGTCTGCAGGTGGAGCCGGTGGAGACACCTGGTCCCATGAAAAAGGAGTCCCGCAATTGTAGCAATTGCTCACGCCGTAAACGATCTGCGCTCCGCAATTGGGACAGTTAAATAATTGCTGCATCAATTTTTCTCTTTTCTGCGACAAAACTGTCCATAACCGACCCTGCCTTTATAATACAGCATCCGGAACAGAATAACCATAACTGGTAGATACACTACTATTAAACTGTTAAGTAATTGTTAATTTTTGGTTAATTCATCCTGTCGACAATGCTGCCGATACCGATAAATGGCGAAACCACCGCCTCCCTGATATCTTTACTACCAGCACTACTGTCACTTACAACAGGTAATTCCACGATAAAGGTAGTCCCCTTACCCAGCTCACTGGTCACATTTATCCTGCCTTTATGTGAAGTTATTATCCCATACGAGATACTCAAGCCCAGACCTGTTCCTTTCCCAACATCCTTAGTGGTAAAGAATGGATCAAACACACGAACAAGGTTTTCTTCGGATATCCCGATACCATTATCGGTAATCGAAGCCTTAATATATCCATTCTGAACCTCAGTCTTTATAGAAAGCTGCCCCTGGTTTTTTGCCTCGATAATCGCAGATTCGGCATTAAGAATAATGTTCAGAAAAACCTGTTGAATCTGGAAATAGTCAGCCGTCGTTGCCGGCAGGTCCTCAGCCAGATCGGTTTGAACAGTAATAGTATTAAGGACATATTCATAGCTGCGTAATTTAATTATTTCTTTTATGATTTTATTGATCTGGGTCGGCGTTTGATCGGTGAATGTTTTCGAAAAGTCAACATATTTTTAACAATAGCTGCGGCACGTTGTGCTTCTGTATTTATTAAATCTATATCATCATGTAATTCCTGGGACAGGTCCTGCTCCTTAAGTAATTGTGAAATGGCCAGCACACTGGTCAGCGGATTATTCAGTTCATAGAGCAATGCCTGAAGCCATCTCTCCCACGGTTGCCAGCCTATCAGTCAGGTATAATTTCTCCTGCTTCTGTCTTTCGATAGTAACGTCATTCAAGATAACCAGTACTTTTTCTGAACCCATCGCCATGACATTAGCGACAAAAATCTTTTCTGAACCATAAATCCTGTGCCGGAACTCACAACTGGTACTATTAACTCTATTCCTGGCAACATCTTCTATGTTTCGTAACAGCTCTTTGCCGGGAAAGATAGTAGCTATTTCAATGTCGTGTATCGCTCGCCCGGGAACCTTTAACAAATCAGTAAAAGCTCTATTTACCAGTTTAATTCTGAGATCATGTCCAATGAGAATGACAGCACTCGGGGTTGTTTCCAATATATCGTCAGTAAGTTCCTTTTGCTCTCTGAGTTCATTCTCGATTATTTTTCTACGGGAAATATCCTTGGCAACTATAACGGTACCCAATTTTGGCTCCATTATGTTGCCGATAACCGAAGACGAGACCAGCATGGGAATTTCCCTGCCATCAGGCGTCTTATAGGTTAATTCGATATCAGCCTGGATATCGCTGGGAGAAGCTGCATTTAAGAAATCTTCAGCTTTACCTTTATCTGTAACAATAGCTGGTGAATTGTTTCCCTTCCAGCTCTGCTCTATCCCCAAATAAATTTTTGGCAGCTTTATTTATTAAGACAATTTTCCCCTTGTTGTCAACGATCATTAACGACTCGGTCATCGTATCCAGAATTGTCTCGGCGGCCGTCGACGGTGTCAACCCCAAACTCCCATATTTTGTTACGGACAGAATAATGCCCACGCCCCAGATAATCATCAAGATGTCGGCAATCTGTGGGATTATATAAATACCCAATACAGGTAGAATGACATCAGTGATAGACCCTAGCAAAAAGGATGCGCCCGCAGTAGCCGCCAATAGAACAGCCTGTCGCTTTTGCCTCAAACTCTTCGTCTTATTCCGTACATCCAAACTGAGAGCTATACAGATAAAAACAATAATAAAATAGTAGACGAAAAATAGTATCGATGAAGAGGAACCCGACCATAAACCAACCCACCCATAGGGCTGCAAGACAATGCTGGCTACCAACTGGCCTGACCACTGCAGATATACAAAAACAAGCGTGCGGAAAGCGCTGACATTGACAGAAAATATTTACTTTCAATTATCTTCTTGTCGGTTACTGCAAGATAAAACCAGAGACTGGCAACCGGGAAAGAAGCCCATCCCAGAGCACTCACATTTATCCAGGTATAAGCTTGCTCGGCATCTATAACCAGATGAACCAACGTGCAGGAGAAACTCCACATGAGAAAAGCACTGCAAAGAAGCGCAGCAAATATATTTACCCTGGTTATCGGCTTCCGGTTAAGTACCAGAATAATAGCCCAGACAAAGAACATGAAAGCCGATATGTGCAAAATCGGTAGTAAGGTCATTCAGGTATCTCCAAAACAACAATTCCGGGATATTTTAAAATAGAATTATCGGATTTAGATGATCGATCTGCCGATAAAACATCACTTTTCATAAATCCTGTTAATTTCTCACCGGCTTTACGACTTCCTGACTGGTTACTACTTTACACGAAGTAGAGAGGCACATTAAATAGCCAAAAGTATTAATAAACGTCTACTGTGAGTCATTATTTTGTAGTGGGAGATTCTTTGTATACGAAGGGTCAAGATTATACCACCGATTCTAAAAAAGTCATCCTTATCATCTCTGTCATTCTGAGCGTAGCGAGGAATCCCCGCAACATCGCCGTTTGCATTTTACGGAGATCCTTCACGATGTTCAGGATGACAGATTGGTGAAGTGTGAGACATATTATTGCTGGATACCGGGGCTAGCTAGCCGAGGCTGCACATGATGTAAAGATCGAAATAAAAAATACCTTCACCCTCCGCCTATGATGGGAAGAAATGAGATAGTGTCACCTTCCTTCAAAACTTTGTCGGGGGGCGCAATTTCCAGATTAACCGTGATAAGGGTCGTGCCATCTTCAAGATGAAGGGCAGGATATCGTTGTCTTACATAGTCAAGCGCATCTTTCACCATAGTGCTGCCAGATACAGGCATTTCGATGCTTACAGCAGTTGTTACGGTACGCTGTGTTCCATGGAACTCAATTATGGCTGGCATTAAATATTCTCTTTAAATATCGAATATATTCCCCACCCCACCTCCCCAGGTGATATGATTTGGGGGACACCCCCAAACCCCCGTTTTCTATTAGCCTAAACACCGAATTGGTCAAGCAGTTGCTTTGCCTGTTTATCCATAAGGCCGAACTTCTCGACAGTCTCGCGTTCCGGTATCGCCTGTGAAGTGAAGCCTTTCTTTTCGTAAACAATATCGCAAAGCTGTTGATATGCTTCCAACCTTTTTTGCACGAGCAGCTTATGCCTTTCCTCGGTGGTCGCCGGCATCTGCTTATCGCCAAGCTGCTGCTTTAAATATTCAGCGTAATAATCGGCGCGAGATTCGTATTCATTAAGATATGCCGGACCTATCGCCCGCAAAGGAACCTGGTCGCTCGCACGGGTGCCCTTGCCCTGACGCAGATTAATAAGCTTTTGCAGTATATAAAGCCTTTCTGAATCATCCAGAATATCCTGGAGGGTCTTGGTACTGCCGGTCGTGGCATTGAAATAGTCCACATAGTAAGCGAGGGTAGGAATATTTTTGGCAGGCTCTGCTGTAGCAGCAGCCTCAGGGTTCCGAACATCAATCCAGGGGAGCTTGCACAGTCCCGTGGCGTTAAACCAGGTGCGAATCAAAGGAAACCATTTCAGCGCATTTGCTTTATGCTCGAATGTGGGCAATTCCTTGTGGACCTGGTCAATAAAGATCAGCCATGCCTCGTCATGCTGCGGTCCTTTAAGAGCAAAACCATACCCGCCCTGCTGGGCAAGCGATTCTTTGGTAACGTACATGGAAAACTCAAGGCCTTTTACTTCCATCCCAAATTTGTTTAACTCAGCCATAGTAGAATCAATTGAACTGCCGGTTCGGGCAGCATACTTCTCAGCAACCCATCTCTTGCCCCTGGCAACACCCTGGCCGACAATCTTGCCAAAGCCTCTTCCGTTAGCTATTTCATGCAGCAATCTGTCTACAGCTTCGACATTACCGAACGTTAATTCATAGCCGACGTCTGAAGCAGTAATAAATCCGCGTTGATAGCATTCCATAAAAAAGCTAATCGTTACACCAGTAGAAATAGTATCAATTCCGTATTCATCACAATACCAGTTGTATTCCATAACGAACTGCGGATCGAATATACCCATGCAGGAGACGGCCCCAACTGTTTCGTACTCAGGCCCATCGATACCGACTATCTGACCTGTTTTCGGCCCCCTGGTAAGCTGAACATTTTCTGCGCCCTTGGCGCAGGCGAGATTGCACCCATAGTAACAACCGTCAGGGACTTTCTTACTGAAATACTTATCAAGGAAGACACTGGCAAAAAGCCTCGGTGAGTCCGGGCTTTGCCCGAATTGATAGTTGTTGATAGGAAACAGGTGGAATTTATCCATGTATTCAGATAAACCAGTCGTTCCCCATGCGCCAAGTTGAAGCTGCTTGGGATCGTATTTCGAAATAACTTCTTTTAACTTGGAGCCGGCCTGCCTCACACCTTCTTTGTTCAGGGCATTATTGCCATTTGCTTTGGGCAGGCTCGATATTACAACAATACCTCTCAGCCTCTTATATCGCATCACTGTTCCAGTACCACCCCTGCCAGCCTGCTTCGAGCGGATGCGCTTTCTTTTTATATCATAAAACAGACTATTGACAATCCCGAACCTTGTAGTGCTGCCACCTTTTCCCGCCGTGACTGCAGCAAGCTTATCGCTATATTCACCGCCATGAACATCTTTCAGCAATTGCTGTCCAAAGGAAAGTGAGCCTTCATCTATTTCCTTACTGTATGCTGGAGCAGAAACAATACTTATAGTCTTTTCATCTCCATTGATAATAATAACTGTATCTTCACTGGATATCCCCGAAACAGCCAGGGCATCAAAGCCAGCGAGTTTCAAAATCGGGCCGAAATGACCTCCGACATTCGAGTCTATAAAGGTATCGGTCAGGGGTGAAATGGTCCCGACTATGAATTTGCTGGTTCCGGGGAATCCAGGCTCGTTGCCAAGCGGCCCGCTGGCCATGACCAGAATATTATCAGGACTATCATAGCGGGTCTCCTTGGTGGTACCATCCCAGATTACTTTGAGGGCATACCCGCGGCCACCGATATATTTTTTCTTAAAATCGGGCTCCAACTGCTGGATAGCTAATTTCCGGTTTGCCCAGATCAACCCTGAGTATCCGGTCAGTATAACCACCGACAACCCTGGCGGGTGAATAGTTGATTTTTTCCAGTATTTTCACATATCCTCCAGCTTTTGCTAAATGAGCAAAAATATATTCTCCTCTTTGACCTTACCTGTCCTCTCTCCCCTGAGGGAGACATAAGCGAGGGGAAACTCAAGATGAAAGCTTCCCCCTCACCTTAATCCTCTCCCTCAAGGGGAGAGGGATAATTGTTCTCTTCCATTTAGTGTCACCCCGTTGTGGTGACACCTCGTGGGAATAATATGCAAGCCTGCTATCAGAAGCTAGACTACTTCTAGCCAAAAATTAACATTTAAAATATATTTTCCTCGGTGACCCTCACCTTATTCCTCCACTGAAGGGAGAGAGAGATTATTTTCTCCCATTTTAGTGTCACCCCGTTGTGGTGACACCTCATGAAAATATCGCTTCAGGAAGACATTTCTCCTGTTATCATCTCTCCCCATTTGGAGAGGTATTTCTCCTTTTACCTTCTCGCTCCATTGGAGAGGCATTTCTCTTTTCTCCTCTAACCCCTTTAGGAAGAGACTTCTCCTTTTCTTCTCTCTCCCCTGGCGGGAGAGACGTAAGTGAGGGGGAGATTATACCCATGATAAACAAGCCGATATTATAACCTTTATGTAAGGAAGCCGCAAAGCTAGAAATACAGCGGAAGTTGAACCTCGTAGCTATGACAATCTAGGCCTGCTGGGAGGTTGACGTCCGGTTACATAAGCTCTTCCGTCACGGATATCGATATAGTTCATATCGTCTAATGCGTCTAACAGCACTTGAAACAGGGTAATGGTCAACCTCGGTGAGATTTCATCTTTTTCAAACGGGGTAAACCTTTCCAGTATCTGGTCAATGTTTATGCCGTCTTCTTTCTCTATTTTTTCAAGGATGGCAACCGACCTCCGGTAAAAAGGTTGGGCATATTCGCTATCGCTTAAATCAACCG
>CAWAQY010000010.1:0-109868 GCA_963784375.1 uncultured Chloroflexia bacterium | reverse complement strand
ACGAAATATTCTTGAGGTATACCTATGCGTATATTCCTTAGATCAGGGACTAATGCTTTCGTATAATCGGGAACTGGATAGGGAACGGATGTAGAATCATGTTTATCATGGCCGGCGATACTATTAAGAACGAGGGCACAGTCGGTAACTGTTTTAGTGATGGGGCCGAATATCTGGTCGAGCGAACTGGCGAAAGCAATAAGCCCAAATCTGCTCACTCTTCCATAAGTTGGTTTAAGCCCCACCACCCCGCAAAACCCGGCAGGTTGCCGTATACTGCCTCCGGTATCAGACCCGAGTGAATAGACAGCTTCGTCAGCCGCCACCGAGACTGCTGAGCCACCGCTGCTGCCGCCAGGCACATGGTCTAATTCAGGGATTTCTTGTTGTAAAAAACGCGGAGTTTTCAGTGGATGATCCCATTCCGCGAATTTGTCCATGTTAGTCTCACCCAGAATTACTGCATTGTTTTTTTTCTAGTTCCCTCTACGACCGTGGAATTCGTAGGGAGGCACAAAATTCTCCAGCATTTTCGACGAACACGTGGTGCGGATGCCCACGAGTGCACATATTGTCTTTGAGTAGCGAAGGGATGCCGGTTAGGCGCCGACCTGACCGTCACGATTGCTTCCTATCTGCTTTTTCAGCCTGTTGAAGCGCGGATTCCTCAGAGACAGTGACGCAGGCTCGAACTGTCTGGTCTACCTGAGCTATGCGTTTAAGGTTTGCCTTAGTCAGTTCAACTGAGGATATTTCCCGTTTTTTCAAGAGTTCGTGGGACTTAAGAATGGATAGTTGGAAAAGTTGATCCATACCTTATTCTTCAAGGACTGCTTTGACTTTAAAATAGGCATTCGTTGTTTGCGGAGCATTGGCGAGTATTTCATCTTTTGGATACGATTCAATAGCTTCATCAGCTCTGAAAATATTCTGTAAGCTCACAGATTGGGATGAGGGTGGGACATCGGTAGTATCCACCTGTTTAAGAATCTCCATGTTATCGAGTATGTCCGATAATTGAAGTCTCAATTGCTCAACCTCGTTCTCGTTCAGTCCCAGCTTGACTAATTGTGCAATTCGCTGTACGTCTTCTCTGCTTAGTTTCATTCTAATCGTTTCACAAACTATCTATTTTATTATTTTCTTGGCTGACAGGAAAAGCATTATATCATAAAGGATGAAACGAGTGGCGTTAGTCCATTGTTTTAACGAATATTTCAACTTCCATGGCAAGGATGAATTATCATTCTAAGATTTTGTAAATTAGCATATATTTGTAATAGTGGTAAAAAACCGATCAATGGGGTGAATATTTTTCTTGACGGTCAGAGCTAGACACTGTTACAATTTGCTACCTTCAGTAACGATAATTGAAACGAGGTGAACGTAGTGCCCCAATACAAATCCGATAGAATACGCAATGTTGTACTTTTAGGTCACTCAGGTGCCGGTAAGACTTCTGTAGCTGAGGCAATGTTATTTGATGCTGGGGCTATCAGTCGTTTGGGCAAAGTTACTGATGGCACCACTACTTCTGATTACGACCCCGAGGAAATAAAAAGGAAAATTAGTATTTATCTTTCTCTTCTCCCATTTCAATGGAAAGATACGAAAGTTAACTTAATTGATACACCAGGATACCTGGATTTTGTAGCTGAGGTTAAAGCGGGGTTGGCAGTCAGCGATTGTGCAGTGGTAGTGGTATGTGCCGTTTCCGGAGTAGAGGTTGGTACCGAACAAGTTTGGACATATGCGAATGATTTGGCGATGCCGCGTCTTATTTTAATTAACAAGATGGATAGGGAAAACGTTAATTTCTATACCAGGTTAAAGGATATTCAATCTAAATTGGGGCCAAAATGTATTCCCGTCCAATTACCTTTAGGTTCAGAAAACAATTTTCAAGGGATAATTGATCTTGTCACTAAAAAAGCTTATACCGGCAATCCTCCAAAAGAGACTGAGATACCGTCAAATATTCTGGCGGAAGTAAATTCTTATCGCGAGAAATTGATTGAAGCAGTGGTAGAAATAGATGATGATCTGCTCTCAAAATATCTTGAAGGTACCGAGATACAGGAAGCTGATATTTTACGCTGTATAAAGCAGGCTACTCTGGCGGGGAAAATAGCACCGATTTTACTGGGTTCAGGTTTGACCAATTCCAGCATTGTGCCATTTATGGATGCTATCAAAGCTTACTTACCCTCACCCAAAGAGAAAGGTGCCGTAAAGGCCACCAATATATCTTCCAAGGCGGTTGAAATGGTTGAGCCCGTTTCGGAATCAAGTCTGGCTGCTTTGGTGTTTAAGACTACTCTCGATCCTCATGTTGGTAAAATCAGTTATTTCAGGGTTTATTCAGGAATACTCTCCAGCAACTCACAAGTGTGGAATGTTTCTAAAGGGGCAAATGAACGGATTGGTCAACTATCTATGCTACGTGGTAAAAACCAGGAAACTCTTCCTGAGGTTCATGCCGGAGATATTGGTACTGTGGCAAGATTAACGGTCTCGGGAACAGGGGATGCGCTTGGTGTGCGTGAACATCCAGTTAAGTTTGCGCCCATCGGATTTCCAGAACCTGTTGTTCGTATGGCTGTCCATCCCAAAACAAAAGTTGACCTGGATAGAATGAGTACCGCATTGCCCAAGTTAACAGAAGAGGATTTGACGCTAAAAGTCCTGAGGGATCCTGACGTTGGGGAAATGCTGCTTTGCGGGATGGGCGAAACCCATTTGGACGTAGCTTCGGAAAGGTTATCACGAAAATTTGGTGCCGAAGTTAAATTAGAGTTGCCCAAAGTAGCCTATAAAGAAACGATTACGATGAAAGTCGATACGGAATATAAACATAAAAAGCAAACAGGAGGTCATGGCCAATATGGCCATGTATTGTTGGAGATGGAGCCATTACCAAGAGGAACCGGATTTGAGTTTACCGAGAAGGTTGTCGGTGGATCAGTCCCGCGGAATTTTATTCCTGCTGTTGAAAAAGGTATAAATGAAGCAAAGTCGGAAGGAATTTTGGGGAAATTTCCTACTGACGATTTACGGGTAACCCTTTATGATGGTAGCTCTCACCCTGTAGATTCTTCGGAAATGGCTTTTAAAATTGCGGCATCTCAGGCTTTTAAAAAAGGATTGTCACAGGGGGAGTCTGTGTTGCTTGAACCGCTGGTAAACATGACTATTACCGTCCCGGATTCGTTTACTGGAGATATAATGAGTGATCTTAATGCCAAAAGAGCTCGAGTGATGGGGATGCAACCGCAAGGAGGCATTAACATTATCCAGGCGCAGGCCCCGCTTGCGGAAATACAGCGTTACGCTATAACTTTAAGATCCATAACGCAAGGGCGCGGAACATTTACGACAGAATTCAGCCACTATGAGCAAGTTCCACCGCAGATCACACAGAAAATTATCGCTCAACAACAAAAGGAACCATCGAGTTAGTCAAGTCCCACTTAACTACCTAATAACTCCTTTACCTTTTGAATAAGAGCAGGTACTACCTGTTTCCAGTCGCCGACTACTCCGAACCTGGCTTCTTTAAATATGTTTGCCTCGGGATCCTTATTAATGGCAACTATATTTTTAGAACCGGAACAACCTGCCAGATGCTGACTCGCTCCGGATACGGCCACGGCTATGTAAAGTTCCGGTGCCACTATTTTGCCGGTTAGACCAACCTGAGCTGTATCCGGCATCCATTTATTGTCGCAAGGTGGTCGAGTAGCTCCCACTGCGCCCTTGAGTAGTTTGGCCAATTCTTCCAATTGTTTAAATCCTTCTGGACCACCAATACCCCGGCCGCCGGTAACAATCACTGTCGCATCCTCGAGTTTGATGCCAGAAACTTGCTCCTTCACTGTTTCGACTAATTTGGTCCTTATTTGTGAAGGATCAATTTCAACTTTAAACGGAATCACGTCACCTTTCCGGGAATCGTCGGGAGCAAGGGGTGCCATTGCTTTCTGTCTTATGGTGGCCATTTGTGGCATGGTTTCAGAAGTAAACACTGCCCGAGCGTTTCCACCGAATACAGGCTTTGTTAATTCGAGCAATTTATTGCTGGAGTTAATATTTAGCTCCAAACAATCCATGGATACACTGACTCCAAGTTTGAAAGCTAGTCTTGGTGCCAGGTCCCTCCCTATAGATGTCTGCCCGAAGAGCAGTATACGAGGAACAATCGTTTGAACAAGTTTAGCCATTGCCGTGACGTAGCAATCAGTCTGGTATTCTTTAAATAACGGATCATCGACTACATAGACCTTGTCAGCACCAAAAAATAATGCTTTTTGAGGTAAATCACCTAACTGATTGCCAATGAGAACACAAATAAGCTCTTCTTTTAAATCATTAGCTAGTTTGCGTCCGCATCCCAGTATCTCAGTGGTAATAGCACTGAGCTTCCCATCAGCTATTTCAGCACAGATCATGACACCTTTAGAGTCAGCCATTGTAACCTCCTGAATTTATTTAGATTAATTTGGATTCTTTTAGTTTAATGCCCAGCTTTACACCGGCATCTGCAGGATTATCTGCCGCGATCATTTCACATTTGCCTTCGCGGGTAGGTTGGAATAGTTTCACTAATTTGCTCTTTCGACCGGCGGCTCCTATTCTACCTGGATCTACTCCGATGTCGGAAGGTTTCCATATAGTGGGTTGTTTTGATTTAGCTGCCATAATTCCTTTCAAAGTTGCATATCGGGGTTCACCTAATTCATTACTGACGGTGATAAGAGCTGGCAGCGATACTTCAATAACCTGATACCCGTCTGCAATGACACGCTCTACCTTAGCCTTGCCATCAACAATTTCGATTTTCTTTGCCAGCGTTACGCTAGGAATTCCCAGTAATTCAGCGATACCAGTTCCGACTTGACCTGCGTCCCAATCTGCTGCCTGTCGACCACAGAAAATGACGTCGAATTGCCCAATTTTCTTTATTGCAGCAGCCAATGCAAAAGCGTTCGACCAGCTATCGCCATCTTCAAAAGCCTGGTCTTCCAATAAAATTAGTTCATCGGCGCCCATTGACAATGGTTTTTTCACTACGTCGCGCGTTAAATTGTTACCCAGGCTAACTACCGTTACCTTGCCGCCTTGTTTATCCTTCATTTTGAGTGCTGCTTCCACGGCATTTTCATCAAAGGGACTGATAACTGGGGGAACATTGGAAGGAGGAACAACTTTGCTACCGCTAGGGTCAATTTTGAAACTGGCGGGGGGAGCTTCAGGATCGGGTACTTGCTTGCAACAAACAATAATATTCAATAAAGATATTACCTCCTGAAAATTTTGAGTTTTGAAAAGGCATTTTCTTGAGCGAAAAATACTTTAGGACAAATAAGTCAATTTGTCAAATAATAGTGAGGAAAATAGTAACGATGACAAAAGAGTATTAAGGCACCATAAGTGACGGGGTTGAGATATCTATTTTAACTACTCTTTTTATCCCATTGAGGTCTGATACAAATTCAAATTTACATTCGGGTAATAGTGCCGTTATTTCGTGTGAAACAGCAAGGTCTTGATCTGCTCCAATTTCTAAAAGGATACCCCAAGGTTTAATTGGCTTTTGTTGAATTTGTACAAGAAGTTGATTAATGTGATTTAAACCTGAGTCACCACCGTCTAATGCCAGCATGGGCTCGAACTGCAAAATTTCTGGTTGCAATTCAGGCAATTCTGACCGCCTGATATAAGGTAGGTTAGCCACAACTATGTCAACAGGACAGGTTATAGCTTCGAGGTAATTACTGTGGAGGAATGTAATACGATTGCCGGTTTCGTGATGTTGGCAGTTCAAACGCGCCACTTCTAGCGCTTCAATCGAAGAATCCACAGCTAAAATATTCAAATATTCATTGTTCAAAGCTAGACTTATGGCAATGTTACCGCAACCAGTACCCACGTCTGCTATTAATAGATGTCCGCTGACGATTGGACATCTCAGTTGATTTTTCCCGGACGAATTTCAAAGTTTCCTCAACCAGTAATTCTGTTTCTGGCCTGGGAATTAACACCCGTTTATCAACAAAGAAATCAATCCCGAAGAATTCTTTGCGATTTAATATGTATGCAGTGGGTTCACCTTCAATACGACGTTGTAATAATCGTGAAAACAGCTCTAAAGATTTCGGGCTCAAATTACTATCAAGTTTGGTATATATCTCTGCCGCTGATATTTTTAGTACGTGACCCAATAATATCCTGGCTTCAAACTGTGCCTCTGCGATTTTGAAGGAATTTAGTTTATCAACGGCATTTCGCAGGGTTTCTTGTAGAGTCATACGGAGTTATCTTCTAATAGTCGGGATCGCTCGTCGGTGGCAAGCGCATTTATTAAATCCTCGAGTTCTCCATCGAGGATTTTGGGCAAATTATGAAGTGTCAGGCTAATGCGATGATCAGTTATACGGTCTTGTGGGAAATTATAGGTACGAATCTTTTCGGAGCGCTCAGCGCTGCCTATCTGGGACCGACGTTGCTCGGTAGTTTCACTCATTTGTTTTTGTTGCTCGATGTCAAAAAGACGAGAGCGTAAAACCGCCATAGCCTTCATCCTGTTTCTTAACTGGGAACGTTCATCCTGACACGCAGCAACAATTCCTGTTGGTATGTGAGTAATACGAACTGCGGTGGTGACTTTATTTACATTCTGTCCACCGGCTCCACCACTTCTATAAAACTCCATTTGAATATCATCCGGATTGATATGTACGTCTATTTCCTCTGCTTCAGGTAACACCGCAACTGTAGCAGTGGAGGTATGTATCCGCCCTGAAGCCTCAGTTTTTGGAACTCTTTGTACACGGTGAACGCCGCGTTCATATTTTAAATGACTAAAAGCTCCTTTTCCTTTGACCTCAAATACAATTTCTTTAAATCCACCTATTTCAGTAGCGCTTGAATATATGAGTTCGACTTGCCATCCTTTTTTCTGTGAATATCGACTGTACATCCGGAAAAGGTCTGCGGCAAAAAGACCAGCTTCATCCCCGCCGGTACCAGCTCTGATCTCGACAATAGCGTCCTTGTTTTGATTAGTATCTTTTGGCAATAAAGATACTTTCAAATCCTCTATCATTTCATCATGCGTTTGTTTTAGTAGGACTAGTTCCTCTTTTGCAAGCCGCACCATTTCGGGATCAAGTCCATCATCCAGCATTGATTGGGTTTCCTGTAAGGATTGTGAGATCTTTTTGTATTTACGATATTTTGTTACGATTTCGTCGAGGCTGGCATGTTCTTGCGCCAGTGGCTGTAATCTGGCAGGGTTTGTAGATATTTCCTCCTGAGCAATTTGCAGGGATAACTCCTCGTAACGTTTTTCAATAGCTTCTAATCTGTTAAACACTTTCGACTACCTTTGTTTGATTATATCATAGCTATAATTGGGAGTACTTATGATTGAACGGCTGATCATCAATGCCAATTTTCCAAAGGCATAACTATAGATCAGCTTTAGTCGGATTTTGTTAAGGACAAACGCTACCGTCTGTTGAGATTTGCCCTTGCCATAAGTATACCGAAAACTATGGCAGCGATGATTAGCAGAGTAACGATTCCGGTTAAAATACCAACCGTGGGTGCCATTGAGATGACATCGAATTCTGAACCTGGTGACCATTGGGTCTCATTTCCTGAAGCATCTACAGCCTTTATTCTCCAGCTAAAGTGACCACTGCCCAATGAGTCTCTCTCCGACAAAGTATAACTCATAGTGGAAACAACTCTTTTCTCAAGGACGATTGATGAGAAATTACGATCAGATGCCAATTGCAAAATATAATTGGTTCCCGCAGAACCATCACCGGTCCAGGTGAATGTAATTTTTGGCGAAGGTGTGGATTTAGCTGGTGTTCCATTCAAATAGCCAAAGACCCCAAAAAGATATTGAGCGGTACCAAGCATTACATCACCAACCGAATCAAAAATAGTCAATTTAGCACCATGGGCGGGCGATACCAGTTTTAATTCTGTCGGTAAAGCCATATCGATAGTACCCGTGAAACTGGCTTGAGCAGAGTTGTTCGCATTGCCGACAGCAGTTATGGTGTATTGCTTACCCTTGCTTGTTGGAATTTTGAGAACACTTGTAAAGCTACCCTGCGCATCAGAGGTCGCTGTTATATTTGTCTGAATTTTATCAAGGCTAATCGTTATGGCTTCATTTTTACCAAAACCAGTACCTGTAATAGTAATCTGTGCTCCCTTAATATCAGGCTCTACCAGTAATTTTATATCTGGGATAACCTCAAACGTATAATCACTCAGCGTACCTCTTGGAGTAAAGCTGCTTCCATAAGTTGCGATTGTATGCCGCCCTTTAACACTGGGTGGAACAAATACAGATTCTCTGGTATCACCTGTATAGGAGGGACCCGGGTTAAGTACCTTGCTGCCATCAACTATCAATGAACCATCAGGCTCAGCCCTGATATTCGTGGAAATTATATCTCCGTCCCATAGTATCGTTATTCCATCTTCATTACCGCGGAAACCCCAGCCGTAAAATAAGATTTGCGTGCCGACAGGTCCCGAAAGTGGTGTTACCTTTAAATAAGGAGCAACAATAAACTTAACCTTTTCTATTTCTGAAGCCTGGGTTGAACTACTGATCGCCCCGATATAATGTTCGCCTTTGGTAGTTTTGGGAATTGGCATGATTAAACTCCAGCTACCGACTCGATCAGCAGTAATCGGCGCGGCCAAAGTTGGAATATCATCCCATGTTATCTTGATATCCTTTTCATCTTTGCTAAAACCGTTACCTGTAATGGTGATTTCATTTATTCCAGTGGCTGTGGTAGGGAAAACTGCCACCTGTGGGCGTACCTGAAATTCAACCGTTGCAGTACTGCCAGACCAATTACTGTTATCGGCAATACGGAGTATATGAGTGCCCCTGAATGCTCGTGGTATGGCCAAATCATAGTTAATTTCGCCTGAATCAGAGATAGCTATATTGTTCACAAGGCTTTTATCATCAAAGTAAATTGTCGCCAGACGCCCTGTAAATCCCTTGCCATTAACTTGAACTGTTGTACCAAAAGCTCCTGATGAAGGATTCAGGGTAATGCTAGGAGCAGCATGAACGGGTGCAGAGAACAGGGGTAGTAAAACGAGATAAGTAATAAAAATATATATATAAGCTAGTTTGATATAATCCTTTTTACGCATAAAAACTCTACTTGTTTCCATGGAATAATGACCATAGAGCGTTCAATTCCTATGAACTTTACTTAAACATCAGCAGTATATAAGCTTAATTTATTTTATTATAAAAATCAACGAACTCCGTTTAATAATGTGAAGCTCTTGATTTGACACAATAAGATTGTATTGTTAAACTTTCGTGCGCAATATTGTTGTGTTATTGCCAAATTTTGGCCCCGTGGTGTAGCGGTCTAACATGCCACCCTGTCACGGTGGAGATCGTGGGTTCGAATCCCATCGGGGTCGCCAACTGTAGTTTCATGAATTGTCCTTTTCATGCGCGGTTCCAGCACAATTCACTTAACTAAATTTGCCATAGTGATGGTTTGAGCATAAAATTATACGCCAAGTGTAGCATGTTTATAGGTGAATTTCTCCGGTTGATCATGTAATCACATTTAGGAATCAAACGACTTAGCATGAATGGATATATTGAAATTAATTCCAGTCTCTGCAAAGGCTGTGAACTATGCATATATTTTTGTCCCAAGGAAGTGATTTCACTGGCGGATAAACTTAATGATGCTGGCTATCTACCGGCTAAAGTAAACAATGAAAGCGATTGTACCGGGTGTGCCACATGTGCTTTAGTATGTCCCGAAGTAGCCATCGAGGTTTATCGTGCCTAAAATATTAATGACCGGTAATAGCGCTATTGGAGAAGCGGCCATCAGGGCAGGCTGCCAGTGTTATTTTGGCTATCCCATTACTCCACAAAATGAACTATCGGAATATATGGCTGCTCATTTAAGCAGGAAAAAAGGCTGTTCTTTTATTCAGGCTGAAAGTGAAATTGCAGCTATAAATATGGTATACGGCGCAAGTGTAGTTGGTGCCAGAGCTATGACCTCTTCTTCGAGTCCGGGAATCAGTTTAAAACAAGAAGGAATTTCTTACCTTGCGGCATGTGAACTGCCTGCGGTTATTGTTAATATGTCCAGAGGAGGACCTGGATTAGGAAGTATAGCTGCCGCACAATCTGATTACTTCCAATCTACCAGGGGAGGGGGTCATGGAGATTATCGGACTATTGTTTTAGCTCCTGCGTCAGTTCCAGAAGCAATAGATTTAACCTATAAAGCTTTCGACCTTTCTGATAAATATCGAATACCGGTTGTGATGCTAGGTGATGGCATGCTGGGCCAGATGATGGAGCCTGTGGAGTTTAATCGCGAAATTCCTTCTGACTTACCTGTGAGGGCTGATGCTTTAAGGGGGGCGAATGGAAGACCAAGTAAAATAGTGAAGACTTTTACATCTAATCCGGCGGAACTGGAAGAAATCAACTGGAGTCTGTTCAGGCGGTACGAGTTAGTGAATAAAGAGGAAACGATGTGGGAGACTTTCCTTACTGAGGATGCAAAATTTATAGTTGTTGCTTTTGGCATAGCAGCCCGGATTGCCAAAGGCGCGGTAAAGACTGCTCGTTCAGAAGGGTTAAAAGTAGGATTAATTCGACCAATTACGCTCTGGCCTTTTCCCAACGTAATCATTCGCGAACTATCAAAGAGGATAAAACATTTCCTGGTTTTTGAAATGAATATGGGACAAATGGTGGAAGATGTCAGACTGGCTTTAGAAGGCAATGGAGAGGTGTCTTTCTACGGGAGGCCCGGTGGGGTAATACCGACGCCGAGTGAAGTAGAAAGAGTAATATCACGGTTGTATTATCAACACCGTTTGAAGTAGATAATGAAGAAAATATTTACCAGGCCGAAGTTCACTAAAGAAAAAGCCATTTCATTACTGTCCGGGCTGTGGACATTCAATAGCCCACAGGCTTATTTGTGAAGTCATTGATGAGATGAAGCTTCGGGACAGAATTATTGGCGTACCGCCACCAGGATGCTCGGTTTTTGCATACGATTATTTTGATGTAGATATGGCAGAATCAGCTCATGGCAGGGGTGCTGCTGTGGCTACCGGTATAAAACGGGCTTTCCCGGAAGCTGTAGTCTTTACCTATCAAGGTGATGGGGATCTGGCTGCAATAGGCACCGCTGAAACTATACATGCAGCCAATCGGGGGGAAAATATAACCGCCGTCTTTATTAATAACGCCGTTTACGGAATGACCGGTGGCCAAATGGCACCGACAACAATGTTAATGCAAAAAACTACTACCACTCCTTTCGGGCGAGATGCAGTGTTGGAAGGCTATCCCATTAAAATGAGCGAAATACTGGGGTTAGTCAAAGGATCTGTGTATATTGAACGCGTTGCGGTCAATTCACCTTCCAATATTCGTAAGGCCAAAAAGGCAATTCGAAAGGCATTTCAAACTCAACTCGATCACCTTGGTTTTTCTCTGGTGGAGATACTATCTCCATGTCCAACTAACTGGAAAATGACCCCAAAAGAAGCATGGCAATGGATAGATGAAGAGATGACAAAGGAATTTCCGCTCGGGGTTATTAAGGATATGACTGGAGTTAAGAATGCTCACTAAGACGATATTTGCGGGTTTTGGAGGTCAGGGGGTTCTTTCCATAGGTTTAAATTTAGCTCAGGCAGCAATGCTTGAGGGGAAAAATGTAACCTATCTTCCCTCATATGGTGCCGAGGTAAGGGGAGGTACCGCCAACTGTACCATAGCAATATCAGATGAAGAAATTGCATCTCCGGTTGCTTCCTGCTCCGGACTTTGTGGTAGCTATGAATCAGCCTTCGGTTAAAAGATTTCAGAATCAAATACAATCTGGAGGGTCGTTGTTTATCAATTCTTCACTCGTTGATGTCGAAGTAACGAGGGGCGATATTAACGTTATTAAAGTTCCGGCAAGTGCCATATCTGATCAGATTGGAAATCCGAAATCTGCCAATATGGTTATTCTTGGCACTTTTGTCAAAAGAAGTAATGTAGTTTCGATGTCAAGTATTATTAAGGGCCTGAATGAAGTGCTGAAAGGGAAACAAAAACTTATAGCTATTAATGAAAAAGCATTGATGGCTGGATATAACCTTCAATAATACTATGTTTTTTATAGGTAATATGGAGAAGATCAAGTTTCAATAATGGTTCAAGTCGAGGTTAAATTATGTGTGTAAAACAAATTTCTGTAAGCCTTGAAAATGTACCTGGCAAATTCCTCGCTGTGAGCGAATGCCTGGGAAACGAAGGAATTAATATCAGGGCTATATCCGTTGCTGATACCTCCGATATCAGCACTGTGAGATTTGTAACTGATAATCCCGAAAAAACTATTAATGTACTGAAAAGCTATGGTTATTCAACCAAAGAAACCGATGTACTTGCTGTAGAGGTACCGGATCATCCAGGCGGTCTCAAAGCTGTGCTTAAACCGTTGCGTGAAGCTGGGATTAACGTTACCTATCTTTACCCCTATTTAGGCAGGGGTGGAAGTGGTCAACCTATAGTGATTCTGGGTGTAGATAAAACCGAAGAAGCGGTCGCAGTCTTACAAAAGAACTGGGTAAAAACATTCAATAAAGAGATTTATGCGCTTTAAATCTGTTGTTTTGCAAATACAATCTAGTTATTCGCTGCACTTCCTAAAATTAATCTCTTATCTAAAGCTTTTGTAAATTCAGGAATTATGGTCATGTAAATCTTGAGCCGCTTTATTCCTTCGCCCTTTATATAGTTATACGGAAACGGTTTCTTTCTCCTGGGCTTTCCAACTTTGCGCTTTGCGGAAAAGTTTACCAGCCCCATCGACCATTGTTTTTTCAGCTTGTGCTGAGCCGAGCATAGCCGCCAACTCTTCGATACGGTTTTGCCCTTCTATTTGTTCAATTTTGGTAAAAGCTCTTCCTGAGCTTGTGTCTTTCACCAATCTAATGTGGCTGTCACCGAAGCAGGCAATCTGAGGAAGGTGAGTAATACAGAGTACCTGGTGTTGGCGAGCTAATAAAGCAAGCTTTCTGCCCATAGTATCACCACTACGGCCTCCGATCGATGCATCTATTTCATCAAATACTAATGTTGGGATTGGGTCTACTCTTTTAAGAGCGCTTTTTAAAGCCAGCATGATTCGGCAAGTCTCACCACCCGAGGCAATTTTGCTAAGAGATCGTGTCGGTTCGCCGGGATTAGTGGTAACCATGAATTCTACTTGGTCAATGCCTTCACGAGTGAAAGCAAAATATTTTCCCCTGGCAGTTGGTAATCCGTTAGGGTCTTCTTCTCGCCGAAGAGAAATGTCGAATTTGGCCCAGGGCAGACCGAGGTCAGCTAATTCTTCATTAACCAGCTCCACCAGCGAGGTAACCGCTTTACGACGTTGTAGAGACAATGCTTCAGCTTGTTTACCAGATGCGATTTGAAGTAGTTCCCTTTCTTTTTCCAATTGTATTTTTTGCTCTTTCTTATTTGCCATTATCTCTAATTCTAATTTTGCCTTGGAACAAAAATCTAATATTTCCTCAATGGTTGTACCGTATTTCCTTTTAAGCGCGTTGATAAGAGTTAACCTTTGTTCAATTTCAACCAACTGTGTTGAATCAGCTTCCAAATTCTCTCCATATTTACACAGCTCTCGGGCAATTTCCTCCAGACTAACAGCGAAGTCCTCCAGATGTTTTCTGTGGTTCAGAATTACCGGATCGTTATTCTTGAGGCCTTTTAGCGATACCAGAGCTTCGTGTATCAGAACGGTTGCGGAACGCTCTTCACCATAAAGGTTGTCATAAACCCGGAGGCAGTTTTCTTTCAAAGCTTCGGCACAGCAAAGTACCTCGTGTTTTTCCTGGAGAGATAGGTCTTCTCCGGGGCTTAAGCTGGCGCGTTCAATCTCGTCGATCTGGTATTTTAACAATTCTTGATGTTCATCAGTTTTTTGAATACCTGAAGAAGACAGGTCGCGAATTATTTGACGAAGTTTGTCTATTGAGTCGGCAAGCTTATCGCGTAATTCTGTGGCTGCACCATGGGCGTCAAGAAGATTGAGTTGTTGATGATTGTCAAGCAGGGAAATATAATCCATTTGTCCATGAATATCCATAAGGCTCTGGCCAATCTGTTTTAGTAATGATAGCGGTACAGGCCGGCTATTTATTCTGGCTATACTCTTTCCCATTTGCTGAATTTCTCGAGTTATAATGAGACTTCCATCGTTTTCAAGTTTAACATCGCATTCCTGGAGCAGTGTTTTTAATTTGGAAACAACTGATTCGGATAACCAAAAGATTCCTTCTACTCTCGCAGTAGAAGTACCATTGCGAATAAATCCGGGGGTTGCTCTGGCTCCCAGAAGAACTCCAAGTGCATCAACGATAAGAGATTTGCCTGAACCTTCTTCCCCGCTCACGATGGTCAATCCGGGACCGAATTTAATTTGAGCATCTTCAATCACGGCAAAATTCTTAATATGCAATTCGCTTAACATTTTGATTCTCTCCTATCTTGACTTAATTAAAACATATGTACTAGTATTTATTATAGAACTTTTGTGCTATTTGTCAAGGGGTATTCCTCAATCGTTTGCTCTGAACGTTAGGATTTATTTTTTACAATAGAGCGTGGATTGAGTAATTTGCTATCTTTTTGACATCGCAGATGTTATTCTGTTATTAAAATTCAGTTGCAAGGCTTAAATCCTGGTAGTAGAATTGTGGAGAGGTAAATAAGAGCTATGTCAGGACATTCGAAATGGTCAAAGATCAAACGCTCAAAAGGTGCATCCGATGCTAATCGCGGCCAGTTATTTACCAAACTAACTCGTGAAATCATTATATCTGCACGCCAGGGTGGAGCGAATCCTGAATCGAATTTTCGTTTGCGCCTGGCTATCCAAAAGGCTCGTGATAGTAACATGCCGATGGATAACGTTGAACGAGCTATCAAGAAAGGGAGTGGGTCTGCCGATGCTTCTGCTCTAACCGAACTTACACTGGAAGGATACGGAGCACATGGCGTAGCTATAATGGTCGAGGCAATGACCGACAACCGTAACCGTACTATTTCTGAAATACGAAATGTATTTACCAGACATGGTGGAAATCTTGGTGAGGCTGGTTCTGTATCATGGTTGTTTGATAACAGGGGAGTGATCACTGTGGACACTAAAAATGCCAATGCAGATGATATCGCTCTGGTGGCGATAGATGCTGGTGCCGATGATGTCACCACTGAAAAAGGGTATCTTGAAGTTCTGGTTAACCCTCAAAAATTGGAAACAGTAAGAAAAACGATTGAACAAAAGAGGCCGGTAATCAGTGCAGAGGTTTCTCTGATTCCCAAAAGTACTGTTATGGCTGACGAGCAAACTGCTATTAAAGTGTTGAAATTGCTGGACCATCTTGAAGAACTCGATGATGTACAGCGTGTATTCTCTAATGTAGACTATTCCGAATCTGTGCTGGAAAAACTCCAGGCTCAGGCGTAACTATGCGCGTTCTGGGCATCGATCCGGGCACATTAAACTTTGGGTATGGGCTGGTTGATGAAGAGGACGGGGAGATAACGTTTGTTGACTGCGGGGTTTTATCGCTGCCATCCAAAGTTCCGGTCGAAAAAAGACTCTGTGATTTTTACAAAAGACTCGTCGAGGTCATTCATCACCACAGCCCGCTTGAAGTCGCAATTGAGGAACCTTTCGTGGCTGTGAATGCGAGGTCAGCATTAGCCATTGGAAGAGCTCAGGCGATCGCTATTCTGGCTGCTACGATGAACGATCTTCCGGTTTTTCGTTATTTGCCAGCCCAGGTGAAACAGCAGGTTACAGATTATGGTGGCAGCAGCAAAGAGCAGGTACAGGGAATGGTTAGGATTCAACTCGGCCTTTCTGAGTTCCCCTATTCTGAAGATGCGGCTGATGCTTTGGCGGTAGCTATTTGCCATATTTATCGGAACAACTATAATCGACGTTTATCAAAATCGGGATAAAGGATTTTATGTGATAGTTGCTCTGGACGGGATAATAGAACATTTTGGTACGAATTCGGTAGTTATCAAAGTAGGACCAGTGAGCCTTACGTTATCTACTCCAACGTCTACATTAAGTGAATTAGGTAAAATTGGAGATAAGGTACATCTGCATACCCATCTGCATGTACGAGAAGATAATATCGCTCTGTTTGGTTTCAGTTCATCTGACGAATTGGCATTATTTCAGAGTCTGATAACTGTTTCCGGAATCGGACCTAAAACTGCCCTGGGTATTCTTTCTGCTTTAAATCCTGACAAATTGGTTTCAGCAATAGAAGGAGAAAATCTTGATGTTCTCAGCCAGGTACCTGGAATAGGGAAAAAAACAGCGGCGCGTTTAGTGCTGGAGCTTAAGGGTAAATTGGCTAAAGAATGGGCAGGTGTAATTTCCTCAGCTGTAACTCAAGAAGATGCCGATGTGATAGCAGGGCTCACCGGCCTTGGATATTCCTTAAGAGAAGCAACCGAGGCCGCCTCCACGTTATCCGACTCCAAAGGGCTTAAGTTGGAAGAAAAAGTAAGATTGGCTTTGCAGCGACTTTCCCGAGCATAACTTGTTTTTGGGTGCCACACCCGCATTATGTTTATAATTATTCATACCATTACCTTTGTCTTATTCAATTTAAAGTATAGTTGACATAATCACGGATATCGATGAATGTCTCAATTTAAAATTAGTTCCGATTTTAAGCTTACAGGTGATCAGCCTCAGGCAGTTGATAAACTGGTTGAGGGTATTGCCAGGGGTTTTAAGAAGCAGGTACTTCTTGGCGTAACCGGCAGCGGTAAGACATTCACCATGGCTAATGTAGTCGAAAGGCTGCAAAGGCCCACTCTGGTTATTTGCCATAACAAAACTTTAGCAGCACAGCTGACCACAGAATTTCAGGAATTTTTCCCTGATAATGCCGTGGGCTATTTTGTGAGCTACTATGATTATTATCAACCGGAAGCATATATTCCTCGCACTGATACCTATATAGAAAAGGAAATAGATATCAATGAAGAGATAGACAAGATGCGTCATGCTGCTACACGTGCTTTATTTGATCGCAGGGACACGCTAATCGTGGCTTCAGTATCCTGTATCTATGGTCTGGGCGAACCGGAAGAATATCACAGTTTTGTAACGTCTGTAAAAAAGGGCACACAGTGTCAGAGAGATAAACTGCTGCGTCGGCTTGTTGATATGCAATATGAAAGGAATGACTTCGATTTTTCGCGTGGGAAATTCCGTATTCGAGGCGATACTCTGGATATATTTCCCGCTTACGAGGAAATTGCAGTCCGAATTGAATTCTGGGGAGATGAGGTAGAGCGTATCGTTGAGGTAGATCCTCTTACAGGTGAAATACTCATTGAACGTAATGAAATTGATATTTACCCCGCCAAACATTTTGTGACTTCTCAGGAAAAGATGCTGCTGGCTATAGAAGATATTAAGGTAGAATTGAAGGAGAGGGTGCAGGAATTTAAAAACCAGGGGAAAATAGTAGAAGCCCAGAGATTGGAAATGCGCACCAATTACGATATTGAAATGCTGCAGGAGTTTGGCTATTGCAATGCAGTCGAGAATTACTCCAGACATCTCCAGCGACGAGCACCGGGAAGCCCACCATGGACGCTTCTTGATTATTTTCCCGATGACTTTCTGTTATTTATTGATGAGTCACACATGACCCTTCCACAGATACGGGGGATGTTCCATGGCGACAGTTCACGAAAGCAGACTTTAATTGACTACGGTTTTCGCCTTCCTTCAGCCCGTGACAACCGTCCGTTAAATTTTGAGGAGTTTGAAAAACGAACTAACCAGGTTATATATGTCTCGGCTACTCCCGGCCCTTATGAATATGAGCATGGTGAGCAGGTTGTAGAACAAGTCATTCGTCCTACCGGGTTGCTCGAACCGACCATAGAAGTAAAGCCGTCTAAAGGGCAGATAGATGATCTCATCTATCAGATAAAATCCAGGGTGAGCAAAGGCGAGCGTTGTCTTGTGACCACATTAACTAAGAAAATGGCCGAAGAGCTTGCTGATTACCTTAGAGAAATGGAGATAAAAACCCATTATTTGCACTCCGAAGTCAATACACTGGAAAGAGTGGAGATTTTGCGTGATCTGAGACTTGGTGTTTTTGATGTAGTTGTCGGAATCAACTTGCTAAGGGAAGGATTAGATTTGCCTGAAGTAAGCCTGGTAGCCATTTTAGATGCTGACAAGGAAGGGTATTTAAGATCAAAAAGAGCACTTATACAGACGATGGGGCGGGCAGCCCGACATGTTGAAGGGCATGTCATAATGTATGCCGACAGCATAACCCTTTCTATGAAGGAAGCTATCGATGAGACCAATCGCCGACGCCGCATCCAGGAAGAATATAATAAAGAGCATGGAATTACACCGCAAGGGATAAAGAAGGCGATCAAAGATATAACGGAACGTGTCAAGATAGTTGCCGAAGCCAGAGAAAGCTATGCTGCTCAATCGTCTGTATCAAAAGACGAAATAGTAAGGCTTATTAAAGACCTTGAGTCGCAAATGAAAAAAGCGGCCAAGAACCTGGAATTCGAGAAGGCGGCTTTATTACGAGACCGTATCGTTGATTTAAGAAAAGACGAAGAATTAATGGCACCATTTATAAAGAGATAGAATATTTTCTAACTCATCCCTATTATTGAAGGATAAATTTTCAGCATCAATAACCTTCGTCTTTAAGCTTGTCGTACAATCGTGCTGCTCTGGGGTAGCCGATTCGAAGGTGGCGCTGAAGGAACGAGACGGATATAGTTTCATGTTCTTCGGCGAGTTTTTTAGCTGATTCTAACAGAGCGTCATCAGAATCGGAACCTCCACCGGGAGTGGGGCTTAATTCCTCGAATTTAACCGGCTCCTCATCAGATTTCTTTTGATTACCCCAGAAGGTGGTGAGCCTGTCTATTTCGGCATCAGTAAGGAATGGGCCTTGCAAACGTTTTGGTTTGCTTGCATCCGTGGGCATATACAGCATATCACCTCGGCCCAGCAGCTTCTCAGCACCGCCGGAATCAAGGATGGTTCGTGAGTCTACCTGAGAAGTAAGTGAAAAGCTGATCCGTGTTGGGAAATTCGCCTTAATTAAACCGGTGACCACGTCGACAGATGGGCGTTGCGTAGCAACGATAAGATGTATACCGGTGGCCCGGGAAAGCTGGGCAAGACGGCAAAGAGTATGTTCCACCTCATCAAAGGATGCCATCATCAGGTCGGCGAGTTCATCGATAACAAGAACAATATAGGGGATTGCCTCGCCGGGTTGGCGACCTTTATTATATCCTTCTATGTTTCGTGCCCCTGCCTGGGCAAATTTGCGATATCTGTCGTCCATTTCCCCGGTCAACCAGCGCAACGCTGATACCGCTTTTTCAGTCTCCACCACCACAGGGGCAATCAGATGAGGCAAACTATTGAAATTAACCAGTTCAACGCGTTTGGGATCAATCATAATAAATCTCAAATCATCAGGTGTATTGAAGATAAGCAAGCAGCAAATAATCGAGTTTAAGTATACGGTTTTACCGCTGCCCGTGGCTCCAGCTATGAGCAGGTGGGGCATTTTGGTCAAATCAGCCGAGACTGTCTCTCCACCTGCGCCTTTACCCAGGCCGATAGCGAGCTTGGACTTGGCACCTATTTTTTGAAATGAAGCCGATTCAATAATACTTCGCAGATTGACCGAGCCGAAAGTACTGTTGGGTACTTCAATACCAATGATGGATTTCCCGGGGACGGGAGCTTCTATCCGAATACTCGATGCAGCCAGGGCCAGAGACAAATCGTTGGCTAATGAAGTAATGCGGTCTACCTTAACCCTGGTTTTAGATACTTCCTGTATTTTGGTTTTAATATTCCCGTCTTTATCCTTTTCTTTTATTTCTTTATACTTGATATCCCAACCAGGTTCTACTCCAAACTGGGTAACTGTTGGCCCGATATTAATCTGAATAACTTCAGCATCGACACCGTAGCTTGCCAATGATTCCTTAATTATTTCAGCTCTCTTCTTGACATCAGCCTGGCTGACCTCGGTGTCTATCGGCTTATCCAGAATATTGATAGGAGGCAATTGCCAGCCCCCGACCGTGAGAGAAGGGCGCAATTTTATGGGCTCCTGAGGTTCCTGTTTGGTTGCACCCGATATTGATGGGGTTGTAGTGGTTGGCAGATGGCTGCTGAATTGTGGATATTTGGGGAGCTATTTCGATTTTCTCCTGTGGGATATTTTGTTCAGCGGCTGGTTTTTTGTTAAACGAAGCCATCGCTAATTTAATGGCTCTAAACATGGTGCGCAAAACGTACCAGATCATTTTTCCAATCGTTTTAAATATTGCTATGATTGCATTCCAGGTTCTTTGAGGTGCCATGAAGAGACATGCCAGGATAAAAAGTCCCGCTAATCTGAGCACTCCGGATGTCGGCGAATTACTTATAATACTTTTACCAAAGGTGCCGCCCAGATCGCTGCTTATGAATGCCAGGACACCCCAGACCATGAAAGTGAACGTAATAATTCCCAAAGACACATTCCAATATTTTGGCAACACTGCGAGCCGTTTAGTGCCAAACAATATCGCAAGTACAATAATATACAAAGCTGCTAATGCAAGACCGGCGCCTAACAGTCCAAAAAGGTATTCCCATGTCGAGAGGCCCCAGGTGAGTATGCGCGGCAAGAACCAGTAAATGAGTCCAAAGACTATGAGAACGAGTACCACGATGCCAATTGTGAGTGCTGATTCAGAAGCCTTTCCTGTAGCTTTACGGCTGCTTGATTGCCCAGACTTTTTTTTTGCTGACATGCTCTTACTATATTTCTATGGTTGTAGGCAGAATCATAGGACGCCGTTTCGTCTGTTCATAGAAAAATTTACTGAGCGTATCTTTTGTTTTGGTACTAATTGAGCTGCGCTCGACAGGATATTTACCCGTATGGCTTAAACTGGAGGCCACCAAATCTCGTCCCTGCTCAAGAATATTTTCACCATCCTTGTTATCAACGAATCCTTTGGATACTATATCCGGGCGGCCAATGAGGGTTCCAGTCTTCTTATCTATGGCCACGATTACTACGACAATACCATCCCGCGACAAGCAGTTTACGATCTCGTAAAACAAGTCCGGCTAAATCTCCCATTACCAGACCGTCAACATAAACATTTTCCGAAGGAAGCCTGCCCACAACTCTGCCTTTATTCTGATCAATTTCTAAAATATCACCGTTTTCCATTATAAGAACATTGTCGTCAGGCATGCCCACCATTTTTGCCAGTCTTGCATGAAGGGCCATGTGGCGATATTCTCCGTGGATGGGCACAAAATATTTTGGTTTTACCAGGTTGAGCATTAGCTTTAACTCTTCCTGACTGGCATGCCCGTGGACATGGACTTGCGCCAGTCTCTGGTAAATGACGTTCGCACCCTGCCGGAATAAATTATCAATAGTCCGGTTTATTAATGATTCGTTGCCCGGCACAGGGGTAGCAGATATTATCACGGTATCATTGGGAATGATGTGAACCTGTCCGTTATCCCGATTGGTGATTCGGACCAGGGCGGAGGTTGGTTCACCCTGGCTTCCGGTGGTCAAAAGTATAACCTGATTATGAGGGAAATGGTTAACCTCATCAGCCCGTCGTAACACGTTTGCTGGTGCTTTCAAGTACCCCAGTTCCAGAGCCATGCGTACGGTCTCTTTCATACTGCGTCCAATGATAAAAATATAGCGCTGCTTTTTAACAGCAACATCAATCACCTGCTGTATACGCGAAATAAGGGAAGCAAATGTAGTGACAATGACCCGTCCTGGCGCTTCGGATACTATACGTTCCAGAGTTTCCCCTACCGAAGTTTCTGACGGCGTATAACCCGGCAAGTCAGCATAGGTTGAATCGGCAAGGAACAGCAGCACGCCCTGGCTTCCCAACTGAGCCAGCTTGGCAAGCTCAGAAGGTTTCCCGTCAACGGGAGTGTAGTCAATCTTGAAGTCACCGCTATGTACGATAATGCCGACCGGAGTATAGAGGATCAGTCCAACTGAATCGGGGATGCTATGACATACTGAAAAGGGTTCGATAACAAATTTTCCCAGCGAAAATTTGACCCCACTCTGAATTAAATGGCAATGGGCCTTTTTATGCTGACCATGCTCTTTAAGTTTAAGTGAGATCAGCCCCTGTGTCAGTTTGGTCGCGTATAGTGGCAGATCAAGCTCAGTGAGTATATAAGGCAAAGCTCCAATGTGATCTTCATGGCCGTGGGTAAAAACAATACCTCTGAGTTTCTCTTTATGTTCAAGTAAGATAGCTTATATCAGGGATTACGAGGTCAACCCCCAGCATATCTTCTTCGGGGAACATGAGGCCGGCGTCAATGATTATGATATCATCGCCATATTCGATCGCCATCATGTTCTTGCCTATTTCACCAAGCCCGCCGAGTGGAATTAATCTAAGCTTTTGTTTGCTCATAACTCATTTACCTAAAATAAATTTAACTGTTTCGATTTTTCTTCAACTGCAACTATTTTATCAGTTTCTGCTAACAAGGCCGGTATTTTTAGCATATCTTCTTCGATCACTTTCCGTAAATTTCCCTGATGCAAAGCTGCTGCCGGATGGTACATAGCGAATGCAGTAACCTCACCTTGTTTTCTGGCTTTCCCGTGAATTTTACTGATAGTCTCGTTAGGGAAATATCTGGCCATAGAATATCTACCCAGTGTGACAATCATCTTCGGTTTTATCAGGTCTATCTGCTTATCAAGCCATTTACTACAGGCAAGTATTTCACCCGGCAATGGGTCTCTATTCCCCGGAGGACGACATTTGATGACATTGGCGATGTATACTTGCTCCCGTTTCAATCCTATTGAACCTAATAACTGTTCCAGGAATTGGCCTGCAGGTCCCACGAATGGGCGTCCTTGCTGATCTTCATGCCATCCGGGGGCTTCTCCGATGAACATCAAATGAGAGTTTTCGGGACCTTCGCCAGGAACTGCATGGGTACGACGCTTGGAAAGTTCACAATCCTGACAAATTTCAATAGCGTGGTTTATGTCGGTAAAGGCAGACATCTGCGAGAATCATAGCATAGCTTCAGATGTCGGTCAATTTAATTATCTTAAAGGAACTAGAATTGAGCGAATAAATTATCGTGATGTTTCTTATAGTATCCAGATTGACCTTTTTGTACATCGTTGATATACTTTTAAGCTACCTCGGATAAACGGGAGGAACAGCCCTTTTTGAAAACTTCTGTCAGATATATTGATTTAGCCCATGCCATTATTCCTCGAACCACATTCCTCACGGATGTTGTTTTGGTATTCGGATTCGCCTGTTTCACTGCGTTATGTGCCCAACTAAGCTTTTGGATCGGTCCAGTCCCGATCACAGGCCAAACATTTGCAGTTCTCCTGTCAGGTGCAGTTTTGGGTAGCCGGCTCGGGGCTTTAAGTCAGCTAAGCTACCTGGTTGTAGGAATCACAGGCGTTCCATTCTGGTTTTCACTGGGAGGAGCTCCGGGAATTGCCCGGTTAATAGGGCCGACCGGAGGATACCTGGTGGGTTTCGTAGCTTGTGCATTTATAGTAGGCTGGTTAACCGAGAGAGGCTGGGATAAAAATATCTGGAAAGCGGCTGTAGCGATGGTCTGTGGCAGTTCCGTCATATACATATTCGGTTTGTCATGGCTGGCACTTTATGTTCCTGGTGCCTCGTTGCTTCAAGCCGGGTTTTACCCGTTCATACCAGGAGACGTTGCTAAAATAATTTTAGCAGCTATGATATTACCGGCCGGCTGGATGTTGCTGAGGCGAAGAGCCCATTGATCAGTAACTTTTAAATTAATATTGGAGAGGTCATTAATTTGGATATAACCTGGTTAGGACAATCCTGTTTTCGCATAAAAAGCAAAGAAGCTATTGTTGTCACGGACCCTTGCCATCCCGATACCGGCTATACTCTGGGCAAGCTCCGTGCAGATATTGTTACTGTAAGCCATACGCATACCGATCATTCTTATGTTGAGGCTGTTGAAGGTGAATATAAAGTTGTGAAAGGTCCCGGGGAATATGAAACGAAAGGTATATATATTACCGGGCTGCCTACGTTTCATGATGCTACCAAGGGAAGTGAACGCGGCAAGAATACGGTGTACCTTATGGAAATTGAAGGAGTTACCCTGTGTCATCTGGGTGATATCGGGCATACATTATCATCGGAGTTGGAGGAGGAGCTTGGTGATATAGGTGTGTTATTCCTGCCGGTCGGTGGTGTAACTACTATCGATGATTCGGTTGCTGCTGAAATCACCCGGATTTTAGCTCCAAAAGTGGTGATACCAATGCATTATAAAACTCCGGCGTTGAAGAAAGATTTAGCGCCGCTGGAAAATTACTTGAAGAAAATGGGCATTAAAGATGTGGTTCCTCAACCAAAGTTTTCCGTGAACAGAACAACTCTGCCTCCCATGACCCAGGTTGTGATTCTCAATTATCCTCACCAGTAAAATAATAGTTGTTTACGGCTAAACTTGTATAATAGGACAGATTAGTCGATGAATTTAGCCAGGAAACTTTACGAATTACAATCTCTGGATTTAGAGATTCAAAGCCTTCGAGACTCTATCGCTCAGCTTAATTTACAGATCGCCGACACCGCCGCCATAGATAAAGCGAAAGCCGACATCGATACCTTGAAAAAACTTCAAGTTGAGTCCAGTCAGAAGCATCGCGATCTGGATTTTGAGGTTGAAGACCTGCAAAAAAATATCTCTAAACTCAATGAGAAACTTTATAGCGGCAAAGTAGGGAATCCCAAAGAGTTGATGAGTATTGAACAAGAGGCAGATATTTTTAAAAATAACCTCAAACTGAAGGAAGACGAGCTGTTAGACTTGATGAATGAGGAGGAGACCACTCAGAAAAACCTGAAGATGCAATCCGATTCACTTTCGAAAATCGAAAAAGAACGGCAACAGGTAGTAGAGGACTTTACCCAAAAGCGAGATAAGGAACAAAGCCAGCTTGAAACGATTGAAAAAAAGCGGCAGGAGTTTGTGGTATCCATTGACTCGCAGGCTCTCAATACCTACGAGGGATTGAGATTAAGGAAAAAGCAGGCGGTTGTAAAGATAGAGCAGGGTAGATGCCAGGGATGTCGCATCTCACTGCCCATGAATGAGTTACAGAGGGCCAGGACAGGAACTGTCGTCCAATGCAGCAGTTGCAGCAAAATACTCTATCTGGAATAGCCTGAGGATTATTAAGTGCGTTTACACGTTTATTCTGATGGGGCTTGCTGGGGCAATCCAGGTCCAGCCGCTATCGGAGCTATAGTTGCAGATCAATCGCAAAAAACACTGCTCGAAATCTCACAATTCATTGGAGAAGGGACAAATAATCAGGCTGAATATAAAGCATTACTTGAAGGGTTAAAAGCCGCCAGCAAGCTCAAGGCGACGGAACTGGTAATTCATCTGGACTCGGAACTGATAATAAGGCAATTATCAGGTGCTTATGAAGTCAAAAATCTAAAACTTCTCCCTTTATATCATCAGGTTAAAAAGTTGCTGCAGGGATTTGCAAAATACTCCGTCAATCAATTGAATCACTCGACTAATGAGGACGCCCATAAGCTCGCCAAAGCTGCCCTCAAAAAACACCTGAAAAAGTAGTCCGTACGTTTGACTACTTTCTTCTCAGGGTGTACATTGAGGTTGCCAAGTAGACCGGATGACCGCTGTGGTTCTCTACAGAGCCAGAGAGGAAAGTCCGAGCTCCACCAGGCAGGGTACTGGGTAACACCCAGGAGGAGTGACCCTACGGAAAGTACCACAGAAACATACCGCCCCGATTTATCGGGGTAAGGGTGAAATGGTGAGGTAAGAGCTCACCGGCGACCGGGTGACCGTTCGGCCGGGGAAACCCTACCAGGAGCAAGACCAAATAAGGGGGACTATGGATGCCTGGCCTTGACCCCGGGTTGGTCGCTATTGATCATGATGGTAACATCATGGCTAGATGGATGGTCATCGCCCCGATTTATCGGGGTACAGAACTCGGCTTATAGGTCTACTTGGCGTGGTCTACGAGCGCGCAATGGCGTTTTGGATGGAGAATCTTCTAACCTCGGGCTGCTTGGTAACCGTGTAGTAATTAGACAGTTTATTACATACATCAATTAAGCAGGCAACTCTATATCTACTAATATTGATTTTGATATTGGGTCTTCAATTTTTAGATTATACGGTCTCTTCCCATCAACCTGCCAAAGCTTATTAATAGCATCGAAAAAGTGGACCGGAGTGAAAGTAGCTTTTGGAGTGCTAGGCAGTGCAAGCAATTTGTTCCATGGAACATCTTTTATCGGATTGAGTTTGGATTTTGCATTCTCGACAGCATCGGCGGCATTTATGTCGATGTTATTCATAACAGCATCGAAAAAACGCAACATAGCATATATGCCGATAGCGCAGAACAATCTCTGGTCCTTTGACTTCTTGCCCCAGTAAGCAGAAAAGAGATCACTCACAGCTCTCCAATATATATGCAAAGCTTTTGCGATATAATCCAAGTGAACCTGTGGTATCTGGTTTGCATCTTGACTCCATTTAAATCGCAGACTAGTGACTTTGATGGAGATTTGAATCATTCTTTCCACTACGGAGATATTTAATGGTCCTTTATATACTGGTGGTGAACCAATATATTTCTCGGGTGCAAAAGGCGATTGAGGATAGGCTTGCAGAATCTCACATACGTCAGATATTGCCTTTTTATAAGCTTCTCTAGGTGGTAGGGTATATCCGATTTCTCGCCGAGTAGAAGCTAGCCGCCCTGGGCTCACGGACACGGTTTGGTTTAGTGCATAGAACTGCTCTAGTTGAAATTTTGTTGGCACTTCGTGAAATGCCGAAATGATGACGTTGAATTGCCCCTTACCAAGTGTTGATTGTTCAATAGCTTTAAGTCTATGTTGGCCATCTATTACGTAACCAATTCGCTCATTTTCAGTAACTGGTTGTTCTGTGTCATCTAACTTAGCTAATTTTCCCTTCAGGATAATCATGCCAAATTGACATTTCTGATCCGACTGATTCGGTAACGGTTTGAAGTCAAGTGTCCCGGTTCAAAAGCAACAACAAGCGCATTCGGAAGGACAGGATTGTTACTTAGGAACGATGCAATTTCGCGAACGCGATTCAAGTCGAGCGGTCTTTGAAACCCTTCAGCCTTGAATTTACCTTTATGCCATACCATACGTCTCACTCCAAGCTGGCTGGCAATAGTTTTGCCGTCCGCAGCAAAGACGAATAAATCACGCTCGATGGAACTCTGTCTGATTTTCAAACCTAAGGTTTCTATCTTTACTTCTGTTAACTGAACATTCCCCACGTCCTTTTTTGGCATAACACTCATCTCCTCTGTTTCTGGACTATTATTTCACATTGGATTTAAACATTTCTCACATAGAGTTATTAAATTGTCGTAGACGGGTTGCCCACCCTCGGATTGCTTAAGGCGCATTGTTACAATCAGTTTATTTATGGCTGCTGAGCCGCCGCAGACTTTGCATTTCGATCCATCCCGAAGTAGTATGCAATAACGTTTTGTATCAGTCAACTGAACTGATCCCAGAAATAATATTTTGTCTTGGTTCCCACCATGGTCTAGCCGCCGCTACTGCGGTGTGTTCGTAGTAATCGCGTTTTCCTGAATTGCATCTCTTACAAGTAGCGCGCAAATTTGACGTATGATTGCTTCCGCCCTCTGCCAGAGGGATGATGTGATCAATTATATGCTACGAACTGATAGTGGCTCACCGCAGAGTTTACATCGATCGTTACTCTCAAGTAATAATAATTGTTTTAAAGCAACCTCGTTATCAAACTGCCTTCTTTGAGGTTGAAGGCGTCTTTTAATACTTGCCACTAAACCTAGGTTATCAAACTGCTCCTTATCTGACAACTGTCTTGAGAGCGCTTTGCAAATTCTTTCCGGGCATCGTGATGCATTGAGTGTGTACCAAGCTAAACTCGGGGTCGCCAAAATACTTTCTTTCCTGAAGTTCGGCGATTTTTTCTGTAATAAACGCCTCTGGTTCAACCCCACACTCAATACATTTTGCCACCAGTTCTTGAAAAGTCTGGTATGAAGTGTTCATAATACGTTACTTAAAACCTCTGCTTAGTAATATTTGCCCTTCGAATCGTTTGGGTATAGTCATCGATACATTATAAGCATAGGTTTTGGACTAAGCGACCTGAGACGATTGTAGCCAATTCGGCTTATGATTCTCTATTATCATTTGATGGTGCTTCCAGTTAAGACTGTGTTTTTCTCCAATTAGAAGTAGGATCTAAGCTTGAACAGCACGTAAAAGGGTGTGGTTGGCCGTAATTCTCGCAAATTTCAAATATCTAATATAATAAACCCCCTTTGGTACGTATGACACGCGGTATACGAAGGCGACTTGTATTAGCATTGAGCGGTTACTGCAAAATAAATGGAGCCTTATTATCTTTCTCATTCACGTATCGTAAGTTGATATAATACCGCCGTTCGTTGTAACCACTTTTTGGCGAACTGGTTGGTATGGAGGCTGTATATGTTTCTTAAACGCTACTTTTCTATTGCGGTTCTGGTGATTTTATTTTCGATCATTTTTACAACGAGCATAAATTGCAGTGTTATAACAGATTTTGCCGACAAATTATTCCAGGAACCAAAAACCTCCAGTTGGTCTCCGGATCTGCCTCCCGATTTCTCGCTTCTTTCCGATGCCTGGAAAATGCTCTCCCGAAACTACGTTGATAAAGATAAGCTTGACCCTAAGAAATTAAGCCAGGGAGCCATAAAAGGGATGATGGAGGCTCTGAACGATCCTCCCAGCTTTTATGTGAGTCCGGAAACTCACAAATTGGAGATGGGCTCTTTAACCGGTAAATATTCCGGAATCGGGGCTCACATAGGTACCAAAGACAAACTATTAACTATCGTTGCTCCGATGGCCGGGTCTCCTGCTGAACAAGCCGGTATTAAACCGGGAGATAAAATATTAGAAATTGACGGCAAGTCCACTGAAGGAATGAGCCCAACCGATGCGGCGCTTAAGATTCAGGGCCTTGCCGGGACTACGGTAAAATTGCTGCTTCTCCGCGAAGGGGAGGCAAAACCTTTTGAGAAATCTCTCATGCGCCGCGAAATAACGATCACAAGTGTTTCCTATGAAAAACGAGAAAGAATAGGTTATATAAAGCTCTCAGGTTTCTTATTGAAAAGTGATTCCGAAATGCTGTCAGCATTGAAATTTTTGAAAGCCGAAGGCATCGACGGTATTGTCCTCGATCTTCGTAATAATCCCGGCGGGTTGCTCGATGCTGCAATTAATATTGCCAGCGAATTTTTACCCGGTGGAAACGTTGTAGTCGATATAGTAGACAGTGAGGGGAATCACAGTCAGGAATTCGTACGGCGAACCGGTGAAGCTACGAATATACCTCTTATTGTCCTGGTGAATAACGGCAGCGCCAGCGCCAGTGAGGTACTGGCCGGAGCTTTGCAGGATTACGACAGAGCCAAAATAATTGGTAAAAAAACGTATGGCAAAGGCAGTGTTCAAACGATTACTAACATGAAAGATGGGTCTGCTCTGCATATAACAATTGCCCGCTGGTTTACGCCGAAGCTGAGACCGATTGACGGTATAGGGCTTAATCCTGATTTTCCTCTTGATTTAGAGGGAGAAGACCTTGTCAATTGGGCGATCGATTATCTTAAAACCTCGGTTATCACCAAATAGTAAACTGCCAGTGGTAAAAGGACCTCTTGCCCCCTCACCTTAATCCTCTCCCGCAAGGGGCGAGGAGATACGCTGTTTGTGCAGCTTAATCCTCTCCCGCAAGGGGCGAGGAGATACGCGTGTTAAGGCAACTTAGTACTAGTTTTCGATGGGCAATATCAGGCTTCGATGATGTCCTTGGTGCTGGGAGTAATATGAGCAATTCGCTCGTCTATCCGGGTTGCCGCATCCAGTGCCCTGGCCAGAGCTTTGAAAACGGCTTCGGCTTTATGGTGGTCATTTATTCCGCTCATAACTTTGGCGTGAATGTTGATTTTAGCCTCTTCGGCGAATGAAACCAGGAAATGCCTGATGAGGTCGGCTGGCATTTCGCTCACTGTGTGATGGCTGAAAGATATTTCTATCACAGAATAACCTCTGCCCCCGATATCAATTGCCACCATTGCCAGGACGTCATCCATGGGAACTAACGCATGGGACATTCTCACTATTCCCTGTCTTTTATCCAGAGCCTGGCTAAAAGCTTTACCCAGGCAAATAGCTACGTCTTCAACTACATGATGCTGGTCAGAGCCGGTCGCTGATATTTTTAGATCAAAAATACCATGTTGCGCCAGTTGGCTGAGCATGTGGTCGAAAAAGCGGATTCCGGTAGTAATCTGGAATTGGCTTTTACCATCCAAATTTATCTCTACTTTGATCGTTGTTTCTTTGGTTTCTCTGGTCACAATTGCTTTTCTAGCCATGATTAATCCTCCCTGAAAATTAAAGCTCTCTCAATACCGATATTAATTTATCGGTATGCTCCGGTTTACCTACGCTGATCCGAATAAAATCGTGCAATTCAGGAGTATTGAAGTAACGGATAAAAATACCTTTAGCCTTCAATCTTTCATATGTATCTCTGGCTTTGCCGTGCTCCACCGAACAAAGAATAAAATTAGCCCTGGAAGGATATGGTTTCAGCCAGTTGAGCTTGCTGAGGCTGTTAAAAAGCCGTTCCCTCTCCTCGATTATTGCCTTTATGGTGCCCCGAAGATAATTCGATATCTTTTAACGATTCCAATGCCGCTATTTGAGCAGCGATATTCACATTGTAGGGTTGTTTGATTTTCATGAGATACGGAACCAGATATTCAGGGAAAATCCCGTAGCCGACTCGCAAGCCGGCAAGCCCTGCCCATTTGCTAAAAGTACGGAGGACAACAAGATTATCGTATTTTGGGACAAGGTTCGCTATAGTAAATCCGCTGAACTCGGCATAGGCTTCATCAATGACTACCATAATGTTGGCATCCAATAATTGTCCGATTTCCTTCTCCGGACTGAGGTTTCCCGAGGGATTATTAGGCGAAGCAATAAAAATAGCTTTGGTATTAGGCCTTATGCTTTTCATGATTGCGGGGATATCTAAAGAGAAATCCTGTTTCCTGGGAACATTTATTACTTTCCCTGCACACACTTCAGTGCAAAATTTATACATTCCAAAGGTCGGAGGACAGTTGATTACCGTATCACCGGGTTCAACCAGCAACCGTAAAATGAGGTCGATAATCTCATCGCTCCCGGCACCCGCAACGATATTATCTGATTTTACTGAGATGTACGATTCCAATCCTTTTCTTAGTTCCCTTTGCTCGGGATCCGGGTATAAATGGTAGCAGCCATAGTCAGCCAGGGCTTTACTGACCTTGTCCGAGCAACCATAGGGGTTTTCATTGCCATCCAGTTTGATAATATCTCCAGGTGCAATATCAATTTGTTTGCTTAATATATCAGTCGGCTCAATGGGCACATATCCAGCCAGCGCCTTAATGTTTGGCCTCATGAGTTTTCTCATATTTTCAGGGATTGTTCATTTGGTTTTACTCACATTAGATTTCAGTCTGATTTTAATCGCTTCGGCATGCGCCTGCAGGCCTTCTGATTCCGCAATGATTATCGCCTGTTTAGCCAGCGAATTAAACTGATTTCTCCGATAGAGAAACTACATTGGTTGCCTTCAGAAAATCATCCACACCGAATGGCGAACTGAAACGTGCCGTTCCCCCTGTCGGTAAGACATGGCTGGGTCCTGCGATATAATCACCAATTGCAACGGGAGAAGTTTCTCCGAGAAAAATGCAGCCGGCATTCTTTATCTTCTTTACATAATTTTGGGCATTCTGTACCGTGAGCAGAAGGTGTTCAGGAGCATACAAATTTGCCAGATCGATAGCCTCGTCGATAGTCTCTACCTGTATAAGCAATTCCTCTCGAATCGAAGGCAGCTTTAACAATTTCTCGTCCGTTCCAGTTTTTTAGCTGCTTTGCTAATTTCTTCATTAACGCGAACCTAGCTAACCTGGAAGAAGTAGTAATAAATATCGCTGAAGCCATGGGATCATGTTCAGCCTGTGCAATAAGATCAGCGGCACAGAACGATGGATCCGCAGTATCATCTGCAACGATAACTATTTCGCTTGGTCCCTGAATTCCGTCGATATCAACAATGCCGAACACCATTTTCTTTGCCATTGCAACGTAAATATTGCCCGGCCCACATATTTTGTCAACTTTAGGCACAGTATTCAGTTCCATAAGCAAGGGCCGCGATCGCCTGAGCTCCGCCGATTTTATAAACAGTGTTTACACCGGCAATATCTGCTGCGACGAGCGTTGACGACGGTATCGAGCCGTCCTTTTTGGTGGGGTAACCATCGGTAATGTCTTTCACACCGGCTACCCTCGCAGGAATTGCTGTCATCAAGGACGGTGGAAGGATAGGCAGCAGTACCACCAGGGACATAAATGCCGACTTTTTCCAGCGGCCTGACCTGGCGTCCCAGTCCATCCTTAAAGAAAGAGGTAGTCCATCTTGTTGCTTGCAAATTGAGTGGAAATTCTCGTATTCGTTTGGCAGCAAGTTTCAATGCCGAGACAAGTTTTTTATCTACCAGCTTGTATGCAGCTGAGATTTCCTTGTCGGAAACCTTGAGTGACTTGAGTTCGGCCTTATCAAATTTTTTCGTGTAACGGTATAAGGCTTTATCATCGTTTTTTTGAACATTCGTCGATGATTTCTCTTACTGTTTGGTCGACAGCATACATCTCTGCACCGTTGTACCTTTTTGAACGAAGCGCACGAGCGCGCAAAGGGTAACGTCCGGTCCAGCAATGGCTTTGCCTGACTGTATCCTTTTACTATTTTCATCTTGCTACGGTTCTCTTTTTCGGCGGTCTTCTCAAACAGCTCAACAAGATACGTTATTTTTTCCTTTTTAGCAGCCGATTTCAAGCTCTTCTTATTGCCGATAAGACAGGCGGTAGAATGGAACAGGGTATCGATAATCACCAGATTATGCAGGGCAAGTGTTGTCCCTGTCTGTGTGTTTTCGATAAGCATGTCTGCATCTTCCGGTAAAAATGCTTCGGTTGCTCCCCAGGTGGGAACGATTTTATACCAGCCGACGTGATTATCCCGCAAGATATTTATCCGCAATATTTGTATATTCGGTAGCGACCCTCAAAGGTGTCAACTTGCCTTCGCTTATTAATTTCTTCAAATCCTCAATGTTTTTTACCGGCAGGGTGTGGCTGACTACTGCCACGATCCTCACTCCTCCGAAACCGAAGGTGACCAGTTCCGGTCAACGGGGCTCGAAGGAAAACGGTATAAATGATCGAGCAACCAGTCCTTTCCCGTAATCGCGAGATCGAAATTGCCATTCGCTACCTGCATGGGCATGTCCTGGGGACGGATCACTTTGGCATCGATCCAGGGAATATTCAAAGCAGGCCTGCCGGTCGACCGTATCCGGTTCGGATTTACCGGTAAATTTCACACCTGCCTCTGGCAAGAAACTCGAGCGCCGGTGTCTGCTGGTGTCCATCGGGCACGGCCAGCCGAGTATTTTTTTTGTTGAGCTTACCGGCTTGCTTATTCAAATACCTTTTCGTCCCAGCTTCCATTTTCAGCCATGGTTTACTCCGTGCTTCCAGCCCTTTCCTGAAAGAATCGATAACCGGGACTCATATTTTTCGATTCGAGTGAATCCCGGTTCGCAATGAGAAAAGCACTGGTAGAAAATAGCTCTTTTAACGGAACAAGGTTGAGACCTTTAATATCGCTTTCGTTTTTTCCCCTCAGGACAATCAGGTCGGCATCTTCAGGAGGATAGGCTTCGATTGCTCCGTAGACCGGGAAAATGCTGAACCTTTTCAGTCGAAGGTTAAGAGCTGTGAGCTCGGCAAGATTGGGATAATCGGTAACAATCCTTAGAAGTTCTTTCCGTTTCGCAAACTCCTCGATATTACAGGAAGTTTTGCAGGAACTGGCGGCGAGGTAAACAAATGCTTTATCGAACTCCAGAGTCGGCGATTTTAACAATGGGACTATGGGGGAATTTGGCTATAAGCTCTTCAATCCAGTCTAATCCGCAAATTCCGATGTCGTAATTGCCGATTGCAACCTGAATGGGGATATCTTTCTCCTGAAGCATTTTTGCGGACAGGTTTTTGAATGTAGTCGAAGCGAGCCGGTATATCCGGGTCTCCTGATTATAAGCTATCGAATCCGAGGTTTATTGATTTTAACAGACTTGAAGAAGGAGAGAGGAGCGTTCCTTTCGGCAATGCCATTTTTAAAGATCGGAAGCCATTGTTTGCCAATTACAGTAAGCCTCCGATTATATCGAGCACCGATTTTATAGAAGAAGACTTCTTAGTACTATCGTTAAACCGGTCGGTTACGGTGAATCCCCGTTTCCCCTTGGCGATTGATACGATCCATCTGAAATTTGTCTCACGCGTGCCAAACTCGAGCTCGGTTATGTACCCGATTTTGCGAAGCGATTCGGCGAGGTCGAAACAAGCTTTCACGCTCTCTTCTCCTGAGTTCGGGCTGCGAATCAGTACCCCGTTCTGAAGGTTCCGTTTTGCATTCTCTTTAACAAGATTCATTAACGGTTCGATGTACAGGGCAAAACCGCATGCAGGTGTCCTGGAACCACCGATGAGAGGGACAAGGTCGTCATACCTTCCACCACCACCGATCCGTTTTCCTCCGGATATGAAATTAAAACAGATGCCTGTGTAATACTCGAACCCTCCGGCAGAGGTAATATCAATGATGTATTTGCATCCAAGAGTATCAAGTAAACGTGTAATCTGAATAAAATTGTCCAGAGCAGCGCTCAACCCACGAGAAACATTTTTAATAGCTTTAATATTATCCAGCAAAGCGCCTGATCCGCTTTTAAGGTTTAAAAGCATGTCCATAATGTTTTTTAATCCGGGTTTACTGGTTTTTACAGTTTCCAGCACTTTCCAATTTCCTTCACGTAACTCATTAAGAACAGAAATTTCTTTTTCCGGGTTGAGTTTCAGGTCCTTGATCAAAGCCTTCACTACGCCGGCATGAGATATCCGGATCTCGATTTCTTCAACACGTAAATTTTTTAAAATCTCAATGCCGAGCATTATCATTTCAACATCGGAAGTATGCTCGGATTCGCTGAGCAGTTCTATGCCGCATTGCCACCGCTCCCTATTTTCCTTTCCGGTTTCTTCGAAAGCAAATACGTTAGTTACGTAGAATAACCGTGAAATTTGTTTGTCAAGCAGATTTTCAATATAAAGCCTGGCAACGGGTATCGTACCGTCAGGCCTCAATACTACTCGTTCGCCACTCCAGCCATCCCAGTCGAGGAATGAATATACTTTATTAAGCATACTCGGGGTTAATGTCCCGGCCGAAGTGAATAAATGCAGGTATTCCAGAGTTGGAGTTTTTACTTCCTGATATCCCCAGTTAAGGCATGAGTTCCGGAACGCATCTTCTATGTATCGGAAACGTTCCATATCTTCAGGCAATAAATCCCGAGCGCCTTTGCATTTTTGATTCATGATAATCTCAAACTTTCTCGAATTTGAATAATTCTACACTAATACATTTACCCCTTCAATTTTTGGTTGCAGGGCACTGCCTCAGTTATAATGACCATGAGATGAACCGCACTATATTCAGATTTATCTATAGTAGTATCTTTATTGCAGGGCTGGTGCTTTCATTTGCTTCAGGTGAAATTCACGCTGACTCCCCGGATATAGAAGTCTTGCGCATTGACGGTACTATTGTTCCCGTAATTGCTGATTACGTCGATAGGGGAATAAGCCAGGCTGAAGCAAAAGGTAAAGCTCTCTGTATTATTGAATTAAATACTCCCGGTGGACTTCTTGATTCAACGGAGAAAATCGTCCAGCGAATATTGAATGCAAAAGTGCCGGTTGTCGTTTATGTGTCTCCGAACGGAAGTTGGGCAGCTTCCGCCGGAACATTTATTACCATATCTGCGCACATAGCAGCGATGGCACCCGGTACCACAATTGGAGCAGCGCATCCTGTAAGTATCGGCGAGTCAATGCCCGAAGAAGTGCAGAAGAAGGCAACTGAATATTCTGCTGCCTGGATTAAGAGTATTGCAGAGACACGTGGCCGCGACCAAATTCAAGCTGAATTAGCGGTGAAGGAAAGCAAATCATTTACTGCACCCCAGGCAATTGAAAACCACCTCGTCGATTTACTGGCTGATAATCTGGAAAGCCTGATTAAACAACTCAACGGGCGGAAAGTGGTTTTGGCAAATAAAGAGGAAGTAACTATCGCTATTAGTGACAACATAATTAATAAAAATGAAATGAACTGGATGGAGCGTTTCTTACAGGCAATCAGCAATCCGAATGTTGCTTACGTTTTACTTAGTTTAGCAACGATTGGATTAATCACTGAAATCTCGAGCCCCGGATTGATATTTCCCGGTGTGATAGGTGGTATCTGCCTGTTTATCGCTTTCTACTCTCTAGGGACATTAAATGCGTATTGGGCTGGTATACTATTGATTTTGCTGGCCTTCGGACTATTTATAGCTGAGCTTTTTACGCCTGCATTTGGTATACTTACTGCCGGGGGGCTCGTGTCTTTAGTACTTGGTTCGCTGATTCTGTTTACAAATAACCCACCGGCTTTGACTGTAAACACAGGCTTGATTGCGGTCGTAGCAGTTATTATTGCGGCCTTTGTAATATTAGTAGTTGGAGCAGTTGTCCGAGGCCAAAAAAGGAAGGTAACTACCGGTGTTGAAGGATTAATAGGCAAAATTGGTGTAGCAAAAACCACGCTTAATCCCAGAGGCAATGTCTTCGTGGAAGGTGAACTCTGGGCCGCCGCTCTTGACGAAGGTACGGCGGAATATGGAGAGGAGGTGACCGTCGTTAAAGTCGAAGGATTAAAACTAATAGTAACCAGGAAAAAAGAATAGAAGGAGATAAATATGGGTGACGCAATACTTGTTATCGCAGTAGTTATAGTAGCACTAATCGTTATATCGGCAGCCGTACGAATCGTAAATGAGTACGAACGTGGAGTAGTATTCCGATTGGGAAGGTATGTTGGTGTGAGAGGACCGGGCTTAATATTTTTGATTCCATTTATCGAGCGTATGGTAAAGGTTGATTTGAGAACAGTAACCATGGATGTTCCGGCGCAGGAATGCATTACCATGGATACCGTTACCGTAAAAGTGGATGCGGTGGTTTATTTCAGGGTAATGAAACCGCAAGACGCTGTACTGAATGTGGAACAATACATCAGGGCCAGTTCATTACTCTGTCAAACAACTTTACGTAATGTTGTTGGCCAATCGGATCTTGAGGAGCTGCTGGGACACCGGGATAAAATTAACTTGAAGATGCAGAAACTTATCGATGAAGGAACAGAACCCTGGGGAATTAAGGTAAGTATGGTTGAAGTCAGGGATGTTCAGTTGCCGGAGACGATGCAGCGTGCCATGGCAGCGCAAGCTGAAGCGGAAAGGGAAAGACGGGCCAAGATTGTTCATGCCGATGGTGAATTTCAGGCATCGCAGAAACTGGCGGATGCAGCAAAAATTATGTCCGCTGAACCTGCAGCCCTGCAACTTCGCTATCTCCAGACTCTGGCGATGATTTCAACAGAGAAGACTAATACTATCGTGTTTCCTCTGCCTATAGATTTGATATTGCCCTTTTTTGGCAAAACTATCGCAGATAAAAAATAGATAAATTTCCGTTGAATGAAATTATCCCCCGCACTATTGCAGAAAGCGGGGGATAATTATTTACTCACTATTGTGACATCGCCTGAGGTTATCTCACACAGCTTTCCATCATCACCACGTAAAATCAGATTGCCATCCTCTGTGACAGATTCTGCGATACCACTTAAAATATCCTGTCCGGATATGACTTTAATTTTTTTCCCTATAGTCTCTATTGAGTTACGCCATTCATGATATATCAAGTTTCCAGCTTCTAAATTGAGATATTGTTTTTCCAACTCAGACAGGATGGCAAGGGCAACTTCTGATCTGGTTATTTTGGCGCCTGATTTTTGCTTTAGGCTGGTTGCTGTAGTTGCGATTTCGTGGAACGTTAGTGGATTAAGATCAATATTGAGTCCAATGCCAATCACAGAAAAATCGACATTATTACGGCATATCTGATTTTCAACAAGGATTCCACATACCTTTTTATTATCAATCAAAATATCATTAGGCCACTTAATTCGGGCTTCAATGCCTGAAACAGTTTTTATAGCTTTAGCCACTGCAAGAGAAGACACCATTATCAATTTAGGCAAATGACCCAGGACAGGGCGGAAAATAACGGACATATATAAATTGTGCTTAGGAGACAGCCATTTCCTGTTCAATCGCCCCCGGCCTGATGTTTGCTCGTCAGCAATAACTACAGTCCCTTCCGGCGCGCCCTCTCTGGCAAGCATTTTTGCTATTTCCATTGTGGAAGTAACGGATGCATAGCAATGTATATGCCTTCCAACGAAAGCAGTCTTCAAATGTTCTTTTAATGAAATTTCTATGTTGTCCTGCATACGCATCGTTCAGTATCTATTATAAGGTTCAAGATAACATAGTTCTTTGGCTAAGTATAGCTGTAGTTAGTTCCCTTTGTCTTCCGGTATACCTTGACAATTTTCATTAACATAATTAGCATATTTTTACATACGAAATAATGAGCACTGAGAGATTATGCAACTACCGGAGTTAAATAGTTTAGCAGACAGGATTGCCGGCCATATAATTGAATCTACTAGAATAGTAGTGTTCAGCGGTGCAGGCATTAGTACAGAATCAGGTATTCCTGATTTCCGTGGCCGCAATGGAATATGGACTCAATATGATCCTGAAGAGTTCACATTCCAACGATTCCTCACAAACAAAGAAAGTAGAAAGCGACAATGGGAGATGTTTATCAAAAGTGGCCTTACTGGCAAAAATAACCCTAACAAAGCTCACTATGCTATTTCGGAATTGGAAAAACTCGGAAAACTTGATTGTGTTATTACTCAAAACGTTGATAACTTGCACCAGATAGCCGGCAATTCAGCGGGCAGAGTTCTTGAACTCCATGGCAATATGAAACGTGCCAAATGCTTAAATTGCAATAAGACATTTCGCATGGAGGACATCATAATCAACTTTCCGTCTGAAGAAATCCCCCAGTGTAAAAGCTGTGGAGGTCTCCTGAAGCCGGACGTCATTCTATTTGGCGAGAGATTACCGCCAGACATTCTGGAAAGCGCAACATATCATTCACGTAATTGCGACCTTTTTATTGTAGTGGGTTCTTCCCTTGTTGTTTATCCCGCCGCTTATATGCCAATCTATGCAATAGAATCAGGTGCTTCTCTTATTATCATTAATCTTGAGGAAACACCTTTAGATAACAAAGCAGAGGTAGTTGTAAATGCTAAAGCAGGAATAGCAATGTCGATGGTTCTGGAAAAGGTTAAAAGAGGGTTGCCTACCCTAAATCAATAGGATAGTCGATACTAAGATATTGTATTTTAATCAGTAATGCTTTATATTTATTGCGAGGGTAGAGATTTTGACTAAAGTAATAGTAACAGTATCTTTGTTATTTTTGTTAGCTACAGGTTGCCTTCCTGTTTCTCCATCTGCTCCTCCTGTTTCAACGGAATTACCGGTTGCATATATAGATTCTGTCTCTGCTAATACTGTTGCGGAGGGTCAAACTGTTTCATTTAGCGGTCACGGTACGGATGCGGGTGGAAGTGTCGTAGCATATTCCTGGAGGTCCGACAGAGACGGCTTGTTGAACAAGTCGGCCAATTTCAATACCTCTACACTGTCGATAGGAAATCATTACGTCTATTTCAAGGTTCAGAATAATCGAGGAGATTGGTCACGGGAAGTCGTAGCAATTATTAACGTTCTTCCTGTCGGTATGGTTAAGCCTGATATAGTTTCCTTTAGAGCGGATCCCCCCCTTATTTTTACAGGTTCATCTACCACTCTGACCTGGAAGGTGACTGAGGCAACGTCTGTTACGATATTGCCTGATATAGGTGATGTTCCTCTTTCAGGAAACAGGCTGATATCCCCACCAAATAATACTGTATATACCTTAACGGCAACTAATAAAGCTGGAACACTTACTGAATCTGTCAGAGTAACGGTGAATCAAGAAACAACCAGGACGATCGATGTGTTTTCCATCCCTGGAGATGAAGGTTACGTGGACCGAAATGGAGACGTGGGAAATGTGGCCAGGGTTGGTGTATCTGAGTCCGGAGTAGCCGTGCAGGGATTCTTAAGCTATGACATTTCTATGATCCCTTATGGGGCAAGCATCCTGTCCGTTTCTCTCGATATTACCCCCGGAATCATTTCAGGCGCTCCCTGGGGTACTCTGGGTGGAATGGGAGTTTTTTCCGATCAATATTCTGTTCCGTTAACGACTAATAATTACAAAAATACTTTTACTCAGGACGCATTAGTTGTTACGTATAATCCGCCGAATCAGGCATACGTAAATGCAGCATTAATCAATGCGATACAAAAACTTGTTGATTCTAAAAACACCCGGTTTAAGATCAGAGTACAATTTGAAAAATTCGTTTATTTGATGAATCCAGGATATTCACCGGGCGGTACAAGATATGAGGGAGCGCAAGCCAATCTGATGGAATTTGCAAAAGGTAAAACTAAGCTTTCGATTACCTATAAATAGCTGACGTTTTTACCCACGGTGGTTTCAAAAACTCGATTTCAGAAGTGCATAAGCCTTATCCCTAAATACCTCAGCCAATAAGAGTGTTTATGGCCTTTAAATAAGTCCTGACATTCAGAACATGCTGACAAACTTCCATAAATCAGTGTGTTATTCTTTTTCAAGTTCAAAACGGAAATTCTCTATAACCGGATTTGCTAATAATTTTTGACACATTTCGGTTGTCTGTTTTCGAACCTTTTCTACATCGTCTTCGTTCACTCTAATTTCTAAATATTTGCCGGCCCGAATGTCTTCAACATTAGTGAAACCAAGGTGGTACAGTGCCCCTTTGATAGTCAAACCTTGTGGATCATTTACAGTTGGTTTCAGAGTAATATAAATTTTTGCCAGATACATCGCTATTCCTTTTCAATTCATTTAACTAGTATGCTAATATCTCTGAATTTCTTTCCCGGTCAATATTCGATATGCAGTCCGATATCTTTCAGATGTTTGTTCAATTATATCCCTGCTGAGTATAGGTACCGGAGGTTCTTTATTCCATCCAGAATTAGTTAACCAATCTCTCACTGGTTGCTTATCATAACTTGGTTGAGATTGCCCGATTTTATATTTGGTTGTATCCCAGAAACGGCTTGAGTCAGGGGTGAGAAGTTCATCGATTAAAGAAAGTTTTCCATCAATAAATCCAAATTCAAACTTCGTGTCGGCAATTATAATGCCACGGTTTTGGGCGTAATTCCGTGCATACTCGTAAACATCAATGCTTTTCTTCTCCAGCTCGTAGGCTACATCTTTACCGACCAAATCCTCCAATTCCTTTTTGGTCAGCGGCATATCATGTCCACTATCGGCTTTGGTTGTGGGCGTAAATATTGGCTGCATTAATTGCTGACTTTCTTTTAATGCGATTTTCTGAGGCGAGCCAGATATAGTCCCCAGTTTTTTATATTCTGCCCAGGCTGACCCTGAAATATAACCCCTGACAACAGACTCGACAGGCACCCGCTCGGCTTTCCTGACAATCATAGAACGTCCCAGGAGGTACTTTGAAGGCCCAATATCAGAGATGTACTTATCGATACAATCTAACGAGTCAACAACATTAAGCACGTGATTCGGCACAATTTGCTTAGTATTTTCAAACCAGAAAGCTGATAGCTGGTTAAGTACTAAACCTTTATCCGGTATTCCACTCGGCAGCACAAAGTCGAAAGCAGAAATACGATCCGTGGCGACAATTAAGAGGTTGTCGCCCAGCTCATAAGTATCGCGTACTTTGCCTCTGTAAGCTTTTGGCAGTTTTAATTTCGTTTCTAGTAGTACAGCCATAATAAAAAGTCTATAATGCCGGTGGGATCAGAGTTTTGTTTCTGGAGATTTTGAGTTTTCTCGATTTGTTCAGACCCAATCTGTCGAATATTGAATCAATATGTTTAAAGAAAACGCTGTAGTTGAAAATCTCTTTAAGTTCAGATTTAGACATCCTTTCCATTACTTCCGCATCTTCTTTAAGTAACTTTAAAAAGCTAATCCTCGTTTTCCATGCCTTCATGGCATTTCGTTGTACGAGTTCATATGCTTTTTTCCGGGATAAACCTTTATCAATGAGTGCAATGAGAACCCTCTGGGAAAAAATCAGTCCCTGTGTTAATTCCAGATTATGAGACATATTTTCCGGATTTATTTGCAGATCTTTCATTACCGAAGTAAATAAATTAAGCATATAGTCTAAAGCAAGACATGAATCCGGGATAATTATGCGTTCATTAGAAGAATGACTGATATCCCGTTCATGCCATAGGGCGATATTCTCCATTGATGTTAATGCGTGACCCCTGATCAATCGCGACAACCCGCAGACCCTCTCGCAGAGTTCCGGATTGCGCTTATGTGGCATTGCTGAAGAACCTGTTTGTCCAACGGAAAAAGGCTCTTCGGCTTCCAGAACTTCGGTTCTTTGTAAGTGTCTGATTTCCGTGGCAAACTTTTCCAGTGATCCTGCTATCAAGGCAATTGTCGTTATGAATTGAGCGTGTCGATCACGCTGAATGATTTGATTTGATATAGGCGCAGGTATCAGACCCAGTTTATTACATGCTATTTGTTCGATCTCCGGTGGAATAGAAGCATAGGTGCCAACAGCCCCCGATATTTTCCCATAGCTTATGATTTCTTCCGCTTCATTTAACCTATGAGCATTACGTTTCATCTCTTGCAGCCAAAGAGCCATCTTCAGGCCAAACGTGATGGGCTCTGCATGGACGCCATGGGTACGTCCTATCATAATAGTATTTTTATGTTCCAATGCCTTTTTTTCGAGCACTTCAATCAGCGAGGAGACATCTTTGATCAATATCTTTGCCGCTTCTCTTAGTTGAAGGCTCAAAGCAGTGTCCATAACATCCGAAGAAGTAAGTCCCAGATGGATAAAACGAGATTCTTCTCCCAGACTTTCGCTCACCGCATTTACAAATGCGGTCATATCATGGTGCGTAGTCTTTAAAATCTGTCCGATACGTTCCAGGCTATAATGAGCCTTTTTGATTTTGGTCATCGCTTTTCGAGGGATCCTGCCTATTTCTGCCCACGCTTCACAGACAGCAATTTCTACTTGAAGCCACCTGTCAAATTTATTGGCTTCGGACCATACCTTTTTCATCTGGGGCAAAGAATATCGTTCAATCATGGTGCTGAATTAATTATTGAGATAATTTGTTTTTGTATGACTCAAAAGATTTTTGAATATCTGTATACTTCGTGCCCAGAATCTGTGCTGCCAATAAAGCTGCGTTTTTAGCCCCGGAAGTTCCAATGCCAACGCAGGCAACAGGTACTCCTGACGGCATTTGAACTATTGAATAAAGAGAATCAATTCCCTTAAGCTCGCTTGTAGGTAAGGGAATTCCAATCACAGGGAGAGGAGTCCAGCTCGCCAACACTCCAGGGAGATGAGCGGCAGCTCCTGCAGCGGCGATAATGACCTCAAACCCTATGCTTTTAGCTTTAGTAGCAAATTGTCGCGCCTTTTCAGGATTTCTATGCGCAGAAATAATCGACAAAGTCATAGTCGATTCCCAACTGTTCCAGAATCTCTAAAGCGGGTTTTATAAGCGCTTCATCAGTCTTACTCCCAATGACGATACCTACCTTTGCCATTTAGTTCACCTCTCGTGCAGCGATATCTTTGCGATAATAGCAATTGGTAAAATGGATACGCGGTAATGTTTTATAGACATTATCTCTTGCAACCGCAAGAGTCTTGCCGGAGGAAACCACCGTCAGCACTCGGCCTCCGTCTGTAACCACCTGGGAATTTTCATTTGTTCGAGTTCCAGAGTGAAAGACTACGGCATCCTTGCCAACTTCTTCCAGGCCGCTAATCGGAAAGCCAGTATCGTAATGGCCTGGGTAACCTCCTGATGCCATAACAACCCCAACGCAAGCATTATTATACCATTCTACAGTTATTGTTTTGAGCTTGTTATTGTGTAGTGCAAAGAATATTTGTAAAAGATCGGTTTTCAAACGGGGCAGGATGACCTGCGTTTCAGGATCACCAAATCTGGCATTAAATTCCAGGACCTTGGGTCCTTTCGAAGTTATCATGAGTCCGGTATATAAAATGCCCTTAAATGGTGTTCCTTCCTTTGCCATCGCATGGACGACTGGCTCGATAATTGTTTTGACAACCTGTTTGTTTAACTCTGCGCTGAAAAATCCAGGAGGGCTGTAGCTTCCCATTCCTCCCGTATTAGCTCCCTTGTCATTGTCGCCAATCCTTTTGTAGTCACAAGCAGGTATCATTGGAATAATACAATCTCCATCAGTAAATGCAAGTAAACTGACTTCTTTTCCTTCTAAAAACTCTTCTATCAATACCTGATTACCCGCAGTACCAAATATTTTTGCTTCCATCATGTCAGATAAAGCTTTGATTGCTTCTTCTTTGGAAAACGCTATTATTACCCCTTTGCCACCAGCTAATCCATCCGCTTTAATCACAATAGGAAATTGCCTGGAGTCGAGATATTTTTTGGCTTCGTAATAGGAAGAAAAAGAATCACCTTGTGAACAAGGTATCCGATATTTGTTTAACAGGTTTTTCGCAAATACTTTGCTTGACTCTATTTGAGCAGCATATTTATTCGGACCGATGATTGGCAAACCTTTTCTTTCGAAAATATCAACGATACCCGCTGCCAATGGTGCTTCGGGGCCTACTACAGTTAATTCAATGTTTTCCCTTTCCGCCAAAGATGCCAAAATGTCGATATCAGTAGCTGGAATGTTTAAATTGTGGGCAATGGAAGACGTACCGGCATTTCCTGGAGCAACATAAATCTTTGTAACATCGGGGTTTTGCGCAATTTTCCAAACCAGTGCATGTTCCCTGGCCCCGCTGCCAATAACCAGTATTTTCATTGGCTTTCCACGTTTTCCTTTAGCAACTCAGGAAGTCTATTTTTTCCCGCGGTTTTTCTTAACGCCTTTAAGTTTTGGTTTATGCCCCATTATTATATTTTCCGCCTTTCTAATTTCTTGGCCTGGGTAATATCCAGTCTTTTGATTATTGTAAGTAATTGAACAACGTGGGATCCAGTTCTCCATCATAGTCTGACTGAGTATTTTTATTATTTACTGAATTCCCCACAACCCATCCTCAAGTATAAAACTACAGATAAAATACATGAAAAAGAACGACGTGTTTGTAGAAACAATCGCAACTGAGTATAGCGGTTACAGGAGGCAAAATCAAGTGATTTTGTATATGTTAAAATGATGGTGGAGCCTGTTAATATGTTTTACATACTCTATGGACAAGATAACTTTTCGCTGCACAGGAAGCTTGTTGAAATTAAAAGCGGAATTGGAAATCCAGAAATGCTCGATCTCAATACAAATGTCCTGAACGGACAACAGATCAGTAGTAATCAATTACAAAATGCATGCAGTGCAGCGCCATTTATGCACACGTACAGATTAGTGATTGTTGAAGGCTTACTTGAGCGTTTTAATCCTGAAAAGAAGCCAGCTAAAAATACAAATAAAGTCCAATCGAAACTGAAGAGCTGATTTTAAAGAATGGCAGGAATTTGGGAACTACATTAAGGAAATGCCATCAAGCACTGTTCTCGTATTGGTTGACGGTGAAATCGACGCAAAAAAGAATATGTTTTTGAATCAAATGATTTCGCTTGCAAAAGTACATACATTTCCCCGAATGAAAGGGGATGCCTTAGGCGGTTGGATTAGAAAACGTATTACTGAAGGTGGAGGAAGTGCTTCTCCGGCTGCGATTGAGTTGCTGGAGAAATTGATTGGCGGTGATTTGTGGAATTTGAGCAATGAGATTGAAAAATTGATTGTTTATTGTAATGGGCGTCTCATAATGGAAAATGATGTCATGCAAGTTACAAGTTATACTCGAGAAGCAAATATATTTACTTTGGTTGATTCAATATTAGAGCGAAGAAGAAAAGACGCACAACAATTGCTTTACCGCTTATTTCGTGCAGGAGAAGCCCCAATTTATGTATTGAACATGGTGAACCGTCAACTAAGACTTGTAGTCCTTGTCAAGGAATTAAGTTCTACTCTCTCACATCAACAAATCATGGATCAATTGGGCATTTATCAAGACTGGCGACTCAATATATTGTTAAGACAATCCAAATCCTATACTTTCGAGAGACTGAGAGAAGCATATAACCGTATTTTAGAAGCAGATGTAGATATTAAAATAGGGAAATATGATGATGATTTGGCTTTAGATTTACTTGTGGTCGACTTATGCAAGAGTTGAATATATGAATATTCTCTTTGTAGCCGCTGAAGCGAGTCCACTCGTCAAGGTGGGAGGATTAGCAGATGTCATAGGTTCATTGCCGAAAGCATTGAAAAAACTAGGACACGACGTAAGGGTAATGATACCTAAATACCATAGTATTAGTAATACACTATATGATTTAGCACCTTTGCTTAAGAATATTCGCATTAAATTGTCCCAAAACGACTTATTGCTGAACGTATTAACTGCAGATGTCAGTGAAGAACTGAAGTTCTATTTGATAGAGAATAAAGAATTTTTCGATGTAGAGAATATATATGGCGGAGACGAGTTAAAACGGTTTTTATTATTCGACAAAGCTGTAGTAAAAGTCATTCCAAAACTAGGGTGGCAGCCTGACATTGTCCACTGTCATGATTGGCACACAGGTTTTATTCCACATTGGCTAAAAGAAGCTGAGTGGAAAGGGTCTACTGTTTTTACAATACATAATTTGAATTACCAGGGTGCTTTTGATAAGAAGTTTATGGCCGAGTTTGGACTGGAACAGGATTGGCGTAATCTTCCAAGCAATATACCCAAACCTCCGCTCAATTTCATATCGCAGGGTATTATCTGGTCTGGTGCAGGAACAACGGTTAGTGAGCATTATGCCAGCGAGATCACAACTTCTGAATTCGGAGCAGGTTTGGATCATATATTACGTTGTTTAAAGAAAAAATTTAAGGGAATCATTAATGGGATTGACTACGAAAACTATAACCCCGAAAAAGATCGCATGATCAAAGCAACGTATGATTGCTCGAATATTAAATCTAGAGTAGTAAATAAAGCTTTCTTACAAAAGAAAACAGGACTTTCAGAAAATGTAAATATACCGCTAATAGGTATTGTCTCACGGCTTGATGAACAAAAGGGAATTGATTTAGTAATTGAAGGTATCCCGTTACTGTTAGAAAAGACGAATGTCCAAATAGTGATACTGGGGAGAGGCAATGACTACTATCAGAAGAAATTAAAAAGGATTGCTAATAAATATCGACAGAAGTTAGTTATATCGAGTAAATTCAATGAAACCCTTGCGCATTCAATTTACGCAGGTTGTGATATGTTTTTAATGCCGTCAAAATTTGAGCCTTGTGGTTTGGGGCAGCTTATTGCTATGCGTTACGGAGCGATTCCGATTGTCAGGCACACCGGTGGATTAGTCGACACCGTTGTGGATTTATCTCCCGATTTAAGTTCCGGGAGTGGGTTTGTTTTTAAGGACTATTCTGTTGAATCTATGTTACAGGCTATACAGCGGGCAATTCGGTCATACAAGCTCAAAAAATCATGGCAAATTTTAGCAAAACGCGTAATGTCATTGGATTTTTCCTGGCAAAATTCGGCATTGAAATATGAGCTGGTATACAAACAGCTGCTTCGATCGAAACAAAATGTCAAACGATAAGCTTAAGCCAATTCTCGCGGTTGATTTAGGTGGTACTAAAATCAGGTTAGCCCTGGTATTTCAAGATGGAAAAATCCTGTCGTCAAGGCAATATCTTACTCATGGTGAAAAAGGACAAAGAGAAGTAATTCGGAGAATGATTTCCGCGATTCAGAAAATTATGGTCGTAAACAAACTAGATAAATGATATACGAGGGGTTGCCATTGCTGCCGCAGGTATTATCGATATGAAAAACGGCATAATTACAGCTTCACCGAGTTTGCCTGATTGGAATGATATACCACTAAAAAATATTCTAGCCGATCATCTAGGAACTGATGTTTATCTTATTAATGATGCCAGCGCGGCGGTATTGGGAGAATACTTGATTGGGGCAGGGCAGGGAACCAATAATCTAGTTTATCTTACGGTGAGCACTGGCATAGGTGGAGGAATAATTATAGACGGTAAATTATATACAGGCGTTGACGGTTGTGCCGGTGAACTGGGGCATATGGTTATTGATGCTCATGGCCCTCAATGTAATTGCGGTAATTATGGGTGTCTGGAGATTATGGCTTCAGGGACAGCGATGGCGAAAGAGGCTCAAAAACGTATTAATCAAGGAGAAAATAGCATTCTTGTCGATTTAGCAAATAGTTGTGCCAACATTTCAGCCAAAACGATATTTATCGCGGCTAAGAAAGGTGATAAAGTGGCTAATGAGGTAGTAAAAAGGGACGGCTTTTTATTTGGGAATCGGAATGGCAAACATAATAAATATATTTAATCCTCAAATGATTATCGTGGGTGGTGGAGTATCTAAAATGGGAGAAATGCTTCTCAACCCTGCAAGAGAAGTTGTGAGGCAACGTGCTTTCAGTTTGCCCACGGCTTCGGTCAGTATTGTCCTATCTCATCTCGGAGATGACGCAGGGGTTATTGGTGCTGCCTTATATTTAAAGTTCTGTAAAGCAGAAAAGTATTAGGAAATACTGCTATAATTTGTCTTCAAATTGAGATTAATACGTCGTATGAACGAGAATAAATCTCAAGCATAGATTAAAATGATGTCATATCGGTATTACAAAAGTAAAAGGTGCCAACAAGATTGAAAAGTGATGAAATCAGACGAGCATTTTTGAAATTTTTTGAAGAAAAAGGGCACAAAATTATCCCCAGTTCTTCTTTAGTTCCTCATGGTGATCCAACTTTATTGTTAACCACTGCGGGCATGGTACAAATAAAACCGTATTTTCTGGGAATATCTATTCCGCCGCATACTCGCCTGGCATCTTGTCAAAAGTGTTTTCGAACTACAGATGTCGATTCTGTCGGTGACGCAAAACACCTCACTTTTTTCGAAATGCTGGGAAATTTTAGCGTCGGAGATTACTTTAAGAAGGAAGCAATAGTCTGGGCATGGGAATTCGTTAATAAATGGCTCAAGATTGATCCGGAACGTCTCTGGATCACGGTATATTTAGACGATGATGAGTCGTTCAGTTATTGGAAAGGACTTGGAATTAAAGAAGAGAAAATTGTGCGGTTAGGGGAAAAAGATAATTTTTGGGGTCCAGCGGGAGATTCAGGACCATGCGGTCCTTGCAGCGAGCTTCATTATGATTTCGGAGAAGAATATGGATGTGGGAAAATCGATTGCAAGCCCGGGTGTTCTTGTGGTCGATTTTCTGAAATATGGAATCTAGTTTTTACCCAGTATAACCAGGACAGGCACGGGAAACGTACTCCTTTACCGAGACCAAATATAGATACGGGAATGGGCCTGGAGAGAACTGCTGCAGTGATGCAAAATGTGTATTCGGTATACGATACAGATATTTTTTTACCATTGCGTAATTGTGTCTGCGACTTAACCAATAAAACATATGGTAAAGATGAAGCCACGGACCAGGCTATTAGAATTATAACCGAACATAGTCGTGGTCTTACCTTTCTAATTTCGGACGGTGTTTTACCATCAAATGATGGCAGGGGCTACGTTTTGAGACGTCTCTTACGCAGGGCAAGTTTCTTTGGTAGAAAACTTGGTATGAGAAACCCGTTCTTAGGCACGATATGCGAAGCAGTAATAGATCAAATGGGTTTGGCTTACCCTGATTTAAAGGCTCATAGAGATTTTATTCTTGAAGTCGTCAGGAACGAAGAAGAAAAATTTATTTCCACTCTTGAAGCAGGAATCAATTTGGTCGAGAAGGTTGCTGAAGAGACGGGCAAAAAAGGCAAAAAGGAGATTGAGGGCAAAGACATATTTAAGCTCTATGATACCTATGGTTTTCCTGCCGAACTAACCTCAGAAATTGCTAAAGAGAAAGGACTTTCTACCGATCTCGCAGGTTTTAATTATGAGATGGATAAACAACGTGAGAAAGCCCGGGCAGGTCATAAATTTAATGCGACTCTTTCTACTGATTCAAGAGGGACACCACGACTCAACACAAAATTTATCGGCTACGATAAAACGACAGCAACGACCAAGATTAGCTATATAGCCGATCAACTAACTGGCAAAGCTCTTGATTTAGCAGACGAAAATACTAAGATAGCGATTGTGCTCGAAGAAACTCCCTTTTATGGAGAAAAGGGAGGGCAGATAGGCGATACCGGTGTTCTAGAAATTAATTCGGGTATTGTGAAGATAACCAATACTGTTTGTTCCCCCTTTGGAACTATTCCCGAAGGAGCAATAGTCCATTTAGGACAGGTTATAAAAGGCAAAATATCAATCGGTGACACGATAGAAGCCAAAGTTGATATTGGACGACGAAAAGATGTGGAACGTAATCATACCGCGACCCATTTACTACAGTCGGCATTACGTCAGATTTTGGGTAAGCATGTTACTCAGCGAGGTTCCCTGGTTGAGCCAGAACGATTACGATTTGATTATTCTCATTTAACTGCTGTAAGTAAAGATCAGCTCCGCGAAATCCAAAATATTGTAAACGAGGGGATACGCAACAATCTTCCCGTCATGAGCTTGGATAACGTTCCATTTCGACGGGCAATTGATGAAGGAGCTTTAGCTTTATTCGAAGAAAAATACGGCGACACTGTAAGAATGCTGAAAATAGGATCCGAAAATTTTGTGAGTGTCGAATTATGCGGCGGTACCCATGTGAGATTTACAGGAGAAATTGGTCTGTTTTATATCGTGTCTGAAAGTAGTATAGGTACCGGGCTGCGAAGGATAGAAGCAGTTACAGGGGAAAAAGCACAGACATTCATTGAAGGACAATTGGAATCATTTCATTCAATTGTTGATCAATTAAATACCTCTGCCTCAGAAGCACCCGCAAAGGTCAAAGCTCTAATCTCAGAATTAGCAAGTGAGCGTAAACAGATTGTGTCATTAGAAAGAAAGTTATCAATGAACATGTTGGACGATCTGGCAAATAATGCAAAGGATATAAATGGAATCAAAGTAGTAAGCGCTCATGTCCCATCTTCTTCGATATCAATTTTGAGGGAACTTGGCGATTCTTTAAAACAGAAATTAAAAAGTGCCGTCATTGTTCTTGGAACAATACAAGATGATAAACCTGCATTTGTTGCTTTAGTAACACCCGATCTGGTTGGAAAGGGTCTCCGCGCTGGTGAAATAGTCAAGAAGGTTGCAGAAGTAACCGGCGGCAGTGGAGGCGGTAAACCAGAGATGGCCCAGGCCGGTGGAAAGGATAAGAACAAACTCGACCAAGCTCTGGCTTTGGTTGCCTCACTGGTTGAGAAACTTCCGAAATAGTATGCGTAATTTGGGGCTTGATATCGGTGACAAACGAATCGGAGTTGCTATAAGTGATTCCGACCAGATACTGGCAAGTCCATTGACTACCATAGTCAGGTACCATGACGATAAAACGATAGATGCAATTCTAGAGATCACGGAAAAGTATGAGATACAGAAGATTATTGTTGGTTTCCCTTATTCACTGAGCGGTAAAATTAATATGCAAACCGATAAGGTGAAAACTTTCGTGGAAAGACTCTCACTTCGGACCAAAATAAACATTGAACTCAGAGATGAAAGATTATCGACAGTCGCGGTGAATCGTATGTTCGGTGAGGTTGGCTTAAAAAGGTCTAAAAGAAAAGAACAGCGTGATGCAGCGGCGGCAGCCTTTATATTACAAGGGTATCTTGATTCCCTAAAAACGTGCACTGATGACAAAGTACATTGACCTGATTGGATATCCTCTTAAACATTCGATTTCTCAAGCATTCCAACAAGCTGCGTTATCCTACTGTAAAATTGATGCCTGTTACAGACCGCGTGAGACTCAACCGGACCAATTAAAACCGGCAATAGACCAACTAAGGTTACCAGATCATATGGGTGCTAATATTACGGTACCTTATAAAGAGGAAGTCATAAATCTAATAGATGATATTGATGAGCAGTCAAAGGTATATGGGGCAATAAATACGATCGTTAATAGAAACGGCAAGTTAACGGGTTACAACACAGATGCTCATGGTTTTCTTAGAGCTTTAAAGAATGAACCCGAATTTAAACTTGAAGGTAAAAGGGTATTAATTCTCGGGGCAGGTGGCGTGGCTCGTGCTATAAGTTTTGCCTTAATCCAGAGGAAAATAGTGTCGCTGTATATTATGAATAGAACCGTTGAACGAGCCCAGAACCTGGTAGATTCCTTGGCAACTTATGTGAACGAAAATCAATTACCGGTCACAGTTGAAGTTTTGCTGTCAAATGACGATGCTCGCAATCATGTCATTTTCGATAGTCAGTTGATAGTTAATTGTACCACGATGGGGATGAGATATTCTCCAAACGAATTTGTCTCTCCTTTGGCCAAGCATTTGATTCCTCCTGATGCTTTGGTTTATGACTTAGTGTATAATCCTTTGCAAACTACTCTGCTCAAGCTTGCAAAAGAGGTAGGAGCCCGCACTTTAGATGGCCTGCCTATGTTGATTTATCAAGGAGCTGCTGGTTTTGAGTTATGGACACAAAAAATAGCTCCGATCGATATTATGTTTGAGATAGCAAAACAACAATTGAACAGGTGATAAGAGAGAAAAAAGCACTATGAGCCAATTTCGATTTGTTACTGCGGGTGAATCTCACGGTAAGGGATTGATCGCCATTGTTGAAGGCATGGTTGCTGACTTGTCTCTCAGCGAGAATTATATAGCGAATGACCTGAAACGCAGGCAAACAGGTTATGGGCGTGGTCCCCGTATGAATATCGAAAAAGACAGGGCGGAGATAATTTCTGGAGTCCGGCACGGATTTACTATTGGAAGTCCGATAAGCCTTTTTATAAAAAATCGTGATTGGGATAACTGGCGGGATATTATGAGTGTGGATTCAACGGATAAAAAAGAAGAACCTATAACTCTTCCCCGTCCCGGCCATGCTGATTTGACAGGATTTATAAAATTTGGAGTTAAAGATATCCGTTCAATCCTGGAAAGAGCCAGCGCTCGAGAAACAGTAGCCAGAGTCGCCGTGGGAGCGATAGCGCGACGTTTCCTTGAGGAATTTGGTGTCATTATACAAAGTCATACTGTGAGCATAGGTAATTGCCATATTCCCGATACAATTACCTTAGACTGGCAGCGCATAGAAAAATCACCATTGCGTTGTTCTCACCCTGCAACTGAAAAGATAATGATAAAAGCTATAGACAAAGCCAAAGAAGATGGAGATACACTGGGTGGTGTTTTTGAAGTCATCGCAAGTGGGGTGCCAGTAGGTCTGGGTAGTCATGTCCAATGGGACCAACGCCTTGATGGGCAAATAGCTAAAGCTATAATGAGTATTCATTCTGTAAAAGGTATTGAAATCGGCAATGGATTCAATTTAGCCACAGTACCTGGTTCCAAAGCCCATGATGAAATTATACCTAATGCAAAAAGCTCTAAATTATTTTGGATGCGACCGACTAATCGAGCCGGAGGGATAGAGGGGGGGATATCTAATGGGGAACCGGTTATTGTTAGAGCTGCAATGAAACCCATTGCCACCCTGAAAACACCTCTTTCGTCTATTGACTTGAAAAGCAAGAAGATCAGTAAAGCTCACTATGAGCGGAGTGATATCTGTGTTGTACCCGCAGGTGGTGTTATAGGGGAAGCCATGCTGGCAATAGTTCTCGCTAATGCTATGCTGGAAAAGTTTGGTGGAGATAACCTGAAAGAGACTTTAGCTAACCATGGCAATTATCTCGAATCCGCTCATTATTGAAGAATCATGTTTTCTGAAACGAATTCTAAAAATATTGCCCTCATAGGTTTTTCTGCCACGGGTAAATCCACAATCGCTAAAAAAATTGCGGAATATTTAGGTTGGGATTCAATCGATACCGACCAGGAAGTTGTCAAGCTTAGCGGAAAATCTATCCCTCAAATATTCAAACAAGAAGGGGAACAGGTTTTCAGACAATTAGAAGTTGAAGCGCTGAATAAGGCATGCCTGAGAAAAAAAGTAGTTATTTCAACAGGGGGAGGAGCAATTCTCAATCCCCAAAGCGCCGGGATATTATCTGAAACCTGTTTTGTAGTTTGTTTACAAGCAAAAGCAGAGACAATATATCACCGGTTACTCAAGGACAACCTTTGCGCATCAAGCCCGGAAATTCGTCCTCTCCTCAACGTGGAAAATCCATTAGAGAAAATAAAGGAAATAAAACACTTAAGAGAGCCTTACTATCAAGCGATTGCAGACTGGACCATACATACAGACATGCTGTCTATCGACCAGGTTACGGAGGAAGTGCTAAAGGGCTGGAAATTATTCAGCGATTCCAGCAATGATGCATGATTTAGAAAATGATGCAGATATTACAGGCATAGTAAAAACTGCCAGCAGGACTTATCCTCTCTACATTGCCTGGGGCTTGATGAACGAACTCGGCGCAAAATTAAGGCGTTCGGGATGTTCAGGGAAAGCAGTGATAATAAGTGATGAGACTGTATTCTCCATTTATGGAACTAAGGCTGTAAATTCATTAAAAGAAAATGGTTTTTCCGAGTGTCATTTTGTAATATCTCCAGGTGAATCTTATAAAAATATCCATGAAGCTATAAAAATCTATAATTTTTTGATCAATCAACATATAGAAAGGGGCGATACCATCGTAGCCTTGGGCGGGGGTGTAATAGGCGATCTGGCCGGATTTGTTGCTGCCACCTATTTACGCGGTATTTCATGGATTCAAGTACCTACGACTTTAGTAGGTATGGTGGACGCAAGTATAGGGGGGAAGGTTGCCGTTGACCATCCGATGGGCAAGAATTTAATAGGTGCTTTTTATCAACCTAACCTTGTCTTGTCTGACGTGAGCACCCTGACTTCCTTACCCGAACGAGAACTAAATTCGGGATGGGCTGAAGTCATAAAATATGGCTTAATACAAGATAAAATATTTTTTGAACTCGTTGAGTCCAATGTCGAAAATTTACTCTCGTTAGTGCCTGATATTACGAAAACAGTGGTGGCTAAAAGTGCCTGCATTAAGGCTCAAATTGTAAGTGAAGATGAAAGAGATACAGGGAAACGTATTATTTTAAATTACGGGCACACTATAGGCCATGCCCTCGAAGTAGTAGGAAACTATAAAACTTTTCTCCATGGTGAAGCAGTGGCTGTCGGCATGGTAGTCGCAGCAAGACTCAGTCAACATTCGGGTCTTTTGACGAAAGAATCTGTAAAACGTCTGGAAAATCTTCTGGAACGATTCCATTTACCTGTTACTTGTAGCGGAATTAAGGCTGAGGATTTGCTTTCAGCAATGGCTCTTGATAAAAAAATGCGAAATAAAATGATTCAGTGGGTGTTATTAGAAGAACTAGGGAGAGCAACGGTACGGACGAATATCTCAGATGATCTTGTCTTAAAAAGTATCCGCGAGGTAGTAAAGCCTTGAGAATCGCAATGGACCCCGGGGTTGCATTTTTAAACTACGTTGAGGTTTTAAAACCACGCGAAACGAGTTTATTAGTATTTATCGGAGCATGTTCGGCCCTCATTGCTGCGAATACCAGTATCTCAATCAACATTTTTATTCTTACCATAATTACCCTTACGTTGGGTTGTGCGGGCTGCAACGGACTCACTAATTATTTGGATAGAGAAGTAGACGGACGGGCATCAAGAACTAAAACAAGGGCGTTACCGTCAAGACGTATTTATCCTCCCGTGAAAGTTTTACCTTTAACGACTGCACTTATAGTAATAGCATTAATAATGGCATATGTATTAAACCCACTATGTTTCATTTTCGGATTCGTTGGAATTATTGCCTCAATAGCCTGGCGAAAAACTGTACTGTCCTGCACTTTATTTGGGGTTATTGCCGGATGTAGTCCTGTCCTGGTAGGCTGGTTTGCTTTGAGACCTGAATTTAATATGGAAATTGCGATTATATGTCTTATGATCGCTATCTGGATACCGATGCATATATGGAGTCTTATGCTTGCAAATCGCAATGACTATCTCAGCGCAGGTTTGAATTACTTTCCACTAAATTTGACTGTAAATAATACGGCAATAGTTATTTTCGTTTTATGCTTGTTACTTTATAGTGTATCAATGTCTCTTTATATTTTGGCAATGTTCAAATATATCTATTTAGCGATCGCCAGTACTCTGGGAATAATAATGATTTACGCTAGTATTCGCCTCCTTTTTAACTCGACATCTGTAGCTGCATGGAAAATATATAAACTATCAAGTTTCCCTTATCTAGGCATTATATTTATAGCCATGTGTCTTGATACTTATTTACTTTAACAAGTTTCAGTTAAAAAAAGTATGTTTAAAATAACTAAAACGTTTTCTGGTTCAGAAGCTCGATTGGGCGAACTTAGTACGATCCATGGCAACATCAAAACTCCCGTTTTTTTGCCTGTGGGGAGTCACGGTACAGTAAAAACACTAATTCCTGGCGAGCTTGAGGATATCGGTGTATCAGCGATCCTGGGCAATGCTTACCACCTTTATTTGCGACCGGGCATTGATATTGTCGAACATTTAGGCGGACTACACAACTTTATGGGATGGCACTCACCTATTCTCACTGACAGCGGCGGTTATCAAATCTTCAGTCTCTCACCTCTATGCAAAATATCCGATAATGGCGTTGTCTTCCGTTCCCATATTGATGGCAGTGAACATCAATTTACTCCTGAATCTTCAGTTGAAGCCCAGGAAAGACTGGGAGCCGATATAATGATGACACTCGATGAATGTACTTCTTCGGATGAAACATTTTTAAAGGTCCAAGAGGCGATGATGCGAACTCACCGTTGGGCGGAGAGATGTCTAAAGTCTCATAGCCTCAATGACCAACTTCTTTTTGCTATTGTGCAGGGTGGCCTCTTCCCTGAATTACGACGACAATCGGCTAAGACCCTAACAGATATGAATTTTCCGGGATATGCAATTGGCGGTTTAAGTTTAGGAGAAACTAAGAAGGTAATGTGGGATACGGTGAAAGTAACGGTTGAGCTGCTTCCGCACAACAAACCCCGATATCTCATGGGCGTAGGATCACCTGAGGATATTATTGAAGGCATCAGCATGGGAATTGACATTTTTGATTGTGCATTACCAACCAGAGTAGCCCGCAACGGAGCGCTTTTCACTACGAAAGGCAGGAAAAACATTGATAAAGCGGCATTTAAGACAAAGGAAGGTCCGATTGATGAAGGTTGCGACTGTTTTACCTGTCGAACTTTTTCCGCGGCCTATCTTCATCACTTGTTTAAGTGCGAAGAGCTGCTTGCATACAGGTTGTCTTCGATTCACAATCTCCGATTTATAACTAATTTGATCAATAAAGCAGCTGCGGCGATCAAGAATGAAACCTTCACAGATTTTAAAAAAGAGTTTTTGTCCAACTATCAAACTACAAATGAAGCAACTAGAATTAACCAAAAGCGGAAATGGCTGGGTAGAAAGAGCACCAGCATTGATTAAGACTTGCACCGAGTATATCTTTAAAATTGGTACAGCCTATATCGTTATACTATGACAGTCATATTTAAGAAATTAGCGTGGGAAAATGTCAGATAATAAAAACGTATTAATTAAATTCGAATCTGTTTCTCTTTCCTTTGGGGGGGTTGAAGCTCTACAAGAGGTAAATATTGATATCAGGGATAATGAAATATTGGCTATTATCGGACCTAATGGTGCTGGTAAAACTTGTGTTTTAAATTGTATAAACGGGTTTTATAAACCGCAGAAAGGAAATATTGTTTACGACGGAAAAAAAATTACTCGCATGCGCCCCGATAAAATAGCTCGTATTGGAATTGCCAGAACATTTCAAAATATTGAATTATATTCAGGTTTAAGCACTTTGGATAATATTATGGCGGCAAGACACATTCTTATGAAGCAAAATATCTTGAGTTCTGCTCTCTATTTTGGATGGGCTCACAACGAGGAAATAAAACACCGTGCTACCGCAGAGGATATCATCGATTTCCTTGAAATTGAGCCGATCAGGAAAAAGACTGTTGGTACCTTGCCTTATGGCATGCGCAAGAGGGTTGAATTAGGGAGAGCACTTGCGCTTGAACCAAGGGTTTTATTGCTGGATGAGCCGATGGCTGGGATGAACCTGGAAGAGAAAGAGGATATCGCGCGGTTTATTGTAGATATATTTGAGGGGCAGGGTGCAACCTATCCCGATACTCCGGTCTTAAACAAAGGGGTAAAATGTATCGTCCTTATAGAGCATGATATGGGGGTAGTAATGGATATAGCTGACAGGATAGTAGTACTAGATTTCGGGAGAAAAATTGCGGAAGGTACCCCGGAAGAAATAAGGAATAACCCGGAGGTTATTTCTGCTTATCTTGGTAAAAATTAAAATTCCTGTATAAATACGGTTATCCGGCTTACAACCATCTTTTGCGCCTCTTATAATGTTTTATCGAACGATAGCTTTTTTTAACTCCTACTGCTGATAGCCCCATATAGAACTCTTTAACATCTTCATTGTTTCTCAAGAAATCAGCACTGCCGTCCAGGACAACACGCCCATTTTCCATAACATATCCGGAATGGGCAATGCTTAAGGCAATTCTCACATTTTGCTCAACAAGTAATACTGAGGTATTTTTGTCGGTATTAAATCGCTTGATAATGTCATATATTTCTTCCACTAGCATTGGTGCTAGTCCGAGTGAAGGTTCGTCGAGCATCATTAATTTGGGGGCGGACATCATAGCTCTGCCGATAACAAGCATCTGTTGTTCTCCTCCGGAAAGATACCCCGCGATATTATTCCTCAGACGTTTCAGGCGTGGAAAATAACTGTAAACCATTGCCATATCGTCTTTGATGGTTTGCCGGCTATTTCTGTTGTGAGCACCAACCAGTAAGTTCTCTTCAGCGGTGAGATGTCCAAAGACTCTTCTTCCTTCCAGAGCCTGAACAATACCCAGCTTTCCTATCTCTACCGCGTTTTTGCGATCTATCCTCTGACTATTCCACTCAATAGTACCATCAGTAACCTCTCCTTCCTCAACTTTTAGTAAGCCGGAGATTGCTTTTAGAGTCGTAGTCTTGCCTGCTCCATTGGCTCCTAAGATTGCTACCACAGAACCATCACTTACATTGATAGATACCCCGTGCAAAACCTTTACCACATTAAGGTAAACTACTTCGATATTATTTGTTTTTAACATTCGTCTCAGATTTACTGGATAGGAGCCTTTCTGTGATAAAAAGACTCCTATCCATAAATATTACTTACCAAACCAATCGAATTCTTCGTATTTTACTAGGGGTGCTTCAGTCCAATCGCTGACAGGTGTAATGCTTCCATTCTTTACCTGGAAAATTCTAAGTGATTTGGCCAGTCTATTATCTCCGGGTGTGTAACTAACGGGTCCCTGTAGACCGCCAACGTCGTAGTTACTTAGCTTCTGAATGCCCTTAGTCTCCAAAGCACGCCATGATTCTACGGTACCTTTTGATAATACCTCATAACCTGCATTCTTAACCGCAGTTTTTAGAATTTCGACGGTAATAAGGCTTTGGGCCCATGAGGCAATATAGTCCATATTACCGTAGTCTTGAGGATGTAATTTCTGGCAATATTCGGTCATCTTTGCCATACCTGATACGTTATCCCCCCAATTGACCGTAGCTGCTGTGCCGTAAACGCCCTCTACGGTGCTGGCCCCAGCCAGATCTATAAGGGCTTTAGTAAAACTGGCACTCCCGCAACCAATCGTAATTCCGGGGTATAATCCAAGTTCTTTGGCATTTTTAATTATTATCGCTGTCGGTGCCGGTGTGCTTGAGATAAACAAGACATCGGGTTTTTGGGCTTTGATCCTGGTTAAAGACTCTATCTCGGAAGTTGTTGTGGCAGTATGCTCATTTACAGAAATTATTTCTATGCCTAATTTATCTGCCAAAGCTTTGGCAGCGTCTCTGGCACCATAGCCCGTAGGATTATTAAGTAGATGCAAAGCCATCTTTGGTTTCCCGGAGCCTTTCCAGATATTTTTCATATAGTAGCTGGCAAAAGCACCCCAATTATCTCCGTAATCAGGAGTTTGCCCGTAAATATGTTGTGGCGGCCTGTAGAGGATAGGGGATGTAAAACAAGCTATTCCAGGAAATTCAGCTCTATTGGCGGTTTCCATAGCTGCCTGCATTTCCTTGGAGGAAGATACATTGAAAAGCAAACAACCTTCATCCATAACCCTTTTCACCAGGGTAACTACTTTTGCAGTATCGTAAGCGCTATCATACCATGACACTTCTATGCGCGAACCTGAAGCACCACCCAGTTCCTTGTTGATGTATTCAATAGCGTCGAGATTGGCATGCCCCATGGGTGTGCCCTTTTCAGCGGCAGGTCCCGTTGTAGGTGTAATCATTGCTACTTTTAGAGTCTTGCCGGCTCCGCCAGAATCGCTTGGGTTAGCACATGCGGCGAAAGTGGATAACAACAAAAAGATTAGCAAAAAGGAAACTATCAAAGACAGAAACGGAATTTTCTTATTCATTTTATTACCTCCTAAACTTATTACAGATATTTTGTATGCCCAAAATCAAAACATAAATATACCTCCGTCAATCTAGTATGAAAATGGCCAAAGTCGATATGCTGATTTAAATAAAAGCCAGCGGTGAGCCAAACCCCTTGGCTCCAATATCAAAAACAGGATAATAACAAGTCCGAATACCATTGGAGCCACTCCGCTGGTGAATCCTGCGGGAAGGTTAGGAAAGGCATGCTCAAGTAGTGGAGAAATAAAAATGATACTCTGTTGCAGAAGACGTATTAATATAACCCCAAGAATTGGACCAAGAGTTGTTCCTAACCCACCTATGATGATCATCCCCACATACAATATTGAATCTGTAATTGTAAAGCTCTCTGCATTCATAGAGCCGACCCAGTGAGCAAATAAAGAACCTGCGATACCGGCGAAAAAGCATCCGATGAAAAATGCCAAGAGTTTATAATGTGTCAGATTAATACCCATCACTTCAGCGGCTAAATCATTGTCCCTGATTGCAATAAATGCTCTACCCACCCGGCCTCTTGTAATATTCTTAGCCAAGAATATGCAGATGATAGTGATTAGTACAACTATATAAAAATGATTAATTTCATCGGAATATCGTTTTCCCGTTATAGCAAAAATTGGGTTAAGAACTGGACCGGCAATTGATTGAGTTAAATCTAAAATAGAATCACGCGGTATGCTTATCCCAACGAACCCCCCGGTTAAAGAAGACCAATGATTTATCACCCAGATAATGATAAATTGTGCGGCGATGCTTGTAATTGCAAGGTAGAAACCTTTTACCCGGACAGAAGGAATCCCAAATATCAGGCCAATTGTACCCGCACTTATCCCTGAGCAAATAAGGCTTGGTAGAAAGGGGAGTCCGAGTTTGCTGGTCAATACAGCGGTTGTATAAGCACCCACCGCCATAAAACCGGCGTGGCCAATTGAAAGTTGACCACAATATCCGACCAAAATATTTAAACCTGTAGCAGCAATAATTGTAATACCAATGAGGTTGCTCACACCCAACCAACTGGAACTTAAGTATATTGGAGCTGCAAAGACAGCAACAATAAAAAGAATAAATAAAGTCCAATGGGTTTTGGTTCGGAGAATAGCCATGTCTCTGGCATAGTCGTAATTACGCGTTCCGCAAGGTAAATCCATCATCTATATCCTCTCGATTCTGCTTTCGCCGAACAACCCGTATGGCTTGATGAACATAACAACCATAATGACGATGAAAGGGATAATATCTTTGATCCCTGGCCATGTAAGCGGAGTAAGATAACCACCGCCGAGATTCTCACAAAGACCTATCAAAGGGCCAGCTATAATGCATCCAATGAATGAGTCTAGCCCGCCAAGTATTACTACCGAGAATGACTTAAATCCGGTTTCTACTAAACCAAAGGTAACACCCGAGATACTTGACATAAGAATACCACCAATAGCTGCTACAACACTGGCAAACATCCATGATGTGGAAAAGACACTTGTCACAGGGACTGCACAGGCTTGAACAGCTAATTGATCGTCAGCGGTCGCTCGCATAGCTATACCCATTTTATGGTACTTGAAGAATAAGGAAAGAAGGCAGAACAATACCAATGATATTGCTGCTGCCCATAAATATTCCTGAGAAATCACTGCCGGACCTATGTTAATCGGTTCTTTAGGGAATAGATCAGGCAAAGCCGCAACACTAATGGGCCAGATAAAAACAACAAGGCCTTCAAGAAAGTAAGCGAGACCCAATGTTACGGCAATCAACGAAAGAATCGGTTGAGCAATTAAAGGTCGTAATGTGAACCTCTCGATCACCCATCCCAGGAATATTGCAAAAAGAATTGTAAGCGGTAACCCGAGCCAAAAAGGTAATTTGGCCTGTACCAGAATCCCATAAGTAAACCATGAAGAAATCAGGACAAGCTGCCCCAACGCCAGGTTTGCCACTCCACTGGATTTCCAAACTAAGGCAAAGCCCAGAGCGATGAGAGCATAAATCATGCCGACAGCAATACCTGTTATAGTGTATTGAAGCAACTCTGCCATGAATTACTCCTCGATTCTAATTGTTCTTATTTTAATTTCAGTAGCTACCATACTTTTTCTTCCATCTCTGTAGGTTACAGGTGCCTCTACTGTTAATTGATCTTTATCGCTATACATAGCGTCTATCAAATCCTCATATCTTTGTTCCATAAACTCTCTCCTGATCTTCCTGGTTCTGGTAAGCTCAGACTCGTCAGGATCGAATTCCTTATGCAATAAAACAAATTTGTTGACTCTAGCTGCCAGGGGTAAATAGCTGTTTACACGAATAAGATCTTTTCGCACTAAATCCGCGACAGAATCTTTCTGAGAAAGGTCGACAAAAGTCGTGAAAGGTATTTTGCTGCGCTCAGCCCATTTACTGACCATGGCAAAATCAATATTTATTATGGCGGATACGTAGTCTCTTTCTTTTCCGCCAACAACCATTGCATCTTTGATATAAGGACTGAATCTCAGTCTGCCCTCAATGTATTGAGGAGCATATTTAGTACCTGTTGCAAGTTCACCCATATGCTCCAGGCGATCTAAAAAAATAAGATGTCCTGCATCGTTTATATTTACAGCGTCGCCCGAATGGCACCAACCGTTTATCATTACCTTTCTTGTTTTATCGGGATCCTTATAATATTCCTTAAACGTACAGTTACTTCGCACGAGCAGTTCACCGCTGTTAGTTATTCTAACTTCAACACCCAGAGCTGGGCGTCCTACACTTTGAAAATCTATTTCTCCTTCAGTATGTGATGAAATAAAGCCTGCTTCAGTAGTGGCATAGCTCTGCCTTAATTCAATCCCAAGCGCATGTATTAATCGGAAGGTATCGAGACTCAGTACCGAACTACCTGTAACTGCAAATTTTACTTCACTTAGACCTAATTTGTCTTTTAATGGTCTAAATAAGAGAGAGTTTCCAATTATATGAAGTATGTGCCAAAAAAAATTTGGTTTTGTATTTTCAAATTTCAAATCAGCAATTTTATAGCCTACTGGCATAAACAAATTATAAAAATACTTTTTAAGAGGATGGGCATCTGTGATTTTTACCTGAATCTCGCTCACAAGGCCTTCCCATTGTCGTGGCCCATATATTACGAAGTCCGGCCCAATCTCTCTGGTATCTACAGAAATAGTCTCCGGTTCCTCCGGGAAATTCAATATAGCGCCGGTTTGCAGGTGAGGAATGCTGGAAAAAAAACTGTCCCCCACCCATGCGGCTGGAAAATTAGAAACCAGGTTACTCCTTTCTCCCAGTGGATATACATTGATGAATCCTTTAGCTGTATTGATTAACGCTTTATGGGTCAATATGGCTCCCTTGGGAAGACCTGTGGTGCCTGAAGTGTAGTAAATGAAAGCAGGATCATCACCGGAAATTTTACCAATATTGGCCTCGAATGAACTAGGATTTACCTTTTCATATTCCTTACCAAGTGTTACAACTTCATCAAAACTGATAAGCATTGAATCATCATAGTTTTTCAGGCCCTTGGGATCCCAATAAATAACTTTCTTCAGCAGTGGTAATTCAGTTTTAATTTCCAGAAATTTATCAACTTGCTCCTGATCGTTTACCAGGGCAAATTTAGCACCAGAATGTTCAACTATATATTTCACTTCTGAAGGAATAGAATCCACAAAGATGCCGGTGGCAATCGCGCGAGCTGCCTGAGTAGCGAATTCCCCCCAAAACCATTCTGGTTCATTATCGCCAATGATACAAACTACTTCTCCGGGCTTTAATCCGAGGGACACCATGCCCAACGAAAAATATTTAATCGTTTCGTAGTATTCCTGCCATTTATATTCCTGCCAAATTCCACGGCGTTTTATACACATGGCAACTTTATAAGGCCATTTATAGCCATTGTTCCCAATAATTTGCGGTATTGTCTCGTTAGCAATCATTAAATTCATTTTGATAACAAAAAAACCCTCCTTGCCTTGGAGGGTTTTTTCACTGCCTGTTACTTTTACTTACTATATTTGTGCCCTCCCAGGCGTGCCACAAGGCATGGTAAATCTAAAGAAAAAGAAAAATTTATTTGCCTGAGAGTTCATCATTTTAAAACCACTTTGAATAATAACATACGAAAAACGCTCGTGTCAATTCAAATCGACAAAGTCAGCTGCTTACATTTTCACACCAAAGGTATAGTCGTACCTGTCGCCTTAGCGATCAACTTGTTATCCTGGTTCACTACGTTAATCTCTGAGATGCAAACCCTTTTACCGCTCTTGATGACTTTGCACTCTGCAATCAATTCCTCGCCCTCCTTGGCTCCAGAGATGAAATGAATATTAAATTGCGAGGCTACATTGGGAGAAATTACAGAATTTGAGGCATAGGCAAAAGCTTCATCTGCTAATGCCATCACAATGCCCCCGAATATCAAACCATTAAAGTTAATATAGTTATGATTCAAAACAATGCCGACTTTGGCATAGCCTTCAGATAACTCGATCACTCGCATATTGAGAAAGGAAGCAATCGGCTCGTTTCGTGCTTTTACCAAAAGCTCAACAATATTTGCAGGGACAGCGGTTTCTTTTGATGGCATTTTAATTCGTATCTCGTATTTCGTATCAATTGATTATCATTATTGACTTAGGATTAACACAGATTATGTTTTTGCGCAGCTTTTTTAAAACCTGTAAGAGAGCCTTCTAGTGTTTTATCATTGACGCAATAAGAAATACGGAAGAAGCCCGGTGTGCCAAAACTTCTTCCGGGTACTACGAGGATATTGTATTCCTGCAATTCCCTGACAAACAATATCTCATCTTCCACAGGAGATTTAGGAAACATATAGAAAGTTCCCTGGGGTTTTATCAAAGAATATCCCATTTCAATCAGACTGTTGTAAAGAAAATCTCTTTTACTTTGATAAGCGCTAATCGAGACCGTTACGTTTTGTAGATTCCGAATAACGTGCTGCATCAAAGCCGGAGCATTAACAAATCCCAACACTCGATTACAAAAAATAAAACCTGAAATCAAATCTTCTTTCTCAGCGCACTCGGGGTTAATCGCAATAAACCCGATACGCTCTCCAGGTAAAGCTAAATCCTTAGAATGAGAAGTGGCGACGATGCTTTGTGGATATGAAGAAAAGATATTTGGATTTTTTAAACCATCGTATACTATTCTACTGTAAGCTTCATCGCTAATGAGGTAGATGTTCTTTTTAATTTCGGATGATTTTCTATTTAGCAATTCTCCCAATTGTTGGGTGAATTCGGGAGTGTATACCACACCAGTAGGGTTATTGGGAGTATTTATCAATACAGCTTTAGTTTTGGGAGTAATCGCTTTCTCCAACACATCGAGTTTGGGAATGAACATCTCGTCAGTAGGAACTACTTTGGTCACTCCACCATGATTATCGATATAGTTATCATATTCCAGGAAGTATGGGGCGAATACGATTATTTCTTCACCTTGATCAAGAATTGTTTTAAGAATCACATTAATAGCACCAGCAGCACCACACGTCATCACAATATCATTCATGGAGAATTTAATAGTTGTATCTGCTGACATTTGTTGGGCAACCGCACTCCTGGTGTCCGGATAACCGGCATTCTCCATATATCTGTGCATACCCAATTCAGGGCTGTTTGCTACTCTGCGTAACTCAGTCTTAAACTCGGGTGGAGGTTCGACCACAGGGTTTCCAATGGAGAGATCGAAGACGTTATCTTCACCAAAACGTTTCTTGAGCAAAGATCCTTCCTCAAACATCCTCCTGATCCAGGAACCTTCAATGGTACGTCTTCGGACGTTATTTGAGATCGACATCTTCAGTCTCCCTTCGTCCTTGCTCAAATGCTCTTAAATTGATATCCAGAATTTTGGCGGGCAACATGTTGGAAATACAATTGTGCCACAGCTTAACATCGATAGGAAGAAAAGATGATAAACAGCCCAACATTAGTATATTAACGGTCCTGGCATCACCAAGTTCCTTAGCTTTTATGGCACCATCTATAAAATAAATATGGTCTGTTTTTTGTTTCAAGATATTTCCAATTTCAAGATTGGTAGGGTATGCAGAATTTCCTAAACTTACAGATAAGGGCGGTATGATTTGATTGTTGATAATTGCCAGACTATCATTATTGAGATATGAAACTGACCTTGCTGCTTCAAGATTTTCAAAAGCTACCAGGATGTCGACGTCGCCCTCTTTAATCATTGGTGACCAGACGTGGTTTGCCAATCTAATGTGACTCGTCACACTGCCTCCACGTTGTGCCATTCCGATTGTATCCGTTTTTTTTACGTCATATCCTGCGGTTATAGCTACTTTCCCGAGTATATCACTTGCCAGAATTATCCCTTGTCCCCCTACCCCAACCATGAGAATATCTTGTTTTTTTATTGTCATTTTGTTGCTCCGGATTTTGGAGATGAGCTAATTGCTTTTTTAGGGCATATCTGTTGACAGATAGTACATGAATCTCCAATGCAAAGTAGGCCATCGACTATGATATGATCATGATCTTTTTGTATAGCTGCGCAACCGATTTTAAGACATGTACCGCACAGATCACATTTTTCAATGTCAATCTCGCTTGGTGCAGAACGTTTCTTGACTCTCACCGAGCATGCACCTCGAACAATAATAACTGATAAATCAGGATGATCAATGGAGCTTTTTACCGCTGCCCTGATCTCCTTCATGTCAAACGCATCCACTACTTTGACATCTTCCACTCCAATTCCGCGTACCAATTTTTCAAGGTCGACAGCTTTTGTCGGTGTTCCTTTTGCCGAAACACCTGTACCCGGATGATCCTGATGCCCGGTCATAGCGGTGGTAGAGTTATCGAGGATGATAATCGTTATTTGTCCTTTGTTGTATACCGCATCGACAACGCCGGTAATACCTGAGTGAATAAATGTTGAATCACCTATGACCGCAACAATCTTTGTTGCGATCCCGGCTTTTTCCATACCGAGTGCCTGTCCAATTCCCGCGCCCATACATGCCGTAGTATCTATCGTAGAAAGTGGAGGATAAGCTCCCAGGGTATAGCATCCAATATCACCGGTAACAATCAACTTCGATTCGCCTTGTGACTTACCGGTTGAGTCTAATAGCTTAGCTCTTTGACCGAGTGTGCTTAACACAAAAAAAAGACCTGTATGTGGGCAGCCAGGGCATAACAATGGAGGTCTTGCCGGTATGTTCGGGGGATTAAACACCATTTTTGGTTTAAGGCTTTTCAATAGTCCTGCTGAAACAGCAGATTTTTCGATAATTAGTGGGTTTAGCTCCCCGACTCTCGGTACAAATTCCTTACCGCTCACCTTAATCCCCATTGCTTGAACATGTTCTTGAAGGAAAGGGTCGAGTTCCTCAACAACTATTAATTTTTTTACCTTTTCAGCAAATTGAGCAATAAGGTTTGCTGGCAGAGGGTAAGTCATAGTAAGTTTTAAAAAGGAAGCATCTGGAAAAATTTCTCTCACATACTGGTAAGTAACCCCACTGCTAATTATTCCTAACTCGCCTTTACCAGGAAACATCTTGTTATAGCCGAAAGTGTTAGAGTAATCGGACAATTTTACCAAACGATCTTCAACAATGGGACGCCTAACCCTGGCGTTGACCGGTAACATTACATATTTAGCTATATTATGTTGGAATAAAGCATTCTTACGAGATGTTAAATTACTGTCTTTAACATTTACTATAGATTTAGAATGTGAAATACGAGTTGTAGTCCGAAACAACACTGGAGTATCGAATTTTTCACTGATTTCAAATGCAAGAGCAATGAGCTCATAGGCTTCCTGACTATCACTGGGTTCGAGCATAGGAATTTTGGCGAATTTAGCATACAAACGATTATCCTGTTCATCTTGAGAACTATGTATACCCGGGTCATCGGCGGAAATAATAACTAATCCTCCGACTACACCGGTTATGGAAGCTGCCATAAATGGGTCACTGGCTACATTTAATCCAACGTGTTTCATAGATACTAATGTTCGGACTCCGGTGTAACAAGCTCCCAGGCCCACTTCCATCGCAACCTTTTCATTAGTTGACCATTCGGTATAAACCTGGTCATATTTTGATAATGCTTCTAGTATCTCAGTGCTCGGTGTTCCCGGGTAAGCTGTAGCTACTGCTACTCCAGCGTGAAACGCACCTAATGCAATTGCCTCATTACCTGAAAGTAATTGTTTCATTATTATTACACCCTACTTTGCTGTGTCGAGATACATTACCGGATGCTTGAATTTCATCATAAGATGGGATAATAGGCTGATAGGTACGTTGACCTTATCACATTGCTTATTGTGATTACCAGCGCATAATCATAATATCTGAGTCAGGGTATCGTCAAGTAAAACTCATGGTTTCAAAAAGAACAATAATGGTCATTATTGAGATTAAGATGCCAACCGCGCCTAACTATACTTAATAGTACGATTATCTGTTTTATTTCTTTGGCCGTTGTGTCTGAATATCACAGTGATCAAGTGAGACACTGGACCACTAGTTCGAGGACCGCTAGTAGCAAAAACCATTATTTTCCGATTAAAGGTGTCAAAGTCAATAATTTCCGAGCAATTTGAGGATATTTGGCAATGAACAATAATTCATCTTCAACCAATGGTTTTTGCGCTTCGACGTTTGCAAACCTTACCAGTTCCAATATTTCTTCGGCTTGAGATGGGGTCTTGAAAGATATCTCCATTTTCCCCATGATGTGACTGAAACCAGAAATTCCCCCATATTCTCCAGAACATATTTCTCTGCCTGTTTCAACAAGTGCGGGTTCTCCCCTGCCTACCTCTTCGAAGCTGTAGAGCTCGTAGTTATCAGGATCCTTTAACACTCCATCGGCATGTATTCCGGAAGCATGGGCAAACGCATTTGCGCCAACTCCAGGTTGATTAAGGGGTAGTGGAACTCCAAACGCGAAGCTGGCATATCTGGCAATTTTCCAAGCTTTTGATAAGTCTAGCGGCATACCGAGCACATAGTTTTTGGAGAAACCTTTTGATTTTCGTATAGCCAGTACGGTAGCAACGAGATCGGCATTTCCTGCCCTCTCGCCGATACCATTAATTGTGGTGTTTATGTAAGCATCCTGGCCACTATCGATAGCCCCTTTAGCTCCTGCAATGGAATTTGCCACAGCCATACCAAGGTCACCATGACAATGAATCTCGATAGGCAGACCCACTTCCGCTGCTAATAGCTTGATAGTTTCATAGATACTAAATGGGTTGTCATACCCTAGAGTATCGCAATACCTGATCCTGTGTGCGCCGTGGTCTTTAGCTGCAGATGCGAATTTAATGAGGAATCCTACATCTGTTCTTGATGCATCTTCGGCATTGGCTCCAATCGTCTCAGCCCCCATTGAAACTGCCGCATCAACGGCATCGGTCATCATTCTCAAAATATCATTTTTAGTTTTTCGGCCTTGAAACTTTCCTTCGATCATTTGCCTGGATGTTGATATTGAGAGATTAAGGTGTTTGATTCCTGGGACCAGCTTGAAGGCAGTTTTCACATCACTTATTTCAGCCCTTATCCATCCGCCGAGACAAATTGGTTTCAACACATTGATATCAGCGAGTTCTAAGTTTGCCTTCAAATAATTTGATTCATGTTTTGTGGTTGGAAATCCAAATTCAGATTGATACACCCCCATTTCATTAAGATACAGGTTAATCATGGTCTTAGCTAGCTTTGAAAGTCCTAGCTTTGCAGTTTGTACCCCATCTCTATTAGTTACATCAATTATATAAATCTTTGGCACCGTTCTCTTTACCTCACTTTGCGATTAAGTTTTTACCTATACCGAGTGGTATTTTCACTGTCAGGGTCGTTCCTTTTTTAGGTACACCCACTATTTTTACATCTCCTCCCCAATAATGGATGCGCTCTCTCATTCCTATTAAACCGAAGGATTTCGGAGATGAAATCTGTTCCTGGGTAATTCCGCTGCCATTATCGCTCACTTTAAGTAACACATTATGATTCAGATGCTTTAAAGTTATTGAGACGTTTGTGGCGTTAGAGTGACGATAAATATTTGTAAGCGCCTCCTGAAAAATACGGAAAATTGCTGTAGCCTGATCATTATTCAACGATTCGTCATTCAGTCGGCAACTGATGTTGCATTTAATCCGGGTTGCCTCTTCAAATTCTTGCGTCAACCATTCTACGGTGCCTGTGAGACCAATATCATCCAATAATTTTGGCCTCAATTCGATGCAAATCCGTCTTGACAGATTGTACCGTGACATCAATGAGCTTTGACATAGAGACAGTCAGGTTTCGTAGTTGTGTTTGTTCGTTATTCAGATTATCCGCGAGCCAGCGAACATCCATTTTGAGCGAAGCTAACGCTTGTCCCAATTCATCGTGAATTTCACGCGCAATGCGAGCCCTGTCGGTTTCTCTCACTGACTCCAGGTGTGCTGAGAGATTTCTTAATTCTTCATTAAGTTTCCCTAGCCTTTCCTCTGCTTTTTTGCCTTCAGTGATGTCTACCCAGTTGGAAAGGTAATACTTAACTTCATCAGATTCCTTTATCGGGATTAGAGAGACCTGCGCCCAAAAGCGATGTCCATTTTTCTTGGAAAAATATTTTTCTACTTTTCCCTCTCCTTTTTGGAAAAAGGCCTTTATTTCCTCGATATGCTGCTTTGTGTTTTCCTTAGGCCACCAGGGATAGGGGATTTTTCGGCCAATTAATTCCCTTGAGGTAAAGCCTGTCAATTCTTCTAGTGAAGGACTTACATATTTAATTGAAGTATCAGGATTAATCACTAGAATTGGGTTCGGTGAATTACTGAGCAAGCTGGTATTGAAAGCTTCGCTATCAAGTAGCGCTTTCTCCGATTGTTTACGTTGTTTGATATCAACCCAGTTTGCTAATAAATATTTTAGTTTACCCTTAACTTTAATCGGCTTAGAATTGATCTCAACAAATATTTTGTCTCCTTTTTTGTTTTGAAAGATTTCTTCTGCTCTCGTTTTTCCTTTGCGTAAAATTTTGAGAAGGTCGGATTTTGTTTTGCATCCAGTTTCCTTCGTCCACCATGGGTGAGGAGCCTGCTGACCCAGGATATCTTTTGCATAGTAGCCAGTCAATTCTTCAAAAGCGCGATTAGCATACACGATCGAAGTATCAACATCATGAACCAGCATAGGATGAGGTGAGTTTGATAAAAGGTTGGAATTGAATTCTACAGTATCACGTATAATATTCTCAAGTTGTTTATTGCGAGTAACATCATAGAGTGTTACTTTAACGAATTCTTTGCCTCCGAGCGATACAATGCTTGTATCTAGCTCACACGTAATCACTTCTCCATTTGGCTTCAGGATATCTTGCGTTGCAGTCCTCATACCTTTTTGGCAAGTAATCCTTAAAAATTTATTCTTTGCGATTTGTGCTTGATCGGGAGGGAAAATTTCCCAGATTTTCATTTTCCTCAATTGCTTAAGACTTCTTCCAGTTTGTTTAATAAATGTCGAATTACAATGATTAATTCTATATGTAACCCTATTAATCAATACTAGTCCTATACGGCTATCGTCAATTATTGCTTTAAAATATTCTATGCTTTCATTGAGGCAATTAATATTAGTCTTTTGCTTACGTGGACTCATAGAACTTACACCAACAACTGGTTTATTCTCGTATGTAATTTTAGTTACTCTCATTTTGTTCTATGAAAATATGATATTTTGAGCCAAGATAAATTGTTATAAATCAAGTAAATGATACTATTTTGAGTCCATTGCCTATTTTAGTCAAATTGGAGTGGTCACTAATAGTAGTTAAATCTAATCTGGACATATTAAAAACTTATTGCGGTATTAAATTCGATTTCTTATTGTGATATAATCATGCCGACTATCATAAGGAAGGAGATCAAAAATAATGCCAGGAAAAGCTTATAACCCAAAGATGTTCGACGTTGAGAAAAATGCCCATGAGAGGTTCAATGGTCTGCCTAAAGAGGCTATAGATGCACTGAGATCTGTGAGCAAAGAGGGGAGAGCGAAGGCAGGCTACCCGGCAAAGTGGACGTATGACAAACTATGGGAACATGCATAAGGCTGGACGTTCGGGTCAAGTCGGCCATTTCATCTATGAAATGTTCTACGATATCTACATGGGTGTCGAAGACGAATTTGTTGAAAACTCGATAGATACCCAGGTGCGTCTCTATCCTGATTATGTACCCAGGGCAAACGATATACTCGAATATGCCGTTAAGGCTTCCAGGGCAAAGATGCGTGCTTTTATCAGCCAGGACCACTTCTTCCCAACTGTAGGGCAAGCCTGGTGTGCTCAACAAAAGGTCGATGAAATGGTGCGTGACGGTCAGCTTGAGTATGCGTGCCAGTGTCTGGGCACTCACATCCTTGCCTGGAGTCATCATCCTGACCAGGTACATCTGATACAAAAATATCCCAATCTCGGTGGCAGTATTATTCTGGTGCCAGACGTATGGAGGCAAGAACTGCGGCCCTGATCTCAGCATGTATGATGAAAATGGAGACTTGGACAGAGAAGTGAAGGAGGTCGTGCGACTTTGCGCTCAATATAAAATACCCGTTATGACCGGCCATGCCACCATGACATACGATCATATTTTACCTCTGGCACAATATGCCTCTGAAGTAGGCGCCAATCTGCTCTGGATGCATGCTGCCCCCTGGGCTGCGATGGAAGAGCGGGCGACAATAAAACAATACAAAGATTTGATTACGCTTGGCTGCTATCTCCAGGTTGATGCCAATAAAGTTCTCCCCAGTATTATTTGGCCTATGATTGACCCCAACCAGGGTCTGGATTGGATGGCGGAACTTGGGCCTGACCATATCATTCCCTGCACTGATGGCGGCCAACCGTTTTTCGGTGATGCTCTCGATTGTCTGGAAGATGTTTGTCCGTGCGATGATACACTTTGGCATTAAGAAAGAAGATATCAAGACCATGATTCAAAAGAACCCTGCCAAATTCCTTTACCTCGATGAAAAGGGGCGCAGCTAAAAAGTATTCCTTCAAGCAATCCTGGAGAATAGAATTACATTTCCCCTAGTTCCTCCTTCTCAAAAAAGAAGGAGGAACTAGGCATCAAATAGAGATACCTCTTATTTCCTTGTTTGATACGGTTGAGCAAGCTGTTAGAAACAAAGTTTTAGTTTAGGTGTTCCAGCTTGTTTTTGTATTTATTTGACTTATTAATCGATGTGGCTTAGGCTAATTTAGTTGATTCATTAGCAGTATTTCCTATAATGCAGACATATGGCCACGGATATATTCCCTTTGCTTACTCAAACAAATAATGAGGTTTCGACCAATGGTAAGAATAATCCCAATCCAGGAAGCGTACAAGAAAAAGATTGAAAGGCAAGAAAAGCTGCCAGGACTGAAGTTTAAATCCTACGGTAGTTGTGCCTATGTGGGTGAAGATATTTCTCCCGGATGCCACGGGTGTTTTCATTCAGATGCTTATCATCACGGGTTTATGTTGGGAAGTGATGTTGGACTCCCGGATGTATGTAACATGGATTGTGTGTATTGCTTTAAACCCCATACCGTCCGCCAAAAATTCAAAGTGCCTGATGGATGGAGAATGAAACAGGAATGGAAAGATGATATAACAAAATATCTTACGGTAGAAAAGCAAATAATTACCACGGATTGTAAAATGCAATATTATGAATTTACCGGCGTTTGTGAACCATTGTTTTATCTTCCTGTTCTCGAGGAGTTGATGAGATTCTTCAGGGGCGAAGTTGACCCGTTTATGGGAACCAAGGGATGGGCTAAGCTCTATACAAATGGAACCCTGCTGAACCTGGACAATATATTGAGACTAAAGGATGCAGGATTTGATGAAGTGAGAATTCATCCGGGAGCAACAAACTTTTCCAAAACAGTATACGACAATATGGCACTTGCTGTTAAGCATATTCCCACAGTTACAGTGGAAACCCCTTCCTGGCCTCCTCATCGAGAAAAATTGTTTGAAATGTTACCGATTATTGAAGATATTGGGGTTAAACACCTGGATATATGCCAGATTGAAATTGCAAGTCAGGATCAACTCCGAAGGATAGAGAAGTCTCTTGGTGAAATTGAACTTTACCAAGCTTTTTATCCGGTGATGGAAGACGGTGGCCTGGTAGAAGATATTATGAGAGAAGTGTTGGAGAAAAGTTATTCTTACTCTGTGATTGACTGCAATGGTTTTGTTAAGCAGAGCCGAAATTCTCTAAGCGTTCATAGTTTCTGGAATCTTCTGAACCGAAAATATCCACCTGAATGGAAGAAACTAATTCAAACGCGTAAAATCGTTTAAACTCTCTTTATTTGAGCGTCCTGAATTCCATAAAAGGCCTATCTTGAAAACTAAAGACAATTCAAACCTCAGATTCCGATTTAATCTCGATTCGCTTAATCAAAGTTCTTGCATTAAAATGTCAGCCTAAGTAGCACAACTATTTTACTACTTCGTCTGATATTATTTTCCTTTATCTAAATGTAATCTAGATACGCATTATTGTAGGTAATCGATAAAAAGCCATCAGCTTGTCACAAGATTTAATAAATATTCAATAGGAGGAAAAATGAAAGTCAATGAAATCAAAAAGGTGGCAGTAGTTGGAGCGGGTAATATGGGCGAAGGAATTGCTCAAAATTTTGCTGAAGCAGGGCTTTCGGTAACACTCATGGCACGACATAAGGAAACTCTCGATAAATGCATGGAGAGAATCGAGGCAGATCTAAAATTATTCAAGGAGTTCAACCTGCTACGTGAGAACCCAGGAGTTATTAAAGCGAGAGTAACCACAGTCCAGGTACAAAACTTGCCGGACATCATAAAGGAGTTCGATTTTATTCTCGAAACTATTCCGGAAATCCTGGAGGAAAAGAAAAAGTTATTAGCCATTTTGGATTCCTGCCGCCCTGAGTCGATTATCGGAAGTAATACTTCAAGTTTTACCATAACGAATATTACTGAAGACATGAAGACTCCCGGAAGAGTGGTGGGAATGCACTATTTTAATCCTGCTCATATAATGCCTCTGGTAGAGATACATCGAGGCAAGAATACCAGAGACGATGTCGTAGAGACAGCAAAGGAGCTTATGGCAAAGGCTGGCAAAAAAACTGCACTGGTAAGAAAAGAGGTTCCAGGCTTTATTGTGAATCGGATTCAAGGTGCTATATACCGTGAGATCAGCGATATCTTAGAACAGGGCATAACCACCCCAGAAGATTTGGACACTGCAGTCAAAGCTAGTTTAGGTTTCAGGTACTCCTGCATAGGGCCTATGGAAGCAGAAGATATGATAGGGTTGGACACCTCGGCCAAAGTTTCGGCACGTGTATACAGGACGCTAAGCACAAGGACTGAACCCAATTCATTATTACTTGAAAAAGTAAAACGAGGAGAACTGGGGATCAATAGCGGTAAAGGCTGGTATGACTATGGCAAGAAAACAAGATCCGAAGTGATGGAAGAAAAAAATAGAAAACTACTTCGTCAGCTAGTGGCTTCGAGAAAAGAAAAGTAGGATAGTGCGCAACTTTATAATAGGGTGCATGGTACTAATCATGCTGATACCATGTAACCTGTGCAATGATATGGTATTTACACAAAGGAGTAACACAAATGTACCGAGTATGTGTTGACATTGGCGGAACGTTCACCGATTCTATTATTTGCGACGAAAGAGGTAATCTTGCTGAATCAAAAGTACCTACCACTCCGACAGATTTTTCCCAGGGGATACTGGATTCTTTATCAGATGCTGCAAAAACCTATGGAATACCTGCTGAAAAGTTTATCAATGAAATAGAATTGATAATCCATGGCACTACCGTGGCGACTAATTCTCTTATAACCAGGAAAGTTGCCAAGACTGCCCTTATTACGACTAAGGGATTCAGAGATATTATTGAAATGCGGCGCGCTTTAAAAATTGATACTAAATCCATGTATGAAGCTCTAATACCTCCTTATGAACCAATCGTACCGCGTTATCTTCGATATGTGGTTGATGAGACAACCTCATATACCGGAGAAATTGTTAAACCAATTGATGAACTTGAAGTAAAAGATGTCATTAAAAAGATAAAAGAAGAAAAGATTGAAGCGGTTGCCATCTGTTTAATCAATTCTTACGTAAACCCAAAGAATGAAAAGGTGATAGAAACTATTTGCAGTAAAGAACTTAAAAATGTGTTTGTTACATGTTCAAGCGATATTTTACCAACTATGGGTGAATACGCACGAGAAAGCACTTGTATTATAAGTGCCTGTGTTGGCCCCGTAGTATCCAGGTACATGACAAACCTTGAGTTGAAACTAAAAAAGGCAGGGTTTAAAGGGCAGCTTCTCATCATGCAGGCAAATCAGATGGCGCAATCTGTGCCAGCTCTTAAAAAGACTCCTGTATACCTTGTAGGTTCAGGACCTGCTGCGGCACCAGCAGGCGCTGCCTTTTTAGGGCAGGTTATCGGAGAGCCAAATTTCATAACGGCAGATATGGGGGGTACCACGTTGGACGCTGCGATTACTGCAAATAGTGAGGTGGCTCTCATTGCAGGAATGTGGTATGGCGATGAGAGAATCGGAATTAAGGTTGCAGATGTGAGCAGTATTGGAGCAGGAGGGGGTAGTATTGCCTGGTTCAATTCTTTGGGGCTTTTAAAAGTTGGCCCCCAAAGTGCAGCTGCTGACCCGGGACCAGCATGCTACGGTAGAGGAGGCAAGGAGCCTACTGTTACTGATGCTGCTTTAATTTTGGGATATATTCCCGACGATTATTTTTGCGGAGGGAAAATTAAACTCAGTGTTGAATTAGCGAAAGATGCTGTCAAGAAAATTGGCAAACGGCATGCATGTATCGATTGAAGAGGCTGCTCAAGCCATTTTTACTACGGTCAATTGCTCGATGGCTGATGAGATTGCCCGAATTTCCACAAGAATGGGGCATGATGTAAGGGATTTCAGCTTGTTGGCATGTGGAGGTGGTGGAGCGATGTGCGGAGCTTTTTGGGCAGATCAACTGGGGATTCAAAAAGTTGTTGTTCCAAATTATTCCTCATCATTTTGTGCCTGGAGTATGTTCACTCTCGACATAGGGAGGGACTATGTACGATCCTATGTTCGCCTTCTGAAATCCGCTGAACCAGCGGAGATTTCCAAGGCTCTACAAGGATATGGAAAATCAAGCTCTTCAGGAATTGAAGATATTTAATGCTTCGAGAGAGGACTTATGGATACGCAGGTCAGCCGATATCCGTTATTCAGGTCAGTATCATGAAGTTGAAATAGAAATGCCCTCCAACAAAGTCACAAATGAAGATATTGAGAAACTTGCAAAAGATTTTCACGTAAAGCATGAAAAGCTATATACCTTTTCCCTGCCATGGGTACCTGTAGAACTACGCAATCTGCGTCTAATAGCCAAGGTTACAGGAAAACGATTGCAGGTGAAAAAGATTGCTGAGGCTAGCGAGGACGCCTCTAAAGCTCTAAAGAGGAAAAGATATTGTTACTTTGACAACAAACATGTAGAAACGCCTGTATACGATAGCGAGAAGCTAAAAGCCGGAAATGTAATCCAGGGACCAGCTGTTATTGAAGTACCAACGACTACCGCTATAATTCCAGGAAACTTTCAATGTAAAATCGATGATTATGGCAACTATATCATCACGAGGAGGAAATAAAATGGCAAAGGTTGATGCTATAACGATTGCCACAATCTGGCATTATTTACAACGGGTCTGCAAGGAAATGCGGGAGACTATGGAAAGGACTGCCACTAACGTTTTGGCAACGACCTTACATGATCTGGCTTATGGAATTTGGGATGCTCGGGGACGGGCCATAGCTATACCCGAAGGATTTCCATGCCGGTTAATTTCCAGTGCATTTCCCATACGAGCCGTCTTAAAGATATTTCAAGGTCAGATTGATCCTGGCGATGTATTTCTCACCAACCATCCTTTTAAAGCTGGTGCAGTCCATTTACCCGATTGGGTCTTCATTAGACCTATATTCTACAAAGGAGAGTTACTATTTTTTACCTGCATGGGAACTCATGTACCGGATAACGGCGGTGCCCAGGCTGGTGCATATTTCTTGGCTGCGGATTCTATAGCCGAGGGTCTAAACATTCCACCACTAAAACTGGTGGAAAAAGGTAAAATGAGAGAGGATGTGTTTGACTTTATTTTAAGCAATAATCGCTTACCCGAAATGATGAAGAGAGAGGTACACTCTCTGATTGGGAGTACCGGAGTTGCTGAACGGAGAATGATAGAGTTACTAAATAAATATGGAAAGGATAAGGTTTTTTCCAGTATTGAAGAAATGATCAATCGAACAGAGAAGGCTGTTCGTAACGAGATATCCAAATGGCCCGATGGTGTATATTATGCGGAAGCTAAAACTGATGACGATGGAGCTGAACTTAATGTTCCGGTGACAATCAAGTGCAAGCTCACAATTTCTGGGGGTGAGGCCACCTTTGATTTTTCCGAAAGTGAAGACCAGAAAAAAGGATTCATAAATTGTCCTTATTCGGTTACATTGAGTGTTACCCTTGCCACAAGCTTCCTTTTTTTTAGCCAAGAACTTGCGGCATATCATAATGAAGGGAGCTTGAAACCTTTTCATGTAATAGCGCGTGAAGGTACAGTGGTGAATGCCAAACCAGGAGCTCTCACTGCAGCAGCACCGTCAATAGCCGGTGCCATGGTTGTTGAATGTGTTCTATCGGTTTTGTCTCAGGCACTACCTCAGCATGCAATTACGCCCTATGGCAGGCCGCTGCATCTGATGTTTATTGGAATTGACCCCAGAATTAGTCAGCTTTATGCATACATATCATTTTGCCCCGGGAGTGGAGCTGGTGCTGTATACGGATATGATGGATATCAGTGTTGCTGCGATATGGGAACTTTAGGGGTGGTAAGCAAAACAGATGCAGAAGAAGAAATGGTCAGATTCCCCTGGAGGGTAAAGAAATATGAGTTCAGTACTGATTCTCATGGAGCAGGTAAATGGCGTGGCGCACCTGGCATATGGTGGGAAGGAATAAATGAAGGTGGAGACTGTAAATCGATTGGGGGGCCTAATGACGGATTCCATACTCAAGGGCCCGGTCAGCAGGGTGGCTTTCCAACTCCTTTAAACAAAGCTCATATTTTGCGGGGTAACGAAAAAACCGAGATAACACACCCGCATGTTATCCAATTTTTAAAGAAAGGGGACACATATGTTGCAATGAGCGGTGGTGGAGCCGGTGTCGGTAGACCAGAGGAACGCGATCCTGAGTCGGTCAGAAAAGATGTAAAGAATGAGATTGTGTCGCTAAAGGCAGCGAACGATATTTACAAAGTGGTTTTAAATCCCAGGACACTTGAAATTGAAAAGGAAGCAACCACTAAACTTCGGGGAATTTAAACAAAGTAGATCCAAAGGTTTTTGGAAGCAACTATCTGAAAAGGAGTCACGTGATGACCTACAAATATGTTGAGAAATTAAATAATATTTATTTGATTGATACTCATATGTTTGGGTTTCCTCGTTTCAATGCAGCCTACCTTGTTAAAGGAAAAGAACTTGCTTTAATCGATACAGGAACACCACCATCACTCGAAATTGTGCGTCAAGCAATTAAAAAACATGGATTCTCAATACAGGATTTATCCTATATATTTGTCACTCATTGCGAACATCCGGACCATAGCGGTAATGTAGGTGCTCTATTAAAAGAAAATACAAAAGTGAAAGTTTACATAAATCCGATAGGCAAGTTACCTCTGACAAATCCTGAAATCGATGCTGCGAAACGGAAGGCAGTTCTTTCTGAAAAAATGGCCAGGCGATTTGGCGATATGGTCCCTGTCGACCAATCACGTATTTATAGCTTGAAAGATGGTGAGCAATTTGATCTCGGGGATGGGGAATATTTGAAGATTATCTTTGCTCCGGGTCATCAGCCAAGCGGAATAGTAATTTATGAAGAAAAGAATAAAGGTCTTTTTATAAATGATTTAGCAGGGTTATATTTGAAAGATGCAGGAGCTTCTTGGATTTTTACTCCTTTTGACTCTGATATATTGAGAGTTCGAGAATCATTGAGCAAGGTAAGTAATTTACAGCTTTCTCAATTATATCTGGGACATTTTGGCATTTGCGATAAACCGAGGGAAGTTATACAAGGTGCTTTACATAAAATTCAAACTCTGTTTGATATTGGAGATCAATGCGTCAAAGAAGAAAAGGAAAAGGAAATCACTCCCAGATTAATCAAAATGCTGATGCCTGAAGTTGAAAAAATCAGGAAAGTAAGAAATCAGGATATATATGAATATTTAAGTGAGGAACTAATACCTTCTCTGGCAGCAAACTTTGCCAGGTACTATCTGAATTTGCAAAGTAAGAAATAAATTCGATCATCCAATCGATATAATAAGCTCTATAATCAGCAAAATATTTGTAGTGACCATTTATTTCTAAGTCTGGTTGATTTTGCGATGTATTATTTTTGGCATGAGACTATAAATCTCAGCTTGTAGCTATACACAAATAATAGTATACTGTTGAAACTTTTCAAAAAAAACAACACAGGAGGGAATACTCGATAATGGCTGAAGATAAATTTTTACGTAAGGTAATTATTACTGCCGCAATTACAGGAGCAGCTCCAGTCCCAACGATGTCAGACTATCTGCCTATAACGCCAAAGCAGATCGCTGATGACGCAGTTAAAGCATACGAAGCAGGGGCGGCTATCGTGCATGTTCATGCTCGCAAAGGACCGCAAGGGGAGCCAACTGCCGACCTTAAGATTTTCAGAGAAATATTATCAAGCATCAAGAGTAGATGCAACGTAGTCGTGTGTGTTACTACGGGGGGCGCAGGAAATCATCAGGAAAGAATTGCCGTTGTCCCTGAATTTAAACCTGAACTCGCCACCCTCAATTGCGGCTCAGTAAGTGGTACGCAGATACATGTTTATGAACGTTTAAAAGATAAACTAAAGTTTGACTGGGAGCACAAGCATCTTAACAGGGAAGAGTTTATTTTTGAAAATACCTTCAAGCAAATGAGGGAATACAGTAAGTTTGATATGGAAAATGGTACAAAGCCGGAGCTCGAAATATGGGATATGGGTCAAATTAGTAATGTAAAATTTATGCTGGATCGGGGTTATGTGAAAAAACCGATACATGTCCAATTTGTCATGGGAGCTTTAAGCGGCATGCCTGCCACGCCGGGCATGTTGGTTTTTGCTTATGAACATGCTAAAAACATACTGGGTGAATTCAGTTGGTCGGTAGCAGCCGTGGGTAAAGACCAGTTACCTCTGGCAGCAGTTAGTCTGGCTCTGGGCGGCCATGTAAGAGTTGGACTGGAGGACAATCTGTATGCCGGTTACGGCAAGTTGGCTACAAGTAATGCGGATCAGGTCGAGAAGGCAATCGTTTTGGCGAGAGCTTTGAGTATTGAGCCAGCGACTCCTGATGAAGCAAGACAAATGCTCGGACTAAAAGGAATTGACAAAGTCAATTATTAGTTTATCAATTTCGTATAGTTTTTAGTGAATTTATAACCAGGTATCATTTGTAGAGGTTTTGTTTGAGCGACAAAACCTCTACTTTATTTTATGATTACCTGATAATAAACACGTTTTTCAGAGTTGACCGTAGAAATACTCGAGGGACTCTGGATTGGTAGCCTCTTTTTCTTCATTATAGTAAAATAATAAGTTTTCAATTGCCTGGTAATTCTAATTGAAGCATAAAATGAGGGGGATTCAAAATGCCAACAGACTCTACTGTTACTCAAATTGATCGTATATTCAATTCCAGATCAATCAGCATCATAGGTGCTTCAAACAAAGAAAAGAGTTTTGGACGCATGTTTCTCGAAGGTATTCTCCGAATGGGATTCGATGCTATTTACCCGGTTCATCCCAGGGATTCTGAAATGCTCGGATTAAAAGCATATAAAAGTATAAGGGATATCCCGGTAACGGTTGACCTTGCTATATTAATGACGCCACCAGCCGAAACGCTCAGAATAGTGCAAGAATGTGTGGGAAAAGTATCAAGCGGTATTGTTGTATTCACTGCTGGATTTGGAGAAAAAGGAGAGGAAGGTAGAAAAACCCAGCAGGAAATCGCTAGAATCGCTCGAGAGAATGGAATTAGGGTAATCGGCCCCAACGCACTCGGTTTCTATTGCCCTTCATCCAAGTTGTTGACATTTCCTGAAGCGCTATCAATGGGGATGCCTAAGGAAACGGGAAAACTGGGAGTGATTTCCCATAGCGGTTCTTTCGTAGATTATCTTACCTGTCTGCTTACTGCCAAAGGGATAAGATTTAGCAAAGCTGTAAGTTGCGGAAATGAATGCGATCTCAATGCCGTAGATTTTCTTGAATATTTAGGGCAGGATAAGGATACTGAGGTAATAGTGGCCTATCTGGAAGGCATTAAGGACGGTAAAAGATTCTATGAATTGGCTAAAAAGATATCACAGCATAAACCTATAATTGTTTGGAAAGGCGGGGTAACCGAATCAGGAGCTAAAGCTGCATTAGCTCATACCGGAGCACTAGCCGGTTCAAAACAGATATGGGATGCTATGTTCAAACAATCAGGGATCATAAGCGTCACCAGTTTTGAAGAAATAGTTGATTGCTCCTTAGCGTTTTATCATTCACATCTGCCAAAGGGGAGGAAGGTGGTAATTGTATCGGGGCAAGGGGGTACAGGGGTTGGAACTTCAGATAACTGTGTCAGGATGGGACTGGAATTGTCCAAATTGTCTCAGGAGACACTTAACAAATTGACTCAAATAATTCCTGCCGTGGGTACGTCCGTCGGGAATCCTACCGATATTGGAGTGGCAGTCCTTCTTAATCCCAATCTTTATGGTGAAACAATTAAGATATTAGCCAGTGATGAGAATGTTGACATGTTACTGGTTATTACTCCATCAATTAGAGCTTGCACACAAAGTATTTTGGATGCGTCGGTCTTTTGTAAGAAACCTCTGGTAGTGAGTATTTTTACTTTACCTGAACTGGCTCCGTCAGAATTTCTGTTTCTCTCACAAAATAAGATACCGGCCTATGCAGATGCAAAACGCGCTGCTTTTGTCCTATCGAAGCTTGTAGAATTCTCTGAATTTTCCCGGAAATAGCTCTCTATCAGTCTCTATTTATAGATTGGGTTGTTTTCAAACTAAAAGTTAGTACAGCTCCGATGAAAGCCAATACAACAATTACAATGAAGGCTACCTGGTAGGTACCGTTACTATCGTAAACAAAGCCGGTGAACAACGAGCCTAATGTGGCTCCAATGGCAAAACCGAAATTCAATGCTCCAAAGACGAGTCCGTGAGAACGTAAACCAAAGATACTGGCTACCATGGGTGATTGGGTCATACAACATCCGCCGAGAGCAAAACTGAATAGTACTGCAAATATCCGGAGCCTTGCCAAATCAGAGGCAAAAAGAAGAAATACCAGTGATAAAAACAATACACTGAAGGCAATGACAAAAACCTTCTTGTTGCCGATCTTATCTGCGAGTATGCTAAATAAAAAGCCGCCCATACCACTGCTACCCCCCATAATAGACATAATTCCAGCAGCTGAAGCAGGATCAATACCTAAATCGGTAGTATGAGGCACTATATGAACGAAAACAGCAAAATTTATGTATCCCAGGCAGAAAAATACGAAGAAAGCAATCCAAAATTGTTGCTCTCTAACAGCAGTTTTAATTGTGAGGCTTTTTTCCTCTTTTTCAGGAATAGATTGCTGTTTTTGTATGGCCATAAGCAACCTGTCCTTTTTGAGAGGGGTCTCGACGGAGCAATTGTGCAGCAATTATTACTACCACAAAAACAACGCTACCTAAAATCAGATAGGACATACGCCAATCGTAGGTAGTAATAAGCATCTCTGAAATAGGCGAACCTACCAGAACTCCTACGCTGACCCCAACAAAAGCAAAGGCAGTCATTAGGTTTCTTCTTTTAATAAACCACCTTGCCAGCGTCGAGCCAAGAGGAATTACAATTCCACTTATGCCAGCTCCGGCAAGTACGCCATAAAGTAGATAAAATTGCCATACGTCATTGATTTGCGACATAAATATATATGAAATTCCGATAAGAAAACCACAGACTGTTATCACAAGTCTAGGTCCAAGGCTGTCGCATAATCTACCCATCACAATAGCCATAACGCCCTGTACAATCCATGATAGTGAAAATGCTCCGGAGGTCAGAGCTCTCGTCCACCCGAACTCATTTATCATAGGCTTAAAAAACACGCCAAAAGCATACTGCACCGCGTAGACTACGAAGGTAATAATAAATCCAGCAATGACTATGATATATCCATAGAACAAAGTCCGCGATTGATGCAGGTTAATTTCGCTGTTGTTTTTAATGGCCATTGACTCCTTTATTTTGCTCTCTATCAAGAAGGATAAATAATGGCGATAGCTATCCGTGATAACCAGACTCGTAGGGCAAATTGGATAATTGATCTTGCTCTACAAAGAATGTTTGCTCTGATTTATTATTCGTAGCCCGAACCAGAGCCTCTTATTGTGTCAATCGGATTTTATCTTTTTAACGTTATTAAATGATAAGTTAAATCGCTGTCCTCAAAATTCGCACTGCGTTCTGATAAAAGATCTTCGCTTTGTCGCATTCTGGGATATTCATACGATGTATCGAATCTATAGTTTGCACAGTAAGTCCATATCGGGGTCCCAGCGGAAAATCGGTCCCGTAAAGAATATGATCGACGCCAAAGAAATCTTGAGCACACATTAAGGCCGAGGTACTCCCGTACACCGCAGTATCACAATAAAATTTTTTAAACTGCTCCAACGGGTTTGGCATTTTATACTCCAGGGGAAACAGCCAGTTAATTCTCTGCTCGAAGAACGAAACCATAGCTCCACAATGGTGAGTGATAAATTTGAGATTAGGAAATTCCTGTAATACTCCTCCGGCTACGAGCCTCAACATTGAGTGAGATGTTTCGAATGGCCAGCCAAAAACGGACTCATCTCCACTCTTTCCCATACAGGGATGAATCCAGATAGGAAGATCATATTTCGCCATTTTTTCATAGAGAGGCTTGAATTTCGGCGAATCCAGCGTCTCACCGTTAATCGTACTGTAGATTTGTACACCACGGAATTTTAGTTCCGTAATAGCACGGTCGGCTTCCTTAAGCGAGGCATCAATATCGTTAAGGGGTAAACAAGCTACACCGGTAAGAAATTTGTCAGGATATTTTAATAATATTTCAGCAAGTTCATCGTTTCCTGCCTTCGCTAATTCAACAGCATCGGCGGGAGAAACAGTTGTTTCCAACGCCGGTTGGGAGATCGTTAATACTTGGAGCACATCAGGATGTCTATCCATCACACGCATCCGCATATCAATATTGATATTAGCAGGATTCCCTTTTTCCCGGCGGAAATCTGCTCCTTTTTTTGCTTTCTTCTGAAGTGCTTCAAAATAGTGAGGGGGCAAAAGATGTGAAAAAACGTCTATTATCATCAATGTCACTCCTGTTTATATAATATGAATTATGCTATATGCCGTATTCCTTCCATCTTTTTTCGACTAGCTTGGTTGTTTTTGGCGCCGGTTCATAACGTATCGGATACCTTCTATTTCCCCATTCTGGTCTCATGGGATAAATTTCCCAGTCAGTTGTGGCATCGATCAGAAGTTTGTTTTGGACGCCTATCCCGTATTTCAATTCGTTCCGTTTATCTTTGGGGATACTTGGGTCAACCGGTGACCCCATATACAAAGGATAAATGACCAGATCCCGGTAAAAATCAACTTTGTCATGAAAAGCAGCTTTTAATGACATATTGTTGTATATGTCGACATCCTCTTCTACTACCATAACAGCATTTTGTATTTGTCCTGCATATTTAGATCCCCACAAAGCTGCGGCAATTTGTCTTGCCTGTCCCTGGTAAGTCTTGTGTATCTTGACGACTGTAATAAGTCCTGCATTAACGTCGATAATTCCGGGAATCTCCTGAGAATCCAGAACATCCCAGATAGCGGCTGACATTGAAACAGCACTGGACATTTTGAGCTCATCCATAGCCTCTGATCCTACCATCGTGCCCCGGAATATGGGATCATTCCTGATAAGTAATGCAGTTAACCTTTACGACAGGTCGTGTACCCGGGTCACCATAATAACCTGATCCTTCCCCGAAAGGTCCTTCAGTTTCATAAGAATTCGGATCCGGAGAAATAGTACCTTCAATAACAATTTCGGCAGAAGCAGGCACTTCGATATCGGACATTTCACATTTTACTAGTTCTACCGGCTGCTGCCTTATTGCTCCTATTAGTTCATATTCATCCCCGGTATAAGGTACACCGGCCACGACAAGTAAAGCAGGGTCCCATCCATAGACAAATGCAACGGGCATTGGTTTATTCATTTTTTGGTATTTCTTATAGCTAACTCCCCAGTCTTTCATTGGAACGAGTAGAACCGTAATTTTGTTCTTGGTGATAGCCATACCCCTGTAAATACCCACATTAAGTTGCCCTGTCTCAGGATCTCTGGTAACTGCTCCGTTATAAGTATTGATATAACGTCCAGCGTCAAGAGGATGCCATTTTGGAATGGGAAATTGGAAAAGGTCAATATCCTTACCTTTGATGATATTCTCTTTTACCGGGCCGGTTTTGACTCTTTTGGCAGGTAGCGGCTTCTTGACCCTTTTTCTCATAGTTTGAACTATATCAGCAATAGAAGAATCTTTCGGTAAGCCAAGCATATAGTTATATCTTGATTTTGTGCTCAAGCCGTTAGTAAATAATTTGGTTGATAATGTATGTTCGTGGCCTTTAATATTTTCAAATAAAAGCGCCGGGCCATTTTGGTGACACACTTTTCGAATTATTTCACCAATTTCCTGGTCCCAATCCACTTTAGCTTTTATTCTCTTTAGCTCTCCTGCTTTTTCCAGCTTGGCAATCCATGATCTCAAATCTCTATCAGCCATGAATTTTCTCCTTGTTGTATATTTTCCTGTATCAGCCGTGCAGACAATAATAAACTTGAAGAAAATGACTTACTTTTATTTGATGAAACAAGACAATTTTAATAAGTCATAATTCTTGGTAACACCAATGATATCTCTGGAAATACGGACAAAATAATAAGGAATACAACGTCAGTGATAACAAACGGCGCAATGCCTTTGAAAACCATTTCCAGTGTCAGATCTTTATCTAATCCCCGGACAACAAATACATTGATCCCGAATGGAGGAGTAATCATTCCTAATTCTCCATTAGCACAAAGCACCACACCAAACCATATCGGATCGAATCCGAGAGCTAAGATTGTTGGATATATGATGGGCAATAGTATTGTAATAAGGGCCATACCGTCCATAAAGCATCCGCCAATCATGTACACTATCATTATGACTATATAAACCAACCACTTGTTATCTATTGAAAGCAAAACATCCTGTACCACTACCGGTATTCTTGCTTGATTAATAAACCTGCTGAAAATCAAGGCAGCAATCATAATAAAAATTACCATTCCACTGATTTTGGTTGAATCTCTAAGTGCGGCAATAAATCCTTGTACCGGTGATACTCCGACGAACGATTGCTACAATAGCAACGCCTACTGCAAGAATAGCACCTCCCTGCGTAGGTGAAAACCATCCTGCAAATAAACCTCCAATAACCAGAAGAAACAGGATCAAGTACCTCAGCAATGCCGGTCAATCCTTCTACTTTGTCTTTCGTAGTCATTTTAGGCCCAAGCGGAGCAAGCATAGGATTCCGTATGCACATAACCATTACCGTAATACAGAGAAGGGCGGTTAACAATATTCCTGGTAATATACCCGCAATAAACAATTTCCCGATTGACTGTTGGGTCAATATGCCGTATACCATAAAGATGGTACTTGGGGGAATCATAACCGCAAGCGTACCACCTACTGCAATGCTGCCTGAGGCCATGGAAAGATCGTAGTTGTACTCTTTCATTACCGGCAAAGCCACACGCCCCAAAGCTGCAGCTGTAGCAGCACTTGAGCCACAGATAGCTCCAAAGCCAGCACAGGCAATTGTCGTGGCAATACATAGACTTCCGGGTAAGCGTCCTCCGATTGCCATAGCAAATTTAAGAATTCTGTTGCCAATCCCTGCTTCAAAGGCAATAGAACCGGCAAGAACAAACATTGGAATCACCGTGATGACATACGAAGAAGCTTGTGAAAAAAAGTCTAAACCAAGTAAACCAAGTCCGGCTACCGGATTTACCATAAGTGCGACGCCGATGACTCCGGAAATAAGCATTGAGAAAGATATAGGCATTCTTAAAAGAAAAAGAGCAACCATAATTACAAGACCTATAAGCCCGAAAATAGGTGCACTCATTTACTTGTCTCCCTGGTAACCAGCTTCAGAAACTGAGCTGAAAGCACGACAGCAACCATTAAAAAACAAAGGGCTGTAAAATAAGCAAAGGGGTAAAATGGAATCTCAGCCATACCTGTTACCCTATTGGTTTGTTGAACAGTTAAAGCATAATCTATCATCTGCCAGGTCATAACTATGAAAAGCAGTATTCCCATAAAGGTAATAACCTTCTGGATTATTAATTGAGCCTGTGGTTTTAAGTGGCTGACCACGATCTCAACTTCAATGTGTCCTCTGAGCGTTTGTATCCACGCTATCGCCGGGGCAACAGCTAACAAACCGAGTAGTGAAACAAGATCGAAGGCTATCAGGAAAGGTTTTTGAAATAACTTGGCACCTAGTACATCAATGGTTGTTACTATCGCCATGAGAACAAAAGCTGAAATTGTAATCCAGTTCAGCCATGCACTTGCCCTTTTAGTGAAGTTTTCAAATCGCTCGACTTTGTTTGCCACAACTATTGAACCGCCTTTCGTTATAACTGGTTATTTATCGAATTTATCGGGCATTATTACTAAAAATGGAATGAATTAAAACACTTTGCAAGGGCATCTATAAACCAATGGTTTATAGATGCCCTTTAGTTTAAAAATGGTTTCCTATTCTTTTATTAATTTGTGCTAAATTCCAAACTATTGAAAAGCTTTTGGCAACATGAGCCATACTCAGTTATTTTTGCTTGCTCCAATAGTCTGCGCGTTCATTTATAAATTTAACTAATTCAGCAGCCGGAATTCCCTTCGCCGTGGCTGATTTAATCCAATCGTCAATGACAATCTGGGCAGCCGCTTTGAATTTGGCTTGCTCAGCGAGAGGCAATGTGATTGATTCTTTACCAGGCATGGTTTTCCACTTATTGATTACTTGATCGTTATAGAAATCCCATGTCTTTGCCCTATCAAGGCCGTATTCCTTAGACAGATCACGCATTAGTTGTTGATCAGGTGCTGATAATTTAGCCCATGTCTGCTTGTTGGCACCCATATAGGAACAATTGCCCATGGCGACGCAAGTTATGTCGGTGAAAGTACTTGCAAACTTCGTCAAACTTGAATCCCGGGAATGCTTCCGGGCCTGCAATTACAGCATCGAGCACGCCCTTTGAGAGCAGCTCATAGGACTCGGTAATGGGTACTATTCGAGGAGCTGCCCCCATAAAGTAAACAGGTCAGCAGCGGATTTGCTGGTTACTCTTGCTTGCAATCCTTTGATGTCTTCAAAAGTTCGTACGGCTTTGTTGGTAGTTCCGAGCCAGAATGGTGGTGGAGTTATGAAGTCGAGCGCTACTACCTCATCGAATTCCTTTTGCTTATATTTGTCATAAAAATCCATCATAACCTTGCTTTGAACTACAGAGCTGGGATAACCGGTTGGCAGAATTAAGGCGTCAGTCCATGGAAATTGGCCAGGGCTGTAGCCAGTGTTGGACTCTCCAAGATCACAGATACCTTTTACGGTTGCGGAATAAGTCTCAGGTCCCGGGGCTAATCCGAAATTGTAGAATACAGTAATCTTGACCCGGCCTTTAGTTTTGTCAGCAACATTCGTTACAAACCTTTCAGTCGGTTCGTAGACGGAAAGTTGTGCTTTACCAGGAGCTGCAATGTTAAATTTAAATTCAACTGGTGCAGCAGTAGGTGCCGGAGCTGGCGCAGGGGTAGTTTTTGGAGCGGGTGCTGGAGCAGGAGCAGCACAACCAGCGATCATTACGGAAGCGATTACAACGATTGCGACTAAAAGTGGAATAAATTTTCTCAAAGTGAACCCTCCTTTATTAATTAAGATCCCATAAATAAAAACCACATAATTACTTTACTATCGTATTACAAACCTCCTTCATTGGCGAATTGATGATTATTATAGCCAAAATTAACATAACCCTGGATGAAAAGTAAAGCCCATCCTAACAAGATGAGCGAATTCGTAGGTTGAACAACTATTATATAACAAGTTGTCAAGGTATAAATGCTTAAAATACAGTATATTTGCTACTTCTTATAGGGAATTGTCATCGTCATTGGAACTCTGATCCAGATTGCATTTTCTACAGGACATTCCAGTACACAAGAATAACAATGATAACAGACATCTGGATAGGTAATGACTGGTTGTTCTCCTTGCACTGAACCATAAAATACGTCTTCTGAGCAAAACTCGACACATTTGCCGCAGGCAATACAATTATCACTATTTATTTCTGGTGGCATATATCCTCCAGTTAAAACTTAAATTCGAGATAAATCTTTCCATTTCAATACTGGCTGCCCAGCCACTTTTTTCATAGTAAGCACTTGATTATTTAGCAATGGATCAGTATAGGTATAATCTGTCCGTTGATGAAGACCTCTGGATTCTTTTCTTTCCAGGGCTCCTAAAAATACTAACTCACCAAGCTCATAGAGATTTAATACCTCAAGACAGCGCACCAGTTCCCAGCGGTTACCCGCTCGCATGCTGGAATATGCTTTTTCCCTTAGTCGTCTCAAGTGGAAAAGCCCAGCTTCAAGCATAGTTTTGGAACGCACTAAACCCGCGTAATCGAAAAGGGTATTTTGTAAAGCAGCATTTGCATCTCTCCAATCAGGTCCGAACTTCCGCGACTGGATGTTATTAACCAACTCTTGCACTTCTTCTATTAATTTTTGCCGTCCATTAAAATCACTAAAGGAAACTTTTTTAGCATAATGAGCGGCTTTTTCACCCGCGATCCAACCAAACACTGCAGCACTCGTTATGGTGGGAAAAGCCTCTTCACCGGCTGCAAACAATCCCTTTATTGAAGTTTCTGCATTCTCATTACAGTTGATACGTCCTCCACCTCTAATTGGATAAGTTTGAAATTCTACTGGATTTTTTCTTAAATCCACGCCTTCTTCATCCAAGTGTTTGACCAATCCCAAATTCCCTTCATTTACCAGCCAGTGTCGCATATATTCGATGTCTTCGACTGAAGCTTCCGTACAGTCCATATAGAAGGGTCCTTTCCCTGTAGCCAGGAGACGGGCAAAAATCTGTTTATCTACTTCAGGTAATATATCTCCGTATTTTCGATCCAATTTTTCGATATATTTCCCCAATGTATTACCAGTGGCATCTCGGTATATTCCTATCCAGGTTGCCTGTCCTGCCCGGCAAAAATATTTAGGTCCAATATGGCGATTCAGGGTTTCTAAATCAGCAACCTCTGCACCTACCCTATATGCCATGGCTCTTCCGTCACCGCTCAGAGTTATGGGACGAATCTGGTTTCCGATAAGGCTGGGAGTTAAATTTGGGAATAATCTTGCGACTGCACCTGTGCCAAGTACAACAGACTTAGCCTGAAATTCTACGCGGCGGTCTTCTCGAGTATCAATACCCAGAGCACCGATAACCTTATTACCATCCCCAATTAATTCATGAACCATTATTCGTTCATAATCTGGACGTTCTTTTTAATAGCTTGTCTGGTTAAGATCGGTTTCTGGTTTTGTCCGGCGTATTTTAAATGTGTGAGTAACCGTCCCGGGAAAGAGTGCCCCGCAAATTCCCACTTCCCATTATATTTCATTGGTATACCCCAGCTATCCCAGAGCTTGACGATATCAAAAGAATGTTCCATCAACACTTTTATAACGTTGTGACCCAAACCTGAAACGAACTGGCCTAATTGAGAGAGTAAGCACTCCTGAATAAATGCATCTATATCTGAACCGTGCACCTCAGGGATATAACACCAGAAATGATCGTTTCCAGCACGAGCCTCACCACTCCGGGCAGTATTTCCTTTATCAACAACAATTACCTTAGCTCCAAGTTCACTCGCCCTAATGGCCGCCATCAGTCCAGCTATACCGCCACCAACACAAAGGACATCTGCTTGATATGTTTCAGTCTTCATTGCCATATTATTTCATTCTAACTATTACCGCAGTTTTTCCTGTTTCAAAGGCAGGAACCATTGAATTATTGCCGAAACTAAATATAGCAGAATAAGGAGGGGCTTGCAATGAGCAACACGTTGGACATTTTAGCTTTACATAAGTATACAGCCTAATGCAATTATATCCTGAAATAGACTGATATTGTAAACAGAGCGTCTTGGGGATATTAATAAATAGAGGGGCTAGATGAAGAATATTTCTTACAAAAAATCCAGCATTTTTCCTCTTTTTTACTTATGGCGCCTATAGTATAGTATTCTTCTCTAGATTATCTCCTCGAGATAAGCTAGATTTAAATTAATTGAGTATAGGTAAAGAGTACTCTCAAGTACTATTTTGATTTGATACTAATTCCGGTAGGCGTATAATATTCACACAACTAAAATCGAAAGCAGGAGGAAAAATGGCAGAGCAAGTTTTAACACAATGCACCGTTGGCGGAGCTGTCAAAGTTCATGTTAAAGATGGAGTAATTACCAGAATTCGTCCTATAGTTTTTGATGAGACAGATGCGCCTTCCTGGACAATTGAAGCGCAGGGCAAAAAATACTCCCCGCCGCGTATGACCACATTAAATCCTTATATAGTTCCGGAAAGAATGAGGATTTATTCAGAAAATAGAATCAAATATCCCTATAAAAGAGTCGATTTTGACCCTAACGGAAAAAGAAACCCCGAAAATCGAGGAAAATCAGGGTACGAGAGGATCAGCTGGGAAGAAGCGCTTGATATAGTAACCAGTGAGATCAAGAGAGTAAAAGATAAATATGGTCCTGCTGCGATTACGGGAAGCACAGGATCTCATCACAACTGGGGATTATTATTTTATAAGATGGGCCCGTTTGGCAGATTCTTCCAAATGCTCGGGTTTTCTTTCCTTTGCGATAATCCTGATAGCTGGGAAGGATGGCATTGGGGAGCAACACATGCCTGGGGATGGTACTGGAAACTAGGGCATTGCGATAATTTTGATATGCTTGAAGAAGCTATCAAATATACAAAACAGATCATTTTCTGGTCTGTTGATCCCAATACCAGTGCTGGTGGATACTGTGGGCAGGACTCAGTGATATGGCGTTATTGGTTGAAGGAACTGGGAATAAAGTCGGTATTTATCGATCCCTGGTGCAACTTTAGTGCTGCCACAGTGGGTGACAAATGGCTGGCACCGCGTCCGGGTACCGACGCTGCTATGGCAGAAGCGATTGCCTATGTATGGATAAAAGAGGGAACGTACGATAAATCATTTGTAGAAAACAAAACGTTGGGATTTGAAGAATTCAAGAAACATATACTCGGAGAAGAAGATGGTATCCCGCGCACTCCCGAATGGGCAGCAAAGATCTGTGATATTCCTGCGAGGGATATCACGGCTTTGGCTAAGGAATGGGCAGCAAATCCCACAATGCTAGCTTGCGGAGCTATGTGTGGGACTGCAGGAGCCTGCCGAGGAGCTTATGCTACCGAATGGGCCAGGCTCATGGTATATCTCATTACGATGCAGGGGATTGGTAAAAAAGGAGTCAATGTATGGGGCGGTGCTGCGATGGGTGCTCCTATAGATTGGTCATTCCAGATGCCCGGATATTCATCCGGTGGCTGGGATGCCTTCTCCCTTGTAGCCAAGAAAGGTGCAGTTAATAAAACAAAACAGAAGGTTTACAGGCTGCTTCTTCCTGAAACCATCATGAATCCACCGGTTAGCTGGATAGGTGAAGGTTTTTGCGGAACTTCTCTTGAGCAGCAATTCACTCAAAATACGATACCTATTCCTGGCGGCTCAGAAATTAAAATGCTTTATCGTCATGGTGGTTCCTATATATCTACTATGACCGATACCAACAGATTCGTCAAAATGTATCAAAGTCCCAAATTGGAATTTGTGGTCAATCAAGATTGTCACTGGCAGAGTGAAACACGATTTGCGGACATTATATTGCCAGCGAGCACCAATTTCGAACAAAGTGACATATCGGAATGGGCGTCACCTGGTGGTTATGGAGCAAATAATACCGGATGCAGCCACAGGGTCATGATTTACCAGAAGAAATGTATTGAACCTCTCTGGGAATCCAAACCCGACTACGATATTTATTGTGAACTTGCCAAACGCCTGGGATTTTACGATGAATATACAGAAGGGAATTCTGTGGAAGACTGGATCAAGAAGATATTTGCTATCTCTTCACTTCCCAAATATGTTACCTACGAGGATTTTAAGAAAAAAGGCTATTACGTGGTACCTGCACCTCAGGGTAACTATAAACGCACCGTTTCCAATCGGTGGTATTATGAGAACCGTAAATGTGATACTCCCGATCCGGCAAATCCATTAATCGGTACTGATAAGGCTGATAAAATGGGTACCTACAGCGGCAAAATAGAGTTTGTTTCGCAGAGCTTGCTAAAACATTTTCCCGATGATAAGGAACGGCCTCCGATGGCCCGCTATATCCCGAGTTGGGAAGGCTACGATTCCGAGCTCGCAAAGAAATATCCACTTCAGTTGATAACCGGCCATGTGAGATTTTCCTATCATACCCAACATGATAATAAGTCACCATGGCTTGATGAAATTCCTGTTCACCGTATAATCAAGGATGGATATGCATATTGGACGGTACGTATGCATAAAACCGATGCTGAGCCTCGGGGTATCAGGCATGGCGACCTTGTAAAAATGTATAACGACCGTGGTGCAGTTCTGGCAGTTGCTCAGATTACCGAAAGAGTGAGGCCGGGATTTGCCCACTCATACCAGGCCGGCGCTAAATATGATCCGTTGGAGCCAGGTAAACCGGGAAGCATTGATAAAGGGGGTGTTACCAATTTATTGACCCCATCACGAATGGTATCCAAGAATGCCCCGGGAATGGCAAATAACTCATGCTTAATTGAAATAAGCAAGTGGGAGGTATAAAAGTAAAAATGGCTAGATATGGAATGGTAATAGATATAAACAGATGCAGCGGTTGCTACAATTGCCAGCTTGCTTGTAAGGACGAACACTGCGGACATGATTACCCCGGTTATTCCGCAGCACAACCGATCACGGGCCATTTTTGGCTTAAAGTAACTGAGAAGGAAAGAGGGCAGTATCCCAAAGTAAAGGTAGCGTTTACTCCATTACCCTGCCAGCATTGTAAAGAGGCTACTTGTGTAAAATCATCTCAAGACGGCGCAGTATATCGACGTCCTGATGGAATAGTTATCATAGATCCCGTAAAAGCGAAAGGGCAAAAACAGATAGTCTCTTCATGTCCTTATCGCGTCATTTACTGGAACGAAGAGAAAAACTTACCCCAAAAATGTACATTATGTGCGCACCTTCTAGATGAGGGTTGGAAAGTTCCCCGCTGCGTAGAGTTATGTCCCACTAATGCATTGGTGTTTGGTGACCTTGACGATCCCAAAAGTGAAGCCGCTAAACGCATCGCATCAGGAGTTACCGAGGTATTACATCCCGAATACGGGCTAAAAGAAAACGTTTCTTATATAGGCATACCTAAAAAGTTTGTTGCCGGAACTGTGGCATATGAAGATACCGACCAGTGTGCCGGTGGTGCTGCAATTACTCTCAGCGGCAAGGGTTTAGACAAAAAGACTAAGACTAATAATTTTGGTGACTTTGAGTTTGAAGACTTAGCCTGATAGTGCTGAATATGAAATAAAAATAGAAGCTAAAGGCTATAAAACGAAAAAACTGCACGCAAAAACAGTAACAGATGTCTATTTAGGAGTGATTAAAGTAGCGAAATAGATTCTCACACCGTACGTACATTGCAGCCATAAAATAATGACAGAAAGGTCTCTCAATAATTTGAGAGACCTTTCTTATTAAATATAACTTAATCAAGCAGAGCATTTTGAAGGACATATTTGGTTATTTCGGAATTATTGGTTAAGCCCATCTTCCGCATAATGCGTGCGCGGTAGCCGTGGAAAGTCTTAATACTGAGACATAATTCTTCTGATATTTTTTTTGACGACTTACCTTCTGCAATCATAAGCATGATTGAATACTCTCGATTTGAAAGAGTTTCATGCAAGCAACTTGCCATTGCTCCGTTGCTGTTCTGTAACTATTATTTCAGCAAGCGATGCGCTGATATATTTGCCTCCTCCTGCCACTTTATGGATCGCTTCAGTTAACTCGAATGGAGCTCTCTCTTTAGTCAAATATCCATCTGCTCCCGCTTGTAAGGCTCTTAAGCCATAGTTTTTTTCAGGATGCATTGTCAGTATTAAAATCGGTAATTTAGGCTTTACCCTTTTGATTTCTTTAATGATTTCAAGGCCATTTTTTGCGGGCATGGTGATATCCAGGAGAACCAAATCGTAATCTTTTTTCTGTACTTTGTTAACTGCATCGGTTCCATTATCAACTTCATCTTCTACCACCATATCATGGGTGTCTTCTATAATTCTCATAAGGCCTTGACGTACAATTGGATGATCATCGGCTACAAGTATCTTAAGCATCTATTTTCTCCACTTTTCAAGTCAACATCAAACCAAATATGCAATCTTATCGTTTGCCATTCGCCAATGTAGTTTAATTCAACCTGGATTTTGGCATCTTTACCATTACTCTTGTTCCGGAATCTTTATTACCGTTTATCTCCATTTTCCCACCATAGAAATTAGCTCGCTCACGCATACCAATAATACCAAAAGCCCTCGGACTCGATGCCTGTTCCTTTGTTATTCCTTTACCATTATCATGTATTTTCATTACTATATAGTGCGGAGTTTCATTAAAGCTTGCCTCAACTCTCGTGGCACCGGAATGGCGAAAAATATTGGTTAATACCTCCTGGTATATTCGAAAAATAGCGGTGGCTATATCAGAATCCAACGTTGTGCTTTCTAACTCAACGGTTACGTTACATTTTATCTGTGTCAACTCCTGAAACTCTTCGGTTAACCATTTAATTGTTTCATTTAAACCAAGCTCATCCAGCCATACAGGCCTGAGTGTGGTTGAAATCCATCTAACTTTTGCAATGCTTGATTCAATCATTTTCAACATTGATTGGGTAACTTTGTGAAGAGACTTATTTTTTTTGTCCAGTTTTTTTTCAATCCAACAAGCATCCAACTGAAGGGCAGCCAACGCCTGGCCTAGTTCATCATGTATTTCTCGTGAGATCTGTGCTCTTTCCCTTTCGCGTGCGAGATTGAGATATGAATGTAAATTGCGCAATTCTTCGTTCAACTTTTGAAGATGCTGTTCTGCGATTTTGCGGGCGGTAATATCTACCCAGTTCGAAACAAAATACTGAAATTTACCTTCCAGTTGTGCCGGGGCACCGGAAATCTCTGCCCAAAATGTATCTCCATTTTTCTTCTTAAGAATGCGTTCGACTTTTGACTCTCCCTGACGCATATCTTTTAGTAACGTTTTAAGTTTCTTGTCAAACTCATCACCATGCCACCATGGATATGGTGGCTTAATGCCGATTAGTTCCTCCGCGGAGTAACCGGTGAGTTCTTCTAACGCGGGATTAACGAATTTAATTGTGGTATCAGGGTTGATGACCAATATGGGATAAGGAGCCTTTGCTAATATTTGATATAAAAATATCGCTTGATTTTTAATTATTTCACTATCGTATTCACCAATAGGGGACATGGGTACCATTGTATTCAAAACTTCATAATTCATTAATGATGGCGATGATTGTTCATTTTTTTTGGTATTAGATTTTTTCATAAAAATCCTCAGGCAATCCCATTCAATTTACGCCTTTACCTATAGTTTGAAAATTAACTCATACAAGGTATAAACTGTTCGCCGATTCTTCATTATAACTCGTTCGCAATATATAGAAAATAGAAACCAATCCTTTTTCCTACATAAGATTAAGAATTTTTCGGCTATCACTTCATTACTTCTCTATAGTAATATAAAACCAGAAATCGTACTCATTGGAATAACGGAGATACTAGATCTAATGAGAAGATATTATCGATTTAGCTGCGTTTCTCTTACTAGAGAATATTCATCCCCAAGCTTAAATAACCGCAAAAAGAGAAAAAGGAGGGATTTGAAATGGCACAAACTAATTTTGTCCAATTACCAAAACTAAAGGAGTATCAGGAACGATTCAAAGAGCATCTTTTCTTTGAGCGTAAAAATGGAATTTTACAGGTGCGTTTGCATACCAAGGGAGGCCCCTTTAAGTGGAGCTTTCAAGCACACCAGGCATTAGCGGAAGCCTGGACAACGATTGGCCATGATATTGAGAATGAAGTCTTGATTCTTACTGCCACAGACCCCTACTGGATAGGGGAATTTGATATGGAAGCATTTGCAGAAATAGAAGCAAAGAATACGCCAGATATGGTATATAACGTTCAATATCATGATGCAACCAAGATAGTGGAGAACTTCATCTTCGATATCGATATCCCAACGATATCGGCTATAAATGGGCCGGGACTTCACTGGGAAATGGCACTACTTAGTGACGTTACTCTATGCACTCCTGATTTTGTTTTAAGAGACGATCATTTCAGTGCAGCCTTTGTCCCTGGTGATTGTCAATTTCTTTGTTTACAGGCCCTTTGTGGAGTCAAGCGGGCAGCTCATATGATGTACCTGGCTAAAGGAGTTGATGCTCAAGCCTGTCTTGATTGGGGAGTAGTAAATGAAGTTGTACCTAACGAGAAACTATTACCAAGAGCATGGGAGATCGCAGAGGAAATTATGAAGAAACCAAGGGTTGTGCGCCGTTTGACGAGTCAGCTTACCCGGCGCCCCTGGAAACGTCTTCTTATGGATGATTATCAAGTTCATATTGGCCATGAGATGTATGGCATCGCTCTTTATAATACTGAACACGATTTCGAAAAGATTAAGGAAGGCTGGACTGACGGAGAGAAAAACCGATAGAACTAAGATTAACTCGTTAACCGACGTAATTCACATGGGGAAGGCGTCCTTGGAGGGATTCTAACCCGCAACCTATTGTCTAGAAGGCAGGAACCGTGTATCTGAAATGCTTAACAAAAGCCCTGTTGCCCATTCTATATATATAAGATAGCCTGGGAAATACCGAGGGCGATATATCCTTGAAGTATGACTTGAACCTTTAGGTTAGAAATGATCAGGTGACTTTAACCTTATTGCTTTTCCAGCACAGTTTAACCTGTTTTGCTCCAATGGTTTAATCGCATCCATGATTGACTTCGATTATTTATTCTATAACGGTTTAATTGTCGTTTAAAGAAGGAGGTTATGTATGGAGTACAAAGCCTACTGTCTGTCATAAAACGGCGCTGTAGTATTCGCCAGTATGAGTATAAGGTAGTGCCGATGGAACTTGTCAAGAAAGTATTAGATGCAGCCCGATGGGCACCGTCAGGAGATAATTCCCAACCCTGGGAATTCGTGGTAGTGAGAGATATGGAAAAGCGGCGCAAGGTGACTGATATTTTCATTGCACAGAGCCTTATGCTCCGTGAGCATGCTGATAACTCCAAAAATTATCCCCTAAAAGACTACTTAGAAAAAGTTTCTACATTCATCTTTATCTGTGGAGACCCACGGTTTATTCCTTGCTACCCACGCAGTACTGCCAATGAAGAAATGGCGCAGATGTATATGGAAAATAGTCAAAGGATTTATATTGAAACGGTGACAGCAGCCGTCTGTAATATAATTCTCGCAGCTACCGCGTTGGGGTTAGGGACGGTCTGGCTGACTGGTACTGGAGAGAGTAAGACCGAAGCCAAAATTAGATCAGTTCTTAAGATACCCAAAGTGTTAGATATTATATGTTGCATACCACTAGGTTATTCACTTAAGAAAAGAGCTTCGCCACGAACACCTCGCCCTCTGGATAATGTAATGCACATGGATGAATTTGATAAGAGCAAATGGCGTACCGATAAGGACGCCAAGCGATTCTGCAATGACCAGAAAATATGGGCTGAATTTTACAAGACCGGTAAGATAACTAAATAACCCCAAAACAGTAGCACCAGCCAAATTTCACTATCTTACAGCCAGTGTACGCATGTTTCAAGAACAACAAGCATTCAGATTTGTATTCATAATATTATTCAAATCGCGCACAGGCATAGAATATCATAATTTACGTTCCATATATATATAAGATAGCCTGTGCAAAACTTAAATTAAATTTCGAATCTGATTCTGTCTTAAAAATTGTATCATTGCGTAACCCCCAAAATACTGATATGATAGCTATGTACGTCTCATTGGGGGGAAATGAATATGTTGAAAAGAACTCTGTTACGCATTGTCATGGTATTGGTTGTTTTAACCCTGTTGATTGTTGGTCCAGCTTTTATAATACCTTCACCCGCATTGGGGATAAACGGAGATGGTGACCATATTGAATTACCTACGTTTAACAGCCACAATAACCGCACCTAACAATGGCACTAACGTGCAGGTTGGGCAGTGTTTCCAGGTCAACACTACTATAAGAGTTACATGCCCAGCTTTCACAATAGATAACTCAATTGGACCTGAAATCTTTTCATTTATCAAACCTGTTTACGCTGGCATAATCTGCAGCGTCGCCAATGTCAGGGCTACTATCAGCATTGCAGGAAGTGCTTCGACAAGTGAGGCTGCTACCAAACCTGTTATAGCTTGTCTGAACTGCCCTCCCGGAAGTACCCATCAGAAGCGACAGTCAGCTGGAATGTTTGCTGCAATGCACCCGGAACGGTAACCATAACTGTTACCCCATACGGTGAGGTTGAGTGTGGCGGCTATCCTAACAATTTCCAGCAATCTGATATCCCACTTTTATCCGATTTGTTTGTAACGCCTGTTTATGCGACTGAGCCAACATGGTGCCCGCTGCCCAGCGACCATTTAATCAGCAGCAGTATAACCATAATCCAGGCTGCCAAAAAGAAGACATTTGACGATGGAGGTAATACCTGGTCAATGCCACCACAGACAACCTGGTCAAAATCTGCAGACGTAAAAGTTATCACCGCCAATAGCTTCAATCAAACCAGGTGATTGCCGGCCAACCGGTGACAATATTTGCAAATGTAGCCAACAGGGGCGAAGCTGATGGAGATTATACAGCAAAGCTCAGCATAAACGGTCAGGTTGAGTCCACCAGGCAATTGATGGTACCGGCAAACAAAGCTATTCCAGTTGAGTTTACGGTTGTTAAAGCTGAACCCGGGACTTACCTGGTGGATATCAATGGCCAGAAAACGTCTTTTATTGTCACTGGTACGGTTAGAAATGAAGATATCTCAAGCACTGTTCCTCTGATAGGTTTTATTTTCTGTGCATTCGGGATAATAGTGGTCATAGCCGTAATATTGAAAAGGCGCTTTGCTTAACAGTGCTTGGCTTGTTACGATGGCGTCCCCCCTGGAGGGATTCGAACCCGCGACCTGCTGCTTAGAAGGCAGACCATCTTAAAAGGGACGGAGTCAGTGTGGCTGTGATAACTATTTTTTGTGCTTTATTCTGGTTCTATTAAAAGCGAAATCGAGAAAACGATAGTTATATATTGTTCTTTAGATAAAAGCTTATAATGTCTGGGTCGGAGGCTGACAAAGGCATAAATCTGAAGAACATGGCTGGCAATGAAGACTATAGGGTTGATACCAAAATTGAAGTCTATAAAATATTCTGGGACGGGGAAGAACAATGATAAAATCGGCGCTGTTTAGCATCATTGCTCTCTTCAGCGCCGGGGCCATGTTTGCTACTTCCTGTACGCAACAGCCCGGTGCTGCACCAAGTCCTCCAGCTAATGTGATGACGCCGGCTATTGTTCAGATTACGCTGCACCCGGAGGATCCCAGGGGGATAATCCCCTCTGATTTTATAGGGTTAAGTTATGACTCTCCTATGCTGGCCAGCAAGCGTTTTGATGTCGCCAATACGGAGTTTATCAATCTGCTCAATAATCTCGGTAAGGGGGTGCTATCTTTCGGAGCAAATGGGGTGGAATACACGTATTGGCCCCGTACATTGTTTGATAGATTCCTGTATAGTTTACCATTCCGCAAAGTAAACGCTGTACTCTCGCCGTCCGACCTTGATCGCATGTTTGCTTTTGCTAATAAGATTGGCTGGCGTGTGATTTTTGGTCTAAACCTGGGAACGAATGACCCGGAGATGGTTGCAGACGAGGCTGCCTATGCAGCAAAGGTGGGGGGTGACTCGATCATTGCTTTCCAGGTGGGCAATGAACCGGATCTCTATTCACGTAACGGGATACGCAAACCTAACTACAGTTATACTGACTTTCACCAGGAATTTAAGGCTCACGAGATTGCGCTCCGGAACCGGCTGCCGAATATATCGTTGGCAGGTCCTGGCACTGCTACTAACATTGAATGGTTCACGAATTTCATCAATGATGAAGCCGCCAATCTTGTATTCTCCACAAATCACATCTATCCACTCAATGCCAAAGACAATCTCAATCCTACTGATCTCAAGTATGCGAGTATTGAAAACCTGCTAAGTGCGACGACCACGAAGGATACTGCGGGATTAGCGGGACGCTTCGCAGATGTCGCGAGCAAGAACAATATCTTATTGCGTATTGATGAGACGAACTCTACCTATCCGGGCAAGGACGGCGTTGGCGATGTCTTTGCAGCTGCGTTGTGGGGAGCAGACTACCAATTCGATCTGGCGGAACGCGGTATTGTTGGGGCGAACTTCTTTGGTGGATTTGAGTGCCACGGATACACGCCCATATGCGAGGATGGAGGCCACTATTCTGCTCAACCACTTTATTACGGGCTGTTGCTCTTCCACCTCGCTGCGCAGGGCCGTATTGTCCCGGTGGAAGTCGTTGCTGCGACGAACACTACTGCCCATGCGGCCCTGGATGATAACGGCACACTGCGTGCCCTTGTCATCAACAAAGACCCGGATTATGCCATTACTGCGGTTATAGACGCTGGTAAACAATATAGCCAGGCAAATGTAATTCGGCTGGTTGCCCCGTCGCTGAACGCAAAGGAAGGGATTACTTTAGCAGGTAACCCGGTGAAATCAGATGGGACCTGGGTGCCGGGCGTTGTGGAACAAATAAAATTAGATGGAAAAACATGCCAGGTCGCTTTGCCTGCTGCCAGCGCAGCTATGATTACATTTAAGTAGCACCATGGTCGAGACATTGCCAGGGTAAAAAGTGTTATGGACGTAGTGAATATACTTTACTCGGGAAACTCTTTCAAAATAATATTCCATTTAAATTTGTTCAAGAATCCAAGATATAAAAATAATTTAAGCGGCCTTGCTTTCAACTTCTTTTTGAGGTTGGCTGCCGGAGCATTGAAATATTCCGTAATGCTATAGAATTTAGTGTGTCCCGTCTCAATGAGATGCTTATAAATTTGATATCTCAGGAAAGGGGCCAAGTTCATACCACGATACGCGTGCATGGTTCTTGCCCGGAAAAGGTAAGCCTCATTCTTCAGAAGAGGAAATTTTAAAAAACTACTATTAAAGTAGTGTAAATTACACCACAGGTAAGCTACTATTTCCTCATTATGTTTCAAAGCAAAACACACACAATTTTCATCCTGCCAGCTACCTCTTTCGGCATCAAGAGACTGAATTTCAGGATGAGCGTATAATCTCCTTATTTCGGAGTCAGAGAGGATGCCGCTCGCAACCGGCTTCAATCTAGGTTCTATGCTGGATTCCAGGTCATTTGATAGATGCTCGCCGTGAATGTAATAAGGTGTGATTTGGATACCAACCCTCTCCAGGAGGTGCAGTATGGACAAAATGACGCTATGTTGCCTGAACCTTTCTTTTATCGTTTCAACTATATAGTTTCCTGACATATGGTTAATTCAACCATTTCGATTTCATCTCCTCCACCCATCTCCTTCTTACCCATAAATTATCCATCTTCAATAATTTGTTTTGATCCTTTTGAAATCTATAAACCCTTTTTCCACATCAGTGTGGATCAGTTGCACTTTTAGCTCGTGGCCTACGTCGACCCGCTCGAATCCGTAAAGCAGTCGTCCCTCAATGGGGGGATGGAAAATACGTACCCACGTTCCTTTATCGGCAGCACCGGTACAGATTGCGTCAAACGTATCCCCAATCCTTGACGAGAGCAGCATGGCGGCGGCCGATTTGGCAACCTGCCGTTCCACTTTATTGGCATCATCTTCCTTTTCTGTGCAATGCCTGGCCAAAAAGGTTAACTCATCTGAGGTGTAAGGCATAGGCGATTTCCCAATGGCTGCTTTAACGATTCGCTGGGTAATCAGGTCAGGAAAACGGCGGTTGGGTGCAGTTGAGTGTGTGTAATCTTTGACTGCAAGGCCAAAGTGCCCTTGCGATACTTCATTGGGGAATTCGACCACATATTCACCCGGGCCAAGAAGTTTGATTATACTGAGGGAAAGATCGGGAAAACGAAGCGGGTCTGCTGCTTTTTGAGCTGTCAGGAATTGTGCCAGGGCTTTCGAATCAGGTTCCGGAGGAAGTAGGAAATTGTGAAGGGCGGCAATCTCCACGATCCTTTCCCACCGCCTGGGAGTACGGACGACACGTCTTAAAGAAGGGATTTTGCTCTCGCGGAGGAAACGTGCGGTTATATCGTTAGCTGCAATCATAAAGTCTTCAATAATTTCCCTGGCACGGTTCTTCTCATCCGCCTTAAGATCCTGGATATCGTCACCGTCAAAGATAGGCCTGGTTTCCAGCGTCTGCAAATCCAATGCTCCCCGCTCATGTCGCCGGGTTTTCAATTTCTGTGCCACTTGGTCTTGAATGCGGAGATTATCAGCAAGATTCGGGACAGCTGCTATAGTCTCAGGCAAAGATATTTTTCCTTCCAACCAGGCTGCGACACCGTTGTAGGCAAGTTTCGCATGATTGCGGACCAGAGCAGGATAGATATCCGAGCTTTGTATTTCACCCATATCGGTAATTACCATATCAATCACTATAGCGTGGCGGTCTTCATGGTAGTTGAGAGAGGTGAGATTAGTGGAGAGTTTATCGGGCAGCATGTGAAAAGTTTTGCCGGCTGTGTATATTGAGGTCGTGTTCTGTTGGGCATGCTGATCGATGGCTGAGGATTTTTTTACCAGGCCGTCTACATCCGCAACAGCTACCAGAATCTTTATATTGTTATCCGTCGTGACTTCGGCAACCGTGAGCTGGTCAAGGTCCAGGGAATCATCATTATCGATTGATGCCCAGGAAAGATGACGCAAATCTTTACCGGGAACTGTTACTCCCGGATTTACATTGCGAATCCTTTCCAATTCATCAAGTACTGCTTGAGGGAAATCGGGTAGAAACCCATGTTGTTTCATTGCACGGCGGGCAATCTGCTCCAGAATTCCCTTTCCTTTTCTATGAAACTGAGTCATCATGCGCTAATTATCATCCAAGCCTTTCATCTCTCTTTCTATTTAATTTCCTCTTTTCTATAGGCTATCACTTTCAGAAGACGCAGTAAACAAAAAACAAACCCTACACAAGGTTGCTTCTTTAGCGGGAAACCGAGTTAATAATCGTTGAAACCTGACTGGGGGCGATCAAAAAGAATGTAATGGATGTGCTTTTCAGGTCAATTGTACCAAGGATGATGCATGGCTGTTACTACTGCTGAGGATGAGTTAAAACTTTGACAAGCCAGCCGACCCATTCGAAGCGGAGAATCTCGGCTTCGATCGGAGTTGCATGCGAACCTCGAGTCAACATTTTTTGTTTTGGCCTGGGCGCTTTCTCGTAAATGTGGGCAAACTTCTTAAACGGGGTGATCCTGTCGCCTGCACTGAAAACAAAGAGCTTGTCACATTGGTCAAGCTGGGCGAGGGTCGAGGATAGATTCATTTGAGACAATGATTCAAGAAACTTTTTCCAATTTACTTTTACCTTTATACCGCTAAATAAATTGGTTAATTTCCAGATAAAAGCAATCGACCACATCGCCAGAGGGAAAGCCTTATGAGAAAAATCGTTGAGAATTGTCCCCTTTATTTCATAGGGACATGATAATGCAACTATCGCTTTTGGCTTCACGGTTTTTGCCGCTAATATAGACGAAAGGGCACCAAGGCTGTGTCCGATAAGAGCGATCCTTGAATTATCGACTTCAGATAAGCTGGTAAGCATCTTCCAGGCATTAACGACATCGTCGCAATAGTTACCGTCGAGCCAACCACCGCTAAAGCCGTGACCGCGCAAATCAAAGGTGATAGTCGCTATTCCCTTATTAACCAGGAGCAAAGCACTGGATTCCATGACGTCCTGATCTGCTCCGAAACCATGGCAAAGAACCGCACCAGGGACGGGATTAGATGCACTGGCGTGAGCAGGCAGCATGACTTTACCATTCACCCTGATACCACTGGCTTTCGAAAAAAGCCGGTATCCCATCTCTTTCCTTTTGACTGGCTTTTCTTTGCCAGGGGACAATTTTTCACTATACATACTATATTTTAATCTCTTACAGATTGTTACCTGTGGCATCACAGTCTGGTAGTTCTGGTTAGTATCTACTAATTGACTTAGTAACTACCTCTGGAGCTCAATCAACTACCATTGTGATGTTGTATCCTGACTCTTTGATATAGTGGATTTGGAGTCGGGGTCACCTGCGGCTTGTGTCAACGTGAAGTAATTTACAAAATGCAATGATAACCTGAACTGAAACCGGTATTTAATTATATGCTAATCGTATTCTGATTACAAATAGTGATTAGGTTGTTTGCAGGTGAGAATCCAGTAACAGATAGCAGGGAAAACCATTGCTTTCCCGGGATAATAATTCTCACCAGCCTTCCGGCGTTTGACAACTATATTTAAGATAGCTCTGGAGGCGCAATTTATCCGTTTTGATATCTCTATACTTGCAGGATTTATGTTATATTTACTAAGTGGCGGTTCTAGCGGGTATTTTTGGGAAAATGAGTTAATCTGTGGCGAGCAACTCCAATTCGGAGCCCGTTATAAAGAGAGTCTGCGATTTGAATGAACAGGATAAAAAGTAAAGCGGTGAAACGAGTACATAAGAAAACCCAACGTGTTTGCAAGCCGGTGACGAAATCTCAGAAGTTTCAACCCGGTCGCAAGGATGTGAATGATAAAGACAAAAACATCGGGCTGAGTATCTCAGACCTGTTGGACGCCCTCCCTTTCTATGTAATGCTTGTAAGCGCGGACCACCGTATTCTACAGGCCAACAATGCAGTTCAAAAGCAATTGGGGCTTGACCCCAGTAACATTATTGGCAAGTATTGCCCTGAGGCGATACATGGGCTTCAAGAACCGTGGTATGCTGCCCCCTCGAAGAAGCAGTAGAGAAAGATCAAGCCGTTGAGAGGGAGGCAGTAGATCGGGTATCTGGGCGATGGATACGTTCGGTAGTTTATCCGACCAAGGGGTTGACTGAAGATGGTAAAAAGATCTACTTCCACTGGTTTCGGCACGTTACTACCCGCAAACAGGTTGAAGAGCAGCTGACCGCCGCAAACGAACGGCTGCATAAGCTATCAGCTCATCTGGAGTTGATACGGGAAAGAGGAAAGGACGAATATGGCTCGTGAGATTCATGACGAACTGGGCCAGATTTTGACAATAATAAGGATTGATTTAGCCTGGTTAAGTAAAAGACTTCTCGATAAACAAGACATTCAACTTAAAAAAATTGAATCAATTGATGAGCTGGTTTGCCAGACTATTGAAAAGGTGAAACGAATTTCCGCAGAGCTGAGGCCGGGATTATTAGATGACCTCGGTCTTGCCCCTGCACTGGAATGGAAGGCAGGAGAATTCGAAAAAACGACTGAAATTAAGTGTGAATTTATCTCGAATCCCAGGGATGTTGTTTTGGATCGAGAACAAGCCACTGCCATTTTCCGCATCTTTCAGGGTCACTTACTAACATTGTTCGCCATGTCATGCAACAAGGGTCAAAGCGAAGCTTGAGTTGAAAAGCAGGGGCATTACGTCAACAATTAAAGATAATGGTAAGGGAATTACTAAAGAACAAATTTCTGATCCGAATTCGCTGGGGCTGATTGGTAT
>CAWAQY010000009.1:0-28253 GCA_963784375.1 uncultured Chloroflexia bacterium | reverse complement strand
CAATAGTGAAGTTAATAAGGGGGCAGCTTTCGCTCCCCCCCTTATTATTTTGTAAGCGGTATCACCCTCAACTTCATCTCTCCACTTCGACTTTACTCAGAATGACAGGCCACGTGTTCGCTTATCATACTCCTCTCCTCTGAAGGCAGAGGAATAGAAGGTCTCGTCGCCCGCACTGGGCATTAGAATGAAACCACTGACTAATATAGTAAAGAAGGTAGATAAAATAGAGGATATTTACGGGGAATTAAGAATTTGTATTGACATAGACTTGAGTCCCTGATACATTATACGTCTGTAGAAAAACAACCAAAATTATAGCCATCAAATTAGGGGGTATGGAATGAATACGACGGATTTTTTAAGCATAGCTACTGCCATCTGTCCCGACCGGGATGCGATTGTTTTTGAGGGTAAGCGGTTTACCTATTCTCAGATAAGCCAGCGCGTGAATAAGCTAAGCAACGCCTTAGTCAAACTTGGGGTCAAAAAAGGTGACCTTATTGCAATAGTGCAGGTGAACTGTCCCGAAGTTATTGAAACATATTTCGCGGCTGCCAGGCTCGGTGTCATATTTGTTCCTCTTAATTTCAGGGCTAAAGAGGATGAGTTTAGCTATATGCTGAGCAATGCCGGCGCCAAAGTCGTAGTGGCAGGTAAAAGATACCTGGATATGATTCGTACTATTCTGCCTGGTTTGCCTACTATCAAACACTGTATTTCTCTAGATAGTAAAGTGGCCGATATGCCTTTTTACGATGATTTAATCGCTTCATCGCCTGATGATGAAGTAATGACAGACATCGGAGACGATGATATTACTATACTGATGTATACTGCTGGGACTACAGGACGGCCCAAGGGTGTACCTCTAAGACACAGCGGGTTTGTGAGCTATGCCCTGGAAAATGTTACTCCCGCCAGTCCTGACCTGGAGGAAAGGAATCTCCTTACCGTGCCTTTATATCATGTGGCCGGCATCCAGGCAATGATGGCTGCCATATACGGTGGCCGGACAGTAGTGCTCATGAGGCAATTCGAAGTCAATGAATGGATGAAAACCGTGCAACAGGAAAAAGCCACCCGTGCTATGCTTGTGCCCACAATGCTCAAGATGATCATAGATAATCCCGATTTTGCAAAATATGACTTAAGCAGCCTGCAAGTAATAACCTATGGTGCATCTCCCATGCCTTTTGAAGTTATCTCCAAAGCTATTAAAGTCCTACCCTGGGCAAGATTCATTAATGCTTTTGGGCAAACAGAAACCGCCTCTACAATAACAACGCTGGGTCCGGAAGACCATATTATTACCGGGACAGAAGAAGAAAAACAGAAGAAGTTAAAGAGGCTGGCCTCGTCTATCGGCAAACCTTTATCCGATGTAGAGGTAAGAATACTTGATGAAAAGGGAAAAGAATTACCACCGAACCAGACAGGTGATATTGTAGCCAAAGGCCCCCGGATTATGACCGGGTACTGGCAGGATGAGCAAAAGACCAAGAAAGCATTTACTGCTGATGGATGGCTGATCACAAATGATAAAGGCTGGAAGGATGAGGATGGGTATATATTTCTGGGTGGGCGTGGTGACGATATGATTAAAAGGGCTGGTGAACTGATCTCTTCAGAGGAAGTAGAAAATGCTATTTATTCACTTTCCAAGGTGGAAGAGGTGGCTGTTATCGGTGTGCCTGATCCGGAATGGGGACAGGTACCCAAAGCGATAGTAGTGCTTAAAAAAGGGGAAACCGCCACTGCCGAAGAGATTATGGAACACTGTCGCGCCAAGCTGGCGAGTTTCAAGCGTCCCCAGGTCTGTTGTTTTTGTTGACTCATTGCCACGGAGCGCAATTGGCAAGATGCTGAAAAATAAGCTGCGCGAACTTTACGGCCAATCCTGACTTTTAGACTGTCTTTTTACCCCTTGCCATAGCATAATCCCAGGAAAATCTGGCGGTTTCCAACATGGAGGCTATTTACCGGATAGTCGTATCATTCCTCTTCAAAAACATAGTTATATGCTTGTATGCAGGACTCTTCGGAAACGTTAGGAGCAATGAGCTGTACTATCTCCTGGCGCGCCTGGCTGTGTTCCCAGCTTTTCCAGGCTTGCAGCCTTGTCCATTGGCTTACCACCATATAAGTAGATGGATCATCAACTTTGACTAAGGTCTCACCCGATATATAACCGGGTTGTTGCATCGCCTTGGTCCTGAGGTCTCTGACCATACCTTCAAGCGCCTGCTCCTTGCCCGGCTTAGCCCGCCACTCGACCATTATTTTCAGCATGCCTGTTACCTCCTAAAAAATATATGCGTGATTCCTATATTAACACCGTTGTCAATAATAAAATGCTAAAAAAATCCCGATGTTGCACTTGCAAAAAGTAAAGTATAGAGTATTATACACTTACTGAGAATGCTGAAAAAATCTTCCAGGTAATTTTTATCATCTTAACTATTTTCCCACTCCCTTTTACTTTTGTTAATGTTTAGAATATTATATTCCGATGACTGGTGACAGGCGGGTGGTTTCTCCTCCAGATTTCAGGCAGGTGGTTGTCTTACTTGATGGAAGCCAGGCTGTAATCAGACCGATTTGTCCTGTAGATAAAGATGCCATGCGGGTATCATTCTACCGCATGAGCCCGGACACCAGGTTTCTACGTTTTCACTACGCTAAATCCGAAGTTCCTGGTGATGAGCTGGAGCATACCTGTAATGTAGATTACAACGAGAGATTTGCATTGGTCGCTGAAAAGGTCCGAAACGGACAGCTTGATATTGTTGGAGTAGGCCGCTATGACCGTCTGCCCGACCCGGATAAAGCCGAGGTGTCATTTGTAGTCGAGGATAAAGAGCAGAAAAAAGGCATTGGGACTTATTTACTGAATTTGCTGGCTGCCATCGCTCTGGAACGGGGAATAACAACATTTATAGCAGAATTGTTGAACGAAAATGCTGTAATGCTGGACATGTTTCGGAAATATGCTCCGCAGCTAAAGCTCACATCAGATGGTAATAGTGTACTGGTGAAATTTCCATTGGTTTCATCTCTGGTCAAAAATGATTGTCGTCCCAGATAGCCCGTTCAATCCTATCCTTCTCATCCCCTGGTGATTCAGGAATTATTCTTATAGGGATGCTGGGCACCGGAAAAACATACGTTGTAAGAAAGTCCTGAGGTTGGCACGTTCTACGACCACTTGACAATTTATTTATAGATGATATATTAATAAAGGTTTTGAGATATTGGCGATTTTGGTTAATAGGAGAAGAGCATGGTGGTTTTAATCGGTGAAAGCATTCATATCATCTCTGCCCAGATAAATGAAGCGGTTAAGAATCGTGATAAGAAGCTTATCCAGGAACTTGCCCGCGCCCAGGCTGATGCTGGGGCTGACTATATCGATATCAACCTCGGCCCTGCCCGCAAAGACCCTGAGGAAATGACCCAGTGGCTGGTGGACACTATTCAGGAAGTAGTTGACTTGCCATTATCCGTAGATACGCTGAATTCCGTGGCTATGGCAGCGGGATTGAAAACCTGCAAGAAGCGACCCCTGCTTAACTCTGCCTCAGGAAAAGCCGTCAGCAAGGAAAAAATGCTGCCCTTGCCAAGAAATATAATACCGATGTTGTTATCTCGGTAATAACCGACCAGGGATGTCCCCCTGATATCGATTCCCGGTCTGAAAGCATTATGGACACGGTTGCCTATGCTAACGAGCTGGGCATCCCCAACGAAGATATCTGGGTCGATCCCATTATTTTGCCGATCAGCGCCGACCAAAAGCAGGTAAGCGGAAGCTATAGAATTCATCGGCATACTGCGGGACCTGCTGCCGGGCGTTAAATCCACAGTTGGACTATCCAATGTATCCAATGGCACCCCTGATGAACTAAGAGGTATACTCAACCGTACCTATATGATGATGCTGGGCAGAAAAGGATTATATTCGGCAATTGCCGATGTCCTGGATAAAGACCTTGTTCAATTAAACAGCGGTAAACTGCCGAACATCACCGGTTTGATTTATAAGGTGATGGATGGAGAAGCTATAGATAGTAAGTCTCTTATCAAAAACGGAGCAGGATTATGTTAAAACTGCCAGGGTGCTCATGGGAGAAACCCTCTATTCCCATGCCTGGCTGGAAAGTTAAATTTTACTGTGATAACTTTTGGAGGAGTGAGCTATGGAATATAAAGCACCTGTAGAAACATATACCGGAAAAGTGGTCGAGGTCGTCATCGGAAAGGGAGATAAAGCTATAAAAATCGGAGGGGAGAATGTTCTCCCCCTCCATTTATTTGAGGGCAAGATTGAAAATCGTCCCCGTACCGCCCTCGAAGTATATGATACTGCACCTGCCGGCTGGGCGGAGTGGGTTATTGAACCTTATAAGGATGTGCTTTCTGATCCCGTTGCCTGGGCAAAAAAAGCGGTAGGTTTTGGCGCTGATTTGATCTGCCTGCGCCTTGCGAGCACCGATCCTTCGGGAGCTAATAGCTCAGCGGATAGTGCTGCAGAGGTGGTAAAAAAAGTGGTAGCCGCGGTTAATGCGCCGGTTATCGTCTACGGTTCGGGAGACGAAACCAAAGACATCGAAGTATTGACCAAAGTAGCCGAAGCCTGCGCCGGTGAGAAATTACTGCTGGGGCCGTTGGCCAAGGAAAACTATGAGCCGATTAGCAAAGCTGCCCTGGAACACGGTCATAATATAATTGCTCAAACACCAATCGATATCAACCTGGAGAAAGAGCTTAATGTAAAGCTGCTGAAAACTGTCCCGCCGGACCGGATTGTCATCGACCCGCTGAGCTCAGCGCTGGGCTATGGCATGGAATATAGTTTTACTATCATGGAGAGGACCAAGCAGATCGGCGTTATGTTTGGCGATACCACCATGCAGATGCCGATAATCGCCGACCTGGGCAGCGAAAGCTGGAAGACCAAGCAGGCTAAGGAAAGCAAGGAGCAGGGAATTCTCTGGGAAAGCATTACTGCTCTCAGCCTGCTGCTAGCCGGTGCCAATATCCTGGTATTGCGCCATCCGGAAAGCTGAAGCTAATGAAAGAAGTAATCGAAGGCAAAATATAGTATTTTGATAATAATTCCTAATATTATATAATCTCAGGCGGGATTATTTGAATATAAAGTTTAAGAGGAGTTTTCGAGATGGCAACTAGTAACAAAGAAAAAGAATTTGAGGAAAGAGCAGGTTGACGAAATAATCAAGGCTGATGACAAGTGGGAGCCGGTCGGTCATACCCCGATGCCTGAGCTTCCGGATTTGAGAAACTGGGACATGAGGCTGCTGAAAACCTATAAGCCTTTCTATGCTCCTATGTGCGATATGTGCTGTTTCTGCACGTATGGCAAATGCGACCTGACCGGAGACAAAAGGGGTGCCTGCGGCATAGATATTTCCACCCAGCAGGCAAGAGTGGTTGCATTGGCCTGCTGCATGGGTATGTCGGCTCATGGTGCTCATGCCCGGCATGTGCTTCACTATTTAATTGAGAAACTAGGCAAGGATTATAAAATAAACCTGGGAGACCAGATTCTGGTTGAAGCACCGCATGTCAGGACGGTCATGGGGCTGAAGCCGGAGACACTGGGAGACCTGGAAAAGGTCATGGACTATGTCGAAAGCCAGCTGATTCATGTTGTTTCCTCGCTGCATACCGGTCAGGAAGGCGCCAGCATCTGGACTATGAATCTAAGGCCCTGCATATTTCCATGCTCGACCATGTGGTCATGGAAGTTGCCGACATTGCCGAGATAGTGGGTTTCGGCTATCCCTCATCGTAAGGCTGATACTCCACTGGTGGAGCTGGGCTGGGGTGCAGTAGACAGAACCAAGCCGGTCATCTGCCTTATCGGTCACAATCCGGTGACGGCGATTCCGATTGTCGATTATCTGAATGAACATGGGCTGCAGGATAAGGTTGAAGTTGCCGGCATCTGCTGCACTGCTCTCGAGGTAACCAGGTATAGTCGCAGGGCAAAGGTGATCGGCCCGCTCTCCCGCCAGCTTTTCTTCGTCAGGACCGGCATTGCCGATGTCATTGTTACTGATGAGCAGTGCATCAGGACTGATATGCCTATTGAGGCTGCCAAAGTAGGCACGGCTGTCATTGCCACCTCAGATAAGGCCTGCTACGGTCTTGATGATGTAACCAAACAGGAAGCTGACCACATAGTCAGTGATATGGTGAATCAGGGAAAGCAGACATTGATACTTGATCCTGACAAGGCTGCTGAGGTAGCGGTGAAAGTAGCCCTGGAGCTGGCACCAAAAAGGAAATAAGGTGCTGGTGACCAAAGAACAGGTGCCTGAAATGGCAAAGAACCATCGGCTGTGCAATATGTGCAGCCAGGTCTGTCCCAATCTACTGCCGGTGGGCGATGCCATCGAAGCTGCCAAGAACGGCAATCTGCAACTGCTGGTTGAAGTATTTAACAAGTGTATCGGCTGCGGCAAATGTGAGCAGGAATGTCCGCGTCATGTGCCTATCATCAAGATGATGCAGGCTGCTGCCAGCTGGGAAACCTGGAATATACGGTCGGGACGTGGGCCGATCATGGATACCGAAATCCGAAAAGTAGGCGCTCCGATCGTGCTGGGCACTATCCCCGGCATCATTGCCATCGTGGGCTGCTCCAACTTTCCCGAGGATTACAATGAAGTAGCTGAGATTGCCGAAGAATTTGCCAAGAGGAAATATATCGTGGTGCTCAGCGGCTGTTCCGCCATGGCAGCCGGCATGAAGAAGGACAAGGACGGCAAGACCATTTATGAGAAATATCCGCCCAATTTCGATGCCGGCGGTGTCTTAAACGTCGGTTCCTGCGTGGCCAATGCCCATATCACCGGCGCTGCCATGAAGGTAGCCAATATCTTTGCCACTCTACCTCTGCGCGGCAACTACGAAGTCATTGCCGACTATATCTTGAACCGTGTTGGCGCCTGCGGTTTAGCCTGGGGAGCTTATTCTCAGAAGGCGGCCTCTATTGCCACCGGTTGCAACCGGTTGGGAATCCCGGTGGTGCTAGGTCCGCACTCAGCCAAATACCGCAGGCTGTTCCTGAGCCGTAAGGAAGAGGATGACTGGACGGTGATGGACGGCAGGGAAAGAAAGCTGGTGGATACCGAGGAGCCGTCTCCTGAGCACCTGATTACCGTGGTGGAGTCCAAGGAAAGGGCGATGATCACCATGGCCAAGCTCTGCATCAGGAAGAATGATACTCCACAGGGTCGGCAGCTTAAACTTACCCACTATATCGCGCTTCACAAGCAGTACATGGGGAGCTTTGCCCGATGACCTTCATCTGTTTATCAGGAAGACTTCTGATATCCCCATCTTCTACAAGAAAGAAGTTATGCCCTATCTGGAGAAGGTCGGCTGGAAGGAGAAGCCGGTTCTGACTCTGCCGACCTTGATTGGTACCTATCCTTCGGAAGTTCCCATTGATGCGGTTGTTCACTAGATGGAGACAAAAACAAGATAAAGTTCTTTAGTGAAGATAAGGAGATTTAACATGGCGTAACAGTTCTTCCCTATCATTTTGTTAATACAATGACCGGGACGAAATATGCCAGGCTGATTGAAGACCCGGGGGAATATGCTCACTTGATTAAGCGGGCAACACGGCCTCTCCTGGTAATCGGTTCCTGGTCTCTAACAAGGTCGGTGGGTGGAAGCTGGTAATAGATTACGCTGTGGAGATAGCCAAAGACACTTAATATTCCGATCTGTGCCACGGCACATACCAAGAAGAAACTGCTCGAAATGGGCGTTGAACCTGCCAGCAGCTATGACATTATCGAGATACTCAATCACCTGAAAGACCCTGCCTGGAAAGGAGTCAAAAAAGAAGGCAATCACGACCTGGTAATGTTTATCGGGTTCAGGACCGATCTTGCCGAGCAGGGGCTGTCAACATTGAAGCATTTTGCCCCGCACCTGAAGACCATGACTTTGTGCAAATACTATTATCCCAATGCCAGCTATTCCCTGCCTAATTACCGGAAAGACGAACAATGGAAGGAATTCCTGGATAAATTAATAGCTAATTTAAAGGAAAAGGAGGCATAAACTAAAATGGCAGGAATGTTCCCGGTAGATGTAGGTCCCCAGTATGAAGGCGAAGTAATCAGAAAAGCCGATACGTATGTGGACTTAGGCGGTCCCAAGGCAAAGGCAAAGTTCGAGCTGGTCACATTGAAGAACCTGGATGAAGTAGAACATGAGAAGGTAGAGATTATCGGGCCGGATTTAAACCAGATGAAGGAAGGAAATACCTACTCCTTTGCCATGTTGATTAACGTTGCCGGCGCCAGGCTGGAGAAAGATATGGAGCCGGTATTAGAGAGAAGAATGCATCTTTATGCCAACTATATTGAAGGTCTGTACCATATGAACCAGAGAGATGAGATATGGATCAGGCTCGGCAAGGCATCGTATGCCAAAGGGCTCAATTCTTTTAAAATACTGGGACAGATGTTGATGTTCCTGTACACCTCGGAGCTGGACGTGATTGAGAAAATTTCCTTTACCTTTGTTACCGATGAAAAAAAGGTTGAAGAGCTTTTACCTCAGGCCAAAGCTGTCTACAAAGCCAGGGATGAAAGAGCTCGCGGCTTGAAGGATGAGGATGTGGAGGAATTTTATAGCTGTGCCCTGTGCCAGAGCTTTGCTCCGACTCATATCTGCGTTGCTACACCGGAGAGAATCGCCAACTGCGGAGCGATAAGCTGGTTCGATGGCAGGGCAGCCTATAAACTTGACCCGGAAGGTCCGGTCCAGGAGGTGAAGAAAGGCGAATGTCTTGATCCTATCCGCGGCGAATATTCCGGCTGTAATACACTCGGTGCCACTAAATCAATGGGTGCCTATACCCGAATCTATCTGCACAGCGCATTTGAATATCCTCATACTTCGTGCGGCTGCTTCCAGGCAATCTGGTTCTACATACCTGAAGTGGATGCTTTTGGCGTCGTCCACCGTGACTTCGTGGGCAATACTGTTGCTGGTAAACCTTTCTCGACTATGGCCGCCGATACCAGCGGTGGCAGACAGGTAGAAGGTTTCCTGGGTTTTGCACTGGAGTACCTCAGGTCTCCCAAATTTCTTCAGGCTGACGGCGGCTTGAAGCGGTGCGTATGGATGCCCAAGGAAATTAAGGAACGGTATAAAGATGCTATACCTGCTGATTTATATGATAAAATTGCCACCGAAGATGATGCTAAAACTACCGATGAGCTGATTGCATTTTTGGACAAGGTCGGCCATCCCTGGGTAAAGGGAGAGGTTCAGCTCCCGGTATAAAAGACTGTTAATAAAAAGGATTAAAAGGGGCACTGCCCCTTCAGCCGACCTCTTCCTGTTCCCCGATTGAACGAGAAGGACCAGTGTGAGAGGTTTAGAGGAGTTTTACATAATAACCTTAGGAGGATTGCTATGGCACTGAAAGGCACTGATGTCGTTAAGAAACTTCCCGACCAGGGCAAAAAGAACTGTAAAGTCTGTGGGTTTCCCACCTGTTTTGCCTTCGCTATGAAGCTGGCCAGCGGAGGGGTGCTTGTCGAAAAATGTACTCTGCTCTCGCCGGAAGTCAAAGCCGAGTTGGAAGATGCCCTGGCACCGCCGATAAAGCTGGTAACTATCGGCTCGGGCAGCAATGCCCTCAAAATCGGTAATGAAGAGGTAACCTATCGCCACGAGAAAACTTTTGTTCATCAGCCCGGGATAGGGGTACTTATTTCAGACAATGAACCTGAAGCGAGCGTGGCAGAGAAGATGAGGAAGCTGAAGGAGTTAACGTTCCCCTGGGTGGGAATAACACTTAAAGCTAATCTGGTTGCGCTTAAAAATGATTCCAGAGACAAGGCGAAATTCGAAACCCTGGTGAAAAAAGTTTTAGCGAATACAGATTGTCCAGATTGTTCTTATCAGCGAGGATACAGATGCGCTGCTCTCGGCGCGGACTCTGTGTGGCGATCGAAAACCGTTGCTGTACCCGGTGACAAAAGACAATATCGATAAAGTAATTGCCGGTGTTAAAGCATCACCCACCCCCTTAGGAATAAAGGCTTCCAGCGTCGAGGAACTGATTCCTCTTACCACGAAGCTTAAGGAAGCGGGACTCGAAGAATTAGTGCTCGACCCAGGCTCAAAGACAATGCAGGACGCCATCAGGGACCAGACCTACATCCGGCGCGCTGCGTTGAAACAAAACTTCCGCCCGTTGGGGTATCCCACCATTGGCTTTCCCTGCTTCATGACGTCCGATAAAACAAAGGAAATCATCCTCGCTGCCATGTATGTGATTAAATACCCGGGCATTATCGTCCTCTCTGACCTGGATGCAAACCGTTTATTGCCGCTTCTGGTACAGAGGCTGAATATTTATACCGATCCGCGCATGCCTATGGCGGTACAGGAGAAGATCTACGAGATTGGCACGCCAAATGCAGACTCCCCGGTGCTGGTCACCAGCAATTGGGCGCTCACCTATTTCATCGTCGCTTCAGAAACTGAGGCGAGCAAGGTGTCCTCCTGGCTGTGCGTCAAAGACACTGAAGGTCTCGGTGTGTTAACTGGATGGGCGGCGGGAAAGTTCAATGGCGATGGTATCGGGGCATTTTTTAAGAAGCACGGGGTGGAAAGCTAAAGTAAAGCACCGGAGAGTGATTATTCCCGGGAAGGTTGCCCGCATCAGAGGCGAACTGGAAGATGCGCTGCCGGGTTGGGAAGTGATAGTAGGCCCCAGAGAAGCCAGTGAAATATCTGCCTATTTGCCTCCTCTGGTGAAGAAGTGGAACAACTAGGATTAACGCCTGATTATACCTTCACGCAGATAGTTGGATTACATTTTCCCGAAACGCAGTCCCGGATAGAAGAAGATAAATGAACAGGAGGGTTACAAAATGACTGCAAAAATCATCAGTGGTACCCAGGTAGCTGCCGAAATCCGTGAGGAATTGAAAGGCAGGGTAGCTAACCTGAAAAAGAAGGGGATAACTCCCAGCACTGGCTGTGGTGCTGGTGGGTGAAGACCCTGCCTCGGTTTCCTATGTTACCGCCAAAGCCAAAGGGTGCTGAAGAGATAGGCATGCACGAGGAAACAATTCGTCTGCCTGCCAATACTTCGGAAGAGGAAGTCTTGAAAATAGTTGACAAGCTCAATAAAGACCCCAAATTCCACGGCATCCTGGTGCAATTGCCCTGTGCCCAAACATATCAACACGGACAAGGTGATCAATTATATCTCTGCAGAAAAAGATGTGGATGGCTTTCATCCGGTGAATGTAGGCAAACTGCTGCGCGGTGAGCCCTGTCCACTGCCCTGCACTCCACACGGGGTTCAGGAATTACTGGTCAGAAGCGGCAATGAGCCCTGAAGGCAAGCATGTTGTTATCTGCGGACGGAGCAATATCGTAGGCAAGCCCCTGACCGGTATCCTGATACAGAAGGCGAAAGGCGCTAATGCTACAGTTACCATCTGCCATACCGGGACCAAAGACATGGCCTATTTCACCAGACAGGCAGATATCGTGGTCGCAGCGATGGGAGTTCCCAATGCTATCACCGCTGATATGATCAGAGAGGGTGCTGTAGTTATCGACGTCGGTGTTAACCGCGTGGAAGATAAAACCAAAGAGAAAGGCTTCCGGCTGGTGGGCGATGTTGACTTCGAAAAAATCAAGGAAAAGGCATCGGCCATAACCCCAGTCCCCGGCGGTGTGGGTCCCATGACAGTCACCATGCTGCTGCAGAATACTGTAGAGGCAGCAGAGAGAAAAGCAGGGTAATGAATAAAATAACATTTCACAAGAATCTGAACAAATTTGAATTTCAGCGCAAGCTGAAAAATAAAATTTTAAGAGGAGGTTTTCTAAATGGCATATGATGCCACAAAACTAAAGGACTGGCAGATTGCCGAAGCTGGCAGAAAAGAACATGCCGACCCCGGATGAATGGCGGGAAAAATTAAGTCTGCAAAAAGATGAGATCATGCCCTACGGGAGGATAGCGAAGCTCGATTTTCTGAAAATTATCGAGCGCCTCAAGAACAAACCGGATGGCAAATATATCGAGGTAACTGCCATCACCCCCACCCCACTGGGCGAAGGTAAAAGCACCACCTCCATGGGCCTTATTGAGGGTCTGGGCAAACGAGGCAAGAACGTAGGCGGCTGTCTCCGTCAGCCTTCCGGCGGCCCTACCATGAATATCAAAGGAACTGCTGCCGGCGGCGGCAATGCCCTGCTCATTCCCATGACCGAGTTCTCCATGGGGCTTACCGGCGACATCAACGATATTATGAATGCCCATAACCTGGCCATGGTAGCGCTCACTGCCAGGATGCAGCACGAGCGTAACTATGATGACGCCGAACTAGCCAAGCGCTGGACTGCGCCGACTGGATATCGACCCCACCAGGGTGGAATTGGGCTGGATTATAGATTTCTGCGCCCAGAGCCTCAGAAACATCATCATCGGTCTCGGCGGCAAGATGGACGGCTTTCTGATGCAGTCCAAATTCGGCATTGCCGTGAGCTCCGAGCTTATGGCCATGCTTTCCATTGTCACCGACCTGGCAGACCTGCGTGAGAGAATGGACAAGATTACTCTGGCCTATGACAAGAAGGGCAATCCGGTGACCACCGGCGACCTTGAAGTAGGCGGCGCCATGACTGCCTGGATGCGCAATACCATCAACCCCACCCTGTGCTGCACTGCGGAATATCAGCCTCTGTATGGTGCATGCCGGACCATTTGCCAACATCGCCGTCGGCCAATCATCCATCATCGCCGACCGCATCGGTCTCAAGATGTTTGACTATCATGTTACCGAGAGCGGTTTTGCCGCCGATATCGGCTTTGAGAAGTTCTGGAACGTAAAATGCCGCTTCAGCGGCCTCAAGCCCCATGTATCAGTGCTTGTCACTACCATCAGAGCATTGAAAATGCACGGCGGCGGCCCCAAAGTGGTCACCAGGCTTGCCCTTACCCGATGCCTATACCAAAGAAGACCTGAAGACGCTGGAGAAAGGCCTGCCCAACATGCTACACCATATCAACACCATCAGGACAGCAGGCATCAATCCGGTGGTCTGCATCAATCAGTTCCATACCGATACCAAGGCAGAAATTGATATGGTCAGGAAAGCAGCCGAGGCGGCCGGAGCACGCTGTGCCCTTTCCACTCACTGGGCTAATGGCGGCGATGGTGCTCTGGAACTGGCCGATGCCGTGATGGATGCCTGCAACGAAAAGAATGATTTCAAATTCCTGTATCCCAATGAAATGAAACTGCGAGAGCGTGTCGATAAAATCGCCAAAATAGTCTATGGCGCTGATGGCGTATCCTGGGCACCTGAGGCCGAAGCCAAGGCCAAGGCATTTGAGGCTGACAAGAAATATGATGAGTTTGCTACCATGATGGTAAAGACTCATCTCAGTCTGACCCATGATCCGACCATCAAGGGTGTTCCCAAGGGATGGACTTTACCCATCCGCGATGTCTTGATCTACTCCGGTGCCAAATTCCTTTGTCCCTGTGCCGGTACTATCAGCCTGATGCCGGGAACCGCTTCCGATCCGGCTTATCGAAGAGTAGATGTCGATGTAAAGACCGGAAAGGTAAAGGGATTGTTCTAAGAGATACTAGCATTTCGGTGGGTGCTGCAAAGCACCCACTTTTCCCGATAGTGAAAGTTTACGACCGGTAAGGAAAGGAGGCCGAATGGCAAAAGGAAAAGTCCAAGAATATCCTGTACTGTGGGTGCAGATGGGTACCTGCACGGGATGCTCAGTCTCAGTCCTTAATTCTGTCAGCCCGACCATCAAGAACGTGCTCATCGATGAGGTCATCCCGGGTAAGCATGTGAACCTGAAGTTCCAGGCAACCGTGATGGCGGGACAAGGGGAGGCCGTGCTCCGTGTACTGGAAGATACACCAAAGACAAATAAAGGTGGCTATATTCTTGTAGCCGAGGGCGCAGTGCCCACCAGGGATAACGGTATCTATGGCACTCTGGGAGAGAAGGACGGCAAACCTGTACCGATGACCTCCCGGTTTGAAGCTTTAGCTAAAGATGCTCTGGCAATTATTGCCCTGGGCACGTGCGCTACCTACGGTGGTATAGCTGCCGGTAAACCTAACCCGGGTGGCTACGTAGGCGTTGGCCAGTTTTTGAAGTCCCGCGGCATAAATAAACCGCTCATTAATATCGCCGGTTGTCCACCCCACCCCGATTGGTTTATAGGCACGGTTGCCTCGGTGATGCTTTTAGGCCTGCCCAAGCCGGAGGAGCTGGATGAAGTGGGGCGTCCCAAAGCTTTTTACCGTAATTTGATTCATGAGAATTGCCCCCGGCGGGCTTATTTTGACGAAGGCAAATTCGCCAGGAAATTTGGCGAGCCAGGGTGTCTCAATGAACTGGGATGCAAGGGGCCGGTTACTCACGCTGATTGCCCGCTGCGAAAATGGAATCACGGTGTGAGCTGGTGCATTGACGCAGGGTCGCCCTGCATCGGTTGCTGCGAACCCGGATTCCCTGACCTGATGGCACCTTTTTATCAGAAACTCGACGATGCCAATCTGCCCATGATCGGCAAACTCCAAGGAAAGGGGGGTTAAGAATTGACCAAGATTATTATAGACCCAATGACCCGTATCGAAGGACATCTTAAGGTAGAGGCAATCGTCGAAAATGGAGTGGTAAAAGAAGCCGAGAGCACCGGCGTGATGTTCAGAGGATTGGAAATTATGCTTCGAGGCAGAGACCCCAGAGATGCTCAAAGATATACACAACGTATTTGCGGCGTCTGCCCCACCAGTCATTCTATAGCTTCTACGCTCAACCTCGACAGCGCCTTCGGCATTTCCGACAAGATACCCGATAACGGCCGAATCCTTCGTAACCTTATCCTGGGAGCTGCTCACATAGCCGACCATATCCTGCACTTTTATCACCTGGCAGCTCTGGATTATGTGGATGTGGCCGCGGTGGCTAAATATGAAGGGAATGACCCGGCGCTCAACTCGGTGAAAAAGTTTCTTGAACGCGGTGAACTAGCCCCGTTTGTGCCTCGCTATGAAGGCGACTACCGCCTTGGCGACAAGATGAATATAGAGACCACATCTCACTATGTGAAAGCCCTGGAGATGCGGCGCAAAGGGCAGGAGATGCTGGTGATATTCGGCGGCAAGATGCCGCATAATATGGCCATTATTCCCGGCGGTGTTACCGAGACCGTTTCCGTGGACAAGATAGCTGCTTTCCTGTGGAGGCTCAATGAGCTGAGGGACTTCATTGATAATGTTTATATCCCCGACGTTCTGGCGGTGGCCGAAGCTTATCCTGATTACTTTGGAATCGGAGTTGGATGTGGCAACCTGCTTTCTTACGGCAGCTTCGACCTGGAAGGAACTAATCCTGACTACACCAGGAGAGAACGGCTCGTGAAACAGGGGACCATGTCAACCGACCTCAAGCTCGGCGCTCTGGATGCTAATAAGATTATGGAGTATGTAAAACACTCCTGGTATGCGGACTCAAGTACAGGCAACCATCCTTCCAAAGGTATAACAGAGCCTCAATATGGGAAGAAGGGTGCTTACTCCTGGGTGAAGTCGCCTCGTTATGGCGGCAAGGTCTATGAGGTTGGCCCCTTATCCGGTATGGCGATCACCTATGTGAGCGGTGAGCCGACTGTGAAAAGCCTGGTTGATTCTGTCCTCTCCCGGTTTAAAGCTGGCCCCAAAGCATTGTTCTCTGTTCTGGGGCGTCATGCAGCTCGAGCGCTCTACACCAAGTATGTGGCTGATTCCATGCCTGCCTGGCTGCTCCAGCTCAAGCCTGGAGAACCGGCATATGTAGATTATACTATCCCCGATGAATCCTCGGGCATGGGACTGGTTGATGGTGCCCGGGGTGCTCTGGGGCACTGGATCCAGGTGAAAGACAAGAAGATTGCCAACTACCAGTGCGTGGTGCCCAGCACCTGGAATTTCGGTCCCAAGGATGACGAAGGGCAGCCGGGTCCGGTAGAGCAGGCGCTCATCGGTACCAGGATAAAGGATGAAAATAATCCCTTTGAGATAGGGCGCATCGTTCGTTCCATGGACCCATGTCTGGCTTGCGCCATCCACGTGATTACTCCAAAAGGGAAAACGCTTGGGATCTACAAAGTTAACTGAGACGAAGAGCCGCCCGCCTGTAACCGTGGAGGTTGGCAGGAATATCCCCAGAGTTACAGTGCTGGGGATTGGCAACCTGCTGCTTCAGGATGAAGGCGTGGGAGTTCATCTGGTACAGGAGCTGGCTGGCAGAAAAGTAGACTGTGCTCACTTGACTGTCATCGATGCGGGGACCACTCCTGATTTCCTATCGTTATTGGATCATGAGATAGATAAGCTGATCATAGTCGATGCCGTCAAGGGGGGCAATGATCCCGGGACTCTCTACCGCCTCGGCCTGGCGGACTTGAATTTGGATTCAGCGGCACCTGTCTCTTTGCACGAATTTGGAATTGGTGAAAATATGAGGATTATGTCCTTGCTGGGTAAGCAGCCAAAATCCACAGTCTTTATCGGCGTTGAGCCTCAAATAATAGACTACGGGCTTGAGCTTTCTCCCCAGGTAAAGGAGAAACTGCCCAAATTACTAGAACTTGTCCTTAAAGAAATAGAGGATACCAAAATAGCTATGGAGGTAGATAAATGATAATCTCCCAGTTAAAGCAGGATGTAGAAATCTTCGGCTATCTTGAGGGTGAAAAGAAAGTCTTTCTGGTTGGGTGCAAAGGATGTGCTGAAGTTTGTCATACCGGAGGTGAACCTCAGGTCAGGGAAATGAAACAGAAGCTGGAGCAAGCAGGAAAAACAGTCACTGGCTGGTGCGTAGCAGATTTTCTCTGTGATAAGGCGCAGATCAAGTTGACGCTGCTTCCTCACGAAGCTGAGATAGATGCTGCCAATTCCATATTGGTCATGACCTGCGGCATCGGAGTTCAAGCTACTGCGGCGGTGGTGAATAAACTGGTCCATCCAGCGGCGAATACTGTGAGTGCCGGTGGTGCGGGTGGAACATGGAGGGGTAGCGAGCGCTGCCGTGAGTGCGGTGACTGTGTCCTTGATCTCACTGGAGGCATTTGTCCCTTGACCGCCTGCACTAAGGGGTTGATTAACGGGCAGTGTGGTGGTTCCAAAGACGGCAAGTGTGAAGTGGAACCTGATGTTCGGCCTTGCGGTTGGAATTTGATTTACGAGAGGCTTGCGAAATTAGGACGACTGGACAAAATGAAGGCCATGGCTCCCCCCAAACAATATAGCAAGATGATGCCACCCAAGGAACTCAGGTCCACCATAATGTGGGCACTGGAGCAAAAAGAAGCCAGGAAAGCCTAGTCACCTATTTGATTTAAAGGAGGAAAGTCATGAGTTTTCGTGATGCAATTAAAAGCGGGAAGTTCGTGGTCACTGCCGAAGTTGGTCCGGCAAAGGGCACAGATATCCACGAATTCATGGGAAGCGCTGAACTGTTGAAAAACAGGGTAGCTGCGATCAATTGCACCGACCAGCAAAGTGCTGTGATGAGGCTAGGCTCATTGGCCGCTTGTATTTTGCTTAAGCAAAAGGGGATAGACCCTGTTTTCCAGATGACCTGCCGTGACCGCAACCGGATTGCACTGCAATCTGATTTGCTTAATGCCGCCGTTATGGGTATTGAGAATGTCCTTTGCCTGACTGGTGACTTTGTAACACTGGGAGACCACCCTGATGCCAGACCTGTTTTTGACCTTGATTCTGTTTCCTTGCTCCAGGCTGCGCGCGGATTGGAGCAGGGCAAAGACCTGGCCGGTAAGGAATTGAAAGGTACTCCCAAATTTTTCCTCGGCGCCTCCGTAACCCCCGGGGCCGACCCCATAGAGCCGCAGCTAATCAAGATGGAGAAGAAGGCCAAGGCAGGAGCGCAGTTCTTTCAGACACAGGCAGTCTACGAGCCCAAGAAATTTGAATCTTTTATGAAAGAAGCTAAAAAATTCGGTGTGCCGGTGTTGGTGGGTATTGTGTTAATCAGATCGGCTGCTATGGCCCGGTTTATGAATAAAAACGTGGCAGGTATCCATGTCCCTGATGAGATGATTACGGAGATGGATAAAGCAGAGGATAAGGCCAAGAAGAGTATCGAAGTGGCTGCACGTCTGATTAAAGAGATGAAGGGTATGTGCCAGGGCGCCCATATCATGGCTATCGGCCTCGAGTCCAGAGTGCCGGCAGTTCTGGATGCTGCTGGATTATAGGAAGCTTCTCTTCAAACTTTCTCTTTCTTCTTTGTGATATTAATGTACAGGGCATATATCACGGTCAGATATGCCAGAAACCGGAGTATGACCAGCGGCACCGTGAGACCGTCTACCATTCCAAGAAGAGTGAGCAAGTGAGATATACCGAATAGTCCAAAAGCTATTCCCACATATAATGCAACGCGAGATTTGGTTCTTGTGTATTCCATGACCCCCAGGACGACTATAACGATGCACAGGATAAGATTTACCAGTACCACCGTATCCATAATGATACCTCCTCATTTAAACGACAGGTTTATCCTTAACAATTATAGATATAACCAAAACTAAATGAAATTCGCCAAACGAGAATGGGCAATTGGAGATTAAGATGTCGCCGGGTATTGACAAGGATACCTCTCGCAGATACTGAGCATGATAATGAACGATGGTGTTTGATATAAACTACATATTTTAGGTTATACATAACGTCATCTTATTAAGCACAATCGTCCAGATAATTAACAGTGAATAGTAAAGTGTTGACATTACTATATTTTACTAATAAAGTATTATCAGATTAGTAGTTATTATGAGTCTAATTATATTGAAGAAACCTCTTTCTCCGAAAATACTTAGATGTCTACCAGGAGTAGAATATAAAACATAGGGATAAAGTAGCTTTGAAGATTCTGCTAGACACTAATATTATTATTCACAGAGAGGCGGCTACGGTAGTCAATGAAGATATCGGCGTATTGTTTAGATGGTTTGATAATCTTCACCACATCAAGTGCATTCACCCCGTTACTGTTGAAGAGATTGAGAAGCACCAGGACCCGAAGTTCGTAAGTCTTTCGAGGTAAAATTGGGGAACTATAACATCCTCAAAACGAAAGCTCCAATGTCAGAGGAAGTCCGTATAGTTATGGAGCCTCTAGACAAGAACCAAAACGACCTTAACGACACAATGTTTATCAATGAACTGTACTGCGGAAGAGTTGATGCACTAATCACCGAGGATAAACAGCTTCTTAACAAAGCATCATTGCTAGGCATTTCAGACCGGGTTTACACGATAGACGCCTTTCCTGGAAAAGGTTACCGTTCGAAAACCCGGAATTGGCAGACTATACGAAGTGCTTTCAGTACGAAAATCCCTTTTCGGCAATCTTGACCTATCAGACGACTTCTTTGCAGTCCTTTAAGGAAGACTATCCTGGTTATCGAAAAGTGGTTCAACAAGAAGGCAGACGAAACAGTTTATGTCTGTCTCTCCGAAGGCAAGCCGATCGCATCTCCTCTATCTGAAGATCGAGGGAAAAAATGAAGATTATTCGGACATTAGATCCTCCTCTTCCCCCAAAGAGACGCCTTAAAATTGGTAGTTTCAAAGTCGACGTTGAATGGCTTTCGCTTGGGAGAAAGATTTCTCAAGATCGTTTTTGACAATGCCCTTCGCTTCAAAGTTGACGAGGTATACGTAACCATTTTCGATAAGCGAATTGAGCAGCAGCGTCTTATAAACCTCTTGGAAGAATATGGTTTTTATTATCACGGCTTTAAAAAAAGCCAGGGAGGAAACGAGCTTGTCTACGTTCGATCCTGTCGAAAGGATCGCCAACCGTTTGCATACCCGAAGCTAGACATATCCGTTCTTTTCAACAGCCGGGCAAGTTTTCATTGTCCCGATTTATCCAGAGTATCATACCGAGCTATTCCCTGACTCGATTCTCCGAACGGAATCACCAATGGATTTTGTTGAAAACGAACCACACCGAAATGCAATAAGTAAAGTCTACATTTCCGATCAATAGAGAGAAACATACGTTCAGGAGATGTAATCGTATTCTATCGTACCGGTGGTTATTACAAGAGTGTTGTAACGACCATCGGTGTAGTCGAAGGATATCATTGATAATATACCTTCCGAAGCTGATTTTATCCGACTTTGCCGAAAAAGAAGTGTGTTTACTGATGAACAGTTGGCAAACCAATGGAGATTCAAGAATGATAGTACCGACCATTTATTGTGAATTTTCTGTATGTCTATTCATTTCCGAAGCGGATTAATTTGCAAAAGTTGATTGAAATAGGTGATCATACCAAGCGTAAGTGACGCTCCCAGAGGTTTCACACCAATTAGTGTAAAGAACCTGAAAGATATATTGCGGGAGTGCCAAGCAGATGAAAGTATTGTTGTCGATTAAACCCGAATTTGCGTTAAAGATATTTAATGGTTCAAAGAAGTACGAGTATCGTAGATCCATTTTTAAGAATCAAGAGATAAGCAGTGTAATTGTATACGCATCAAATCCAATTAAACGTGTAATCGGAGAGTTTGAGATTGAAGAGATACTACATGGCAAACCCCAAATGCTCTGGATAAAAACCAAGAGCCATGCTCGGATAAGTGAGAGAAGATTTTTCGAGTATTTTATGAATAAGTCTAATGGCTACGCGATAAAAGTAAAAAAATCGAGAACGTACGATAACCCAATGCCACTAAAGAACTTTATGGTGTCGTCGCCGCCCCAGTCATTCATGTATATTGAAGATTCATTCGGATTAAATATAGAGTAGTTATGGACAGCTTTGCGCTTTGGTACAAGTCTAAAACAGATATTGATAACAAGATTATTAATGTTGAAGTACATCTTAATTTGTGGAAGTTGAAGCATGAGGGAAAAGATGGAGGGACCCCGTGATCATTTTCTAGATATTGGAGTAATGATTGAAGACATTGAGAAAGTTGATAATATCAATATATTTATACCATCTAAAATAGATAAGGGTGAAATAACAGATTTAGGCAGTTATTTTAAGGAACACACTGACTTAGTTCAGCTTATTTTTAATAGGGACTATGTCGTAAGGACAACTCAAGCGGGGAAAAGTGTGGAGGTTCCTGAATCGAGATGACGAGCCTGCAATTCAATATAATTAAGCTAGACCCTGATACCGACCTAGAGATAATTGAAAGAGCTTATGGTTCGATTATAAAGATAGCTGTTGATGATACTATTAGCAAAGGGAAAACATATTATAGAATTCGTATAAAGTCTGCTTTTGTTGAGTTGCTCAGTTCTATTGATAAACCTGCAAATTCAACTCTTGAGAGTGCTTTTGCTTGTACAGAAACGGTAGATTTTAGGTTAAATGAAAAAAGGAATTTACATAGCTCATTACTGCATCAGATTCATAAAGATGGTGAAGTAAATTTTAAACTAATACATTTGTTTATAATGCGTGAGGCTGATTACGATTATATCTTTTCTTCTGGGAAGCTTTATAGAAGCAGAGTGCTGGAAAAGGACTTTTGGACTCAGTATATAGGTGGTAATTACTCGTTTAAAAAAATAATAGCTTACCAATGGATGGAGGCAGACAGTGAAAATTTATGCGCACTTGTCAAATTCAGGTTTGGAAGGAGCAACTGGAGAACAATATTCTCTTTCCTATTTTGGGCGTTATTGATAGCTATAGTCGGGGGTGTTATAGGTAGTATTCTAGTAAGTATATTTATGACCTGCCCCAAATAATGAATACCACCTATAGAGTTGGGCACGCGACATACCCACCCCAGCCTTATGTCGAAGCAGAGGATTCGCCCCAAAATCGTTCAGGAAAGACTAGGACATTCCAGTATTCAGATTACCCTTGATACCTATAGTCACGTAGCGCCTGGACTTCAGGAAGCAGCCGCAGTTCGGTTTGATAACATCATTCCTCTCATAATAACCTATGAAGCTAAAACGTGTGCCGCCTAAAAGTTCTATTAGCAAAAATGGAAATGCCCCATTGTGTCAATTATCATTGGGCATTTTAGCTTCGATTTTCAGTGAGCCGCCAAAGGCTCGAACTCTGAAGCTGCTGATTAAGAGTCAGTTACTTTGCCAAATTGAGAAGTTTTTTCGCATTATCAGCAAAAATCTTCTGCTTAACGGCGTCCGGGATATCTAAAGACTGTATAACCTTTATTCCTTTTTCGACATTTATTCCACCAGCCTGGGGCATGTCGGTTCCAAAAAGCATATGGTCATCACCAAAAAATGCATGGCCGCAGGTAAGAGCCGCCTTGTTGCCAATAGTTGCCGTGTCGACATAGAACATTTTGAAATAGTGCTCGGTCGGTTTTTTTAACCAGTCTCTTTTTATCGAGCAGAGCCTTGACGCGAAAAAGGGAACCATAGCCCCGCAGTGATGGATAATGAATTTAAGATTCGGGTATGTATCAAACACTCCGCTAAAGACCAGCCGCGCCATACCCTTTGACGTTTCATAAGGCCACCCGATGCTCCGGTACATATCATACTTCGATTCAACCTCATCACCGTAGTCAGGAACGGATTGCTCTCTTGTGGGGTGAATCCAGATTGTTGATTCCTTCTTTGAAACCAGGTCATACAATGGCATAAATTCCGCCCTGTCCAGCGGTTTGTTGCCCACAGGTGTATAAATCTGCACGCCCTTAAAATGCAGCTCGTTTATAGCTCTCTCAGCTTCTCTCAGTGCGGCATCTACATCATTCATGGGAAGGCTGGCCACTGCAGAAACGAATCGGTCCGGGTATCTCCCTACCAGGTCTGCCATCTCATCATTAGCTAATCTGGCCAACTCGACGGCATTTTTAGCATCAACCACAGTCTCAAGCGGCGGCTGAACAATAGATAATACTTGCCTGAGCCCTTCAAATTTATCCATAATCTGGAACCTTGCCTCCAGATCAACAAGAGCAGGAACACCAGCATTGATTTCCTTATGGATCGTGTATCGAGCCTTCTTCCACAGTGCTTTATCGTATTTTGGAGGTGAGATATGGTTGAAAACATCGATGATCTCCAGATAAGAACCTGCCATTCATATCCTCCTCGAGCATGATAGTTATTGCTCTTTTGGTAAAGAGTATATCAGTGATGCCCTGGTGTCAATAACCTTTCCGATCCACCCAGGCCTACCAGGCCCATCTCTTTCCTGGTGCTTCAATCGTGAAGCGTCATATATTCCGTGAGAATGGCTACACTACATTTCCATATTCATCAACCCTTCAAATTATAGGGAATGCAAGAAATGCTTGAGCAATAATGAAAACTGATTATCAAATATGGGCGGTTTTTGGATGGGTCATTTAATATATAAGAAATCGTACATTTATTTTTTTGAAGCAGAAGGCTATTCCTTTCGCAGTCTAATTCATTTATAATTGTGCTGTACAAGTGATTAATTGTTGTCTGGAAACCTGAACTTCGTATATAAGGAGGTGACATAAGCCAGGAAGAGAACTTTGAATAATCCGTAAATTATTTTTATATGTTATAGGAGGAAAAATGAGAAGAATATTATTTGTGTTGATAGTGTCCATTATATTAGTTGGTTTAATTTTTAGCGCTTGTGCTGCCCGACCATCTCCAGCTCCGAAGACGGAGCCAACCCCAACCCCGGCGCCCGCGCCAGTGCCAAAACAGTGGATTTCAAATTCTCTTACCATATGCCCGCACCTTCCAGCCCGGGTCAAGCCTTTGCAGCCTGGTCAAAAAAAGTAGAGGAAGCTGGTAAAGGGCAGATAAAGATTACCCATTATGCAGGCCAGACGCTGGCGAAACAAAATGAGAATTACGATGCCGTTACTTCCGGACTGGCTGACATTGGCTTGATCTCCACCGGTGCATTTGCAGGTCGTTTCCCATTGTCGGAACTGATGCAGTTGCCCATGCTGTTCACGAATGCAAAAGTCGCTTCTCAGGTCTGTAATGAAGTTCTAGAGAAATACGCAACCGACAAAGAATTTAAAGATGTAAAAGTGCTCTGGGTTTTTCCCGATGCCACCTCATGGCATAATTAACGGCAACCGATTGAAAAAATGGAAGACATGAAAGGCCAAAAAATAAGGGTCGAGGGAAAATATGAGAATATGATGGTGGAAGGCCTGGGAGGAAGTGGCGTTTACCTTAGCCCGATGGACCTGTACTCTTCACTGGAAAGAGGCGTCATAGACGGCGTCATTTTCCAGTGGGACGGTGTCCTTCAATATGGTCTTGAAAAAGTCACCAAATATAGGGCTGAGTGTTTTATTCTAACCAGGGGTATGCCGATAGTAATGAATAAAGACAAATGGAAAGGCTTGCCCCCGGATGTTCAGAAAATATTCGAGGATAATAGTGGGGTAAAATACTCCACTCAGGCCGGAGTGGCCGCCGACGAGCTTAATATTACGCAGGCGGAAACTGGTTGTGGACTATGATAAGCAGGCTGGTAATCCCGGAATATATACTCTTCCGCAGCTGAATTGGCAAGGTGGAAGACAGTTGCCAGGACTGTTCAGGACAAATGGGCAGCCGATTGTGATGCCTTGGGATTACCGGGAAAAGCCATGCTACAGGATGCTATTAGCCTGGCAGAAAAATATTCAAAATAAGTGTTGATGCAGTAATAACCAACATGATTAAGTTAATCGAGCTAAATGCTTCCAGCCATCAGAAATCGTATGCAACTGGTGGCTGGAAGTTGATAGCCCTTAGAGAATTAGAAAATCTGTAGTATTTTAATGGTTACCAGCATTAATTGCACTGGTAATCAATCCACTAAGGGAGGAGTACCCACATGTTTCAAAAGGCATTTTCGTATTTTCAAAAAGGTACTTATTCCGCCAGTCGCATCGGTATCTATATTGGTGTAGTGGCACTAAACGCAATGATGCTACTTGTGGTTGCAGATGTAATTTTACGTAAGTACTTCGCCGCTCCGATTCGTGGCTCCCTGGAGAGTTACTGAAATACTCATGGGCCTTGTAGTATTTCTCGGACTGGCATATTGCGCAGTTAAAGACGAACATGTCTTTATCGATATAGTTACTGAACGATTATCAAAACGAGCTAAGTCAATAAACATGGCCATCGTTCATGTTTTATCTATAGGTGCAGCTGGAATGATTGCCTGGCGCCTTTTTATTCAGCCCTCGATCTACTAAGGAGGGAACCAGGTGTCCATATGCTCGGGCTGTGGCTTTATCCCTTTCGTCCTCATTGCGTTTATTGGTTGTGCTCTCCTCACTCTGGTATACATCATACAGCCTAATAAACACTTTAGGAGGCACCAAGAAATGAGTCTTATCCGACATTGCCATATTGGGTATCGTCATTTTTCTGGTGCTCATGTTTTTTCGAATGCCGATTGGCTTATCGCTGGTTTTAACGGGTTTTACGGGTGTGGCCCTCATACGGGGTTTATCCGCTGCTCTTTTTAATATCGGCACAGTTGTATATTCGACTGCTACCACACAATATTTAACCGTGATTCCTCTCTTCCTTCTTATGGGAACTCTTGCCGCTGAAGGCGGAGTAAGCAAAGACGCGTTTGACTCCATTCACAAGTGGGTTGGTCGTTTACCCGGTGGATTGGCGATGGCAAGCGTATGCGCATGCGCTGCTTTTGGGGCTGTTTGCGGTTCTCACGGTGCTACTGCAGCTACCATGATGAAAGCAGCTTATCCGCAGATGAAACGACATCAATTTGATGATACCTTATCACTGGCCAGTATCAGTTCTGGAGGTACTCTTGGTTTTATGATCCCTCCAAGCGGTGCCTTTATTATTTACGGATTCGTTACTATGACTCCCATAGGCTCCCTGTTCATTGGCTGGGATTTTCCCAGGGTTATTACTCACGGTGATGTTTTGTATTCAGATATATATACAATGCATATATGACTCCTCGACTTGGGTCCTCTTGGCCCAAAGACAAGCTGGGTGGAGAGGATAAAGGCTATTCCCGGTCTACTGCCCATACTAATTATATTTCTCGCGGTAATGGGTGGTATTTACTCAGGTTTCGTGACTCCGACTGAGGCAGCATCCATTGGTGCGTTTGCCACCTTGCTTGTCGGATTGATCAACAGGCAACTGACCTGGCGTGGCTATGTAACCTCTTTTTTCGATACGGTAAAGTCAACTGCAATGATTTTTCTACTCCTTATCGGAGCAATGGTTTTCAACGTTTTTCTGACTACAACTGAGGTTACCCTCTCGCTTGGTACCGTCATTCAATCATGGAACGTAGACCGATTTGTGGTAATGTGGGCGGTTCTCGTAGTCTTCCTGATTGCAGGTTGTTTCATGGAGGGAAATGCAGTAGTCCTCGTTACCGTTCCAATTGTTTGGCCAGTAATACAATCTCTGGGTTTTGATCCGGTTCATTTCGGGGTACTAATTGTACTTACAGTCATGATCGGCGCTTTAACACCACCTTTTGGTGTAGTTGTCTATCTGATTCACGGAATGGCTCCGCAAGTACCTTTGTTTACTTTATTCCGAGGGTGTTATCCTTTTGTTGGCACGATGATTGTTTGTCTTGCTATCCTGGTATACCTTCCAGAAATCTCTACTGCGTTGCCTAGCATGATGATCCCTTATAAATAGAAAGACCTTTAGCGTCATATATTCTGTGAGAATGGCTTTCATCCATTCGCTTATTGAATAGTACAAAGTATTATGGTATAAATGTATGCTGGTTGCTTGAATTTACAAACCCTCTGCTGTTTAAATTCCTTTACGTATCTATAAGGAATAATAATATTTGAATACTCGAAAAGTATACAAAATACAAAGGAGGGTTCAGTGGTCCAAAAATGGTTTCTACCCATCGCAATCATCCTGGTAATCGCTTTTGCTCTTAGTGCATGTACTCCGCAGCCTGCAACGCCAACTACCCCAGCACCTAAGGCCCCCACTGTTCCGGCGCCCGTACAAGGGCCTGCCAAAGGTGGCATACTAAAGCTAAGTTCCAGCAGGCCGGCAACTGTTTTCGGCTACCCACCCGGGATAGTCGGTACTGATCAAAATTACTCCAAGCCATTTTTCGAAAAACTTATCAGGAAGGATGATAAATGCGCTTACCAGCCGGAATTGGCCACTAGCTGGGATGTAGCTCCAGACGGGAAGTCTATCACTTTCAAACTGCGACAGGGGGTCAAATTCCATGATGGGACTGACTTCAATGCCGATGCTGTCAAATTCAACTATGATCCGCTTCTTCCACCTAAATCACCTATCCTGGCCGGAATCAGTTCGATCGGGAAGCAAAAAGCCTGGGTTATTCAGCCACAAGTGTGAATACCGCACGAATTGTGGAAAACACCAGCGTGAACATGGGAGACGCCCTTATGGGCAAGGTTGCCGGATTGAATGTATCGATTCCGAATACAGGTCCCGGAGGCTCATCGAGCTTAGGATCCGCGGCCAGTCATCATTCGGAGGTAATAATTCCCCATTGATTGTTATAAACGGAGTACCGATAAATAACAGCGCTGCAGGTGGTGCCTATGGTGTGGACTATGGAGATGGTCTGCAAAGTATCAATCCTGATGATATTGAATCCATTACGGTTCTGAAGGGTGCCTCTGCTGCTGCTCTTTACGGCTTCCGTGCAAAAGACGGGGTTATAATTATGACCACCAAAGCGGGAGCAGGAAGACAAGGACTGGGAATAGAAGTGAGTTCGAGTACAGTTTTCGACAAAGCGATTGACTATACGGATTTCCAGTATATATATGGAGAGGGTAACAATGGTGCACGTCCTACAAATCTGGCCGAGGCCCGTAATTTTACGAGCGTTTGCTTCGGTGATAAAATGGACGGAGAGCTGGTTTGGACTTTTGATGGCCTGCAACGTCCGTATTCACCGGTTAAGGAGCGACTTGGATTCTATGAAACAGGCCTTACTTTGAATAACACTGTAGCTTTTTCCGGGGGAAATGAAAACGGTTCATTCCATTTCTCCGTAGGAGATAATAATGCAAAGGCCATTACTCCTAATTCGAAGTTTGATAAAAAAATCATGGATCTTGGTATTAATTACAAGTTCGGAAAGCTGACTCTTCAGACAAATGCCAACTATTCAATTGAATATAACCAGAATCCTGCAACAAGCACCCAGCAGTTTGGCA
>CAWAQY010000008.1:0-54727 GCA_963784375.1 uncultured Chloroflexia bacterium | reverse complement strand
ATGAAAACGAAAAGGTGTTTTTAGATTCTACCTTATTAAAAGGGAGAAACAAGAGATACTTAGATTATTTTCCCTTATACTTGCTAATGACGTTATCGAGGCGCTCTCTTATTCTTTGTCCTTGTGGATCGCAGCCTACTTGTTCAGCTTTTAGCTTTTTATCTAATTCTATAACAAGTTTTAGTGCTTCTTTTTCATCACGATTCAAAGCTATCTGCTTAATTCTCTCTACATGTTGCTTATCTAAGCTTAATACTGGATCTACCATTGTTTAGCCTCCCCTACTTTTTGAAATATTTACATTGAAAATAAAGACCAATTTTCACTAACCTATTATGACCTTTCTCTCTGATAATTATATCACCTTCAGGTTATGGCTATGGCCAGTCTGGTGGATAGACTGGTAAGAGCGTTGTACTAAACCATGAACACTATTTAGCCCTTATTTTAGTAAATGGAATCAGCATGGGTACCTCATGTTGATATTTGATATAAGAATCACCAAATTCCATAACAAGTTTATTTTCTTCAAGCATAGTTCCAATAAGAACATAGATCGTCAATAATGTGTTCACAACAATATCCGATACCCTGAAAGTCTGACACCATAAATATACTATCAAAGCGAAATACATCGGATGTCTTATTATTCCCAATAACCCATTTTTCTTAATTTTCTCCGATGGAACTGTTTTCTTTATCTTCCCAAAGTCGAGTATCTGGCGAATTCCGAAAAATGATAAAGAATCATAGTTGAAGAAAAAAGCCCAAAAGAACATGAGCAAAGAACCTGAAATAAGGACATATCGGACAATAGAAAGAGGAAACTCATAAGTTACAATGACCGGATCATTTAGTTGTGCCGTTAGTTGTGCCGTGAATTTGAGTAATAGAACAAGAAGAATCAATGAAATCACCACGTAAACAAGCCTGTAAAAGGCATAATAGTTCTTTAGCAAGCGAGTCATAAGATTTGTGAATCTGATACTAATCAAGTAACTATGAAGTGAACAATACCCTATCCACATTAATACAATTAACAAATATTCCATTTTATAAATATCAACCTATAGGTTATATTCGTATCCATCCCCAATCATTGTATCACCTTTAGACCATAATTTGTTTGAAGTGCAGATGATCTACCATAGGTTTATTGGTGTACCAAATGCAAAAACTCTGAATCAGAAGGTACGATTACTCGTATTAAGCTGCTGGAAGGATGAACCCTAGTTATTTGCTAGAGTACTCTTCAGAAGGATCCCATTCGCCCAATATAGGCCTGTCGAACCGGCAGGCAAGAGGTCATAGGTAGCATCGCTATCGTAGGTAAGATGCTCCACTGCAATTACCAACGCCCCATCTATTGTGTCACCTATTTGGTAGTCGCCGAGTGCCCTTCCTGCACTTGTTGGGTGGCCCCACGACGCGGTGACGGTGCGGCCATCGTTCAGTCTCACCATTACTACCTGGAATGACGGTGGAACTGCGGTTACTGAAGTTTCGATTACGACCGATGCAAAGCGCTTTCCCGAGTCATCAACTGTCCAGACAGGCATCCCTTTAAGCAAACGTTCTACCGGTGCCGGCCCCCAGGGCGTATCTATTAAAGTGCCTTTCGTTAAGCAAATGGGATAGGTATTAAAGCTTGGTTCTCTTTTCGAAATCTCTATTTTGCCAGATGACGTAATTGTTCCTTCGATACGCTCTCCCTGGCCCTGTCTCACTCGTAAAATGAAGTTGTAAGTATCTCCTGAACCAGTCATATCCACCGCCCGCGCGAGTTTCTTGTGCTCGCGATAGATAAGCAATTTGTCCTCGTCGGAATACTCATTTTTATCCGGCAAACCAAGATGTTTCAGGATTGCTGAGAATTCTGCGGCATTCGCGCTGATAATGGGGAACTGTTCCAGAGCGTTCTTTTGTTCTTGTCCCTCTCTCGCGATTGGATAATAATCAGGGTCAACGTAAAACACCTGATCGAAATTGGAAATCAGGAGGTATTTCAACTCAGGTATCGAGTATGTAACTGATGGCGGTGGAACAGACGTGGTTCGTTGTGTGCAGCCACCACTCAATATAGTCACAATACTTAAGAGGATGGTCCAAATAAGTAATCTCGATGTGTTGCTAGCACATTTTCCTCTATCGGAGTTCTTCATACAATTATATAACGAAGAAAATGATAAAACCTGAATTTATTCACTATTTCTAGCATGATGCACCAGGTGCAGAACTTTCGGCATCAATCTAAATACTGCTAAAACCAACCCAATGATTTGGCAATAGCTATAAGCCCAATTACGAGCAAGTAAGCGGCAAATAGCATGTTCAATATAGCAGGGAAAATCAAGATGATGATACCAAAGATCAAGGTAATGCCACCGTAGATAATACCAAGGAAACCCATACTAAAGATGGACAATATGCCAACTATAATCAAATAGATACCTACCAGGTAATTAAGAATTCTGGGGAAGATCAACACGATAATGCCAAAGATGAGAGAGAGGACTCCCAGGATAATGGATGTTCCTCCTGCGAGCAGTGAAAAAATACCAATGATTATAAAATAAATGCCGATAAGGTAGTTTAAAATCCGGGGAATAATGAATATTATGATTGCAAAGATAACGGCGATTATTCCAGCGAAAAGCCCGAATGGTTGAATGTAGCTTAAAAGATCCATATTTTTACCCCCTTTAATCAGCGTTAAAAAATGGGAATCACATTAAAATGCTTTCCTATCTGTCTTTTTACAAATTCTGGAGTTTTTTAATCAAGTCAGTTGCTGGCTTCTTACTCCTTCTTTCCTTGGTTATATGTTGCCCGTACCACTCACGTACGTCCTTTTCCACCTTTTCCTTTTCCAGCCCATATTTTTCTTGTATTTTACCTACCAGCTGGTCAATCTCTCCGTTTATGACCGTGATTTCATCATGGGTTAATTTGCCCCAGCGCTCTTTGACTTTGCCCCTTATTTGTTTCCACCTGCCCTTTGATATGTTATTACTCATTGGTGTTTCTCCTTTACCTGCCCAGAATTGCGAGGATTCCCCAGACGATGAGGAAAATGCCCACAATCAACGTTATAATTCCCGGCCATACCAGTACCAGGATGCCGGCAACTATGGCAATGATCCCCGTTAATAACCCGCCTCGTTTCATAATTTGACCTCCTTCAATTTATTCCTTTTTCGACCCCGATTCGTATTTACTCTTATGCATCAAATGATTATTCGGTATCTTTCTTTTGGACACTATGGGCATATTTCTCAAGTTGAGCTTCGGTCATTGAGTCAGCCATCTTAGCAGCCTCTTTGCTGTAGCTGCGCGGTGTCTTGCCTCGCTTAATTGACAATGCTATTCCGGCTAACCGCCTCTGCGCTTCACTTATTGCTGGCATTGTTTACCCCTTTTTATTGAATCACGCTATCATCTGGATAATTGCCACCGGCTAAAATACAGTAATCTGCGCAGATACGTAATTATTGTTTTCGTTGGATTCAGCCACTGAATTGGTCCGGTCGACAAGGATGCCAATGTAATAGGTCCCCGGTGGTGTCCCGAGCGGAATCGTCAGTGTGGGACCGCCCCAGTTGAACTGAGTACCAGGTGCTAGACTGCTGTTTGAATTGCCTGTTAGATAGGTATCAGCCGGTGTGATGAACGCATCAGTGGACAAATAGAATCCATTAGAGAATGGCCCTGAATCAAGAGTCCCTTCATTCTTCACCGTCCATGGAGATAAAGTCACAGTCCCTCCTGCAGCTACTGTCGACGGAGTTACTGTCGGACTGCCGGTAGTAATCACAAGGTCACGGAATGCGACTGGAGAGGTAACCGTAATCATAGTAGCTACATAGTTATTATTTTCATTGGATTCGGGTACATTATTACCTCTGTCAACGAGGATGCCAATGTAGTAATTCCCTGGTGGTGTCCCAGGCGGAATCGTCAGGGAAGGACCGCCCCAGGTGAACTGTGCACCAGGCGCCAGGTTGGTATTGCTATTTCCGTCTAGATAGGTGTCAGTTGTCCAGATGACTGAATCTGTGGACAGATAGAATCCATTTGCGAAGGGTCCTGTCTCGGCAATCCCTTCATTCTTAACCGTCCATGGAGATAAAGTTATAGTCCCCCCTGCTGCTACTGTCGACGGAGTTACCGTCGGACTGCCGGTAGTAATCACAAGGTCATAAACTGAGGACGAAGCTGAAACTGTAATCATAGCAGCTACATAGTTGTTATTTTTATTGGATTCAGGTACGTTATTATTCCGGTCAACGAGGATGCCGATGTAGTAAATCCCTGGTGGTGTCCCAGGCGGAATCGTCAGTGTGGGACTGCCCCAGGTGAACTGAGCACCGGGGACAAGGTTAGTATTGTTATTTCCGTCCAGATAGATGTCGGCTGACGTGATGACCGGATCTATGGACAGATAGAATCCATTTGAGAATGGTCCTGTCTCGGCAGTCCCTTCATTCTTGACTGTCCATGGAGATAAGCTTACAGTTCCCCCTGCTGCCACTGTCGGCGGAGCTACCACCGGGCTGCCCGTAGTAATCCTGAGGTCGGCCAGGTAAGATAAAGGTGACACTGTGATAGTAATAGTTCGGCTTGCCAATCCAGCAGCATTACTCGCCGTCAACGTATAGTTCACAGTTACAGGCGGCGATACGGATATAGTCCCCACGGAGCCAACATTGCCTACTCCCTGGTCAATAGTCACCGATGACGCATTTGACACATTCCAACTCAATATAGCCGAACTGCCGGAAGTTATACTATAGGTGTTGGCGGTGAAAGAATTGACAACCGGCAACCCTGCAGGTGGAACAGATACTCCCGTAACCAAAACCTGAGCCGTGGCAGTAGTGGTGATTCCAATCGGATTTGTCGCTGTTAACGTGTAGATAGTGTTCACGCCAGGTGTCACGTTCCTCTCGCCATTCAAAGCAACGTTGCCTATCCCCTGGTCTATGCTGACCACCGTTGCCCCGGAAACACTCCACCTGAGCTTCGCAGACCCACCAGGCGATATACTTGAAGGCTCGGCGCCGAAGTAACTTATGGCCGGCAAACCTGAACTGCCCGGGATACCCGGGATACAGCCAACCCCCATCACCAGGAACAACAGTATGCTGGCCGCAATTGCAATACTACCCATAATTAATCCGCCTTTCATGCCACGTAACCTCCTCTAAGTTTGGATTCTTGTCGATTTTTCCTGAGATTTCATTGATTAATAACTATTTAACTATATGAATCATTGCAAAGTAATAAAATCTTAGTGGAAAAAAGTTAAATTTTCGTCACATATTTACTGGCCAATGGAGAGGCAAAATCTGCTGACGTAAAAGTTACCACAATGGATTAAAAGACAAGTGGTAGCCAGTCCGGTGGATAGGCTGATAAGGTAGGTTTATTTACTAAAAATCTTAGCATAAAGAGGAATTGCTATCACCACAGCCACAGCAAGAAATATCCACCATGTCCATGTCGGCAGCCAGGTTGCCAATAGCATGCCAATGCCAATCCCTCCTAGAACCTTAACCCCTACAAACAAGACGAAGTGAGGATTTGGTACCTGTCTTAACTTTTCTATTTTTTTATCATACCAAGAGACAATATTTGCCATAGTATTTACCTCCTGCGCCTATTCTGAAATAATTGTACCTCCTTCAGCTTCTATTTTGTTGAAGTGCAGGATATCTACCATAGGTTTATTCTTGTACCAAATATAAAACTCTGCGGTTGGAGAAAATTGGTACGCTCAAATAGATGAAAATGGAAAAGTGTTGTGGGATCTACCTTTTGAAAAGCAGTCCAGTAGGTAGACTGGTTAAATAGACCGATTATTTGTGTGCCAAATATGAGTATCCAGCGATTGGGAAAACAGGTAACTCCATAGATAATAATAATTTTGGTTATTAAAATTATTCTGACGGTTTTGCGATAAAAATAGGTGTCTTCTTAACCAGACGTACTATCTGTTCAGCAATGCCATCGAATATCATTCCTCTTATTCCAGTATAACTATGAGCCGCCATAACTATCAATTGTGCAGGATTATTCTTAACAAAATCGATGAACCCGGAAGGCGTATCTCCAAACAATATTTCTGCGCGAGCAGCTATGCCCTCTTTACCAATTCGTTGAACATGTTCATCAAGGTATTTCTTTGCGGATAAACGTGCAGCTTGTATTTGTTCTAATTGTGTCTGAGTAATCGCCATCTCAGAAAGTGTAGAACTCTCAACATAAACTAAAACTATTTCGAATTGTGCTCCTCTTTGCTTTCCGATGTTGATAGCATGTGGTATCGCAGCTTCTGATAGCTTGGAACCATTTAGGGGGATTACTATAGTCCTTTTAGGTAGCTTATCCCAAATTATTTCCTCTTTAAGCTCAGATGGGACAAGCCAGATTGGTACCTTGGCAGCATGAATTACTTTGTCAGCTACGCTACCTAAATCCCAAATTCTGATTCCAGAGCGCCCATGTGTTGACAGCATTATCAAATCTATGTTGTTTTCGTCGGCATATTTTAAAATTTCCTCTGCAGGATAACCTACCACTACTTTACCTTTTGCTTGTACGCTTTTGCCTTGTGATGTACCTCCGATTTTTGAACGTATCTCAGCAGCTTTGTTTTGTAGTATTTCAGCCATATGCTCGATATAGGCTTGACGCATTGGTAACTGTTCAGCTTCTTGAGAACTGCACACGTGAAGCAATTCCAGACTAAGGTTTAGTCTGGCTGATAGCTCTTGTGCATAAGTAAAAACAACCTCAGCTAACTTTGAACCATCCAATAACACGAGCATTTTATTGTACATAGCTTTTACACCTCTAATTTCTCCTTGTCCTGGTACAATTATAAATCAAATAAAAGTCTAATACTATGATTTCTCCAATCGTGTGATACCACCTTTCTTTGTTTAACGCCAGATATTACGATACGCCTCCTCGTTTGCCAAATGCGAGACTCTGGCCAGATGATTACCAGTGCAAAGTTATGAAAAGGGAAGGTTGTGGTGAAATTTTACTAGATTATGAAGGGCGAAAATGGTAAGGCCAGTATGCTGAATTAATTACTCAATTACTCTGTTTTAGTTTATTCTGCCGTATCCGAGGTTTTACTGCACCAGTCTACAGTTATCAACAACAATGACCCCACTGAATATTAATACTTTACCTTCCACTTTAACCGACTGTCCGGGGTTTACCGATGCAATATCCGATTCTTGACCCGGTGAGAAAGTACATTGTATTTCAAGGGGACCTGCTGCTTTATCATTGAGGTAAATAAATGCTGGCGACACACCCACAACACTGGATACTGTGCCTGAAATTACATATACATTGCCGGCATATTTGGTGCGTGAGCCGATACTATCATCGGTGAAGGCTTTAATTAGCTCTGTGGCAGTAATTGGAGTAGCCTGTGATGTTGGCAATGCTGGCACTTTAGGTGGTGGTAATTGCGATGATGCAGGAGCGCTGGATGGCGGTGTCGCTGCTGGTTGAGTAGGGGCTGTTGGCGCTGGTGTATTGCTGGCTGGTTTGTTAGCTGAGGAAAAACTTCCTCCTACCACTAAAGCGATTCCGCTAACAATGAGTATTACTACTATTAAAATCACCAGCAGGAAAAAGACAGGAGAAGACTTTTTCTTTTGTGACTTAGTTCTCTGAGCATCAGTCCTGATCTGCTGTTGCGCAGGATTGCGATTTCCCCATGCCGGTGATTGATTATAGAGAGTGGGTTGATTTAATCCAGATTGCTGATTATATACTGGTCGTTGTTGACTTACTTGTGGCTGCTGTTGCCCTGGTTGTTTACCCACTGGCTGATACCCTGGTGGTTGTTGGTTGGGGTATTGATAGCCACGTTGAGGAGATGGTGATGGCGCTGCCAATTGTAGCGGGCAACCACACTGTCCACAAAACTGGCTGTCATACTGAACTGGTGCACCGCAACTGGGGCAGGAATTCATCTGCTGCATATACTTATTATCAATTATATCACTGAAATGTAAATAAAATATTAATAATGATAAAAATTTTAGCGTTTTATCCGTATCATATGTATTTTTACATTAATAATGTAATAATTTTAATCTTGCTATTTCTCGAAGAAGCAACACGACAATCCCTATTGAATACTAGTCGGCAACCACAAATCGCTAATTTTTGAATTTTTCAGCTGAGATTAAATGAATTTCCCCTGTGCCAGATTAGCAAATTTGATGGCAACTATTTTCCTGGAATCTTTATCACGTATTGGTTTGGCTTTCCATCCAGCTTTTCGCCAGAGGTCAGAATGAAGATGCTTACCTTGCCAATAGGCATTGTGCTCTATTGGTGATTTTTCACTTTCCAAATCATAATTTAGAACTGCACTAATTTCGCTGATCTTATATATTTTAGATTGAACGTTTTTAGGTATATTTGATATAAAAAGTTGCCAGGCTTCTATAGGCACACCTCTGGGTTTGGCAGGCGATTTTGAAACTTTTGCTTCCTTTTTAACTTCCTGCCGCTTTTGAAGGCTCGCTGTTTTTGCTGCTAAATGGAGTGTTCTTATTGTATCGTCACGATAATATCCGCTTTCTTCTCTAAATTTGCTCTCAATTTCTTGAATCAAATCAGGCAGCAGCCAGACTTCGATTCGATGCTCTGTTGCTGTTCGAACAGCCTCTTCTTCCGCATTCCAAACCACTATTATCTTTCGATACGTATCCGCATCGAAACCATATACTTCGGATAACTCTTTAATAATTTCAGGTGAACCGAATTTCTTGTTTTCAAAATAACCAAGTTTAGTTCTTGCCGCAGGTTGGTTTACTTGATTCCTCTCCTCTCCACTCTGGTATTCAAGATCTTTTGATTTTGAAAAACTTCCCGATATCGATACACCTATTTCAATGTGTGCCTTTTTACCATCTTTGTCGACAGCAATTAAGTCAACTTCACTGTTCTTTACTCGAACGTTAGGTATTGTAAACCAGTGCTTAATATATCTACAGTATGCTTCCACTATTCTTTCTGTCGTCTCCATAATTGCATTGCCTCCACTTTCAAGGATTATAGGGGAATTGTCTTTCTATCGCAATATTCGGTTAAATCACTAAATGCCGCAGGCTAAATCTTATTTTGGAGTTTTTTCGTGGGTTTAATTATTGAAGCCATGATGAAACCAACAGCCGAGATAGCTGCACATACTTCAAAGGCATGTTGATAGCTGCCTGTGGAGTCAAAGATATACCCGGTAATTATTGGCCCAAGGGCAGCCCCGATGGAGAAGGCACAGGATGATATGCCTACAATTGAACCTATTGATTTGAGACCGAAAAGCCTGGCGACCAGTGGAGAGTCTGATGCCACATTACCACCATTTGCAATCCCTATAACAACTGCAAACACAAAGAGCATCCAAATATCTCTCGAAAACATAAGCCATATCAAAGATGCTATTGCAATGAGAAAACACATCATGTTTACTTGCCTGGGCCCGATTTTATCGCCTGCTCTACCTAACACAAAACTCCCCAATACCTGTGCGACTCCGGTAATAGCTATAATATTAGCAGCGTTAACGGAGGGTATCCCCAGATCAGTGGCATGGGGCACTATGTGTATCAATATAGCAAACATGTAAAATCCAAAGCAGAATTTCAAACATATAAGTAACCTGAATTGAACAGTCGAAGCAGCTTCGCGAAGAGAATAGGATTCCCCTTGAATTCCAGGACGCTGTACATGCTGTGAATTATCTGATTCGCCATAGGCCGCCAGACCCATTACGGAGGGGTCGCGTTTCAAAAACTGGGTCGCAATTATTACAACCAGCAAGATTGTAATCCCGAGCAATATATACGTGAACCTCCAATCATAAGCTTCGATAAGGCGGCTGATAATAGGAGGCGATACTAACTGCCCAATACCCAGGCCGGATATTACGATACCCGTCATAAGTCCTCGTCTTTTTACAAACCATCGTGCAATGAGCGACAATACGGGGGCATAAAGAGCGCTCATACCAATGCCGATGATTACTCCTTCGAACAAATAAAGCTGCCACAAAGAGTTCACCTGCGACATAAGTAAATAACCCAATCCCAAACATAATCCGCAAAGTGTCAAAATGAGTCGTGGGCCAAATTTATCAGTTAAAGCACCCAGAGCGATGCCTACGAAACCGAATAATAAGAAGGAAAGTGAATAAGACGCGGTGGTTGTTGCCCTGGTCCAACCAAATTCGTTAAGCAAGGGTTTAACGAAGACCCCGAAGCTATCCATTAGTCCAAAGGCTACCAGCATTATCAGGAAGCACAAGCCGACTACTACATAGCCATAGAATATTCGTGGTTTATTCATTGCGGATAAATGAAATTCCTTATTAAGTATAGGTTTTGGCAAACATAATTTGCTTTAAAATTTTCTCAGTATAGCATGTTTCATTGGACGTTGCCCTGCTACAAATGCGATTGCCCGAGCGACCTAAGTTGTAGATTTAGCTGTGGTCTTTTGTTACGAGCTTAGTGATAACCCGCGTAGCATTTACTGTTGTCACCTATCGCTTGATTAATAGTGAGAAGCTAAAATGAAGCCAACGCAGGTAGGAAATGTGGGATAGATTTAGAGGTTTAGTCCGATGTGTGGATTATAGGGGGAAGGTAACCTTTGAAGATTTTTCTTTTATCTTAATTTGTGCGTAGCCTCGTCCCGAACTTGCTTGGCTTGCTCCATTGCCTTCTTATAGGCTTCATCTGCTTCCTTCTTAGCCTGTTTATCAACGGCAAGTTTCTTAGCTTCTTTGTAGATTATCTCCGCCTGTTTCTTAGACTCTTTATAGGCCTCTTCTGCGTCTTTAATGGCCGCTTGTGTTTTGGTTGTAGTCTCGAGATAGTCAGCAGTGGCCTGGTCGTAAGAAGATCGAAAGACCACCATAGCTTCCGCTACAATTGCATCACGGACTTTCTTGGCTTGTTCGTGAGCGTTCTTATGCGCTTCATCGGCTACCTTCTTTAGCCTCTTTATTAACGGCAATTTTACTTGCCTCTTTATGGACTATATCAGCCTGCTCCTTTGCCTCTTTATAGGCCTGATATGCTCGTTTCCAAGCCTCATCACATACTTTTTTAGCATCAGCATGGCCTTTGGTCTGGGCATTCAAGGCTTTTGTTTCTGCCTCAGATTTATTTTCCATTCCAAACCTCCTCTAAAATATGGTTTAAGGGATTGCTTCTTTTTGGTGCCAGCTATTTACAGGCAATCTGCATAGATATCCTTATCATCTGACTGCCTATAAATAAACGGCTATACAGAATCTATTGAAAATCGAACATATTTAATTTATATGAAAAACCTTATTTCTTTGTAACGCTTTTGTAAGGCCCTTCAGTTTTCTTTACACTCTTAAATTGTCCAGTTTCTGTATCACGTTTAACCCATTGACCGGTTTTAGGATTTACAGATTGTGTTCGTTTGGAAATCGGTCCTTTTAATTTTCCAGTTTTTGAATCTAATTTTGCCATTTTACAGCCTCCTATAATTACTATTAAGCGAATACTAACAGTCTGGACATGTAGAAGTAATATAATCGAGGCGTGATATATTAAATAGTTATGACATTTGGGATACTTACCGGTGAATGATATGGCCGGTGGATAAGCTACATTTGATCCATAAAATTTGCTAACCGAATACAATAATAATGCCAGTTGGATAGACATACGCTAGCGAAAAAGCACTGAAGTGTAAACCTTTTGTTAAGTACTAATCCGGAATTTCCATTTCAAACTGCAGCGAAGCAGGCACTGTGCTGTATCGGGCATGGTCATGAAAATTTCTCTTTGCCATAGTGCCTTGGCATGGTAACCCAATCCGTAATCTTAAAAATAATGCTCATAAGCTGGTTATTCACTGCCCAAAATAAATACTATACCCTGGGGACTATCGACTCAACCATTGAACTAGTTCAATGGATTGACTAAATGAGGTTCACTACAGTAGAATGCGCCTTCAGGACTTTAAGGAGGGATCTTATGAGATGGTTCGGTATAGGTTTGGCTCTGGCTGGTGTTGTCGTTGCTCTCGTAGCTGGGTTCAGTTTTCAAAACGTTCCTTTTTTAATTGGTGGTATTGTTTTTGCAGTGATAGGTATGATCGTCTTTTTTTACGGTACCCGCTCCCTTTCCAAATGACCCGGCTTGTTTTCGGCATACTAAAAGAAGGCCAACAATGAGATAAACGGCGTTCGAAAAAGGGACCTCCTGAAGAATAAAAATGTTGATCTATACTTCGCATCTCCGGTGCCGGGTAAAGTTGATAGCTCCTAGTGCAGAATGCCCTAGAAGCTATCAAAGTATACAAATTGTTTTAAGGCTACAGATAAGTTAAAACGCTTGGTTAAAAAAGCATTAAGTTGAATTCTTGTTGTTAGACGGTCTTGTCTTCAATTGCGGCTGCAGGTGCATCCTTCTTGACGGATTCAATCCCGTTTTTTGCATTCTCCTTGGTCGTATATCCTTCACCTGAATTCGCAATCATTTGTCCATTTGATGAAATTAGTTTCCATCGAATTTCACCTTTTTTGTCTTTGTACAATTCAAATTTTGCTGCCATGATATTTACCTCCTCTATTTATTATTAATAGGAATACTAGCAGAGTGAACGTGTAGAAGTAATATAATCGAGGCATGATATGTTAAATAGTTATGATATTTGGGAGTTGGCTCAGAGGCAGCTATTACTAATTAACTGAACGAGTACAAACCCTTGTATGAAATTTTAAAAAAGATTATCATTTATTTGCAGTATGAGATTATAATTTTTCCTATCAGGTAAGCAAAGGAGAATTATCAATGGCATATAAAGATGTTTTAAGAAACGCAATAAGGACATTCGAAGATTTGGAGAAATGGCTTACCGGGCAGAAGGCAAGAGTTGATCCCAGACTCAAGGAAGTAATTGCCAAATATCCTATGAGGGTAAATACTTATTACCTCGGTCTCATTGAAAAGATGAATGACGGTATCTGGAGACAGGCAATTCCTGATGTCGAGGAACTTGAGCATTATATGGACCTGACAGAAGATCCGCTGGATGAGGAAGGAGATATTCCGCTTGGTGGTCCAAGGACAATAATCCACAGGTATCCTGACAGGGTTTTATTGTTTGTATCAAACGAGTGCGCAATGTATTGCAGATTCTGCACCAGAAAACGAAAAGTGGGTGACGACCTTAAGAATCCATCTATAGAGGATATAAATAAGGGAATTGAATACATTGCATCTCACGAAGATATTAGAGACGTATTAATCTCCGGTGGGGATCCGCTACTGATTCCAAATAGCAGACTTGATGAAATCCTGGGAAAACTAAGAGAAATTCAACACCTTGATTTAATAAGAATCGGTACAAGAGTCCCCTGCACCTGGCCGCAAAAGATTATTGAAGACAAAGAATTCATTGAGGTGCTGAAAAAACATACGCCCCGGTCACTTAAAGATCCGCAGCTCTATATAAACACGCACTTTAATCATCCTAATGAAATAACTGACGAAAGTTATCAGGCTATTAAAATTTTAAGGGAACTGGGCATTCCAATAGGAAACCAAACTGTTTTGCTAAAGGGAGTTAACGATGACACAGATGTAATGAGAGACCTGGTACACGGCCTCGGTAAAATGGGAGTAAGACCATATTATCTATATTACGCTGATCTTGTTGAGGGAACAGGTCATTTTAGAACAGAAGTATACAAAGGAAAAGAAATCTGCAGAGACCTTTGCGGAGCCACTACAGGTTTCCTTCGCCCGACATATGTAGTAGATGCACAAGGTGGAAGAGGTAAAGTTCCGGTAGATCTCGGGTTATTCAGATGGAATTAGTGAAGATAAAAAAGGTGGAATTCTTACTTCAGCGATTGGACTCGGAAAAGTCTATGTAAACGATCCGATTGAAAGAATAGAAGGAAAACCGACAAGACATAATCCAAACAGGAAATAAGGATAATTATTCTTGTATTTAAAAGACATGTGTAGGCGAATCCCGGTGGATAGACTGATAAGGCAGTTTTGAAAGTCCCTGGTGTAATGTCCCAGCGACAGCTTACAATCAGCTGAATTCGTGTGCAGGGCATTATTAAGATAAATGGAGATACTACTTTGGCTTGAGAGTGATGATTTTACGTTAGTGGTTAACTTCTACCAATCCGAGACATTTTCGTTCCGCATTTGGGACAAATACCTTGCGTTGTTGATATGCCGTTCTTCATTTTAATGACTTTCGGGTTGTTCATTTCTCTTTTAATCTTGCACTTAAAGCAATACGCTTGCATCAGACACCTCCTATTTGTTTATAACTGTAGGATATTACACGTTCATTCTGTATGTCAATTATTGGGGTTTTCTCTTATAGCCAGGTAGATTAAACTGGACATTAATATCATTAAGAAGAAAGAGAAAGTTTGAAAAGTGCAGTTGATGGTAGGTTTATGGCTTAAAATTTAATCGGGTAGGCATCGAGATATTCTTTTGGTAAGGAAATGATCAGCCGATTCAATTTCAAAGACGGCATGGACATACGAGTTAATGTAAACGTATAATTACCGATAAGCAATCAATCGGGAGTGTGAAATGGCAAAATCAAGAACCAATGCTCAAAAAGCGATCAACTACAAAGTAAAAATCACCAAGAACGGCCCTTACCTTGTAACCGGCGGAGTTCCCCTGTCAGAGCAAAGGATCTGTGTTGATAGCGATGGACAGTGTCACGGCTGGAAAGAAGGCAAAAAATATCCAGCGCGGAAAGCTATGCTCTCTGCCGCTGCGGTCAGTCCAATAACAAACCATTTTGTGATGGTGCTCATACCAGGATACAGTTTGACGGAACAGAAGAAGCTACCCACACTCCATATCTGGAACAAGCCAGTGAAATAGGCGGTCCCGGCCTCAAGCTTACCGACGCACAGGATTTCTGTGCCGAGGCCCGTTTCTGCCAGCGTGCCGGAGGAACCTGGAAGCTCACCAAACAATCCAGCAACCCGGATGCCAGACAAAAAGCTATTGAGGAGGCATGTGATTGCCCTTCAGGAAGATTGGTAGCCTGGGATCAAAATGGAAAAGCAATTGAGCCTGATTTCGAGCCGTCTATTGGCCTGGTTGAGGATACTCAAGCCGGGCAAATGGGCCCCCTGTGGGTTCGGGGTGGTATTCCCATTGAATCAGCGGATGGCACTACCTATGAAATTCGCAATCGGGTCACCCTTTGTCGCTGCGGTAAAAGCTCAAATAAACCATTCTGCGACGGCAGCCACCTGAAATAATCGTAGAATGTAACTATCGCTCTATCGACAGAAGCGTTCCTTAAGAGGAGGTGCTTCCATGAAAATGCCCGTTTTATTCATAGGCCATGGCACAATAGCAGGAAAGGTGATAATTTATGCCTCATTGTTGTCAAATATTAACAGGAAATTAATATTCACGTTGTAGAATTATTATGGTATTCTATTACATATTGAAAGTTTAAATGAAGGGGGTTGGAGATGAAAAGATCTCTGGTTACCATTTTGCTTTTTGCCTTAATTATAGTAGTTTTAAGTAGCTGCGTTCCTGTCCGGAATGACCGGCAACTGGCGAATATTGAGGCCCAGTTGCAGACGCTCACTGCAGCACTTGCTTCTACGCAACAGGAGTTAGCTTCAGCTAAACAAGCTCTTGCCGACCAGCAGGAAAAAACCAGACTTTTGCAGCAACAGCCTCTCATAACGAATAACCGTTACGGAGTAACAACAGCCTATACTACAACGGCCACAATCGCACCAACGATAGTTAGTTTTACTGCTACCCCAACCGTCATCGTGGCAGGCCAGGGTTCTACTCTACAATGGAATGTTACCGGAGCAGATTCAGTTTCTATCAACCCGGGCATAGGTAACATCTCTTATTCTGGAGGACAGACTGTATATCCCTCAACAAGCACAACCTATATCCTTACCGCTACAAACAGCTACGGCAGTGTAACTGCGTATGCCACAGTAACGGTATCGCAGCCATATACGTCTCCGTATTATCCAAATTATCCAAATTATTCAATATTCGAACTATCCGTATTATAACCCTGGATATATCTTCCCTCCTCTACCTCCAACGCCTCCGCCGACACCCCCTGTGCCACCTTTCCCCCGTATACCTCGTTTTCCATTTCCGCATCATCCTCCAACTACGGGTAACCACACAGGTCCGCATCCCCCATTTCCATTTCCGCATTAGTAATTGGGCCCCTTCTCCAACCATAGGACAAACAGGATACTTCCTGTTTTATCCTATTTTCTGCCAGTAACATGAGTGGTTATCAGGGCAAATGGAAGAAAGCTTTCTACTACAAGTGTCGGGAAATTTGAAACCAGAAGGCAATCGGATATACTATCATTGAATCATGCATCATAAAATAAACCGACTTAACTATTGGACTATAAGCGTTTGTCTGATTGCAATTGTGTTAATTACCACTTTCGCCTGCACTGCACAAGCCAATAATAATGGTTCAAATAAGCCGGCTGGCACTGCACCGGGCTCTCAATCCGATCTCATCGTTAATGTTGACGACTTGATGAAGGACCCGGACCACTATGCGGGTATTGTTCGTCTTGAAGGTGTTGTCTCAGGCATTTTACCGGGTGAGCAGAAGCTAACTCTGATTGACACCAGAGAATATTTGAGCTGTGGAGAAATAACGTGCGCCTCACTGATTTTGCCCATTCGCTGGTCAGGAATAATGCCGAAACCTGCTGATACAGTCCGGATTACAGGTGAAATCAAAGAGATAGATAAGAAACTGATCTTTGTTGCACAAGCGGTGGAGAACATAAGCAAGTAATCTGGAGATTTAAAATGAAGGTCCTTAGAAACCGTGTATGGCGTTTAGTTACCCCTTTCATTGTTTTCGTTGTTGTATTCGCAGGTCATTTTGTTTTGCTGGGCTTATTTCCCGAACAAAATGCTGCTCAAAATCGTTGGGTAACTATCGAAACTGGTACCAGTGTGAGCTGGCTTCAAAAATATGCCACAAACCAGGATTATTGGCTCGGTTTTTCATATGCCCTTTCACTGGCATTTGCGGCATACGCAATTATGCGATTCCGTGAAGAACGTCTCAATCGTACCAGAAATGTTGCTATCGGAGGTTTAACCTTTACCGGATTTCTAGCAGTTGCAGGCTGCTTTTTGATTGGTTGCTGTGGTTCCCCGATGCTTGCAGTCTATCTTACTCTATTCGGTGCAACTTTTTTGCCTTTTATGAAGCCCATTGTCCTGATGATTACCGCGGTTTCGATTGCAGGAGCATTTATCTGGATGAACCGCCGAAGACAGTGTGAACCAGATTGTGGATGTATAATTTCAAGTAGTGGAAAAGTCAATTCCGACTATATTTGCACTGAAAAAAGATAACCTTTAAAACCCAACTTCCAATCCCCAGTACTTTTGTAAATAGTCCTGGCAAAATTTGTTATTCTGGATTTTTTGACTTCCAAACAACCTTGGTTCAATCGGCCTGCCGCGCCCGGGCTTGGTAAGATATCCAACCACCCTGTTTCAGAAACAAGGTCACCACTACTCAGCCATATTTTATCGGTTCTAATGTTAAATTATTTGCTGGCTGGTTGGTGACAGGATGTACAGGAATTGCTTGCGCGTCCGCTGTGATCCGCCGGTACTTTCGGTGCTTTGTCAACCCCGGTCTGGTGGCACAGAAGGCAGTCAGCTCGACCATCCAGTGTATGCGGTACTGGTGGCGGTTGACCTGCTGCCGGTGCAGGCGCTGGTGTTGGAGTTGGAGACGGCTTAGGAGCGGGTGCTGGTGCAGGCGCTGGCGTAGGGGTAGGAGTAGGAGTAGGTGCCGGAGCGCTGCCGCATGCCATAATTACAGTGGCAACCATCAGCAACATCGCAATGAAAAATAGTAATGCTGTCTTTTTCTTTAACAAATCAGTATCCTTTCTGCCTGTATCCAAATTTATGGATTGAGATTGTAACCCAAAACAAAAAAATAGTCTAATGTCCCTTCGAGTTAAACCTGCCCATCTGACTATTAAGCGTAGTTTATTTTCTCTCCTGAGTCCCTTAATGCTATGCTCCATTTTAGATGCGTCTGATTTATCGGCACAATCCCACCTGGCAAGTAATTTAACAGGTCTCCTTCCTCTGGTATATTTAGAACCAATCCCCGAATTGTGCTCGCTTATCCGCTTATCAATATTATTACTGATACCCGTATAAAGAGTTCCGTCGTTACACTCAACTATATAAACGTACCAGGCCATTTCGTTTTCCTTCAACAGCTCTTACCTGTAATTATACCGTTTCAGGGCTCAGGGAGAGGACTAAAGGAATGATTCTCTCTCAACTGGCGGGAGAGATGAAAGTGAGGGGGGAATAGATCATTTCTGCGGGTCCCCTATAAAATTAATTGTTGACTGAGCCGAGTCGAGACCATATCACATACGGTTTAAAGCACCTATCCCCTGCCCCTTCCCTCAAGGGAAGGGGAAAAGAGACTCGAAGGAGCAAGCCCCTTCGAGCTACCCGAGAAGGATGGAGCGTTTCGACAAACTCAACGCACGGATCCTCCGAGCTACCCAAGAGAGGGACAGGATGAATTTCTCTCCCCTGGCGGGAGAGATGAAAGTGAGGGGGGAGAAAAACCTACAGTTCTTTGAGATACTTGTCTCGATTGTTGATGAAATCACGGTAGATTTTGAAATATTCGGTGTCTTCGTACCTGATCGGCGTAACAGGTATGGTATCAAAGCTGTAAATTACCGCCCCTGGGCAAGATAGGAGGATGGGAGAGTGGGTGGCAACCACAAATTGGGCATGACCGGCCTGGCTCATCTTCTTCAGTACCCTGAGCAGCTCAATCTGGCTTTTCGGCGATAAGGCAGTTTCCGGTTCATCCAGAAAGTGAAGCCCTTTTACCTTGTAAATAGACGAGAAAAATGAAATAAACGACTGCCCGTGCGACTGAGTTAACAGTGAACTCCCGCCGAAATAGTCGAGCACTGCCGGCGTAGCTCTTGCCCAGCCATCTAAAAAACGGGCAAAATCATGAAATATTTCCGACCCGAAAAATGACCCCGGTACGGAGCCGTCAACCCATTCTATTGAAGTATATTTGTAGAGCTCCTCTTCAAAAGGATTGTTTGAGAAGCGGGGCCGCTCCATATCCTCCCAGATGTGGATACCGCATTTTCGGCACATCGCTTTCAGCATGGTGGATTTTCCGGTGCCGTTTTCACCCGCGAACAGGGTTACCGGTGTGGTAAATGAGAGAGCTTTTGTGTTTTGAAACAGGGGAAGCTTAAAGGGATAGTATTCTGTGTTCGGGTATTTATCGGGGAATAAGGTTATTTTAGTAACATGCATAGAGAAGTTGCTCCAGGCTGAGCATTATAGCATGTTCAACCCCCTGGCCCCCACTCTTGGGGGAAGAAAGAAAATAAATAAAGCTCCCTCTCCTTGGTCCTCTCCCGTCAAGGGAGAGGAAAGAAATCAGTAGAGCCATCATCCATTTTTGGGGGGAAGCACCTTACCCCATGCCCCTTCCCTCGAGGGAAGGGATAAATGAGATTCGAAGGGGCAAGCCCCTTCGAGCTACCCCGGGAAAGACGGAGTGTTTCGACTCTCGACAGCTCAACAAACGGATCGTTCGAGCTCCCCGAAAGGATGGTGTCACTTCGACAAGCTCAGTGAACGGAATGGAGTGGCCCCTCCCTTCCTGTCATTCTGAGCGTAGCGAAGAATCCCCGCAACACTGCACTTTACACTTTACGGAGATCCTTCATTACATTCAGGATGACAGATTGGTGAAGTGCCTGGAGTGTAGACAGGAGATCCTCGGTATCCCGATTTTATCGGGGAGTCTCAGGTAATGATAAAATAACGAGAAGGGAAATATCTCCTGCCCGTCTTAGCTGTTTCTACGAGAAAAATAAAATGCACAAAATATTCAATAAACTAGATGCTAAAAAAAGCAAGGATATAAAAGTACTGAGCGATTTCGTAGCTGTATTCTGCCGGGAAAAGCATAAAAGTGAACCGAAAGAGGCATTCAAAACGACCGATGAACGTCTGGGGGAAGTCCTGGGAACAAGACACCCGATGCTGTGTCAGGATTGTTCAAAGCTTCTGTACCATGGAATAGCCAAGCGGCTACTGTGTCCCTATGACCCAAAGCCAACCTGCCGAAAATGCCCCACCCATTGCTACGCTCCGGGTTACAGGGAAAAAATGAGGAGAGTGATGAAATTTTCAGGTATGTACCTGGTGAGGCACGGCAGGCTGGACCTGCTGTTTCACTATTTGTTCTAATAAAAACCCTTCCCTCAAGGGAAGGGTTAAAAGATATTCGAAGGGGCAAGCCCCTTCGAGCTACCCAAGAAGAATGAAGTGTTTCGATATGCTTAAAGGACGACCTTTCGAGCTATCCGAGAAATATGAAGCGTTTCGACAGGATCAACGAACGATAAGTCTACCCGTTGGCTGAGCTTGTCGAAGCCCTTAGATAGCTCATTCGTTTAGACATGCTCAACGAACATGCGACCGCTTAACCATTCGTATTAACCTGAAAAAGGGTGCCCCTCTTTTTCAAAGTCGGGGATATACGATTCAGACGAGGCCAAATCCTGTATCCATCCGTTGTCCAAACCCAGATCAGCCGCCAATTTACGCACCTTTTCGTACTCGGTGATCGATACTGTTCGAGAAAGCAACGGAACGCGCGAAGCCTTATGCATGGGTCTATATTGAGACATAACGCTTATTGTCACCGTGGTGGACAATTCACTGGCTAACCAGGTCAGGGATTCCTCGCTGCCTGCTAATCTATTAGGCAAAACAAGATGACGTACGATCATGCCGACGCACAGCCACTCCATTTTCATCAACTATCAAATCTCCGACCTGGCGATACATCTCCCTCATGGCAACCCGGCTTATGGCTACATAATCGGGGGCCTGGGAATATTTCACAGCACATTGATCAGAAGCATATTTTATGTCAGGTAAATAAATATCAATAATGCCATCAAGCTCTTTTAATGTTTCCCAGGAATCATAGCTGTTCGTGTTATATACCAGGGGAATACGCAGGCCCATCGGAATGGCTTCAAAAACAGCTCGAACCAGTTGCGGGACGAAATGGGACGGGGAAACGAAATTTATATTATGGCAATGCAGCTCATCTTGCAGATAGAGTATTTTTTCAGCGAGGCTGTGACAATCGGTTATATTACCCGCCTGATTATGCCAGTTCTGGCTTATCTGATAGTTCTGGCAATAAACGCACCTGAGATTGCAGTTGCTGAAAAAGATTGTCCCCGATCCTCTGATACCGGAAATTGCCGGCTCTTCCCCCCGGTGTGAACACACGGTGGAAACGATGGGAAACTTCCCGGAACGGCAAAAACCCAGCTCATCATTCAATCTGTTGACACCGCATTTCCTGGGGCAGATATCGCATGCGGCCAACCTTGCCTCAAGCTTTTGAAGGCGGTGTTCCAGCTCGCCGGATTCGTAAAGGGCCAGATAGCCGGGTTTAACGGGTGTCATTGCAGTAATTAAAACGTTTTTAGAGCTGAAAGACAAGGATTGCACTGTCATTCTCGAGCGTAGCGAAGAATCTCTTTCAATCATAAGGTACTCGCGGGGCCCATTGATCCCGCGGGATCCTTCACTTCGTTCAGGATGACAAGTGATAGAAAGGACACTTCGACAGGCTCAGTTTCGACAGGTCTCAACGTGCAAAGGTAATCCGTTGGCTGAGGCTTGTTCATTCCCTGACATGGCTCCCTGAACGGAGATTTCGGAGCTTCGCGAAAGAATGGTGTCACTTCGATCGCGATGATAGTGGGTCGGAGATCCTTCATTTCGTTCAGGATCGACAGCGATCATCCTGTCGATTCAGGTCCCGATATAATCGGGAGATGAATCCCCGCACTTCGTCATTTGCATTTTAAGGTATCGGATCATGAGACGGAGATCCCTCATTACATTCAGGATGACAAAATTGATAATACAGACAACCTTGACTATAATCTAAAGGCTTTGTTTCTTTATGAAGCGAAATCCACAAATACGCTGGTAAAAAGGGATAACACATGGGTTTAAGTTGCGGTCTGGTTGGTCTACCGGGATGCGGAAAGACCACGATATTTAATGCTATTACCGCTGCCGGAGCTTCGAGCTACAGTGGGGCGGAAATGAATCAGGCCGTAGTCAACGTACCTGATTCGCGGGTGGAGAAACTGGTGGAAATGTACCACCCCCGCAAAAAAGTGCTGGCCACTGTGGAGATAGTGGATATACCCGGCCTCAAGTCTTCTCCTCAGGGCAGCGGGCGTTCTCAACAGCTCATCGGCCATATTAAAAATGTCGATGCCCTGCTGCACGTCGTACGATGTTTTGCAGAGGATATCGGTTCGGTGGAACAGACCGGATTGAACCCGGTACAGGATATCGAAACCGTTGACCTGGAACTGATGGTTGCCGACAGCACTACCCTGGCAAACAAAATTGAACGATTGGAAAAGAAAACCAAAGCTGGAGATAAAGATGCCCTTAAGGAAACAGCGAATTGTAAAAAAGTATATGATGCTATCCAGAAAGGGATCCCGGCACGCAAACAAAAACTCACCGAACAGGAACTGGCCAGCGTCTACGAATGTAACCTGGTCTCATTAAAACCGGTCCTTTATATTGCCAACATCAAATCCGTGGCAGAATCCACCAACAAATATGTGACCGCAGAAAAAGCCTTTGCCGATGCCGAAGGCGCGGAAATGATTACCATCTGTGGCAAAGATGAAGCTGATATCAGCCAGTTAGCCCCGGATGAGCAACGTGAATTCCTCAAAGAGCTGGGTTTGAAAGAATCTTCGATGGAACGGCTCCTTATCGCTGCCTACCGTATGCTGGGTTTGGTTACCTTTTTTACCACGGGAGAAGATGAAGTCCGTGCCTGGACATGCCATAAGGGCGATAAAGCCCCTGTTGCTGCGGGCAAAATTCACACCGACATGGAAAAGGGATTTATCCGCATGGAGGTCACTACCTACGATGACCTGATAGGCTTGGGAAGCGAGGTAGCCGTAGTTAAGGCAGGTAAGAAGCGCATCGAAAGCCGCGAGTATGAAGTGAAGGACGGCGACATCGTGACTGTCCTGTTCAATACCAGCAAATAGGTATATCAACCCCCTCTATCCCCCATTCATGGGGGAAGATTATATTGGGGGGCACCCCCAATCCCCCGCTTACAAGTTAACTCCATTCGAGTATTAAATACTATGCTGACACCATTGGTTCCTACGACTTTGTCCCACATTCAGGGGGAAGGTTTTGTTGGGGGATACCCCCAAAACCCCCGATTTAGATAACTAAATCGGTGAAACTTCGTCCAACCCACTGTAATCCTAAGTCCTATTGACGTTCGTGGTAAAATGAGGTTTACGACTTGTTTGTCAAAACAGTTGAGATGAATTTAGTAAGTAAGACTATTCTTCATACTGAAGGGGGTGGCATATAGAGTAACCGCACCAATAAAACAACTGCAGTGTTTTTTATTATTTAAATAATAATGAGGAGGGTTCATAGATCAATGAAAGCGAAGATTTTATTTATTCCAGTACTTATTATCATTATAGCCAGCATGGTTATGGTCGGGTGCCAGCCGACTCCAGCGACTCCACCGGCAGGTGGTCCGCCAACCACTGCCCCACCGACAGCAGGAGTTATCAAAATCGGGCATATCCGACCCCTGACCGGTCATATGGCCATTTCCGGCACCCAGATGATTAAGGGAGCGCAAGTGGCATTTGATGATGTTGGGAATATGGTTGCCGGCAAGAAAATCGAGGTGATTGTGGAAGACGATGCTGCCAAGCCTGAGATGGCTGTGGATAAGGCCAGGAAATTGATAGAGCAGGATAAGGTAGCACTCATCATTGGCCCGACTGTGGGCGGTTCACAAATGGCAGTCTCCTCCTATCTGGAAAAGGTTGGAATTCCCTGTATGCATACAAACCCATCACCAGCAGCGGTGATCATGCAGAAATTTCAATGGACTATTCAAGAGGGTGGAGCTGAACCTCAAGAGGCGTCTGCCATGGCACGCTATTCCTATGAGCAAGCCGGAGTGAAGAAGATAACCGTTATCACCGCAGACTGGGCTCCGGGACATGGTTTCCTGGATGCTTTCATGGCTACCTTCAAAAAATTGGGTGGAACGGTGATTCAAGAGCAGTATCCTCCCGTTGCCAGCCCTGATTACGCCCCTTACCTGGCAGCAATGAAAGATGCCGATGCTTGCGTTGCCTGGTTTGATGGAACAGACGCGGTAAAATTTCTCACCCAGTACCAGGACTTCGGCCTCTGGAAGAGAATGCCTATAATACCGGCATTCCATGGCTCCTTCTTTTCTCCATTCCTGATAGAACAGTTGCCGCCGGCGGCTGCAGCTCCTATTTATGGGCAGATTTGGTCCTTCCCCTTACATGGCTTCAATCGACAATGCAGCCAATAAGAAATTCCTGGAAATTTGCAAAACTAAGCTCAACGTTGTTCCCGATGAGAACAACTCAGGGCCCTATAGCGGTGTTTTGGTACTCCTGGCCGCGCTTAAAGCCACTAATGGCGATACCACACCTGCGAAACTAAAGGCGGCAATCCTCGACCAGCAAATCGAAGTTCCTGATGGGCCGGTAAAATTCGACAAGGAAAAGATGAGCGCCATCAGAAACATGTATATCGGCAAATTCGAAAAGGTTGAGGGTAAGACCACACAGACTATGCTTTACACCTATAAAGAAGTACCCCCGCTTGGTTTCTAAATAAAGCTTTGAAAGTTGCCAGGGTGGTATGCTGATATAAGTTTTACCCCCTGGCACTTTCTTTTTACGGACGCCTGGTGATTTCCAGGCTTTAGAAATTATCTGATTTATTTGATAGTATTCTCTTATCAAACGCCGTTTCCGCAGCAAACTATTTTAGACGCTTTAATTAAGGAGGTCTCTATGGCTTATAAAGGATTACGAGACTGGATGGATGAACTTGAAAAAGCCGGGCTATTAAAGCATATCAAAGCCCAGGTGGACTGGGACCTGGAATTATCCGGAATCAGCCGGCGTGTAGTGGACGAAGAGGGGCCAGCCCTCCTGTTTGAAAATATCAAGGATTATAATAAAACGCCCTGCAACCGTTTCTTTTTCAATGGGCTGGGTACCCGGGAAAGGGAGGCGATGGCACTTCAATTACCCAGGAATACGCCATATCAGGGCATCGTCAGGAATATGAAGGACAGGCTGGGACGGTTCGTTGAACCCAAAAAGGTTACTTCAGCCCCGGTGAAGAAGAATATCCTCAAGGGTGAAAAAATTAACCTGTTTGATTTTCCCGTTCCCCGTTACAATACCCTGGACGGCGGAAGATATATTCAAACCCGCGGCTGCGTAGTGACGATGGACCCTGATACCAAATTGATGAACGTCGGGATGTACCGGGGCATGATCGGTGATAAAAAATCCATTCCTATGCTTCTCGCCCGCAGCCAGCACTGGGGAGTCCATTTCACAAAATATGAGCAGCGCGGCGAAGAAATGCCCATAGCCATTGCTTTTGGATGCGACCCGATCCTGCTGATGTGCGCATCCACAGCCATTCATCATCCGCATTGTTCCGAATACGAAGTGGCAGGCGGAATGACCGGTGAGCCTGTGGAGCTGGTTAAATGCGAAACATCCGATTTATATGTACCAGCCCATGCGGAAATAATAATCGAAGGTAAGATGTCAACTGACCCCAAATCTTTCCAGATGGAAGGGCCCTTTGGTGAATATACCGGATTTTACGGCGGTATGCGCCAGCCCAGGCCTACAATCCGTGTTGAATGTATCACCTACAGGGACAACCCGATTTTTCACGGCGGCCCTGTAGGCATAAGCCCCGGCCATTCAGAGGAATCAATTGTATGGACGGCACCGATGTGCGCAGCACTGGCATGGAAATATCTCGAGGATGCCAATGTACCTAACATAATTGCGGTTTGGGGGCCTCCCATAACTGCGCTGGCGAACATGCGCGTCCAGATTAACAAGATTTACCGGGGCCATGCGCAGCAGGTCGCCGCTGCCTTGTGGGGAAGGGCTGACCCACATACCGCAAAGAATCTTATCGTAGTCGATAAAGATATAGACGTGTTTGACGATGAAGCTGTGGAATGGGCACTGGCTTATAGAACCAATGCCGATCTGGGGGCTGTTCAGTTTATGTCAAATACAGTGGGCGATTTGTTGGATCCCAGCACACCCCTTCCCCAGAGAAATCCCATGAAGTACGGAATAGGTAAATGGAAGAGGATGCTCATCGATGCCACAGTCAACTGGGAACTAGAACCCGAAGAAGCCTATGGCGGCAAGAGGGAACCGCCGCTGTGCACCGAAGTATCCAAAGAGACCACGGAACTGATAAACCGCCGCTGGAAAGAATACGGCATATAATCAGGTTCAAATAACTCTGTGATTTAAAAGGGCATACACTGAAACAGTGCGTGCCCTTTTAGTATTTTAAAGGATCAAAAAAGACAGGGATATTCTTATTTAATAAGTCCTACCTGCTTGCCGACTGACTCAAAAGTCTTGAGAAACTGGCTAATTTGCTTCTCGGTATGAGTCGCCATGAAACTGGCACGCAGCAATTGTTTGCCTTCGGGCACGGCGGGAGGAATTGTAGGATTTACAAAGATGCCGGCCTGGAACAATAGTTTCCAGGTCTTGAATGTGAGATCGGTATCGCCGATGAAAATGGGAATTATAGGTGTAGTGGATTTGCCCGTATTGAAACCCATCTTTTTAAGTGACTTCCGTATGTGGTCTGCAATTTGGTTGACTCGTACCACCCTTTCCGGTTCCCTTTGCATTACATGCAAAGCTGCCAGCGCCGCTGCGGTATTAGACGGTGAAATGCTGGCACTGAATATAAACGACCTGGCGAAATGCTTGACGTAGTGGATTACATCTTCATCACCGGCAATAAATCCGCCTACCGATGCCAATGACTTACTAAATGTGCCCATGATAAGGTCCACTTCTTTAGTAAGCCCGAAATGGGCTGCGGTTCCTTTCCCTTCACCCAGAACCCCCAGAGCATGAGCATCATCCACCATAAACCGTGCCCCATATTTCTTACAAACTTCTAGCAGTGCAGGTAATGGAGCAATATCGCCCTCCATGCTAAAGACTCCATCAACCACCACCATTTTGCCTTTATTATCCGGGATTCCTGCCAGAACATGGCCCAGGTCTTCCATATCGCAATGCTTGAACCTTTGGATCTCGCCCCAGGATAACCTGGCACCATCCACTATACTGGCATGGTCGTCTTTATCCAGTACAACTATATCCTGGCGACCTACCAGAGCACTGATAGTTCCCAGGTTTACCTGCATACCAGTAGAGAATACCAGAGCCGACTCTTTACCCACCCAGTCAGCCAGCTCTTTTTCCAGCTGCTCGTGAAGTTCCAGAGTGCCATTCAAAAAGCGAGACCCTGTGCAACTGGTCCCGAAGCGATTGATGGCGTCCATAGCGGCCTTCCTCACATCCGGATGCGTGGTGAGCCCGAGGTAGTTATTCGAGCCGCACATAATCAGCTTGTGTCCCTTGAATTCGGCAAACGTACCTTCATTGCCGCTCATGGCTATGAAATAGGGGTAGTTGCCGGCTTTGATGACCTCTTTGGCCGTGGTGAAGTTGTAGCATTTATCAAAAATATCCATATCTTATAATTTCTCTTTACCTGTTTTCTTGAGTGCAGCAGTCACTAAATAATCCATGATCCAATATATTCCGGCTCCCATAATACCATTAAGCCAGAAAAGGAACTTCCCTTCAAACCCGGGTATAATAACATACTTGCGATGGGTAATACCATGTACTATGGCCTCAGCTACCGACTCTGCAGTCATTACCCCTGTGGTATCCAGAGCCTTCATCACAGGTGATTTGAGTTTATTTTCACGTTCCAGCTGCGGCGTAACCGTATTCTGCGGCATCACAAGTGAAACTCCGATACCCAGTGGTTTTAGCTCAGCCCTCAGTGCATCGGAGAATCCGCGAACAGCAAATTTCGAGGCGCAATAGGCTGAGTATCCGTATCCGCTGATAAAACCGTACACAGATGATATATTGACAATATATCCCGAGTGCCGTGGCAATCATGGAGGGCAGGCATGCCCTGGTTGCATTTACAGTGCCGAAGTAGTTAATTTCCATGAGCTGCCGAACCATATTAAGGTCCATATCTTTAAAGAGTTCCGGATAAACATCACCGGCTGAATTGATTAAGATATCCAGTGAACCGCAGGCTTTCTCCACTTCAACAACCGCCTTGTTCACTGCCGCCACATCGGTGATATCTGCCGACACAATACCAAATCGCTGGTCTGAATTGTTACGGAGTTTTTCAACTTCTGACAGCGCAGATTGCAGTAAATCCCGGTTTCGCGCCAGCAGCCAAACATTGGCACCCTTTTGAGAAAGCAGTTTGGCTGTTGCCAGGCCTATTCCGCTTGAACCGCCTGTGATGAGGACGACTTTCCCCTGGTATTCATTTTTCATGCAAGGCCATCTCGAAGCTACACTCAGTCTCTGTTACTTAAGTGGTGGGCGATACTGGATTTGAACCAGTGACCCCCTGCGTGTAAAGCAGGTGCTCTAACCGCTGAGCTAATCGCCCTGTAAGTGGCACGCCTGGTGGGGCTTGAACCCACGACCTCAGCCTCCGCAGGGCTGCGCTCTAATCCACTGAGCTACAGGCGCATATGGTGCCGAAGGTGGGAGTTGAACCCACACATCCGTTACGGATACTACGCCCTGAACGTAGCGCGTCTGCCATTCCGCCACTTCGGCACTGGGCAGCACTGGATTTGAACCAGTGACCCCTTGCGTGTGAAGCAAGTGCTCTAACCGCTGAGCTAACCGCCCTAAAACATACCTATTTTAGTCCGAAAAACTAGCTTTGTAAAACGGGATTAAGCCTTTGGCCGAACTCGATTGAACGTCTGGCAAAGCTCACTATTATAAGGTAGCCGCTGCAATAAGGCCAATCGTAACGCAAATATCGAATTCAATGAGGTAAAAAGACAATCAGTCAATAAATCCAGTCTTTACTTCAGGGCGTTTTCAACTCTGAAGTGCAATTGGGGCAACGCATTGCTTTGAGAGGAATTGCTGTAAAGCAATAGGGACATTCTTTAGTTGAGGGAGCTGGTGGTTCTTGTTTTCGTCTGAACTGGTTAAACAATCTAATTACCACAAACATAACAAATGCTACAATCAAAAAGTTTATCAATGTGTTAATAAAAGTTCCGTAAGCGATGACAGCAGCACCAGCCCTTTTAGCTTCTGCCAGAGAAGAATAACTTGTACCCGATAAATTAATAAACAGGTTGGAAAAATCCACTTTCCCCAGGATCAGGCCGATTGGCGGCATTATCAGATCATTAACAATTGAAGTAACGATCGAACCAAAAGCAATACCTATGACGATAGCCACCGCCATATCAAGGACATTTCCGCGCATGATGAACTCTTTAAATTCTTTAATCACGCTCCTACTCCTCGCATATTATTTTTATTCTTAAGAATTTAGCTTCCATATATAGAAATTCAAAACCGAGGCAAAGGTGACCCACAAAATATAAGGTGTAAGAAGAGCACCTGCAGCTACGGATAATTTGAAAAACCTGAGCATTGTAAAAAGGATTGTCAGCCAGAGCAACACGATGATGATGAATCCAGCTGGCGGCGATTGAAACCCGAAGAAGGCCACTGACCAGCAAGCATTCAGGATAAGTTGCACTAAAAAGAGGGTCAGCGCTCCGGCAACCCCAGGCCTATCCAGACCTTTCCTCCAGACGAGAAACGCAGCTATTCCCATCAATATGTAGAGGGTTATCCATGCAGGGCCAAAAACCCAGTTTGGAGGCGTGAAGTTCGGTTTGTGGATTGTGGTATACCAGGTCGAAATTGAACTAATAGTAAAGAAAGAACCGATAATCCCGGCACACTGGCAAGCAACCAGGCTTATGATTAGCTTAGCTATGTCCGTACCTTTAATTTTCATTGGCACCCCCGTTTCTTTCCGTCCACCCGTTGCGGGTTACCAATTTTTCAAGTTAGTCTTTTTCAAAAGCATATTTCCAGATTAATGCTGCAATAATACCTCCGATTATTGGAGCAACCCAGAAGAGCCATAGCTGGGAAAGCGATTCACCACCCACGAATACTGCAGGGCCAAGACTCCTTGCCGGATTTACTGAAGTTCCTGTAATCGGAATCCCAACGAGATGAATAAATATCAGTGAAAATCCGATGGCTATTCCTGAGAATCCTTCAGGAGCTTTCTTACTGGTAGAACCAAAAATCACAAAGAGAAAGACGGCAGTAAGCACGATTTCGGCTACCAAACAGGCAAATAATGTAAATTCCGCGGGAGACTGTGCGCCGTACCCGTTCTGCCCCAATCCATCCATCGTTATTGAATAGCCAGGCATACCAACAATGATTGTCGCCAATATCCCGGCTCCGATTATAGCTCCGATACATTGAGCAATTACATAGAAAATGGTATCTTTCCAGTGCATTTTCCCTGCTACCAGCATAGCAATGCTGATTGCCGGGTTAATATGGCAGCCCGATATTTTGCCGATGGCAAATACCATGGCCAGCACTGCTAAACCGAAGGCAAAAGCAATTCCCACAATCCCGATGAATTTTCCGGCAATCGCTGCGCTACCGCAGCCTATTAAGACTAATACTAATGTGCCTATTAATTCTGCCAGATATTTCTTGATATCACCCCTATTCATATTCGATCCTTCCCTTTTTAATCCTAGAAAGATAAGGTACTATACCCATACCTCCATGTCAATAGTACAGGGCTGACTTCAACTAAATAAAATCCACACTTCCTTTTCCTATACCGCCTTTATCAACCCCTTGACAGTAAATCTCCATGCACCTACTATATATACACCTGAGATTGCTTCGAACTATTTGATAATGATGAAAAGCCTGAGATTCATCCACTGCGCCGATTTGCACATCGATAGTCCTTTCAAAGGTATTGGTGACATATAATCCTGACCTTCAAAAGCTTTTGCATAAATCAACATTTGAAGCTTTCGACAGGATCATTACAACTGCTCTGGAAAATAAGGTAGATTTCGTGTTGATAGCAGGAGACATTTATGATAGCGAAAATAAGAGCCTTCGTGCACAATTCAAATTCCGCGAAGAGTTAACACGCCTGCTGGAAAATGGCATTCCTTCCTATATCGTTTATGGCAATCACGATCCTTTGGACAGGTGGTCAGAAACATTTAAAGAGATTGATGGAATACATATTTTTAGGGATGAGGTAGAGTGCAAAGTTGTTAAGAAAAATGGAGATGTCCTGGCTAAAATTTACGGAATCAGTTTTGGTAAAGCAGATACAAGAGAAAGGCTGGTACTAAAATTTCCTGAAGCCGACGGCGATATCCCCTGTATCGGATTGCTTCACGCCAATGTCGGCGGAAGGCTGGATGATCCCTACTCACCATGTACCGTTGAAGAGCTAAATTCGAAAAGAATGGACTACTGGGCATTAGGACATGTGCATAACTATGAAATCATCCAAAAAGCTAACCCGGCGATTGTTTATCCCGGTTGTTCGCAGAGCAGGAATGCTACAGAAACAGGAGAAAAGGGTTGTTGTCTCGTAACCCTCAGCCCGGGCATTGATCCCGACATTCAGTTTATATCAACTGATATAGTGAGGTATGCACAAGATAACATTGATATTTCCAGCTGTTCTAAAATTGACGAGGTGATAGACATTGTCTTAGCCAGATGCCAGGATATTTCGACAGCAGCTTCAACGGATGTCATGCAATAATCCGTTTATCTCTCAATGGCAGAACCAATCTCCACAATGACCTTAAAAAAGAAGGCCATATCCAGGATTTGACGGACAAAATCAGGAAAGTTCTAGAAAAGGGCAAGCCTATTATCTGGCTGGAAAAACTAAGTTTGAATACTGCAAAACCTTATGACGTAGATGTCTTGCGACAGGGGAAAGATTTTAACTCCGATATTATTTCTATTTGCGATGAATTATTGATAACCGAAAAACCTTTGAGAAAGGAACTTAACGACCGGCTAAACGGCCTCATTGCAAACCGACAATTTGAGCGCTACATGGAAAAAATATCTTCAGAAGAGATAGACATTTCAATTAATGAAGCCAGAAATCAGATTTTGGATGAGCTGGTGGAAACTGACTGATGCAGCTGCGTGAACTGTATATAGACGGCTTCGGCATTTTCCACGACAGGCTTATTACTGGCCTGTCTCCCGGGTTGAATATAATATTCGGGCGTAACGAATGCGGTAAAAGCACGCTCTTGGCTTTTATCAGGCGTATCCTGTTTGGCTTTCCAACGGCATCATCAAACTCCAACCTCTATCCGGCATTAGACGGAGGAACCTACGGAGGATGGATTAAATGCCAATTACCAGAAGGAAAACTTATCACCATATCCAGAAAAAAGGGATCTCACGGAGGCATTGTCTCAATCGATAACGAGCCAAGTAGCACCGATGCAATAAGTAAGCTTTTTAGCAATATCTCGAAAACATTTTATGAAAACGTATATGCTATCGATCTGTCTGAATTAGAGAAATTTTCATTCCTGGAAACCGAAGAGGTTAAACAGCACCTTTATAGTGCCAGCCTGGGACTTGGTAAAAACGTGACTCTGAAAGAGGTTAAAGCCATATTCGCGAAAAAATCGGATAGTCTTTACAAAGCGGGAAGTCATAGCTCGAACCAAAAAGTTCAGGATACTCTGAAAAAGTTACAGGCATCAGAACAACGTATATCTGAAATACAGCATGGATTATCGGACTACGATAACCTGGTACGCCAGCGTGATGACCTGTCACAAGATATCGCCAGGATTGATGCAAAATTAAAAGATCAACGGGAAATTGTACGTTTGTGGGAGAACAGGCAAAAACTATTCGAGGTATTCGTTGAGCTCAGCGCTTCACAAGAAGAATTATCCAAAATTCCTGATATGCCGGAATTTACGTTCGATTCTCTAAAAGAGCTGGAGGAATTGAAGGAAAAGAGCGAAAGAATAACGAAGCAAATTGATGAAGACAAAATGGAATTACAAACACTTGAATTAGAAAATAAGAATAGCACCTATAATGAGCAATTGCTGGCATGTGAACCGACGATAATCGAATTGCAGAAAAATAGCGAGCTCTATCACAGAGCAGCAAAAGATTTACCTCAAATAGAAACAGAAAGAAAAGTTTTACAAGATGAAATCACTTCAGAAATTGGACGTTGGGGAATCGGCTGGACTGAAGAAAATGTTAAGGAATTCAATCTAAACCGTGTTCAGAAAGATAAGATAGACACTTTTAAGCAAAGGTTTGCAGAGTCGAAAAATAAACTCGATGGAATACGGATTAAGATCGACGGTTATAAAGAGAGAAAAGCTCTCGAACCTGGTAAAGACTTTAATGGACCAACCATTTTATCAGTCGTTTCCTACATCATCGCTATTTTGGGAGCTGCCGGCATAGGAGCCGGATTCCTACTTTCATCAACCGTTTATCGATATTTCTCCGCAGTATTCTTAATCCTGGGGATTATTATGGCCCTGGGTACAAGAAAAGCCAGACAAATAAAATCACCGGATAAAATCGAGAAAAAATACAACGAAGATCTGGAAGCTGCCAACCTGGAAAAAGATCGTTTGGATAAGGAATGGCAGGAATTTTTAGTGCACTCTAAACCTGCCTGCTGAGCTTTCCGTAGAAGCAGCTATCGAAGGATTTTCGGATATCGAAAAAATCCAAACAGCCTTAAAATCGATAAACCAGGTAAATGAGCGAATCAGCAAAATGCAGGAAACAATAGACTGCAGTAAAAATATTGCACGATAAAGTTGCCTCAAGCCTGGATCCATCATTGATCAGTGGCAGCATCGAGGCAAATATAGATATTTTTATTCAACAATTAGGTATCGCAAAAAACATGAAACAAGAGAAAGAAGCCTTGAAAAAGCAGCAAGAGAAAATATCCCAGCAGATCAAGAGCCTCGAAGAGGAAAGAACAGCGAGCAGAATCTGAAATTCAAAACCTACCTTGCTTCCTTCCATTCCACTGATGAACCGGAATTCAGAATAAAGTTCGACAACTTTAAAAAGAGCTCAGGAGCTTAACGATAAGATTGGCAAACTTGAACTCAGAATCAAAGCAATAACCGGAGCCGGAGAATCCTATGATTCTTTCATCACTTCGCTTTCCAACACTAACAAAGATTCTATCGAGGTACAGTTGGTTGACGCGCAAGCTGTGCTTGATGAACTTCAAAAAAACCAACAAGCGAAAAACCAGCAGGTAGGCGGATTAATAATCAAAATAGACCAGTTGTTTTCCAGCGAAGACCTTCTTACGGAGCTTGAAAAAGTTGAAGTGCTCAAACAGGAATTAAAGGAATATGCAATCGAATGGGCAAAAGCCCAGACGGCTCTCTTCGTACTTGATAAAGCTACCGCTACATACGAAGAAACCAAGCAGCCTGCTGTGATAGAAGCAGCCCGCGGAATATTTACTCAAATTACCAGGGGTACATACCCGAAAATAATACAGCAAATCGGGGCCTGATACGTTGACAGTCAGAGACAACAACGATAAATCTAAATCAATCGATGAAATGAGCCGTGGAACGTCGGGGCAACTATTGCTGGCATTACGACTGGGATTGATTAAAGTCTGTGAAGATGGCGGCAACGAGCCAATGCCGGTAATAATGGATGATATTATGGTGAATTTCGATGATGAGAGAGGACCAATAGCCATAAAAGCACTGGCAGATTTTGCCAAGGATAGACAGGTCCTGGTATTAACCTGTCACCAAAACACTCTGAACATTATAAAGAGCTTCGGTGCCTCTGAGATAACTTTCTCGGAAAGAAGGAGACAATATGATTCACAGCAAGATTACATTAAACAAGAAACAGGCAGATGGATATGTGATTCCAATCGGACCGCTTAACCTGGTATTCGTCGTCGCTGGTAAGGGGATGGTAGGGTGTGGAGCATTCGACGTAGTGGCTTTAAATAATTTCGCCTATCCAGCAGCAAAAGCGAAGTCTAAAACCGGAGCACCCATTGCCACAATCGAAGACCTTCTGGAAGGGACAATCAAAGAGTCAAACGTAGAAGCGGGCAAACTTGGTATTTCCATCCGGCATGTCCTGCAAGGAAGCTCTGGAACTGTTACAGGAATAAAGAAGAAGGGATTACTCTCCCCTTCTTCTCTTCTCACTTATGCTTTTTAATCTTTGACTTTATAAATCTTACAAAGCATGGTCTTCGTGGGCGCACCGCCGAAACCCGTTGAGCTCTGACATCCCATGGGAATAAGCTGATTCACATTCAAATCCCAGATGCCATAGAAATTGGGAGCTTTGCCTTCTGTTTCCGGCAACCACCAGCCGTGAAGGGCATGGACCATTTTGGGGTGTATCGCGAGGTGTAAATTTGGCTTTTCTTTTGCATTTGCCTCTGACACCCTCGATCCAAACCCAGTCGCCCTCTTCAATACCCAGTGATTTTGCGGTATCGGGATGTAAGTCTCGACAGTCGGGATCGGGCTCTATCTCCCGCAACCAGGGAATCTGCCGATGTTCGCTGTGGAAGAAAACGCCGCATCTCCTCCCGGTGATCATAATCAACGGATATTCTTTATAGATATCCGGGGTGCTCATCGGGCTTTCTATCGGTTCTTTATGGTGAGGAAGAGGGTCCGTTCCATAGCTTTCGAAAACCGTCGAATAAAGCTCAATCTTACCGGTAGGTGTACGGAAGCCAGGTTTCCTGTCCGGACCGTAAAAGACCTTTTTCATGTCTCCGATAAGGTGTCGTGCCTGAAGGATGCCCTTTCGGGGCTAAAGCCCAGGGGCTCTTGCACAGCTCTTCGAATGTCTGCCCCGACGGTTTAAGCCTGGTAGTCAGAAGATCTCGTACATTCTTAAACGGGACTGCATCGGGACTGAGACGCTCTGGCCAGTTCAAAGTTGATTTCCCAGTCCGATTTGCATTCATCAACGGTAATGACTTTATAAATCGCATTTAAGGGAATCCCCGTAGTAAATACCGAATCTTTCTCGGGGAATGAACCTGCCGGCAGTACGATATCGGCAATTGCCTGCGCCGTGGGAGTCATAAAGGTATCGACAACAACATTAAATTCCAATTTACGTACTGCTTCATAATGTCGTTTCGGGTCTTGAGCGGTATTAGCCATAAAATTATTCGTCTGACACCAGAGGCCTTTGATAGGGTACGGTTTCCCGGTTTCCATCTGCTCCAGAACCATGTCGGATAAAGCCCAGGAGCGGAAATTTTTGACCAGGGGGTACCGGTCGGCTCCGATGCGCTTTTTATTCAGTTGAGACACAAACTCCTCACCGTAGAGCTGGATTACTTCCTGGGTTGAGTAAGGATAGATGGTGACGCCGTAAGGAGGACGGGAGATAACATTGCCGCCCGGTATATCCAGATTTCCGGTAATCGCCCACAGGCAATTGAGGGCATGGATGGTGCTGGTTGCTTCAGCATTGCTGTCAAGCGGCTGTCCGAAACGTATCGCAGCAGGTTTGCTGGCGGCATAGAGACGCGCCGCCTGGATTATCTTTTCCTCGGGCACCCAGGTTATTTCGGCAACCTTGGAGGGTGGATATTCCTGGGCTCTTTCGGCAAGCTTATCAAAGCCATGTGTCCATTGTTCCACGAACTTCTTGTCGTATAATTTCTCATTAATAATCACATTCAGCAAACCCAATGCCAGAGCGCCATCAGTCCCCGGACGCAATTGCAGCCAGAGTTCCGCACGGGAAGCTTCCCAGGAAAATACCGGGTCGATTACTATCAATTTGGTTCCGCGCTTCATCATATCGACGACCCAGTGGCCGCTAAAATAGTGATCGGTACACTGGCTGCCGCGCAAATTTCTGGCCCAGGAAATGAGGCATTTGGGAGCAACCCATTCAGGATCGTTATAGCGCAGAGGGAAGAACTGCCCGGCATCAGGAAAGGTGGCATCGCCACTGACCGTGTGCATTGCCGCCAGTCGGGGAGTAAAACAGGCAATACCTGATAGACCAAAGAGAGTCCAGTTCGGACTTCCATAAGCATAGGCCAGGAATAGTATTGGACCACCTGAGTCCCGGCCTGTGCCCTGTCCGAATACCATAGACTCGGCGCCATATTTGTCTCTTATCTCCCGTAATCTATTTTCACAGGTATCGAAAGCTTCATCCCAGGTGATGCGCTGCCACTTCCCTTCACCCCTTTCCCCGATCCGCTTTAAGGGATACCTGAGCCGGTCTTTATGGTACGTGTACTGCGTGAGCGCAAGAGCCCTGGGGCAAAGCCTGCCCTGTAAATAGGGATGGTCTTCGTCTCCTTCGACTTTGAGGAGTTTGCCATCTTTAACAAATACCTTAACCCCGCAGCCACCGTGACATCCCGGCCCTGCCGACCAGGCTCCCATCTTGTAAATCTGTACGTCTTTATCTGTATTTGCCATTGTTTTGCTCCTTGTTAGCTCGATACGAAATCACATTTTAGATTCTCAAGAACAGAATTCCCGGCAGCAATTAACGTGTATAAAGCACCGATCTTGGCATATCTTCCATGAGCTTAACCATCTCTTGAATTGAGCCGTTGTACATACACCAGGCCTGACAATGTTTCACGCAAGCCGGCTTTTCCCCTTTTGCAGTCCTGGCAACACACAGGTCGCAGTGCTCCGTAGGAAAAGGGATGTAATCCAGACGCATCTTATCCGGTTTATCCGGATCGGTAAATATCTTCTCTTCAACCTTTATACCCCATTTCCCGGCCGGGTAACCATGTTCCTGTTTGCAGGCCACCTCGCAGCTATGACATCCAGTGCAGTACTGGTATTCAATAAGCAAGCCTTTCCTATTCACTGTTCCTCCTTTTGCGATGTTCGCTTCTGGGAACCTCTATTTTTTTACCCAAAGCTCCCTACGGAAATTTACTTTCAAACGGAAACTTGTCGTACATCAGGATACTACTATCAGTAAAATGCTAAAAATCAGGACCTCGAAGGTAAATTAAAACGACGCCCATTATATCACACGATAAGACCCTGATATAAGTCTCAAAGGTTGGTGGTGGTCTAGTTTGAATTTGAGACGGTTTGAAATTTATTATTCAGCTAACTTAGTACTGACGAGACGATTAATGCTGACTTTAGCTTCTGCGGCCTCTATGGCAATATGCCTGTGTAAATCCGGTGTTACGCGGACTGTAAAAATTCCCGAGTAACGTCTCATTGCAATTGGTTCAGGGATAGGTTCATTGTTTGACTTCATATCTGAAAGAACTTCTGCTACCAGACTACGTATACCATTAAAAGCAGCCCCCGGGGTATCGGCTAACCAACTTAAACTAGGAAACTCCGCACATAAGCCTACATATTCTCTATCTTCCCCCGACCAGGTTACCCGGTACGTGTAGTATTCATTTTTCGTCATCGCTTTTGCTGCCATTTTGGACTCCTAATTTTTCTATAGCCTTAAGTAACTGTTTTACTTGATATGCTTTCGCCTTACCCTTATCGTCTTGTATATTTATTCTAGGATCACCCACCCAGGGTGTTTTGTACATAATATGAGAACTACTTTGGCGACCTTGTCCAAAATAATATTCGCAGACTTTGCGAATGTCAGTAAATCTAACATTATTTGGATTCCTGGCCATTTCCCGGATGATTCTATCTACAGAATCCATCTTTGAGTAATGGTATCACTATTGATACCACCAGTCAAGACATTTAAGGTACATTTTAGGGATATTTTGGGGTTCCTACTACTTTTGGGTATATTTTAACATTATCTCCAAATTAGACCGCTACCCAAAATTTACGGGTTACTAACTAAAACGGTCACCACAAACTATTACTTTTTGATATAATCATGCAAATGAAATTCAAACTATTCTTCCTCGAGACCAGGCCCCAATTCCTGATCCTGTCCGTGGCACTGGCATTTTTGGGAATATGTATCGCCTGGTATGATGGGTTTTTCCACTTAGGACATGCAGTGCTGGCTTTTATAGGATTACTGCTGGCTCACGCCAGCTGCAATACACTCAATGATTACTTCGACTATAAAAGCGGGATAGACCTGGTAACCGAAAGAACGCCCTTCAGCGGCGGCAGCGGCATCCTCAAGCAGGGGCTTCTTACACCGAAACAGGTTTTTTGGTTCGGCATGATATGTTTCTTGCTTATTATTCCGATTGGCATATATTTTGTCATCGTCTCCGGTTGGATGCTGTTGCCTCTGCTTATAATTGCTGCAATCTGCATAATTTTCTATAGCCCCATTATACTTAAACTTCACTGGCCTGAATGGTCACCATTTTGGGGTTTAGGGGTATTGCCTGTATTAGGTACCTATTTTGTTCAGACATCCGCCTATACCTGGCCGGCAATTATTGCCTCAATTCCTTCCGGTATACTGGTCCACAACCTGCTCTTCCTTAATGAGTTTCCGGATGCGGAAGCAGACAAAGTCGGGCGCAGAAAAACCCTGCCCATCGCCTTGGGGAAGAAAAAGGCAGGAATGGTTTACACAGTATTGGAAATCCTGGTCTATGTCTGGATAGTTGGCGCGGTGATAGCCGGAGTTATGCCAGTTTTTTGTCTGATTGCCCTCCTAGCATTGCCCATGGCAATAAAAGCTATCCAGGGAGCATTAAAGCCAGACGATTTTTCCAAACTGATGCCAGGCATGGCGAACAATGTCATCTCAGTTCTTCTTACCCAGCTATTGCTGGGTATTGGATATATTGTGGCAATAGTCTCCAGATAAATCCGCAACTAAAATGGTTACTTCGGATAAACCAACAACCCCCAAAAAACCCCTGCACACCATGTTTACTGCCATTCCCCAGCACTATGATTTGATTAATTCCATCATTACCTGGGGAATGGACAAAGGATGGCGGGCACAGGCAGCGCGTGAGTGCCTTAAATCAAAACCCTCCAGGGTGCTCGACCTCTGTTGCGGTACGGGTGACATGACAATCAATCTGGCGCGTTTTGCCGAAGAGGGTGTCACCATTAAGGGGGTTGATTACAGTGAACCGATGCTTGAGATAGCTAAAGAAAAAACGGCGTTGTTATCCAGAAATAATAACATTATCTTCACTTCAGCCGACGCCTCCGACCTTCCTTTTCCTGATATGCACTTCGATTGTGTTTGTATATCTTTTGCCTTTCGGAACTTAACCTATAATAACCCTCATGCGGAAACACACTTGAGTGAGGTATTGAGAGTTTTGAAACCGGAAGGCAGATTCATCATTGTAGAGTCAAGCCAGCCCGATTCGAAGCTGCTGCGTGGTTTGTATCATCTCTATATGCGCTGGTTTGTGTACAGGATAGGTTCTATGCTTTCCGGAAACAAACAGGCATACCACTATCTGGCGGAGTCTGCAGCAAGATTCTCTACATCCAATGAAGTGGCAGATATGCTGATCACCACCGGTTTTCGCCAGGTTTCATTCAAACCCCTTTTCTTAGGCGTCGCCGGGATTCATATAGCCGTCAGATAAGCGTTCGTTGAGCCTGTCGAAACGAAGCATTACTGTCATCCTGAGGAGTCCCGATCAAATCGGGGACGACGAAGGAACCCCGTCCCGATACAATCTGGAACTGGGGCCACGCGAGTTCCTCAGAGTGTAAAACGTAGTGGCGGGGATTCTTCGCTGCGCTCAAGAATGACATTGAGTCATCCGTTCGCTGAGTGTGTCGAAACGAATAGTGGGCTAAAATGGGCTTCACTTCGACAGTGCTCAGTGACCGATAATAAACTCAGCCAACGAATGCCCTGTAACACTAAATCTGATTTTCGATACAATATTCCCGCAAAGTATTCAAGGCGGCAAAAAATTCCCTCATCATCACACTCACCGTGTACATGCCCTGACGGGTTACCCTCAATGTACCTGCTTCTTCAACAACCACTCCACCTAATTTCAAAAGCAATAGCTCAAGAGCCAATTTTTTATGTATGTCCCCGGCAAAGTCATTGCTGAATCCACCGAGATCTACAGATATCCCGAACAGCTTGGTCAAGAGGTAGTAGCGGAGATACTCCCGCTCAGAAAGATTCCTGGAACGTACAATCGGAAACCTGCCTTGTTCCACCATTTCCCGGTACTTTTCCAGAGAAAAAGCATTCACAAAAAAATTGCCTTTAACCAGGCTTACGGAGCCGGCGCCTATGCCAATATAATCGGAATAATCCACAATATACTCATCGATCATCCTGTCACCCTTTGAAAAACACCAGGCTGTTGATGCCTGATAACCTTTGTCATAAAGCTCACGAAGAATAATATCGTAGAATGCCTTTTCCCTGGAATTATCCACAGATTGGAACCTGCGCTCCAGAGCACTTTTTTTATGAGGGGAAGGCATCAAGGGATAAAAGGTGACCTGGTCGATGCCCAGGTTTTTGAATATTTCAACATCAGACTCAAATACCTCAACAGACTGGAAGGGGAAATTGAAAATGAGATCGACATTCAAAGTGTCGAATTGTCCCTGAGCCATCAGGAGCTTCTCTTTCGCCTCTTCTCCAGAACAAAGTACCCTGCCCATGGCTTTGGCGACATCGTCATTGAAGCTCTGAATCCCGATAGATAATCGCCTCACGCCGGCAGTCTTGAGCAAATCTATATTTTTGGGGTTTATTTCATTAGGGGTGGTTTCCAGGGAGATTTCTTTTACGGTGAACCTATCCTTGAGGTAATTGATGAATTCAACAAGTTCTTCCATCAAAATAGTGGGGGTACCGCCGCCGAAGTAAAAATGTGAAAATGTAAAACCTCTTTGTATATAGTGGTCAAGCTCTTTTCTCAGATTTACAAAATAATCTCTGGCTCTATCCTCTTTGAATAAATAGCGGTTAAAACAGCAAAACGGACACAAAGACCTGCAGAAGGGAATATGAATATAGAGTGAGATTTCGGAACCCTTGACCAGATTTTTCTCGGTTATAATGGAATCATCTATCTGGTTGCTTAGCTTAAGAAATTTCTTGCCTTCGGCACGAGTAATGTAGCCGGCTGTGCGTGATACTATGCTCATCAAATACCCTGCAGGTGGCGAAGCTTATTCTTGCTGCTCACCATCGAATAAGCCCCTATTATGTTCACCCTTTTACCTTCCCGCCACCTTTATCACCAGTACAGGAATATTCGTAGCCCGGAACACTTTTTCAGCCACACTGCCAAAGGCCAACCTGTTTACCCCCGATCGCCCGTGACTTGCCATTACAATCAGATTGATATGATTTTTTTCAGCGTAATTGACTATCTCTTCGGCAGGTTTGCCCGGACGTGATTCTATTTTCACCTTCTTACAGGAGTCTTCCAATCGTTTACTTACCCGTTTAAGATAGAGATTAGCTTCCTGCCGGCTCTTTTTAACTATGAGATCCACATGCAGTTCCCAGCTTTCCGGCATATTCGGGGGATAGTCAGATGCTATTACAGGCTGCTCATACACACGGATGAGAATAATCTCTTTTGTTTCCGGGTTTTTAGCCAGTGCCTCAACATAAGGAAGGCTGGATTCAGCCAATTTAGATCCATCAAGTGGAACTAATATTTTGTTCAACATCAATTTTACCTCCGAAATAGTGCTGTTAAAGTATAATACGACAAAATATTTGCCGCAAGAAAATCCAGCTGCCCGATTTGGTTATTTCAAAGTTGGAGGAAATGGGGAGAACGTCACAAACGACAGGGTAATTTAAGTTATAATAGAAAGTTAATTGATAGTGAAGAGCAAATTCAACAGGAGCTTGAGCTCAATGAGATATACCGGGATAGAGTTACCTTATGGAAGCTCAGTCCTTACAACAAAAATACCAACCAAAAATATTACCTCCATTCTTCAATCGAAAGATATCAAGGGTGTAGCGGATGAGAATGCAGCTATACAAGAAAGCTTGCACTCTCCAACAGGCTCCCCGCCGTTAGCTGACTGCATCTCAAGAAACGATAAAGTCGTCATCCTTGTGACCGACAATACCAGGCCATGTCCCGATCATAAACTCTTACCTCCAATCCTGGCTGAGATTGAGCAGAAAATTCCCCGGGAAAACATTACTATCATTGTGGCACTGGGGTTGCATCCACCTCTTGACAGGCAACAGCTGATCAAAAAGCTGGGCAAAGACATCGTGGCAAACTACAGGGTCCTCAACCATGATGTAGACCAGACGGTGAATATCGGAATTACCTCCCGCGGCACTCCTGTAGATATCTTCAAAGCCGTAATCGAAGCGGACTTCCGGCTGAGTACGGGTTTCATCGAGCCTCACCTGTTCGCCGGATTCTCCGGTGGTCGAAAAAGCATCGCACCCGGAGTGTTCAGCGTGCGGTCGGCCTATAAGAATCACGGATACAAAATGGTGGAGCATTCCTGCGCCCATCCCGGAATACTTCAGGGCAACCCGATCCATGAAGATATGGTGGAACAGGCAAAGATGGCTAAACTCGACTTTATCGTGAATGTGGTTCTCAACAAAAAACGGGAGATTGTTCAGGTAGTCGCCGGTGACTTTATCAAAGCTCATGAGAAGGGCTGTGAAAAGGCCAGGGAAATAGCCGGAGCAAAAATAGACCACAAGGTGGACATTACAATCACCACAAATAATGGAGCTCCATTGGACCTCGACCTTTACCAGAGTTGTAAAGGAATCGATACCGCCTCCGTCGTTACCCGCGATGGAGGAATAATTATCATAGCCTCCTGTTGTGACTGCGGGGTAGGCCCCGAGCCATTTAGAGAACTGCATGCGTCGGTAAGTACTCCCAAGGAAGTACTGCAAACGATCAAACGGGAAGAGCCTATCGGTGTACAGTGGGAAAACCAGGTCCTGGCGCGTGCACAGCTAAAAAATGATATATATCTTATATCAACTCTGGAAGACGGGCCGGTCAGGGATATGATGATCACTCCGGTGCCCAGCGTGGAGGAAGGGCTGGAAAAAGCATTCAAAGTACTGGGGAAAGATGCCGAAATCGCCATCATTCCTGAGGGGCCGTTAGTGATTCCCATTCTGGAGGGGTAACTCTATCAATTGCCACTGGAGGCAAAGGCATTATTTGAGCATCCACTATTGGTTATAAAATCTGATATTCAATTTCTTAAAAATATTATAAAGGAACTGGGAGGGAAGAATCATGGATAAGATTGATTTTAAAAAAGAGCTTAAAGAATTATACGATACCTCAAAAAAAGAATTTAAAATTGTAAAAGTACCTGCAATGAATTTCTTAATGATCGATGGAAAAGGGGATCCCAACAATTCAGCTGAATTTACCGACGCAGTCCAGTCACTATATTCTCTGGCATATACGATCAAATTCACAATCAAAAAGGAAAACAACATAGATTATGGTGTGATGCCTTTGGAAGGTCTCTGGTTTACAGATGATATGAGTAAGTTTAGTCAGGATAATAAAAAAATCTGGAAATGGACAGCAATGATAATGCAGCCGGGATTAGTGGCAAAAACAATTTTTGGCAAATGCTTAGAAGAGGTAAAGAAAAGAAAGGATTTTCCGGGACTTTCAAAGATTAGATTCGAGAAATATGATGAAGGGTTATCCGCTCAAATAATGTATAGTGGACCATACTCTGATGAAGGTCCAACAATAAGAAATTTGCATGAATTTGTTAAGGAAGAAGGATACGAATTAATAGGAAAACATCACGAAATATATCTGGGAGACCCCAGAAGATCAAAACCTGAAAAACTAAAAACGATCATAAGGCAACCAATTAAAATTGGATAAAAAATGAATGAATCTCGGTAACAACTAATAGTGCCGATGTTTAAATGGTGATGTGAGGGGATTCTTCGCTACGCTCAGAATGACAAAAGTGGAACTCAGAATGACACATAGTCTCATCCGTTCACTGAGCGGACGGAGTCGAAGTGAGCCATTTCCTCGCCTGTCATCATGAGCATGGCATTCAGAATGACTGGAAGCATACTGTCATCCTGAGGAGTCCCGATAAAATCGGGGCGACGAAGGATCTCCGTCCGAATACAATCTGGAACCTAGATACGAATCTTTTTAAACTGCAAAAGGCCGAGTTTCGGGGATTCTTCGCTGCGCTCAAGAATGACAAAAGTGGAACTGAGAATGGCAGGGAGTCATCCGCTCGCTGAGTGAGTCGAAGTGAAGAGTTCCTGTCATCCTCGAGGAGTCCCGATAAAATCGGGCGACGAACGATCTCCGACCCGATTTGATCGGGGTATCCCTTATGTTTTAACTAGAACGCTATTTCTTTCAGGTCGGGGCTGATAATTAACCTGGGTTCGGTCACAGACTGAATATTTTCGGCGGTCAATCCGGGAGCTATTTCCTTTAACAACAACCCTTTTTCAGTGACCTCGATAACCGCCAGGTCGGTGACTATAAATTTCACAACGCGTAGAGCGGTGAGAGGATACGAGCATTTCGTCACAATTTTGTAACCACCCGAGTTAGTAATATGGGTCATAGCCACGATAACTTTCCTGGCGCCGACAGCAAGGTCCATTGAGCCGCCGATATTTCCGATATGCTCAGGAAAACCTCGTTCCGGATTGCTCCAACCGGCGAGATCGCCCTTTTCGGAAACCTGCAGAGCTCCCAGTACCGCTACGTCCATATAACCTCCGCGGATCATGGCAAAGGATTCTCCGTTTGAAAAATAGCAGCAACCGGGCAACTCGGTTACCGGCTGGCAACTCGCATTGATAAGGTCCTGGTCTATCTGCCCTTCCTGGGCCAGAGGACCGGTATTCAACATGCCGACCTCGGCTTGCAGGACAATATCCCGCCCCTCGATCCAATTAGAAACAAGGGTAGGTATCCCGATACCAAGGTTGACATACGTGCCATCTTGCAATTCATTGGCTATCCTTAAAGCCATCAGGTCTCGAGATAATCCTTCAAATTTCGGGAGTGTCCTTGCCATTATTTACTCTCCTCTATTAAATCTACTCATTAATCTATCATCGGTATGTAGCTCAGCCTTTCCACAGGAACAACACGCTGAACGTAAACGCCGGGAATATGAACCATGTCAGGCTCCAGTTCCCCGGGTTCCTTGAGCACTTCTACCTGGGCAATAGTTATTTTTGCGGCGGCCGCCATCTCAGGGTTATAGTTCCGGGCGGTTTTGCGGCAGGTCAGATTTCCCATACTGTCTCCAGCCCAGGCATGTACCAAAGCATAATCCGGTTTAAGGGCAAGTTCCAACAGATACTCACGGTTGTTGAACGTTCTTTTTTCCTTGCCCCGTTCTACTACCGTACCCACCCCTGTAGGGGTGTAAAAGGCAGCCAGGCCGGCACCTGCGGCACGTAACTTTTCCACAAAAGTGCCCATCGGGTACACTTCAAACTCTATTCTGCCGGCACAGACAGCTTGTTCAAAAGGTGAATTTGCACCTCGTGAAGCTGAACGATAGAACGGATAATTACAAATCGCCTTTTTCAGTTTTCCCTGCACCACTAATTGAGTAATATCCTCATTACCCGGGCCGAATGACTGGCAAATTATAGTCAGGTTTTTAGCCTTGTGACGTACCAGTGCCCGAATGAGATGGAAAGGTGTTCCTGCCGTAAAAAAGCCTCCCACTGCAATGGAGGCGCCATCAGGAATATCGGCAACTGCTTCATCGATGTTCTTAAAAGTCTTATCCAAGGGATTCCTCCGTTGTATTTTTCAATGACTTATTTTGATAAGAGTATCAATTCGGGGATTTCTAAATTCCCCGGAGCAAAATTCTCAAAGCCCCGCTATTATAGGCTTCAGGATTAATCCTTTCAACAATCAATGAACTGGTCTCCATCACTGAATATACGAAATTTTTCTCTCAAATCTCATTCAAAGCTATTGACATTTTACGATTAAATAGCTATCATCTAAAAAAAAGGAGGTGAACTGAATGCAAGCATACTGCATGAAGTGCCGCGCAAAGAAAGAGATGAAGAATCCCAAAGCCGTCACCATGAAGAATAAGAAGCCGGCTACCCAGGGTGTTTGTCCGTCATGCGGCACCAAAATGTTCAGAATCGGCAAGAAATAATTAAACTATAATCAGTTTACTTAAAACCAGGCCCTCCACGTGATGGCCTGGTTTTTCCTTTTATTTAATGATATTGGTATATCTTGATAAATGGGTTTATAATACACGGCGTCAAAAATAACCCATATGAATCGTATGCTGACTACAAATCACTCCCCCCAACACGTAGCTATAATAATGGACGGCAATGGCCGCTGGGCAAAAAAACATCACCTGCCCCGGCAAGAAGGACATAAAAAGGGAGCCGCCAATGCCCAAAAGGTTGTGGAAATATTTATGGCGTATAAAATCCCCTATTTGACCTTATATGCTTTTTCAACTGAGAACTGGAACCGCCCCAGGATCGAAGTCGAAGGTTTATTCAGTCTCCTTGGAGACAGGCTTGATGAAGGCATTAAATTTGCTCAAAAGAAAGACATCAAAATCCGACATTTTGGCAAACTCGATAAGTTGCCGCCGAGAGTCCAGCAAAAAATAGCCGAAGCCGTGGATATTACCCGGGATAATAAAAGCATAACACTCGGATTTGCCTTCAACTATGGAAGCAGGGACGAGATTATCGAGGCAACTCAGCGGATTGTTCTCAGCGGTATAAGCCCGGAAAAGATCGATGAATCTGTTATAAATCACCATCTTTATACCACCGGAATACCTGACCCGGACCTGGTTATCCGCACCGGCGGGGAAAAGAGGCTGAGCAACTTCTTATTGTGGCAGTCTGCCTATACCGAGATGTATTTTACCGCCGCTTTGTGGCCCGATTTCGGCCGGAGCGAAATTGATAGGGCTCTTGCCGCATATGGCAAACGTCAAAGACGCTTCGGTAAATTAAAAGAGTAGTAGTCCTCCTGCAAAATCAGACTCATGAAGACAAAAAAATCTAAGGGATCCTTCGTCGTCCCGATGCTCTGATACAATCGGGACTCCTCAAGGATGACAGGGACGCTTCACTTCGATCCCGATATGATCGGGACTAGTGAACGGATGACTCCGTGTCTCTTTTTAGGTGTCATCTGCATCAGATGACCCTGCGTACCAGTCGCTCCTGGTGAAATACGTCCATCAGCTCCTCATTTAGAATTTCGCTCCTTTACGTTATACTATTTTTAGGTGTCATCTGCATCAGATGACCCTGTGTACCAGCCGCTCCCGGTGTAATACCTCCACAGCCCCTCATTTAGAATTTCGCCCCTTTACGCTATACTATTGGCATGCAACCGACCGGTGTCCTCACCAGAGAAACTATCCTGGAACTTATCAAAGCACAGCCTCCGCTGGTCGAGAATTTATACAGCATTGAACAGCAAGTTCAGCCCAACGGCGTAGACCTGACGATCCGCGATATCTCGATGTTCGCCTCTCCCGGCACCATAACTACCGATAATAAAAACAGGGTTCTTTCCAGTACGTCTCCTCTGGCTTTCGACGGTCTGGGGAGAATGGACCTGCTGCCGGGCTGCTACCTGGTAACCTGCAACGAGATAGTCAATTTACCGACGAATTTAATGGCGATTGCCAAACCCCGTTCCAGCCTGCTGCGCTGCGGTGTAACCGTTCAAACCGCTGTCTGGGATGCCGGCTATTCAGGCAGATCGCAATCGCTCATGGTTATCTATAACCCTCAGGGATTCCGGGTCTACAAGAATGCCCGTTTTATCCAGCTTGTCTTTTTCAACTTGAACCAGGAGGTACAACAGGGTTATAACGGAATATTTCAAAAAGAGAACCTGTAACCGGTTTTCACCGGCTGCTGTAATACTTTCCTGCAGCGCACGTATATTGTTACAGAGCATTAATCACTTCTGAGGAGGATTAACAAATGAGTAGACTACTTAAAATTTCCCTGTTGCTTATGCTGGCACTTGCCCTGGCTATACCGCTTGGCTGTGCTGCCTCGCAGATGTCGGCACCATCAATTGCTCCCGCCCCTCCCCGGGGCATCCCGGCACCGGCGCCTGCGCCTTCAACTCCGCAATTCGCTAAAGATAGTGCTGAATCTAACGCTGGCGGTTCAGGTGATATTCTTCCGGCAGCAGACCGTAAGATTATCCGAACCGGTCAGATAACTTTAGAGGTAAGCGATATAGCCAAATCTATGGAGAATGTTGCTACAGTTGCCACTGATCTGGGCGGATACGTAGTATCGTCTAATCGATACGGCAACGACGATAAAAGCTCGGGAAGAGTCTCAATACGCATCCCCGCTAACCGCTTTTCTGAAGCTTTCATCAAACTCCGTAACCTTGCGAATAAAGTTCCCAACGAAAGTACCAATAGCCAGGATGTCACCGAGGAATATACCGACCTTAAAACGAGACAACGCAACCTGGAAGCAACTGAAGCGCAGTTCCTGTCTCTGCTGGAGAAAGCCAAGACGGTAGACGAAATACTGAAAGTACAGAAGGAAATATCCACCGTTCGCGGCCAGATAGACCAGATTAAAGGGCGCATTCAATACCTCGATCGCACAACCGACATGTCGCTCATTGAAGTCACCCTTCAGCAGACTGCGACTGTAGGCAAAGACGGCTGGAATCCGCTGGACACATTCAAGTCGGCAATAAACGGACTCATCGCTATCGGGAAAGTTTTAGTCGATATACTGATCTGGATAGTAATCTTGATTCCCTTATGGATCGTGATCGGTGTTATCATCTTCCTGGTCAGGAGGCATGGCAGAAAAAAGCAAAACTCATAATACTCATCCGTTGGCTGAGCAGGGTCGAAGCCATTTTGGCCCACCGTTCATTTCGACAGGCTCAACGAACGGGATGTCTTCCGTTGGCTGAGTTTATTATCGGTCACTGAGCACTGTCGAAGTGAAGCCCATTCCGCTATCCGTTTCGACAGGCTCAACGAACGGATGACTCAATGTCATTCTTGAGCGCAGCGAAGAATCCCCGCCACTACGTTTTACACTCTGAGGAACTCGCGTGGCCCCAGTTCCAGATTGCATCGGGACGGAGATCCTTCATTACATTCAGGATGACAGACTGACCAAGTGTCCGGAGTGTGGACGGGGTTCCTTCGTCGCCCCGATTTTATCGGGACTCCTCAGGATGACAGTAATGCTTCATTTCGACAGGCTCAACGAACGAGGGATGGCTATATTATTTTGAGGCTTATTTGGTGGCAGGAGCCTTAAGCAACGAATTTGATAGCGCTTTTCGACTTCATCCGCTTTATCGAAAGGAACCTATCTTTATTTGCTTTTATCACGCCCTGTCCGTTAATAAAAAATGTGGCAGGAATATCAGAAACATTATATAGTTTTGAGATCTCCCCTTTAGTATCCAGTACAATAGGAAAGGTCAGGCTCCACCTTTCTTTAAAAGCTCTGAGCTGTCGCCTCGTCCTCAAGAACACTTACGCCGAGTGCAATCACCTGGTCAGCGGGCATTTTGGTAAAGACGGATTGAATCATCGGCATTTCCCGCACGCATGCAGGGCAGCCCCTCATACCAGAAGTTCAGCAGTACCACTTTGCCTTTGAAACTACTTAACATCAGATTCTTACCTTCGGTAGAAGGCAGCGTAAAATCCGGGGCAACCTTGCCAATTTCGGGACCGATCGGCAGTGAAGCAAGGGTAGTAAATGACTTGCCGGGATCGAACGAAGTCTCGATGCCAGCTGCATCTTTAAACAGCAGGGTAAAAGTATAGGTAACGCCTGGTTTAAGGTTAGATAAGACAACGGCATGGCTCGTAGTAAAATCTTTCTTGGGTGGCGATAAAACAGGTGCCTTTGATCCGGCTTCCGTTAAGGCTACCTGGCCGGCAACCGTTTTATCAGTTTTCCAGGTGATGACGGCTCCGGTATCGGATATATCCAGGATTGACACGTCAGCAACGGCGGGTTGGAACGGACTGGTGGACGCCACAGCCGGAAAAGCCTGTTCCGCTTTATATTCAACTTCGTTGCCGCTGGCATCCGCCGATTTAATAGTGATCTGATATTTCACGTTGGGCTTAATTCCGCTTACTCTGGTTGAATGCTTCGTTACCAGGTTTTTATCAGGCGGGGTAGAAATAACAGCACCCGCAGGATCACGTAAAGATACCTGGCCGGTGGCATTTTCATTGGTTGCCCATTCTATAGTGGCGGAGGAACCCGCGACCTCAGACACAGTGAAACCCGAAATGATCGGGGGATTATGATCGCCAGAAGAAGACACCATTCGACCGATCACAAATATGAGAGCTACAATTACCACAGACCCTCCAATGACCATGCCCATCATTTTGCCGCTAAGTGCACCCTCTCCGGGGCCCGGACGCTCTCTTTCATCAATGATTCCCCCGGTGGCCGGCACCGCAGGTGAGGTTGAACGACTCCGCTTTGCGGCACTACGAGCCGGTTTCTCTGGAGATTCCGGAGCCGAAGTTTTGTCGTTTGCTGTGAGCCGGGTTTCTTGAACATCCGCTGCAGCTGTATCTTCCCCGATTCTATCCGTATCCTTACCGGCATTTTGTTCTTCAAGGTTTCCGGCTGCTATTAGCGGCGACAACCGGCTTCTTGCGAATTTTTCCTATCTTTAGCTCCGGAATTTCAACTCTGATCGGACCTCCGATTTCAGCCGAAGAAGTAGCAGTAGCCTGCACACGAAGTTTTGGTACTTCCTTTTTTAGTTGATCGATCGCCTTTTTAACCGGTCTGATCTGCGCCAAGTAGGAGTTTGTACGTATTTCGCCGACATTAAGCCGTGCCTGTGCCATATCATGGTCTTTCTGCAAATCCTCAAGTTCCCGGGCCTTTTTCTCGAATTCTTTCCTGGCCTTGGCTTTTAATGCCTTTATGGAAGCAAGCGTCTCTTCAAGCAAATGCTCATATTCTGCTTTCAAATCCAGGTACTGGGCTTCTGCCAGAGAGCCCTCCTGCTTTAGCACATCCAGCTTGGAGATAAAAAGCTCTATCTTTTCTTTCTTAGAAAAGGCTTTCCGTAATTCTTCTTCCATAGGTGTCCTTCGAACTAATAGACTAAAATTATAATTCATTCTGCCAAAACCGTACAATCCGTGCGGGGATTCTTCGCTGCGCTCAAGAATGACAGGAGTCGTCCGTTCACTAGTCCCGATCATATCGGGATCGAAGTGAAGTATTCCTGTCATCCTGAGGAGTCCCGATAAAATCGGGGCGACGAAGGAACCCCGTCCCAATACAATCTGGAACTGGGGCCACGCGAGTTCCTCAGAGTGTAAAACGTAGTGGCGGGGATTCTTCGCTGCGCTCAGAATGACATGGAATTATCTGTTCACTGAGTGAGTCGAAGTGAAGCATTCCTGTCATCCTGAGGAGTCCCGATAAAATCGGGGCGACGAAGGAACCCCGTCCCGATACAATCTGGAACTGGGGCCACGCGAGTCGGGGATTCTTCGCTGCGCTCAAGAATGACAGAAGTGGGAACTCAAAATGACAGGACGCTACTGTCATCCTGAACGTGTTGAAGGAATTGAAAGACAGGACGTGGGGATTGTGTTACTATTTAAGACTCAGAAAAGGTTTTTAGGCATGAATATTTTGCTCCACGAAGATAATACCCATAAGGATATCTGGCTGAAACTTGTCCTTGCGGTTCCCGTCATCATACTTGCAGGTAGAGCTCTGTTGTTTCTGGAGAGAAATAAAACTGAAAATGCTCTGGCTATGATAGGGTTAGCAGCCCTTATAGTCATTATTTTCTCAATAATTATACCCAGGCAATATCTCGTATTCGATGACAGGGTTAAAATCAAGTTTGCCGGGCCGTTTTCCTTTAACATCCCTTTTGCCACTATTAAGAAGGTGGGGCCCGCCGGAGGAGCAAGTTTCGGATTAAACTTCTCCAGTTCATTATCCAGGAGTCATGCCGTAGGGATACTCAGAAAGAAAAGAATGGCGATACACATTACCCCGGCAGACCGGGACCTGTTCCTGGAAAAACTGAACATGGCAATAAACAACTGGGTGAAAGAGAAGGACAGGAGCTATGGTAAAACCGGTTGAATGGCTGGGCAGCAGCCTTAAAATCATCGACCAGACCAAACTGCCCGGTAAGACTATTTTCCTGGACCTTGACGATTACCGCGACATCGTAACCGCTATCAAGGAACTTAAGGTCAGGGGGGCACCGGCCATCGGTGTAGCAGCAGCGTACGGTATCGCCCTGGGAGCCCAGAATATCAAGACCAGGAGCAAATCGGACTTCCTTTCTGAGGTCGAAGATATTTTCCGCAGTTTCGCTGAAGCCCGTCCCACGGCGGTAAACCTGTTCCGTGCCATACACAGGATGCGGCAGGCAATGGGCAAATACGACAGCATCCCCTTGATGAAAGACGCCCTCATCTGTGAAGCCAAAAAAATACATGCCGAAGAAGAAACTGCCACGGAATGCCTCAGCCGCCTCGGCGCTGAACTCATTAAGAATTGCGACACCATCATGACACACTGTAATGCCGGACCGCTGGCCACAGCCGGCTACGGCACGGCCCTGGGCGTGATTATCGCTGCAAAAGCGCAGGGCAAGGAAGTAAATGTTATCGCTACCGAAACCCGCCCCTTGCTCCAGGGAGCGCGGCTGACAGCCTGGGAATTAATGCAGGAGAATATTCCCGTTACCCTGGTTACCGATTCCATGGCCGGATACTTTTTACATCAGGGTAAGGTTAATTGCGTTATTGTGGGAGCCGACCGGATTGCTGCCAATGGCGACACGGCTAACAAAATCGGCACCTATTCGTTAGCGGTGCTCGCTTTCGAAAACAAGGTGCCGTTTTACGTGGCTGCTCCCGGCAGCACATTCGATTTCAGCATAAGCTCAGGGGATGAAATACCCATCGAGGAGCGCAAAGCCGAAGAGGTCACTACCATCACGGGGGTCTGCGTGGCCCCGCAGGGAGTCAAGGTCGCTAATCCGGCCTTCGACGTGACTCCGCACCGGTATATTACTGCTATAATTACGGAAAAGGGCATAGCAACCAGGCCCTACGGCTACAGGCTAAAAAAGCTATTAACAACAGATTAGAAGGAGCGATCAAATGGCAGAAGCCAAAATAGGAGTTATCGGCGGCAGCGGGCTTTATCAAATAGAAGGGCTCACAGACGTAAAGGAACTAAAAGTGCAGACCCCATTCGGTGATCCCAGCGATGTCATTACCGTGGGCAAACTCGATGGAGTAGCAATTGCTTTTCTGCCCCGGCATGGCAGGGGGCACCGGTTCAGCCCCACCGAAGTTCCCTACATGGCAAATATTTTCGCCATGAAGTCGCTGGGGGTGGACAGGATTATCGCAGTATCGGCTGTGGGAAGCCTTAAAGCAAAAATAAAGCCCATGGATATAGTTATCCCCGACCAGATTATCGACCGCACCAGGAACAGGAAAAATACCTTTTTCGGCAATGGCATAGTAGTACATATTG
>CAWAQY010000007.1:0-61651 GCA_963784375.1 uncultured Chloroflexia bacterium | reverse complement strand
TAAACCGTCCTGAAGACCGTAGCGGGGAGTCCATGAGGTGCTTTGGACAAGGCGGGAATTATTGGCACAGATGAACATTGGATCAGAGCCATTGTAGGGTAGTACGCCAAATTCTAAAAGGTCCATTTTATTCAGTATTGTACCAATCCTGGTAACTATTTCTCGCACTGTAACAGGGTTTCCGCTCCCAATGTTAACTACTCCGGAGATGTTGCTCTGAGCAACAGAGCAAACCGCTGCTGCTACATCTTCCACATGAAGGAAATCCCTGATTTGTTCCCCTTTTGTTAATTTCACGGCTTTCTTTCGAAGCAGAGAACAAATAACAGATGATACCAGCCGCCTTTCATCTTCATAAGGTCCGTACTGATAGAAAAAGCGGAGCCAGGCGACCTGCATTCCCGTTTTAGCAGCAAGCTGCTCCAGGATAAGTTGTAAAGACAGTTTGCTGGCAGCATAGAGACTATTCGGCTTCACCGGACTGGTTTCGGAGAGGTAACCTATTGTGGTATCGTACTCAAAACAGGTACCGGTAACCACCATCCTCATACAGCCTGCTGAAGCGAGTTTGGTCGCAAGCTGAAGGCTCGCAGTTAATTGCTTTATATTTTCTAAGCTATCCAGGTATTTGCCCGGTTCAACATACCAGGCAAGGTGGATACAAAGTTCAGGTTTTATCCTTTCCAGTATAGTGCTTATTTTTTCTGATTCGGTAAGGTCACCGTATACAATTTCTAATGAAGGCAGTATATCTTTAATACGCCACAGGTCTTTGTCATAGATAAGTGCATGGACTTTGTGACCAGAATGCACCAGAAGCCGTGCTATATGTGAGCCAATAAATCCAGTGGCACCAGTTAAAAAAACATTCATATTATCCCATTAAACCCCGGTTGCGGGTAAAGGGCATTAACAATGCTTGACCGCCCAGTCATAGGGAATCCGCTTGTCAAAAGGATCTACCCTGGTTGAAAGAGAAGGGTCATGAGGATGAGTACAACAGTTGGCTACTATTGAAAATGGTTCACTCATCCCTTTGAAACCATTCCAGACATCAGGAGGAATTATCGCCAGGGAATAATTATCAGGTCCCAGGAAAACTTCCATTAAAGTACCCTTGGTTTGTGAGCCTTCCCGTTCATCGTAAAGTACCAGTTTAATCCGTCCTGATATACAGGCATAGTTTAGAGTCATCTTGTGTTTGTGCCATCCTTTGATAACACCCTGATATATCGTTGAAAAATATATCTCACCAAACTGGATGAAATGCGGGTCGGTACATTTTAGCATGTGGTAGATCGTTCCCCGTTCATCGGGGATGCGTTGCAGGGGAATAATTGATACATCCTGGATTATTTTATCTCCATTTATAATCTTAACGCCTTTTATCATTTTATTCTCACTCATTACATTATTTTTACCTGTGGAATAGGGATAATGAACTTACCACCGAGATTTCTGTACTCGACCTGCTGTTTGATAATTTCATCAGCAAGGTTCCAGGCTAATATCAGGGTATAATCCGGCCTTTTCGATACAAGCTCTGATGGCGGCAGGATAGGGACGTGAACTCCAGGTATGTAGCGATTTTGCTTGTAAGGGCTCCTATCAACTACAAAATCCAGAAACTGGTTTCCAATTTTGCAATAATTCAGAAGAACTGTACCCTTAGCAGCTGCCCCATAAGCAGCAATCCGCCTGCCATTACGATGGAGTGATTCTATTGTTGACAATAAAGAGTTTTTAACATTTTCTACCGCTGCCCGAAAGTCGCGGTAAAATTCTATTTTATCTATGCCCCACACGACTTCTTGAGCTAACAATGATTTAACTGCGGTACTGGTCTTGCGTTTTGGGTCTTTAGCAGCATAAATGCGCAGAGAGCCTCCGTGTATAGAAATTCTTTCTACGTCAACTATTAACATCCCATGTCTCTTAAATAAATTATCCAACGCTGTGAGGGAAAAGTAGCATAAATGCTCGTGATAAATAGTGTCAAATTCGCACTTGTCTATCATATCCTTTACATAAGGAACTTCAATTATGGCGATGCCCTTATCTTTTAGCAAAAGACGGATTCCTTCTATTACTCCATTCAAATCGGCTATGTGAGCCAGCACATTGTTGGCAAAAATAATATCGGCACTCTTATTTTGCCCTTTCAATTTGCTGGCGAGCTCTTTTCCAAAGAACTCGCAAAGTGTGGGAATGCCTCCAGCCGTTGCTTTTTCTGCTATGTTACGAGCAGGCTCGATGCCGAGGACGGGTATTTTCTTGGTTGCAAAAAACTTTAATAAATAGCCATCATTGCTTCCTAATTCTATAACCAGGCTATCTGAATTCAGATTAAAAGTCTTGATTGTTTTCTGAGCAATGTCTTCTGCATGTTTTAACATAGTATCGGAAAATGAAGAGAAATAGAGATAGTTGCTGAATAATATCTCAGGTGGTACAGTCTCAGTAATTTGTACAAGGCTGCAATCCGGACAGAAAGCTAGATCAAGAGGAAAGGTCGGCTCGATTTCATTAAGCTGTTTTTTAGTAAGTAATGAGTTTGCCAGTGGCTGTTTACCAAGAGATAATACTACCTGCGGTCTGACTCCACCGCATGATCGACAAGTAAGCGAATTCCTCTTCATTTGTTTGCCGTAAGCATTTCCTGATACCAGGCGATAGTTTTAAGAAGACCCTGTTCAATCGTAAAGAGAGGCTTCCAACGGAGTTTTGTTCGCGCTTTTTTAGCATCCAGATACTGACTTAAAATTTCACCTTTGGCTTCAGATAGGATATTTGGCTTAAGGGATGATTTCATAAGATGAAGTATGATATTTACCAAATCCAGCACAGTCAAATGGTGCTCATAGGAGAAGTTAAATGCTTCACCGCGCAGGTCGGGATTTGCAGCTAGTTGTTCTGCCAGCAAAATGTTGGCTGCCGCAGCATCCTCAATATAAAAATAGTCTCTCACATATTGTCCGTTGGAGCGAATTACCGGGCGCTGTTTACGTAATAATGACCTGATTGTTCCCGGTATTATGCGATTCCAATTCAGGTCTCCACCCCCAAATAGGTTAGCACAGCGGGTGATTGCCACTGGCAGGCTAAACGTTACCGCATAAGATTGGGCGAGCAAATCAGCACATGATTTACTCGCATCGTAGGGATACTGTCCTCTAAGAGGCGTTTCTTCAGTGTATGGTAAGGTCACTGCGTCACCGTAAGCTTTATCCGATGATGCCACTACAATCTGTTTTACTAAAGGGCTGCGTTTGCTTGCTTCCATTAACGCCCAGGTACCGCCTATGTTTGTTTCAAATGTTGATACCGGGTTACGGTTGGCAATAGGTACGATAGTCTGCGCAGCGAGATGGAAGACAGTATCTACTTCGTATTCACCCAGGATACGCTCTAATAAAACCTGATCCCGTACATCTCCGCGCACTACTCTAATTTGCCTGATAAGTCCGGTACGGACGAGTTCGCTATTAGGTACCCAATCGCGGACAAGGCATACGATATCGGCTCCCAGTTCCATTAGCCTCTTGACGAGCCAACTACCTAAGAGCCCAGTTGCACCTGTAACAAATACAGGGCGATCCAGCCAAAATTTACTTTTCATATACTTTCCAGGGAGCATTGTTACTTTGCCAGAGATTTTCTAACGTTCGTACGTCTCGTAACGTATCCATACATTGCCAAAATCCGGTGTGTTGATAAGCAGCCAGGTGTCCCTCGGTCGCCAATCGCGGCAATATATCGCGTTCCAAAACGGTTTCATCTCCCTCGAGATATTTAAACACTTGTGGTTCAAATACCATGAATCCGCCGTTAATCCATCCTTCTCCTAGCTGAGGTTTTTCACTAAATTGAGTAACAAAATCACCATCGAAAATTAACTCGCCGAAACGGGCGGGAGGATGTACGGCTGTTATCGTCGCAATGCGACCGTGAGTTTTGTGAAAACGTAATAGTTTATTTAAATCAATATTGCAGACTCCGTCTCCGTACGTAAGCATAAATCTCTGATCCTTGAGAAAGGGTTCCAATCTCTTTAATCTTCCGCCAGTCATAGTATTGAGCCCTGTGTCTACACAATGGATTATCCAATCCTCGATTTCTTTATGGAGATGGTCAATTCTGCCATCTTTAAGGCAAATAGTCATTGTTCCGTTTAACGAATAGTAATCCATGAAATAGCGCTTGACCATCTCATTTTTGTATCCAAGGGCGATGACAAACTCTTTAAAACCGTATTGTGCATAATAGCGCATGATATGTAAAAGTATGGGGTATCCACCGATCTCTACCATTGGTTTAGGTTTGATTTCAGTCTCTTCAGCTAAACGGGTACCGAGCCCACCGGCAAATATAACTACTTTCATGTTATTGTTCATTGTTTTAGATATACGCTTTTTGCTCATCATTTTGTATCCTAATAGTTTAAAGGTTCAAATATAAATCAACTTCCAAACTTTCTATAGCCAAACTCTACAATAGAGTCAATATATGTTTGTAATATAGTAAGGTAGAGTTTGACAAGTTGTCAATTGAAATTTTCTTATTTTAGGAGATGTTCTCCATCTGAAATTGCCCATAATATCTGTTTTCTCAGACCTGGGCATGATAATCGTTTATTACCTTCTCAGATGTTCCTATCGAAATGAGTGCACCTTTATCAAGCAGAAGCGATCTGGAACACAATCTGGTTACAGTGCCAAGGTCGTGTGAGACGAGAATTATGGTCTTGCCCTGCTTTCTGAACTCATCGATCTTGTCCGTGCATTTTTTTTGGAAAGATTCATCTCCCACTGCCAGTACCTCATCTATTAACATGGTATCTGGGTTTGCGTGGATGGCAGTAGAGAATGCCAGCCTCATGTACATGCCTGACGAGAAATTCTTCAGTTTCATGTTTTCAAATCTTCTCAGTTCAGCAAAATCAAAAATTGAGCTGTATTTTTGTTTTACCTCTTTCGATCTTATGCCCAGAATCGAGGAATAGATGTAAACATTTTCCGCGGCTGTTAGTTCCGGCTGGAAACCAACACCCAGTTCCAGGAAAGAGGCGATTTTACCATTGAGAACGACTGATCCTGAATCGGGATAGAGCACTTTCGCCAGTATTTTTAAGAGGGTACTTTTCCCGGAACCATTTTTACCTATAATGCCGAACGTCTCACCTTTTTTTACCGAAAAGCTGATATTTTTTAATGCCCAGAATTCCTCGTACGTTGATTTCCCTTTGAATAGCCCGACAACATTTTGAAATATGGTTGTCTTTTTTTCATGTGGGATTTTAAACCGCTTTGAAATATTATCAACAGTAATGGTGTTCATTATATTGCCTCAGCAAACCTGCGCTGTAATTTAGTAAAAACCAGGCTTCCAATAATAAAGAGAGCAATGATGATCACGACAACTGTTATGACACTATCCAGGGTTGGAAGAGTGCCAGCTACCATGATATTGCGATAGATGGTTATTATTTGAGTTACAGGGTTGAGCATGTAATAGGGTAGCAGGTAGTTCGTAACCAGAGAAAGTGGATATACAATGGGAGTACAGTAAAACAAAATATTAGTCAGGATTTCCCATATCTGGTGGAGGTCGCGGAAATAGACGAACAGAGATGAAAGCAATAATCCGATTCCATAAATAAGGAAGAAATATAACAGGTGAACCAGAGGAAATAAAATAATTGTGGGGGGAAGTCTGCCCAAGATAAAAAACAACATGATGATTAAAACAAGAAATTCCAGGAGGGAACTTAAAAGATTGGCAATAACATTGCTAAAGACCAAAATGTATCTGGGTATATATACTTTGGTAACCAGATTCGACTTTCCTACTATGGCACCTAATGCCGAGCCTGTTCCGACCGCAAAAAAACGCCAGGATATCACACCTACCAGCAGGTTAGCGGCGAAGTTTTCTTCCTGTTTGAATATATTTCTGAATATAAAATACAATACGAAAGCTAATGCTAATGGACTCAGAATTGACCAGAAGAATCCAAGAAAAGTATTCTGGTACCGTGTTTTAAAATCTGTGATAGTAAGCCGTTGAATTAATTCTCTATATTGCCACATTACAATTCCTTCCCTGGATTTTGCAAAGCATAAGTGAGCAAATTGTAGTTCGCAAATTATACAACATTGTATATTTTTTCCAATCCCTCCACGGTCTTTTCCCACGAGAACATTTTTAATGTATATTCTCGCGCATCCTGCCCCATCATTCCCGCTAATTTTGAATTACTTAACAATGTTATAATCGAAGTTGCCAGAGCTTCGGCAGTAAAGGTTTTTACCAGAATACCTGTTTTCCCGTCCTGAATCATCTCCGGATTACCGCCGGTGTCAAAAGCCACGACCGGCAACCCTGCGGCGGCAGGCTTCTAAAATCGAGAGTGAAAAAATATCCTGGAGAGACGGATGAACAAAGATATCGCTCGATGCCAGGACATTTTTCTTCTGCTCTTCACTGACTTCCCCTATGAAATCTATAGCGTTTCCTACTCCTGCCTTAAACGATAATCTCCTCAAGCTATTGAAAGCCCCCCAATCTGCACCAGCTATAATTAACTTCGCATTATTGATTTCCCTCAGCACATAAGGCATGGCTTTAACCAGTAACTCAAGATTTTTTGAGCCGGCAAGTCTGCCCAGGTAAAGGATGGTTTTTCCACCTGTTTCTTTTTGTTTCAAAATCTCATTCTTCGCGTAGCTTACAGAAATACCGTTATAAATTACGTCTACTTTGTTCCTGGGGATACCCCTCTTGACAACCTCGTTCTTTTCCGCCTGACTTACAGCGATGAATTTATCGACATTTTGGGCAAACCTGAGCATGAAAAGATTATGCAGTTTCTTCAAATAAAGGGTTTTTAAATCAGTAAATTGGTGAAAAGAACCGTGAAAAGTAAGTACCAGCGGCTTTTGATAGCAATGGTGTGTAATGGTAAGGTAATCTGCTATGAAGTATGGGTATGCATGAATATGTATTAAATCGCAAGCCTTTATTACTTGTAGAATGTCATGTAAAACTCTCGGTGTAAAGCTGAAGATTGATGCCAGGAATGGTTGTGAGTTATATGCGTATACGGTGTCAACCTCGACAATATCCTTGTACTTCTTATCAACTATCAGGGTAATTTTATATCCCTTTGCTCTCAATCTTGGGATTATCTCTATTAGATGTGTTTTGATACCTCCCTCAACAGCAAGGGGCAAAATCATTCCTACTTTCAACTGTCTCATTGTGCGTTAAGATCAATTTCAGTTGTCATTCAGGAATTTGTTACGTTGCAATTTGTTGCTTGTTTAAGTATCCGAGTAAGATTTTGATTACTTTGGTTGATACATTGTCTATCGAGATACCCGACAGGTGGCTGCCATTGATTCTTTTCAGCTAAGGCTATTTCTACAGCCTTCTCTATTATTTTGGGGGAAACGCTGGTCAGCATATTGCTTCCACATTCGATTGTTTCCGGCCGTTCGGTTACGTCCCTGATGGTGATATTGGGGGTGTTAAAAATACAGCATTCTTCCTGAACAGTACCGCTATCGGTAATAACACATGCAGCGTTCTTTTCCAGTTTAACAAAGTCGAAGAAGCCGAAGGGCTGGGAAAGGATAATATTCTTATTGGTGATGACCAGCTTCGATTGCTCAATCTTTTGCCTGGTCCTGGGATGAATGCTGCAAATGACGGGAAATTTATATTCGGCATTAAGCCTGTCCAACGCGGTAAAAGTGCTCTTCAGCCTGTACTCGTCATCGACATTTTCAGCCCGATGCATTGTCATCAGGAAGTATTTACGGGCTTTGATGCCTAACTTTTCCATTATTGTGCTTTTATCGATTTTCTCTGCGTAATGATTTATCACTTCGTAGATGGGGTTGCCGACAACGTAGATGTCCTCGTTTTTTATTCCTTCGCTGAGCAAATTCTCTTTGCTTCGATGCGTATAGGGAAGAAAAACGGTGCTGGAGTGGTCGATAATTACTCTATTAACTTCTTCGGGAACGCGAGAGTCAAAGCAGCGGTTTCCTGCTTCCAGATGAAACACCGGTATTCCCATTCTTTTAGCAATAATACTTATAAGTCCGCTATTGGTATCTCCCAGAATAAGAATTCTGTTTGGTTTTTCTTTGAGAATGACTTTTTCTGCCTCTATCAATATTTTCCCTATCTGTTCTCCAAAGCTATTGGCTTGTATCCCAAGGTAATGATCCGGTTCCCTCAAATCAAATTCTTTAAAAAAGATCGAGCTCAGGTTATCATCGTAGTTTTGTCCGGTGTGAACAAGGACATGATCGGAATAATGGTCCAGTTTTTTTATAATAAGACTTAACCTGATGATCTCAGGCCTGGTGCCCAGTACGGTCATTATCTTCATTTTCACGTTAGTTTTTAACCAGCCCTTCTCTCTTCAAGAAGTTTCTTAAATTCGTTTCAGTCAAAATCCTATCGGCAGATGATAGCTCTTTGGTAAGTACAGGCCTGGTAATTTTCTTTGACCTCAACTCGGGGAGAATCGGAAGGATTATATAATAGTTACCCCTTTTAATCGTCCTGGGGATCTCTTCTTCTGAAATGAGAATTTCATGTATTTTTTCTCCGGGGCGTATGCCGATGACCTTAACGTCAATTTTCTGTTTGCCAATCATGACTTTTGCCAGGTCGGTTATTTTGCATGAATAAAGATCAGGAATATAGGTGTCGCCGGCTTCCCCGGTTCGAAGGGCATCGAAAACGATTTCAGTAGCCTGCTGTAACGTCAGCAGAAATCTGGTCATTTCCTTCACTGTAATCGTAACGGGTCCGCCATTTTTTATTTGTTCCCGGAAAAGCGGAATAACGGAACCTCGCGATGCTGCCACGTTACCGTACCGGGCACAAATAAATTTGGTATTACTATGCATGAGGTTAGCTTCTATCACCAGCCTTTCCTGTAAAGCCTTACACATTCCGTATACATTTATTGGTTTACAAGCTTTATCAGTTGAGATGGCGATTACTTTTTCTACGCAATTGTCGCTTTCCATTACACTACGAATAATGTTTTGCACCCCGAGCAGATTTGTCTTTACGGATTCGTAGGGGAAATATTCGCAGACAGGGACCTGTTTGAGGGCTGCCGCATGAATGACAATATTGGCCTGTTTCAAGCTTCTGTTTACGGTTTCAAAATCCCTGACATCACCAATCCTGAAATCGATAATCTCTTCAAAGTTATGATAAAAAACATCATCAGTTGCAATTTTCAGATGCTTCCACTCCAGTTTCATCTGGTATTGTTTGTCTTCATCGCGGGAGAATATAATTATTTTGTTGGGTGTACCGTATTTGCCGGTCATGATTTGACGGGTAAGTTCTTTCCCCAATGTGCCCGTACCGCCCGTGATTAAAATCGTCTTTTTATCAAAGATCATTATGCTCTCCATTGCGCATATTGTTGCGCATCAGCCACGAATTCGTCAATCATTTCTTCCCATGACAGAGGGATAAAACCGGTTTTAGTCCGGAATAAAGATGAGTCCAGACTCCGGTTGCACACATAATCAGGGTATTCTTCAATGTCTATATTCAGTTTCAACTTATCCCGTATAAGAGTGAGTAATTTATATTTGCTTATTGGTTCGGACCCTATATGATAAAGTCCCTCCAGGGTCCTGTTTATCAGCAATTATCTTAGAAATGATGCTTGCAAAGCAAATCGTGGTGAAGCCATTGAACACAGCATTAGAATATCCTTTAATCTTTTTGCCTCTATTGCTAAGGAACCATTCGATTAAATTATTGGATGTTGCCAGCTCCCTGCCAATAAGGGAGGTACGTATGGTGAGACAGTTTTTCCCGGTAACCTCGCCCAGGAATTTTGTTTTTCCGTAAATATCTTCCGCATCCGAAACATCGGTTTCCTGGTACCCTCCCTTTTTACCGGAAAATACGCAGTCGGTACTGATATGGATCAAACGTATATTATTTTTGTTGCAAATTCGATAGAGCTGGTGCGGAAACAGCGCGTTTATCTGGATGCTTGAGAGTCGATCATGGGAGTTGCTCAGAGACTTTATTATACCAATACAGTTGACTACGACATCCGGTTTATTGCTGCGGATAGCATTTTCAACGGATAGGATTTGCTCTGCATTTACTCTGGTGTCGATATTCGGTTTAGGGAAGAATCCGTACCGGCTAATACTCTCAAAATCGCCTTTTATTGTGCCTGAAACTTGAAAAGATTTGGATAAAACCTGATACAATTTATGCCCCAGCATCCCCGCACTACCCAGGATCAATATTTTCATCGGTTGAATAACCATTCCCTTAATTCAAAGACTTTCTGGCAGCATTTTTCCTGATCAGGTCTTCAAGGTCTTTTTCAAGCTGCTGAGACAAGACTTTCTGGTCATGTTTTAACTTTACATAATTAAGACCAGCAATTCCTGTTTGTTGTCTTAGCTCCGGAGATTTAATCAAGGAAATTATCTCTTGCGCAATTCCTGAAGCGTTTTCGGAATAGATAATTTCTTTGGAACCTGGAGGTAGAAGGCTGGTTATACCCAGGAGGGGAGTGGCTACCGTGGCTTTGCCGCAAGCCAGGTACTGGATTATTTTACCGGGGAAAATATCCCTGGTAGCTTTTGTATCCAGGAATGGGTTTATACAGACCGTAGCCATGTTAATATAGTATGGCATTGTCTGGTAGGGTTGTAAACCCGTCATAATAACCTGTTTTTCAAGGTTGAGTTCGGCAATGATCTGTTTCAATTTTGAATACTGTGGTCCATTCCCCACAATCAATAACTTAGCTTCTGGTACCTGTCTGGTTATTTCAGGAAATTCTCTGATGAATCCATCCAATCCGCTGAAGTCGAATAAAGTTCCTATAAAAACTATGAGAGGATCGTCTCTTTTGAGCCCCCATTTTGTAGTGAACTCAGAGACATCAGCTATAGGATGAAAGATTTGGGTATCAATAGGTAATAACAGTAATTTTACCCTTTCCTCGGGAGCACCTAAACCTATCACATACTTTGAGTGATTAGGCGTGATCGCCAGTATTTCATCGACCCGGGAATACACCTGTTTTTCCAGCAGTTTGGTTGGAAAACGCAGCAGAGGATATTTAACCAGGCGATGGAGAATATCTATTGATCTGAATACGACAGGAAGTCCTAACTTTTTGGCCAAAGTAATGACCTTTAACCCGTTAGTGGGAACAGAATAGAGCATAATAACATCGATGTTTTTCTCTTTGATGGTCCTTTTTATTTCGGAAAATTGAGTGATACTAACGGATAAACGGCTTATTCCGGGAATTTTAATGAACCCCGGGCTGCGAAGACAAACGGATGACCCTTGCATAGCTCTGGATACTGCAGGATATTCCGTAGTGGCCAAACTACCAAAATCGAATAGACTGTTCTTTTTCCACTTGTTCTTATAATCAATGGCATATACCTTATGTCCCAGCAAGGATAAAGCCTCAGCGAAGTTGTGCATTTCAAACACAACTTTATCGAGCCACTCTACCTCGTGAATATAAAGGATGTTAATCCCTTGCTCCTTAGTTCTTGATAAAATATTTGCTATGAATGTGTTTGCTGTTGGGCAAACATTTTTAATCCTGCTAGATTCTGTTTGATATTTCCTGGGCGCAGACTCAATGCGCGTTTTAATATGTATCCCGGCCTCAGATAATAGTTCCGGTAAGCCTGCTTCAGTGCTTTTTCTAACTCGTCAAAGTCAAGCGCCTCGGTCCTGAGAATAGCTTTATTTATGGGCGAAAAATCGTCCCAGGTTACCCCAGGTCTGATAAGATCGTGCTCTCTGGCATAGTCATACAATGGTGTACCTGGAAACGGGGTTGCCAGCGAAAATTGGGTGTAATCGGAATCCAGTTTAATTGCCAGGTTTATTGTCTTCCGTATCGTTTGGGGTTTTCTCCCGGTAAACCGATAATAATATAGCTTAAGGTTTGAATTCCCGCTTTTTTGGTCATTTTCAGTGCTTCGATACTTTGTTCCGTGGTCAGGTTTTTATGGGCAAAATCTAAAATATCCTGGTCACCGGATTCAATACCGTAAGAGATCAAGAACAACCGGCTTTTTTCATTTCATCCAGCATTTTCACGGTAACTAAATTGACTCTGCCGTTACAATCCCAATCAATCTTCACGTTACTATTATGAATAAGCTGGCAAAATTCGTAAATCCATTTTTCATCGAACGTGAATGTGCTGTCTCTAAAACTGACATGTTGAATATTATACTTGCGAATGCATTCTATAATTTCCGTTACCACGTTTTGGGGACTTCTTCTACGGAATTTGGGACCCATGAGGAAACGGTAATCACAAAAAATGCAGCTATAAGGGCAGCCGCGGGAAGTAATGATGCTGGTCACTTTTGATTGCTTATATTGGGGGGATTTGTATTTATCGATCGGCAGCAAATGGCGGGCAGGGAAGGGAAGGACATCCAAATTCTGAATATATTCGCGTGGAGTGGTCTTGTAGAACTTATTGTCTTTGATATAAGCGATACCTTTAATTGTGTCGGGCTTGTTTTTCCCCCTCAGTAACGAATCAGTTAGCTCGACCAGGGTAGATTCGCCTTCCCCAAGTACAACATAGTCGATCACGGTACTTTCCAATAGTTCTTCAGGCAAGGCTGTTGCATGAGCTCCTCCTACTACCACCCGCGCATTAGTTAATTCTTTTGTTATTCGAGCTAAAGACAAGACCGCCGAGTAAAAAGGAGTCAAGCAGGAAATGCCCACAATTTCTGGTTTATCTTCTAATAATATATTTTTGAAATTGCTGGATAGGTTAGGTTCCGCATTCAGATCAAGAATCCTGACACTATATCCGCTTTTTTCAAGCACAGCGCCTAAATAAGCGAGACCTAATGGAGGGACTTTGATTCCTTCTTCTATGCCAGAAGTCGAAGTGTGGGGATATATCAGAAGAACATCCATGATTTTTAATTTTTTACTGTTTTCTGCTTTATAGTATACGTTTTATTTAAACAGTAATACTTTTAAAATATTCCAGGTCGCCCTGAAAGGGTATAGTAAAAGTCTGGTCGTGCTTAGATGTGAGTTTCCCTTGAGGCGTGGCAACATTACGATAGGGATCTCTTTTATTTTCATTCTCTTTTTGGCTATTTCAGTAATTTGTTCAATAGCGGGATGTAAATCCGATGGCTTGCTTAATTTTTTAAGGCTGCTTACTTTGTAAATCTTAAATCCTGAGGTGATATCCGTCACCTTGGTATGCCCCAGAAAGCTTATGACATTCGAAAAGAAAACTATGCCGATTCTTCTCGTCAAACTGAAAGCCTTATAACCCGTTGCCAAAAACCTGCTGCCGAGTACAATGTCCCAGTTTCCGCTCTCCATTGTTTCAAGTAGTTTTGGGATGTCTGCAGGATCGTGTTGCCCGTCCGAATCTAATTGAAGGATATATTCATAACCATGTTTAATCGCATATTGCTGGCCGGCATATTGAGCTGCTCCATAGCCGCGTTTGGCAAAATGGTCAATTACTATAGCGCCATTTTCCCTTGCGATACGAGCTGTATTATCGCTTGACCCGTTGTTGACAACAACTACAGCATCAATATACTTCTTAGTATTTTGTACAATGTTGCCAACCGTGGTCTCTTCATTATACGCAGGAATTATGGCACAAACTTTCAAAATGTTGCTCCTGAAAACCAGTTCCACAATTCAGTGAGCCCGTGGTAAAGCTCAACCTCAGGCTGGAACCCTAATATTTTTTTTGCTTTGGAAATATTGGAGTAGTTTCTAATTATCTCTCCTTTTTGTCCGGGTTCATGAATTACGGGAAGGTTTTTCCCCGAAATATCGATTACAGTTTTGACTAATTCATTAATAGTGGTCTCTTTACCGCTGGCTATCTGAAATACTTCTCCCGATATTTGTTTGCCGGTAGTGAGGCAAAGATGAATTGCACGGCATACATCGTCCACATGTACGAAATCTCTGGTTTGGTTGCCGTCACCATAAATAACCAGCGGCTCATTGAGCATTGCTCTCTTGATGAATTTTGCTATTACGCTTGTTTTGTGTTGAGAATATGGTCCGTAGCAATTCCCGAACCGCAGGGAAACCGTGTTCAAACCAAACGAGTAGTAATACGCCGTACACAAAGCCTCACAGGCAAGCTTTGAAGCTCCATACGGTGAAATCGGCTTCGGAATCTTGTTTTCATCAACAGGCGGAACCTGTTGTCCAACTGCAACATTGGAAGATGCAAAAATAAATGTTTTGACTCCGGAATTACGGCTCGATTCCAATAAGTTAGCAGTACCCCTGGTGTTAATATCCCAATTATCCAGAGGTTTTGTCATTGACTCCAAAACTCGGGTATGAGCAGCGAGATGTATTACGGTTTCTATTCCTTTTGTAGCTTCATTAACAATACTTTGATCTCTAATATCGCCTATTATCACGTTCTCCGATAATGACTTCAAACCGGCTTGTGAAAGGTTTCCCTTTTTACCCGTCGATAAATCATCGAGTATTCTTATTTCAAATCCGAGGTTATGAAGTGATCTGGCAAGATTAACACCTATAAAACCACAACCTCCGGTTATCAGGACAGTTTTGTTATTCATCACTTACCATATGAATTAGATTGATTTCAGGTTCAGTATTATTTAACCGGCTCCGATAAATACCTGGATTTCCTTCTCGTGCCATCCCATCTGATATCAGGAACAAGCACTTCCTTCCTCTCCTCCATCCTGCTCTTATATTTCATCAAGTCCTTAATCATAATTCGTAGTTCTTGTTCCACATCATGGGTCGGTTGATATCCCAGATCAAGGAGGTGATTGTGGTCAGGATTATAATAATGTTCCTCCAATTCCTTTCGAGGATTTTCCAGATTGGCGATTTTTACCTTTAGCCCAAACTCATCGCCGACTTTTTTCACTTTTTCTGCCAACTCGGTTATGGAATACACTTCTTCAAATTGATTGAAGACCCGATATTCTCCCTCTTCAGGTGGATTGTTTAAAGCGATGTTAATACACTGCATCGAATCTCTCAAGGGCAAGAAACCTCTTTTTTGTTTGCCGATTCCAAATGGCGATAGCGGATGGCCAATAACAGCTTCTACACAAAATCTATTTAATGAAGTGCCAAAACACTGGTCGAAATCCAATCTGGTAAACAACCGTTCATCATCGCCCATTTCATCTATTCTGGTGCCAAAAACAACACCTTGCATGATATCGGTGGATTTCATACCCCAGATCTTACAGGCGAATAGAATATTATGAGAATCGTGGACTTTGGATTGATGGTACCAGCTTCCAGCTTGCCTGGGAAACGGCAATCTATCTTTTCTGCCGCGGTACTCTATTTCAAAAAATCCTTCGGGGATGTCCAGGTTTGGTGTTCCATATTCACCCATGGTGCCCAATTTAACGAGGTGGGCGTTAAGGGACGCTTCCTTCATTGCAGTATAAGATGTTTAATGTACCGATAATGTTATTCTTTTGGGTAAATACAGCGTGTTTTACGTCTGCCATGCTGTAAGGTGCTGAAGGCATTTCGCCAAGATGGACAATTGCCTCTGGTTTAAACGACTTCAAGAACTTGGAAATGAATTCATAGTCTGTTAATATCGCCCTTCTCGAAAATCAAATCTTTATTGAATTTCTCTTTGAATGCCTTCAACCTATCTTTCATGGAGACGTATTGGAATTGCCGATTGAGATCCCATTTCTTCAACCCATTTTCGCCGTAAAAACAGGTCGCATCCGGCAACTTCATTACCACGCGTAGTAAGATACTGAGCCAGAGTCCAACCAAGGTAACCATCAACACCGGCTATAAAAATTCGCATTTCTGGTGATCCTTCCTTTATACCTTTTGTTGTAAGGTGAGGCACTGAGAATCTATCGTGACTTGTGAATTAGGTATTTTACCAGAGCAGGTAGTAATTGGGCAAGAATGTGTCAAGCTGATTTTGTAGCTATTGTAACAATAATTAACTATTCTGCAGATAGTGCGCAAGGAGTGTCAATGATTCGATCCGCCCAGTTTTTTCATTAATGCAGCTTTTTTGTTTGTAATTCTTATCGTATCATTGGACAGAATTCGATAGTTGGGTTCTGCAATTACTTTTTTATTAGCTTCAATATTTTCGCCTAAACATACATGAGATCCAATAAACGTATTGGCACCTATCTTAATACCCGGCAAAAGACTTGCATTGATACCAATTCGGCAACCAGTGGCAACGATGGCTCCGAGTTTATCGGTTTCCGTGTCAATAATGTTGTCGCCAGTTTTTATTTTGATATTTGCCTCATCAAGACGAAAATTTGCAGTGATTGCACCTGCACCGAAAGAGCAATCGCCCTCCAGTATCGAATCTCCAATATAATTTGAATGAAACCAGCATCCATCGCCCACATAAGAATGCTTTATTTCGGTTCCATATCCGACAACACAATCATCTCCGATAACTGAATTACGGATCAAAGTACCGTTACCTATCACAGTATTGCGTCCGATATGACTACTGCCTCTTATGACAGCACCTTCAAATATTTTAACGTTATCCTCAATAATTACATTGCCATCGATAACGGCTTTTTCCGATATAGAAGAATTTGAAGAAATGTGCCCTTTAATTTGTTCAGAAAAGTGGTCCATTACGTTGAGAATATTCCATGGATATTTTATTGTTTTCCATACTCCCGTATATGTAACAGCTTTAATCTTATATCCGTCGTTGATCATTCGGTCAAGCGATTTTTCGTAAATGTCGTCACTGGCAGAAGAGGTATGAGATAAATAATCCAGCAATTTGTCAGGTTTTGTGTGCAGATGGAGCACGATATTTATAAATTCCGAAGGTTCTTTTCCCTGAGGAGGCTTTTCAACAATACTCTTTACTTTATTTTCCTTGTCGATAACCAGGTATCCACCCTGAAAATAACTTTGAACACGTCTGGCGGTAATATATGCCGAAGAGTCCTTGTCATTTATATATTCGCGTAACAGGGAAGAATATGCAGAAGAGTCGAAAATGTCATTTGAGCTCACCAGTATAAACGGATCTCCGTTTAGTAGTCCCGGATGCAGATAATATTGCATCAGCCATGCCCAAAGGTTTTTTCTGTTGAATAAACTTTGTTTGAATGTTTTGGAATAGATTTGAGTGACGAACGGATCTCTTTATCGTTTTCCGGACTGGTTATTACGATAAAATCTTTAATCCCTGATTCGGCGGCGGAGCTTATCTGATGCCATATTAAAGGTTTTCCCAAGAATTTGAATAATGCCTTATCCGTGGTTAATGGAGACATTCTTTTACCGATTCCACCACAGAGAATAAGCACTTTAATAGGTTTCATATTTCTATATGGCTTTGAAATTAGCGGAATGCATAATTTGTTCTGGATAATTATAACGGTTTTGAATGCTTTGCGAAAGGCAATAAACCACAAGCGGCCTGAAGAAGTATTTTGCTGTGTGTATCAAAAGAGAAGTCGTTTGCAGTTGCAATAGAATATGGCAAATCTCTGGTTGTAGCTATTTTAAGTAAGTAGGAGATTTGCTTGTTGGTCAATTTTGAAAAGAGATTCTGTGTTAAACAGCCGATAGAAATTTCTCGAATTAATCTTTTGTGCCAACGTTTTTGATATTGTGATAAAAAAACAGCGGAAAAATCCCTGGCCTTTTTGGCTTCACATAATACGTCGCTCGCAATTTGGGCACATAAAATTCCAAAATAAATTCCTCCCCCGGTCATTGGTTTTACTTGACCGGCAGCTTCACCAACTACCAATAAGCGCTCAGCGTATGTTTTGGCTAATGGTTTCAGGGGAATAGGGGCATATCTGGGATAACCTTGTGCAGTTCCGATTTTCCCACATGACCTCAAGTACGAGAGAAATTGGTTTAAATATAATTTGGGTTGTTTACTTGTGATCAGCCCTGCGAGACCCTTGCCTTTTTTGATTGGTACCAGCCAGGCAAAACCTCCAGGAGATATAGTTTTATCTAAAAATACCTCAACCTCCTCTATATTTATAACATCGATTTCGGTTTGAGCACCTATCCAAAAATGGTCTATTCTCCGTAACCCTAAATTGGTGGCTAAATTTGAGCCGTAACCGGTAGCTATTATAGATGCTTCGGCTTCGATCACTCTTTTTGTGTTCTTATTGTTTACGCTAACCTGAATTAGTTTAGGAGTGTATTCAATTTTTTCAACCAGGCTATTAAATTGATATTCAACTCCGATTGATTCTGAAACTTTTACCAGGGCTTGCTCCAGAGCTTGCCGGTCGACAATCAATGCGACATTATCATTACGCCAGAATCTAATGCATTGGCCATTGGGATAATAAAAATTTGCGGAATTAGCTGGCCTTGCCGCGATATCGATATTCCTGGATAATAATTCATAACATTCTTGGCTAATTATCCCCGTGCAGCAAATATTTTGTCCGGGGTAGGATTTCTTATCTAAAACTAATACTTTTTGACCTGCACTCGATAACCTATGAGCCAGATAGCTTCCGATAGGCCCAGCTCCTATAATTATTGAATCATAGGTATCATTAATCATGAAATAAAAAAAATCGGACTAATTATTGTCAACACGTTTAAAACACATACAAATTAGGCTATTGACAAACTAAAAAACCTGTGCTATATTGAAAAAGTCCCGAGCAATTGAATCAGATCCGGTGAGGCAGAGGGGCCGGCACAAGGTAGGCGAAGGCCGAAAAGTGTCAGGCAGGAAGAGGAACTGGATCGGTAAGGTTACTCGGGGCATTTTTTTATGCCTCTTCTCTAACTTCGGGATTTAATATACCAACAAAAGGAAGATTTCTGTATTCTCCGCGGTAATCAAGTCCGTAACCGACTACAAACTCATCGGGTATTTCGAAACCTATGTAATCGATGGGTACATTGACAAGGCGGCGTACACGTTTATCCAAAAGAGTACATACACGTAAACTTGCTGGATTATGTGCTGACAAATAGTTAAGGATATAGTTTAAGGTCATCCCCGTATCAACGACGTCTTCGATCATCAGGACATTTAATCCCGAGATTGTGGTGTCAATGTCCTTGGTAATTTTTACGGCTGGTTCTGCACTATTATTGCTGTAATATGAAATTGCCATAAACTCGGTTGTCAATGGAATGGAGATATGTCTGCATGAGGTCTGACATAAAGCAGAAAACACCTTTTAAAATACCCACCAAAACCAGTTGTTTGCCTGCATAATCATGTGGAAATTTTTGTTGCCAAATCTTTTACTCGACGCTGTATTTGAGCTTGATTGAATAAAACTCGATTTACACCTTTAACCTTTGTCATCCCGAGGGGACCATGTCCATATTTTGCCAATAACTTAAAATAATCGCTTTTGTTAAGTAGTTTGATGTTGATTTCCGGATAATTAATTCTAAGTTGACGCAACTTTCGATTCTTTTCCGTAATCAGGCTTTGTTTTAAGGTGGTTAACTCTACATAAAGATCCAACTCTGGTAAATAAAAGTCAGGAGTAAACATCTCGGTAATTTTGTTATCTAGCCAGGCCACTGGGAAGGTCCGAGGTTCATAAAGCCATTCAATCCGATAGAAATCCAATAATTTAGCAAATTCCTCTTCGCTGGGATGACTGAAGCTTGATGGTCTAAGTGATGAGTAGGGCAGAGTTGGAGTTTCAATTAACTTGAGATATTTTCCTGCTGTATTTTTCAGGTTTGCTGTCAATAGCTGTACGAAGTTCAGAACGCTCGATCACCAGAGATACTATATTGGCTATGCAAGAAAGGAAATCCTTGTCTTTATGGGAAAAATGTCTGATGTCTTCTGTGTAAATTCTGATCTCACCAATAATTTCATTTCTCTGCATTAATGGAATACCCAATATAGATTTTATGTTTTCTGTTTTGGCCGCTTCAGGATATTGAGCTTGCTTTTGCTTTGTAATATCGGTTATTGATACTATTTTGCCTTCCATTATTTTTGGGAGGCTTTTATTGGCGTTCAGGATGCCTTTCCGAAGATATAAGTCGCTTAATCCAACAGCCGCAATGATAGTTAAATGTTCGCTTTGAGGACTAAGCAGCATCACAGAGCACCCGGCTGCGCTCATTGCCTTCGAAGCGGTTTTGGCAATTGAATTCAGAATTTTTTTCAGAGGGAAAGCTGAATTAGAAGCCTTAAGTATTTGATTGAAGGCTTGAGTATAATTGGTTTCAGTGTTTTCCATTCCTCACAACCCCGGTATCTCTAATGCTAACCACATTTAGTGTAACCACAATTCTGACAAATATGGCAGCCTTCCTGGAAAACTAATATACTCCCACATTCGGGACATTGGCCTGTCCAGTTTCGCGTTACCCCGACTGGAACGTCAACAACCTTTGACTTATTCGACATCTTGTCCGTTGACATATTTTTCCAATACGCTACCAATTGCATCCGAACAAGAAAGAACGAGTCGTCCTTGCTCCCAGGCTACTGATGGGCAACGGATAGCTCGTAGTTGTTTTGTGATAGAACCCACCTCAATCCCTGACCTTAGTGCAAGTGATATTAATCTGCTGGTAGCTTCCAATTGCGCTGATGCACAACCTCCAGCTTTTCCTAAAAGAGTAAAGACTTCGCAGATGCCCTGTTCATCAAAATTTACCGTTACATAAATATAACCGCAACCCGTATTTACTCTTTCCGTTACGCCTTTCGTTATTTTAGGGCGTTGCCTAGGGGTTCGCTTAATTTCAGGAGGTTCTTCTTTTCGCCCGAGGTTTAATACCTGTGTCTCACGGCTTCGGTCACGATATATAGTTAGTCCCTTTAATCCGAGCTTGTGAGCCTGCATATATATTTTAGCCACGTCTTCTCTTGTAGCTTCATGACGGAGATTGACAGTCTTGGAGACAGCGCTATCAGTATATTTCTGGAAAGATGCCTGCATTTTCACATGCCATTCAGGCGCTACATCATGGGAGGTGATAAAAACATCCTTTACCCATTCCTTAATAGAGCCATTAAGATCTTGAAGTGTTTTGCCAGATGATAAGCTCTTAATCAGTTCCTGAGAATAGAATTTCTCTTCTTTGGCTACTTTCTCAAAGTGAGGATTAAGCTCTACAAGTTCAGCTCCATCAAGTATATGTCTGGTATAGCTTAGGGCAAATAGAGGTTCAATACCGCTGGAACAATTGGCTATAATACTTAGTGTACCTGTCGGTGCTATGGTAGTCCTCGATGCATTTCTGGGTTTCAGCCCCTCTTTTTTATCGTACACGCTTCCTTTGAAGGCAGGGAACAACCCCCTTTCTTTACCGAGCCTTTCTGATTCTTTGTTTGCTTCTTCAGAGATGAAGCGCATTACCCTTTCCGCTGTTTCTATTGCTTTGTCAGAGTTATATGGAATACCCAGAAGGATTAATAAATCTGCAAATCCCATAACGCCAAGGCCAATCTTTCTGGTTGCCTTGGTCTTTTCAGCTATCAGGTCTAGTGGATATTGATTGACATCAATGACGTTATCAAGAAAGCGTACGCACAGGGGAACTGTATTAGCCAATTTGTCATAATCTAAAATAGCTTGACCGTTTTCATATTTGACCATTTTTGCCAGATTAATGGATCCGAGATTGCAGGACTCAAAGGGAAGGAGTGGCTGTTCTCCACAAGGATTGGTGCTTTCGATTTTCCCCAAATGTGGGGTAGGATTAAATTTATTGATATTATCAATAAAAATAATCCCGGGATCACCCGTTCGCCACGCCATATCGACTATTTTGTCAAAAACTTCTTTTGCTTTTAATTTGCCGGTGGCTTCATTTGTATGTGGATTTAATAAATCATATTCCAAGTTCTTTTCCACAGCATTCATGAATTCTGTGGTAAGTGCTACCGATAAATTGAAATTAGTGAGTGCTTTTGGGTCTTGTTTTGCATAAATAAAATCCAGAATATCTGGGTGATCAACATTAAGAATAGCCATATTAGCTCCTCGTCGCATCCCACCTTGCTTGATAACGTCTGTAGCTGTGTCAAAAGCTCTCATGAAAGAAATTGGGCCGCTCGCAACTCCTCCCGTGGATCCGACTCTATCCTTTGCCGGACGTATGCGAGAAAACGAAAAACCAGTGCCTCCCCCGCTCTTGTGTATTAAAGCCGTGTACTTCACAGCATCAAAAATTGATTCCATAGAATCATCGATGGGGATGACGAAACAAGCGGACAATTGCCCTAATTCTCTACCAGCATTCATTAAAGTGGGAGAATTTGGCAAGAATTCAAGTGAAGCCATCAGCCGGTAAAATTTATTTTCCCAGAAGTCAACATTTGCCTTTGGATCATACAAAACTTCAGCTGATGCAATACTTTTAGCCACCCGATGGAACATGTCCTCCGGAGTTTCGATAACCTTTCCTGCAGTATCTTTTTTCAGATATCTTTTGTTGAGAACGACAACCGCATTATCACTGAGTTCGATATTTACCATTTTCTCAGCTTTGATGTCGAGTTTACGTTTTTCAACTGCTTTAGGTTTGGTTTCGATGGTAATAGTAGCTTTTGATAAAGTCTGTTCCATTTTCGCCTTCTCATTAATTATTTGTTTTACGACCGTAGTGACCTGTTCATCAGACAATGCCTTGCTAACGGAAGGTTTAATAAGTCGTTCCATTCCCGGTAAAATGCCTTCTATTCTTCTAATTGCTTCGTTTGTAATTTCCTCCAGTTTCTTTCTACCTGTGATACCGAGCGGCTCTGTAAAACTGGCAACAATGCGAGCTATACGAGTTTGATCGGACGTTTTGATAGGATTATTGGAGTTGTTTACAGTCATCTTTTTGTCTTAGCTCTGATTTTTCCATTGTTTTTAGTTGCAGTAGGGGTAAATAGGAATAATTGTCCTGCAAGAGGAGCTTCAATTTTTGTCTCAAGTAACTCGTCCACGGCTTGCTTTAAGGTAGTTATATCGGAAAAATCATGATAAATACTGGCGAATCTAATATATGCGATATGATCAATTTCCTCAAGCTTTTCCATCACTTTATTGCCAATAAATGAGGTTTGTATTTCGTTCTTGCCTAAATTGTAAATGTCGGCTTCAATGTTATCAACGAGTTTGTCAATTGTACCTGTGGGTAAAGGGCGCTTCTCACAGGATTTGCGGATTCCGGACAACAGCTTTTCTCGGTTGAATTCCTCACGCCTGCCGTCCTTTTTTATTACAAAAACACTCTTAGACTGAATACGCTCATAAGAAGTAAAGCGCGTTTTACATCCTAAGCATTCACGGCGACGCCTGATACCTTCACCGATACTTCGAGAATCAACAACCTTCGATTCACTTCCACCGCAACGAGGACATTTCATTTCACCACCATCCCATGTGGTTTTTTGGCATTCTAGCACAAGGTATAGTTGACGTCAATAGTATTTAACTACTATTTATAGAAATAAAATTACAGAGCGGCGATTTTGTATTCGCCGCTCTGCAGACAAGGAGGAGACAGGAGGTTGACCTTGAGAAGCTACCTTGGTACTTTGGGTACGTTTGACATTTGAGGTGCTGAATAGTTAGTGGAACGCCGCATGAATGAAGGCACATCAAGCTGTTCATCCGACGCGTTTCTGAGCAATCGACGTAGCTCTAATTCAGTAGGTGCTCCCGAACCATACTGAGCTGTAAAACCAGTAGCAATGATTGTAATTTGCATTTCGCCTTCCATTGTTGGGTCGAAGACCACTCCGAAAATAATGTTAGCATCGGGATCAACGGATTGGGCAATTGCTTCAGCTGCTGTATTACATTCGAATAGAGCTAAGTCGTTGCCTCCAGTAACATTGAACAACACTCCTTTGGCTCCTGATATTGAAACATCCAGCATTGGGCTAGCAAGGGCTGCTTTTGCTGCATCAACAGCGCGGTTTTGTCCCTTTCCTCGTCCGACAGACATCCATGCGGGACCAGCACCCTTCATGATTGATCTTATGTCAGCAAAGTCAAGGTTAATCAATCCCGGTACGGTGACCACTTCAGCAATAGCGCGAACGCCAAGACGAAGCACATCGTCGGCAAGTTTGAACGCATTATCGACAGTTGTTTTGGCATCGCATAGTTCAAGCATACGGTCATTAGGAACGATAACTAAAGTATCTACCTTGTCGATAAGTTTAAGGATGCCTTCTTCAGCTACTCTTGCGCGACGTGCACCTTCAAATGAGAAGGGTTTGGTTACAATAGCTATCGTTAAAGCTCCTGCTTGTTTGGCCACTTCAGCGACAACGGGGATTCCGCCTGTACCGCTTCCACCACCCATTCCAGCGGTAATAAATACCATGTCAGCGCCGGCAACTACTTCTTGGATAGCCTGCCGACTTTCTTCTGCCGACTTATTTCCAACACTTGGATCTCCACCTGCACCCAACCCCCGGGTTAATTTTTCTCCTAATTGGACACGAACTGGAACTTCGGCTAATGCCAATGCCTGAGCATCAGTGTTCATGGCAATGAACTCGACACCTTTGATGCTCTCTCTCACCATGCGGGTGATAGCATTGGAACCGCCACCTCCTACACCAATTGCTTTGATTCGTGCTGGGGCTGTAGAAAACGTTGATTTCGCCATTTGTTTCCTCCTTTAATTAAAATAAACTGTTTATAATCCGAAGAATTTCCTCATTAAAGTTACAAAGTTACCGAAAGAACCACTTTTTTTACTTGCCTCCCAGGTCGGTTTTCCATGATTTCTGACTCCCCAGAGAAGTAATCCGACTCCGGTAGCATTAGCTGGATCGTGCAGAATATCGGTAATGCCGTAGACACCCATGGGTTGTCCGATTCTGCTGGGAATACGTAATGTTGATCGGGCCAATGCTTCAAGTCCTACCATTTTCGCCCCACCGCCGCTAAGTACCAGTCCAGCAGGTGCCAGGGCATTATAGTTAGAATCCGGCATTTCTAGCAGAATAAGTCTAAGCAATTCCTCCTCGCGGTCCTGTAATATTCGGCAAAGATCACGATAAGATACGCTGTGGCCATTTTCTATATTAAGGGTAGAATCTTCAGATTTAGTCAAAAGGTCGGGGGAGACATTGCCGTATTTTTTCTTCATTGCTTCGGCGATGTCGAATGGTAAACCTAAACCTATTGAAAGGTCGCTTGTAAACTGATAACCGGCAACTGGAACTACTGCAGTATGATAGATGCTGCCATCTTTAAAAACCGCTATGTCAGTAGTTCCACCGCCTATATCAGCCAAAATAACTCCCATTTCCTTTTCTTCAGCTGTCAAGACGGATTCACCACTCGCAAGGGGTTCAAGTATTAAATCCGCGATTTCAACCCCTATGCTGCGAATACATTTGACCAGATTTTGTACCGAAGCTATTGCTGCCGTAATAATATGGGTTTCTACGTCCAGTCTGAAACCGTGCATTCCCACCGGGTTCTTTATTCTTTCCTGATTGTCAAGATTATAATGTCGCGGGATTGCGTGAAGGATTTTCCTATCATCAGGGAGATTTACATGTTGAGCGGAATCCAGGACTCTTTTCAGATCATCAGACCTGACGAGACGATCGTTTCTCGGTATTGCCACTACTCCACGGTTGTTAGTTGAATGTATATGTCTTCCTGTAACTCCTACATAAGCATCTTCTATTTTTACTCCGCTGGCCTGTTCCGCTCTCCGTATAGACTCGCCGATTGATTCTTTGGCCTCATCTACGTTGACGACCATACCCTTTGTGTAAGCCGTGGGATGGAACGAAGCCAACACCGAGGACCTGTATTCCTCCGCCCGAATCCAATGTTGCTACGATGGTACATACTTTGGTGGTTCCGACATCGATTCCTGTAATAATTTTTCTCATGGTCTACCTCCTTAAGATGTTAATTTTGGATACCAGTGTTTGTTGATCTATTCTCCATTTATATTTAATTTAAATTTATAATCGTTCGGCTACTCTAAGCTTCGCGCTCCTGCTTCGGGGGTTCCTTTCGATTTCGTCTAATGATGGTGTGATCACCTTTTTAGAAATGAGTTTAAAAGTAGGCACAGTGGCCACACATGCAAACAGGTGTTTGGGGTGGGCATAGGCATGACATTGTTTCACGTTTTATAAATTGTTTTACAATACGGTCTTCAAGAGAATGGTAACTTATGACGACCAATCTACCACGTCGATTTAAACAATTAGTGGTTTGCTTAAGTGCATTCTCTAAATTCTCAAGTTCGTGGTTAACGGCAATTCTAAGTGCTTGGAAAGTTTTTGTTGCTGGATGAATCTTATATTGCCTGCCGCCAACTGCCTGTTCAATAATTTTGGCAAGATCCAGGGTACTCACTACCGGGCGGTTCTTGACAATTAATTTAGCTATTTGCCTGCTATGGGGCTCTTCGCCATATTCGTAGATTAACTGCGCCAGCCTACTTTCGGGAAGTATGTTAATAAGATCCGTCGCCGTTAATACCTGGCTGTCGCTAAAACGCATATCGGGTTGTGCCTCCTGTTGAAAACTGAAACCGCGTTCAGCATCTTCGAGTTGAGCGGAGGACAAACCAAGATCGAATAAAATTCCATCTACTGGGAAGAAGCCGTTTTGGCGGCAAATACTTTCCAGATTATTGAAATTATCATTAATGAGGGTTACTGCGTCATTGTATGGTTCCAATTTTAATGTGGCCATTTTTATCGCCATAGGATCAGCATCTATTCCGAGTAGTCGCCCTCCGGGCATGCTATTGTCCAGAATGGACAGTGAATGGCCGCCAAGGCCTAGCGTGCAATCAACGAAGCTCTTCCCGGGTCTCACTTGCAGCGCTTCGATCACTTCGTTTGGGAGAACTGGTATATGAGTTGGCAAAGACATAGTTAACGTCATTTCTGGCCGCCTTCAAGGCTTTCTATTATTTGCCAGGCCTGTTGTTCAGATTCTGTTCTTTCTTTATTCCAAAGGTCGGGATTCCATAACTCGATCAAATTACCTGCGCCCACTATAACCGCAGTATCTCCAATTTTTGCAGACTCGCGTAAAGAATGGGGGATGGCTATTCGTCCCTGCCCATCAAGCAACTGATCAAAAGCACTGCCGAAGATAGATCTATTTAGTTTCCTTATCTTACTTTTTGCTACGATCTGATTAGAAGAAAGGGTATTAGCTAATTTATTGAATTCCTCTTGCGTATAAACAAAAATGCATGGCTCCAGGCCACGTGTTAATACCAGTCCGTTACTAAATTCCTGGCGGAATTTTGGGGGTAAGGTAATCTCCCCTTGTTATCAACCTTATATTCGTATTCACCGAGAAGCATTTTAAATGTGGGCTCCGGTTATTGGGCCAGAGCGGCCCCTCCTTCTAATTGCTTTTTTAGAACTTTCAACTGGCTCCAGTCTATGTAAGAAAGTTCCTCGATTAAGGGTCGAGTGTCGTAGTTCCCATTTAAGTAATACGTGGTCAAATCATTATTGTTATGTTTTTCAAGGAGGACATTTTTTCTAACAAGAGCATAGATGGCTTCTCGCAGGTTAAGCTTTGCGGTATCTAATGCATTCGCAATAGAATAAAGACTTAATTTGGCGTTTGGATGTTTTGCCCAGAAAACGAGTAATTGGAGTTCCAAACTGTTGAAATCGTTTTCTTTAAGGAAACTCATTAGAGTGTTATTTGATATTTGGTTTTGAATATGACCTATTACCATATTTTATTTCCCACTACTTACCACTTTTTACCCCTTTGCACCATAATAAAACACTTTTCCCAACTTTGTCAATACCTTTTTGGGCATATTACATAAAAAATTTTGCATTTTTTCTCAATAACTAAAAACGGTATTTCATAGATATAGTGGTTTTATTTATAAAAACTTCTAGGGATAGTGTTGGGTCAATAAATTTCAACAGACAGGAAAAAATCAGAGATTTTTGTGTCATGCTTATTTTGTTTTCACCACGCTTGGCGAGTGTGATAAAATATACGGATGTTTTTAACGGGTGTACTTACTATAAGCGATAGAAGCTTTCGGGGAGAGCGTGCCGATGAAAGCGGGCCGGTTGCTCAAAGATTCATTGACGGTTTATCCAAATTCCGAACCAGTAAATATGAGGTCGTCCCTGATGAGATTCCGATTATTTCACAAAAACTTAAGGAATGGGTAGATAACGATAAACTAGATTTTATTGTTACGAGCGGAGGAACCGGTTTAGCTCCTAGAGATGTTACGCCTGAGGCGACTATGATGGTGATTGAGCGAGTCATTCCAGGCCTCACAGAAGTTATGAGAATGGATACGAAAAAGAAAGCGCCCACTTCCATATTAAGCCGTGCTGTTGCCGGCAGTAGAGGTAAGTGTTTGATAGTTAATTTGCCTGGAAGTCCAGTTGCGGTAAAGGAATGCCTTGAAATAATAATGGCTGTTGTCCCTCACGCACTGGAGATTCTTAAGGGCAAGGTATATGAAGGTCCGCATACAACGGGGGTTAAATAAGTGCTCATAGATATATTCACTTTGTTTCCACAGATGTTCGACAGTGTTTTTCAGTATAGTATTATTGCGAAAGCCAAAGAAAGATGCTTAATCGATATCAGAATACACAATATCCGTTCATATGCTCATGATAAGCACCATATTGTTGATGATTATCCCTTTGGCGGTGGCCCTGGCATGGTACTCAAACCCGAGCCTATTTTTGAAGCAATTGAAGATATTACAAAAGAACTCGACCGTAGCAGCAATACCTACCATATTACTCAGTCCGCAGGGACGTCTTTTCAATCAACAGATTGCGCGGCAGTTAGCAGAATATAAGCATTTTATTCTTATTTGCGGACGCTATGAAGGAATTGATGAAAGAGTAGCCGAACATCTTGCCAATTTTGAAATTAGCATTGGCGATTATGTGCTGAACGGTGGAGAACTGGCAGCTATGATTGTCGTTGATTGCGTTGCCAGATTAATCCCTGGGGTTATTGGTTCTGAAGAATCGTTAAAAGAGGACTCACATAATGGAGGCCTATTGGAATATCCTCAATATACCAGGCCGTCTCAATTTCGCAATTGGGAGGTGCCGCCCATATTACTTTCAGGCAATCATAGTCAGATTGCACTTTGGCGGCATCAACAGAGTTTGCTTCGCACAGCCGATAGGCGGCCAGACCTTTTGGAAAAGGTTGTACTTTCAAAAGAAGATAGAGTATTCTTAAATCAACTAAGAATGCCTAATTATTAAATAAGAAGGGATCAAAGTAAAAATGAACGTTAATTCTCTGTATCCAGCTAAAACCAACCCCAACATGCCAAAATTAAGCCCCGGAGATACTGTCAAGGTAACCTTTAAAGTCAAGGAGGCGACCAAGGAACGCCTTCAGACTCTTCCCGGACTGGTTATCAAACTCAGGAAGGCTGGTAACGGTGGCAGTTTTACCATCAGGCGAGTGACTTCTGGAGTTGGAGTGGAACATACCTTTCCATTCGCCTCTCCTTTATTAGATAAGGTTGAGGTAGTCAGACACGGCAAAGTCAGACGTGCTAAATTATATTATATCCGACGACTCAGCACTAAAGATGCCCGTCTTAAAGAGAGACGAGAAAAACTGGAAGAGGCTGGTATCACTCCTGAAATGGTTACCCCTGTGAATACTGAAGTTGCTGAAACTCCGGATACCCAGGAAACTACAGAAGCAGCTGTGACTCAGGAAGCCCAAATAACTAAAGAAAGCTAATGAAATATGCTGAGGTGGCGGTAAATTCGCCTATTGCTCGGCGGCGAACTTTTTGTTATTCAATACCTCCCCACATTTCTGTAACTATAGGTCATGGTGTCTGGGTACCTTTCGGTCCAAAAGTACTACAGGGTATAGTTATTTCCTTAAGCCAGGTGCCTTCTGTTGATGTCACTAAAGAAATTATTAGTCTTATTTCCTTCAATCCGCTTTTGTCACCGATTCAAGTTACATTAGCTTTATGGCTCAGCGAGTATTATCTTGCTCCACTGTTTGATGCAGTTGCTTTGATGTTACCACCGGGATTTGAGCGAAAATTAGTCACCATGATCCAGTTGCTTCCACTTACCGCGAATTTAACTGACGCCCCTGACGAGCAAACAGAAATAATGCAAATTTTCAAGGGTAAAACTGCTGTTCGATTAAGTGAAATCGAGAAAAAGCTGGGGAAAAAGAAAAGCGGGTTGTTGATTAAGAAGTTTGTTGATGGCGGTTTACTGGTCAAGACTGACCAACTGGAAGATATTCGGGTAAAACCTAAGCTCGCAAGGTACGTAAAACTTGAAATTGATCGAATTAAAGCACTGGAGGAAAGTACAAAATTACGACAAAAAAAAGCATTTAGACAGGCAGAGGTAATTGAACTGCTTTCAAAATATTCTGAACCAATATTACTCGAGGAATTGAGAAAGCATGTTGCATGCCCAAACTCTTTGGTCGAAGTATTAAAAGGTTATGGCTTGATTTCCATTTTGGAAACTCAAGTTAGGCGGGATCCTTTACAACATTATTCGATCAGTCCTGATGTGCCCCCGATGCTCACTGATTCTCAGATAGCGGCTTTACGAATCATCAGTTCCTGCTCAGAACCCGAAGGGGCAACTAATAATCCGTGTGTCTTTCTACTTGCGGGTATTACCGGCAGCGGAAAGACTGAGATTTATATAAGAGCTCTGGAAGAGGTAGTTGCCCGAGGGAAGAAAGGTATTTGCCTTGTCCCGGAAATTGCGCTCACGCCTCAGACAATAGATCGTTTCGCAACACGTTTCCCCGGTCGTGTTGCTGTCTTTCACAGCGGTTTATCTTTGGGAGAGCAATTTGATGAATGGGGGAGAATACAAAAAGGCGAGTGCGATGTCGTTATCGGTACCAGAAGTGCTCTTTTTGTTCCTTTGCCGGATCTTGGCCTGATTATACTTGACGAAGAGCATGAATGGACGTATAAGCAAGTTGATAAATCACCGCGCTACCATGCTCGAGAAACTGCGATTAAACTGGCGGCACTTAGTGGATGTTCAGTAATTCTGGGCAGTGCCACCCCCGATGTTGAATCATTTTATAAAGCACAAAATAATATCTATCAGCTTGTTGAACTAAAAGAACGGATAACTCCCGGAGGAATTTCCCCTTTACCTGAGGTCGAAACCATCGATATGCGAGATGAGCTGAAGAGCGGGAATTATAGTTTATTTAGCCGATCTCTTCTTGAGTTGATGGATAAAGCTTTGGCTCGCTCGGAACAGGTTATGTTATTTCTAAATCGGCGTGGTTCAGCAAACTTTATGCAATGTCAGACTTGCGGGTTCGTCCCATATTGTCCGCGTTGTCTGGTATCTCTTATTTACCATTCTGTAGAGGGTAAATTGGTTTGTCATCATTGCAATTATAAATTGAGTCCTTTGCAGGTTTGTCCCCGCTGTTCCAGCCCTAGGCTCAAGTATTTTGGGATTGGTACTCAGAAAGTAGAACAGGAAACTCAACGTCTTTTCCCCGAGGCTCGTACTTTACGTTGGGATCGTGATGTCACATCAACCCCGGGTGCTCATAAAGATATAATGGTTAAATTCAGAGATTATAAAGCTGATGTGCTCATCGGCACTCAAATGATTGCTAAAGGTTTAGATCTGCCTCGGGTAACTGTGGCCGGAGTCATAAATGCGGATATCGGTTTGAATTTACCTGATTTTAGAGCAGGTGAGAGAACTTTCCAGTTAGTATGTCAGTTTGCAGGTAGGGCTGGACGAGGTTTTTTACCAGGGAAGGTTATTATTCAGACGTTTTGTGCTGACCACTACGCTATAAAAGCGGCATCAAAACAAGACTATTTAGAATTTTATCGCCGCGAGATAAAATATCGTAAGCAGTTTGGTTATCCTCCCTTTAAACAATTAGCTCGTCTTGTTTACTGGCACACCAATCCGGTCGCCTGCCGTCGAGAGGTCGAGAAAATGTACCAGTTTCTTAAGATCGAAAAGGATAGAAAAGGAATAGTTGACTTACGGTTTATTGGCCCGGCTCCCAACCATGTATCTAGAGTTCGGGGAAGGTTTCTGTGGCAGATAGTCCTTTGTGGAACTGGTTTGTCACAATTCTTATCTGATATTAGTTTTCCCCGTGGCTGGGTGGTAGACATCGATCCTGTCACTGTGATTTAATATAAAAATATGGCAGTACTAAATATCCGTACTCGATATGACCCTGTTCTCCATCAGAAGGCTAAGAGAATAAAAGAAATAACTAAGTCTATTCATTGTCTTATCGATGATATGGTTGACACGATGAGAGCGGCTTCTGGAGTCGGTCTGGCTGCTCCTCAGATAGGGAAATCTCTCAGGGTAGCTGTCATTCAAGTTCCGGATGAAGAAGTAATTGTTTTGATTAACCCGGAAATAGTAAAAAGGGGCGGAGAACGTTGTATTACCGAAGGGTGTTTGAGTGTCCCGGGTTTCTACGGTGAGGTAACTCGATCAATTTGGGTTAAAGTTAAAGCGCTTAATAGAGAAGGTAAAGAGATCAGGCTGAAAGGAGAAGGGATTCTGGCTCAAGCTCTTGAACATGAAATAGACCATCTTAATGGGATTTTGTATCTGGATCGTTTGCCGAGTCTTGATATGCTTCAGAAAGTCCCTCCTTCAGCCGAAGTTGGAGATAGCGAGCCGATTAGCGTCCAATAGTAGTTATTATCGTTACTAATATTGAACTTAAGGTATGCTTGCTCTAACCTTTCCAGTCCATCTCAACAACAAATTTTCCAGTAAGGTTTTCCAATGCTACCGGGTAAAACCCGGCGGCATCTTTGGTTATCGTAAAGACTACCTTCTGACTTCTGCCAGGACCCAACTCTACTTCTTCAATGCTTTCAGCAATTCCTTTTATTCTTAGTACCACGCTGTAATTACCTGTGGTCTCGCCTGAGTTGCTAATAATTGTGCTGATTGTGATTGGTTCACCTTGTTTGACTCTCTCCGGTGTTATAGTCAGATTGCTCACATTAAATGCTGCTGGAAGACGGCGGGTAACAGTAAATGCCCCACGCTGTCCATCCACCTCCACATAATAATCACCGGGAGTATCTCTTACAATAGTGAATAGTGCCGTCTGGCTGGAGTTGGCGTTTAACGTTAGTTCGGAAATGTTTTCTACGACACCCGCAATTCGCAACACCATACTATATTGCCCCGACGAAGATGTGTTATTAGTCACGACGGCTGATATATTAATCGTATCTCCTTCTTTTACATGTTGAGGTGTGATGTTGAGGTTACTTACAGTAAAGGGCGGAGCATGTCGTCCCTGCATACCAACAGGAGTCGGAGGGTAGCCTGGCTGTTGTTGGGGGTTGAAACCAGGCTGAGCACCAAATCCTGGCTTCTGGCCAGGCATTTGTTGCGGTTGCATCGGAAACTGAGTTGGTCGTGGCGACATTTGTTGTGGTCGAGCCTGAAATGGAGGAGCGCCCTGTGGAGGCATTGGTTGAGGTTGTCCTGGGAATGGCGCCATCGGCCTTGGTGGCATTTGCTGGGCTTGGCCACCGAATTGAGGCCCTGGTTGAGGTGGCATCTGCTGAGGTCGAGCTTGAAATGGAGGAGCGCCCTGTGGAGGCATTGGTTGCTGCGGCTGACCCGTGAATTGAGGCATAGATTGAGGTGGCATTTGTTGAGGTTGTCCTGGGAATGGCGCCATCGGCCTTGGAGGCATTTGCTGGGCTTGGCCACCGAATTGAGGCCCTGGTTGAGGGGGCATCTGCTGAGGACGAGCTTGAAAAGGAGGAGCGCCCTGTGGAGGCATTGGTTGCTGCGGCTGCCCCGTAAATTGAGGCATAGATTGAGGTGGCATTTGTTGAGGTTGATAAGCCGGTGTGCCCTGTTGTGGCACTTGTTGTTGTCCTGGATATCCTGGCATTTGCTGAGGAGAAAATTGTTGCTGGGGCATTTGCCCGGAATGAGGTGCCATTTGTTGAGGTGGCCCCTGGAATTGTTGTCCTTGTGGACCCGGAGCGCCTTGCATCGGCGCTGGCTGCACGGGACCATGCTGTCCTTTCTTGGGCGGAACCTGTTTACCCATTGATTTTCCTCTCTTTTTAGGTGATGTGAGTAATACCACGACCATTATAACTATTAATAGGACGATAATAATAATAATTATCGTCAGGGGGTCTTTGAAAATTGAATCGAGAAATGAAGATTTTACGGTAAAAGTGCCGGTCTTGGGACCGACGTTAACTACAAAATTTCCAGGTTCACTCTTTGAGACAGTGAACGTAATTGTGGTGCTATCCCCTGCTTTCAATTCTACGCGTTTTTTGTCGACATTAGCTCCGTTTACATACAGCTTTAACGAATCGTAAGTAAGGGGTTGATCGGTTGACTTGTTTTGAACAGTAACACTGATGGTAACATCTTTCCCGGGGCTTGCTTCAAGAGGATCGATAAGCAGGGTTTTAACATCAAGAGCGGCTGGTGCAATGCTGAATACGCCCTTTAAATTTTCTATGGAAACGTTATAGTCACCAACATCTTTTCGTGTTACAGGGAAAATGATTGTTTGGTCTTTCCCTCCTTCCAGGGATACATCTTTAGTAGCTTCCGTTGTATCGTTAATCTTTAGCTCTAGTTTATAAGTGCCGCTTTCGCTGCTGGTGTTAGCCACTTTAACGCTAATAGTTATAGTGCTATTACCGCTTACTGCGGTAATGAATGTTGGGCTAATGTTTAAATCGCTTACTTTAAATTGAGCCGCTCCAAAAACACTAGTTAATGGCAATGTTATAGCAACAGCAAGTATCAGGATTATTGACATAAGCAGGAATAATCTTTTCATGTCACCTCCCGGTTGATGTTTGCTAATGAAAGAAACATATGTCTTAATACTCTACGCTAAAATGACTTGCAAATCAATAGCTGTGAATTTGATCAATATTCTGTTTTAGACCACAACTTCTGCCCATCCGTGGTTAGTTCGATAGACCCTCGTTTTGAAGTAAGGTAGAGATTATCCTTTCCAACTTTTTGAGTTAACCTTGCTATTACGTCCGGGTGTGGATGGTTGAAAGGATTATTATTGCCTACCGAGATTATTGCTACTTCGGGGTCAACTACTGCCAGGATCTCCTTCGATGTTGAAGTAATGCTACCGTGATGGGCTACTTTTAGCACAGTGCTCCTGAGATTAGCTCGGTGTGAAATTAAATCCCATTCTACTTCTTCGCTAATATCAGCGGTAAGCAAAAAGCTTATCTCATGATAATTTACTCTCAGGAGTAAGCTATTGTTGTTAATATCTCCAGTGTCTTGAAACAAACCTATCGGCGGGTTAAGTATGTCTGCATACACATCTGCGGTCATATTTATTGTCTGGCCTGCATGAGCGGTAGTGTATTTTGTTTTGGCGTTTTGGACCGCTTTGAGCCACTGCGAGTAAATGAGTGACTCGGAGTTGATCTCAGGGCCGATAACTTGCTTTACCTTATAATTCTGTAGTACCTCCACTAATCCCGTAACGTGGTCAGATTGTGGTTGGGTTAATATCATCAAGTCTATCGTCCTATCCCAGAACGCCAGTCTTTTACTAAGTTCAAGAGTTATTAGCTGGGGACTGGGGCCGCCGTCTATGAGAATATTCTGGTGGCTTGGGGTCTGTATGAAAATAGCATCTCCCTGGCCAACATTCAGAAAATTTACATGGAGTTTATCGTCTGGCAGGTTTGCACCAAAGGCCCAGATGAGAGCGCTTGCAATCAAGAGAGATGCCAGAGTCCATTTCTTCAGGGGCATTGAAATTTGTTGGGCATAATTGTTTAGAAGTCTGGTAGTCTTTGAGAATATAAAAGTAAAGTAAGCAATGAATTTGTTACGGTGAGTTAGAATGAACACTATTGCGATCATTAAAATATAGTAGCTCAATATATGCAGTGTCGATATGTTATTTATATTTATAGCAGGTGGTAGTTTGTTGAATATCTGAATTACTAAAATGAAATAACTGAGAAACAACCATGCAACCCAGCCCAGGAATTGGGCCAACACCGGAATGAGGAGGCCGGTGATGCTCACTATCGCAGTAGTGATTATTATTGGCGGTAGTGACGGTAGAGCGAAAAAATTGGCCGGCAAAGCTACCAGAGAAAATGTTCCAAAATTGTAGGCTATAATTGGAGCCGTTGCTAAAATAGCTACTGAAGTCACGCAGAGACTATCGATAGTAATATTGTAAAGAGATGTTCTATAATTCGATGAAGTCGAAGGGTTTCCCAATTTGTTCCTGCACCATGATTGGAACGAAGGAAGGATAAAGATAAGTCCTGCCATGGACAGAAAACTCAACTGGAAACTCACATTCCATAGAATTTGGGGTTCAACTGCCACCATCACTGCTGCTGCAAAAATAAGAGCTGTTGAGGCATCCCGTTGTCTGCCCAGTATTTCAGCAAAGAGAAACATACTCCCCATGATTGCACCGCGAATAACAGGCGGCTGCATACCCGAAATCGCTACGTATAACCAGATAGCAGCAAAAGCAAGCCAGATAGAGATTGAATAACGTCTGCCAAATAGCCATGTTCCCATGCTTAACAAGATACCGATAATGATGCTAAGATTTAAACCCGATATTGCTATTATATGAGTCGTTCCCGTATTAACTAAGGATAATCTCAGAGCATCAGGGATATTTCCCCGCAGTCCTAGCAGCATTCCTCTTGCTAGTGAGCAGTGGGGTTCAGGCAAACTATAAGACAGACTTCGAGAAAAACTATTTCGAAGTGAGTATATAAAAGAGAAAAGTGGGAAACCTGTGTCCATTTGCAGAGTTTCGATCCTGGGGAAATTTATTATTGAACATATTCCCTGATGTGCAAGGTAGTCTTTATAGTTAAAGTCATCCAATAGTGGCGGAGTTTCCAATTTACCCTTTACTCTAAGTAAATCGCCATAATGGTATTCAGAATATCTGGGCACTCGAACCAATGCCTTACCTGAGAGTTCCTTAGTCTGCCCGTCAATATTCATTTTCCTGACTGACAGTTGAAATGACGAAGTTCGGTCTCCGGGTTCAGGTTCATTTATGATAAGCCCCTCGATTTCTGATGTTCCTTTATCATTGTAATATTGTAGATACGTTTCATCGATTATTGGGAGACTTGATTGGTAACATAAGTTACCGCCTGCAAATGTTACTATGCAGAAACAGGATAAAAACAACCTGGACTTGTGCTTGCGTAATAAGGGAATGAAAAGAAGCGGTATGATACTCGCGGCGAACGCCCACGGAGGAAAGCTAGCCATCGAGCCTATATAGACTCCTAACACAAATGAGATACAAAGGTAAAAAAGAATCAAAAGGTGTTCAGTCCTCAATAACTATTAGATTTCTGATATTGTCTAAAAGGGTTTTACTTATTCCGTTTACTTTTAGCAGGTCTTCAATGCTATGGAAATACCCATATTTATTTCGATAGTCTACGATCGCTTGTGCTTTACTTGGCCCAATTCCCGGTAAGGCTTCGAATAGCCAGACCTCAGCTCGGTTTAAACTTACTTTTTGAGGTTTTTGTTGTAGATCGACTTCCTGTATTCGGGGGACATATATTTTGATATGGTCCAGTTTAGCATCAGAAATGAGCCCGGCTGATTGAATTACTCCCGCGAGAGTATCAGCTTCTTTTGCCGGATAATAACCAGGTTTAGCTACGGCTCCATCTATAAATACTTCAAGACTGTAGTCGGGAAACTTTGTGGAATCAAGTGTGATCTCAACCGGCTGGTGTCTGCTTAGTTCGATTATGAGTAAAACTCCACCTGAAATAAAACAGAGGAGAAGAATTGCGATAATGAGTATCCAGTATTTATTAAAATAATTAGACATAATATGTTCCTCATTCACTATTTCTATATTATTTCGGGAGATAATGGTAGAATTTTATCATATATGGAGAACTCGAAAACGATATCCCTCAATCGTAAAGCTTATCATGATTATTCCATTCTGGAAAGCATGGAAGTTGGCATATCTCTTAAAGGCACTGAAATAAAGTCAATGAGAGAAGGCAGGGTTAACATTCGTGATGCCTATGCCAAGCCCGAACACGGGGAACTCTGGTTGTTCAATTCGCATATCGCGAGCTACCAGCCGGGGAGTCATTTTAATCACCAACCTGAGCGGACAAGGAAGCTCTTGTTGCACCGTCATCAAATTGATTACTTAACTGGCCTGGTGAGCAGAAAAGGGTTGACTTTGGTTCCTTTAAAACTATATATTAAGAAAGGAATTGCCAAAGTTCGAATTGGGAGTGGCAAAAGGCAAAAAAGCCTACGATAAAAGAGAAACTATTGCCCGACGTGATGCAGACAGGGAAATAGAGCGTTCTCTAAAGACTAGAAGCTAACAGGACTTTAACAATTTCATAATGGGGGCGCGTGGAATCGACAGGGACAGGCCTACAGAATAGCAGGTCGAGGCGCCATCTACCTCGTAAATCAGGTGGCAAAATACAACTGCCAACGAAGCAGTACCTGTTGCAGCCTAACTAGGCCTAGCACATCCAACCTGACCTTTTCCCCGATGGGTTGGGATTGGGTGACGAAAAGTCGGGGTGCTCCGATCCTGACGTCGATGAGGATTGGCTAAGAATCATCGACTGGCCTGGTTATTACTCCGTCAGCAGAGATTAACCAGGTAAGATTTAAGAGTTGACTAAACCTGTAGTAGATTCTGGCAACCTTCTTATGGACGGGGAGTTCAACCCTCCCCCGCCTCCACCAGAAACATGACCCATAGCCAATTTTGAAAATTGGTGGGGTTGTTGATATAGTTGGAGGAAAATTACACTAAAAACTTCAGTAATAATACATGCGGATTTATTTATCACATTGGACTGGGCTAAGTGTTGATAATGCAGTGGAGACAGAATATATAGTTAGCTAGTATCATATAATAGTATCAGTTTGTGGGGTTATCTTAGAGGTTACAGCAGGTCAGAAGTGATATTATAGTGATGGGAGGCTTGATAGTTGGGCATAACGCAAGAAATTTCACTTAAACCTGGATTCGTTTACGTAGTTACAAAGGGAATATTTTCGCTGGTGGAGGCGGAAGAGAAATTTAAAGAAATACTTGAGTTTGTTGCGGGAAAAAAGGTTGAAAATGTAATCATAGATGCTCGAGAACTCATTGGAAATCCTAAAACTATGGAACGATTTTACTATGGTAAATTTGTAGGGGATACAATAGTGGACTTCGTAAGCCGCGGTGTCTCCCCTAACACAAAGTTCGCCTACGTTATGAAAGTCCCGTTGCTTGATCCTAAGAGATTTGGCGAAAACGTAGCAGTAAATCGGGGCTGCATTTGCAAGGCATTCGACAATCTTGAAGATGCCCTCAGTTGGCTTGGAATAGCCCAGTAGAAAGATCTGCCTATTTTTATGAGAGAGAAACCTGCTCCGCCACTGTCTACAACAAGGTTAAATCCATGCTGACTTCTTTAATCGAGTCTGCGTTGTGAGTCTTGTTGGTAAAGAGGGTTATGATGTGGTTACCTGCAGCTTTCGTCAACGTAATTTTCTTCGTACGGTTTCAGCCTTTCTCCATCTTAACCATAGAGCTATGCCGACAACCAGGAGAGAAATGATAGCGATGTAGATTTCAACTTCTGTTAATCTGAATATCTTCGCCTGGACAAAAATAATGCCGTAATTCAATAGCGTATGAACCACCGAGAGCATCAGGTAAAATTGCCATCCCTTTCCTTTAGCCAGACCATACCCTGCCAGAGCTGATGATCCTGTGTGGAAGGCAACTACAAAAAATCTTTCAATAAACGGAGCCAGTGCCTCTAATCCTTTCATTTTTATCAAGTCAGGAGTCCACCCTGCCCCAAAAGTCATATTATGTATCCACTGTGCTTCAAAAATTCCAAAACCGGCTCCTGCGATCGCGCCGAGGGTAAGCCCCAACCTGTAATCAATGACAAAATTATTTCGCCACCAGTAAATTGCCACAGGAACTATTTTGGCGCCTTCTTGAACTAATCCCGATATTAAAACGCTCGGTATTGCCGAAAGGAAGAGTACGCTCATAAGAGTATCAGATCCCCATGCATTGACCATTGCGGTGCCGATCAGGTTTTGAAGCGGCCTTTGAACAAAAGCAATTGCAAATGCAGTAAATAAGGCGCTGCCAAACAGGACCGCCCAGTGCCATGGTTGTTTGATCATCGAAGGCCAGAAACTGATGATCCATATAATGCCAAACAATATTGCCAGAATTATTCCCCAAACGGTAAGATTCTGAAAAAAGGACATAAAAAAACCAGCTGTAAGCTCCATGTATCCTCCGTTTAAGTTTGTTATCTCTATTTAAGCCAGCATAATACTTGCAATCAGTTGCTTAGTCAAGAAAGGATGGACGTGATTGTTGAATGAACTGGAGCAATTTGTTTGCTCCGTATGGAGCTTGCTATTATCATTTGGAGGGGCATTAAAATAGTTTTAATTATGCTTTTGAGCTATATTATATCGTTACTATTTGATTCTTAGTGATAGGCTAGATTTATGATTTCAACTGGAGAATGGGGAAGTACTCGATGAAGATTCCGGTCTTAAAAAAGGCAATAGTTCTCCTTTTCGGATTTTTTATGCTTTTGTTCCCTCTTGGTTCCGGTTGCTCTGTCAATGTGGAACAATTTCCGTTTTCAACTGCCGGTTCGCTTTCAGCCTTATTAGTCCCCGACACTAATCTGGAATTTTATGTCTATGCCAATCAGGACCGACCCACGATCGTACCGGCGAAAATAATTAACATTTCCCATGATGTAAAGGTAGACTCCCTGGCTATATGGGGATTGCCTTCGGATAAAGCCCTGGTTTTTAGTGCCGGTTTTACTTTCACCAGTGCCAAAGATGCTTCGGAAATCTATTCAGGGATAGCAGAAGAAAAAGATACCTGGAAAATACTGCGAGATAATAATATTTATGTGGTGAGAGGTGTTGGAAAAGGTGCGGAAACCTTGAAATCGGCAATTTCAAATAACAATTTCACAAGATATACCAACGAAAGTGTGCTGGAATCAGTTGCAATGCTGCCCCGTGGCGATAGAACCAAAATGGTGGCAATAGCAGTAGCCAAGCCCAGTAAACAAGTTCTGGATTTTGCATCGGGATATATTGGCCCCAAAGACTTTGAACAGGTAAACCGGATAATTAAATTGTTAAATCCTGAAGTGGTTATTGGTGGGCTTTATTCTCCTCATCAGATAAATGTGGCTAAAGCAGTAAGCGTATTCGAAAAAGGTGGCAATCCATCGAGTCTTGATGCCGGTATGTTAATCTTAATCAAGTCAGGGTTTCCCGGGTTTGTTACTGGTTCGGTTGTGAGCACGATTCTTCGGGATTATGGTTTTATCGAATCCAGGCTTGGCGATTTTACCGTGTACAAAGGTTTATGGTCTGCGCCCGGGGATAATGCGATATCTGTGCTAATACGTATTGAAAATAGCTATATTTTTGTTTCCGTATCTGGTCAGGAAGAGTACGCCCAAACCTTGCTTACCAGTGTTTATAAGTAGTTGCTAATCGGCACCTACAGGTTATCTACTTTCCAGACAATTCTTAACGCCAACCAGACATTTTCTGCATTAAAGGGGTGTTAAAAGACTTTGGTTCAAAAGACGGTAGAAATGAATCTATGGTCGGGGTGGTCGGATTTGAACCGACGACCACCTGAACCCCATTCAGGTGCGCTACCAGGCTGCGCTACACCCCGTGTCTTTGAAAGCGACAATATGGTATCATAAGTAGTTAATTGGGACAAACGTGAGTTTGTCTTCGGTAATCTTCTTATCGAAAGGAATCTGATCATTGGCTAAAAAACAGAAAAAAAGAGAAACTAAACCGTTGCCTACCAGGCAACAACTTTCGAGATGGCAGCGCCAGAAAAGAACCCAGCGTATAATTATGATAGCCGGCGGCATTTTTTTGGTGCTCATCATCGCCATTGTAAGTTATGGATTATATGATGCTAAGATAAAGCCCTTTCAACAGAAAGTAGTAAAAGTGAATGATGCCGTCGTTGAAATGAATGACTATGTGGAGATGCTGGCAGCTTATCTGAAGGGAGTTGATGTTAACCAGGCTTCGTATATGGCGGATATGGTTATAGAAAAGATTACACAGGATGAATTAGTATTGCAAAATAGCTCTAAGCTGGGTGTAGCTATGAGCGATAACGATATTGCAAAAGAACTTACTGCATCTAAAACTACCAACCGACAATATTTATCGGATAGATGTCGGTGCCAGCCTGATTCATGATAAGCTGATGGATGGTTATTTTGAACAAAAAGTACCTACCACTGCCAAACAGGTAAATGCACAGGCTATGTTCCTGGACTCTGAAGACGACAGCTAATAAGGTGTTAGAAAAGCTCACTGCAGGTGAAAGCTTTATTAAGCTCGCGAAAGAATTCTCGACAGAAAGTTTCACCAAAGAAAAATCCGGGGAGCTTGGATGGTTATTGGAAGGATTGTCCAACCTTGAAAATGGGAAATTCAGCAATTCCAAGCTCAATGACCTTGTTTTCACCACAGCTCCCGGAACTGTGAGCAAACCGACCTTGGATCCATCAGTGAGCCGGAACGGAGGATACTGGCTGTTTGAGGTTGTTGAACGGGATAACGAAAAGGGCAGCCATATTAGAGGCATTTTGTTAGGCAGTGAGGAGGAAGCAAATGAAGTCAAAGCCAAGTTAAAGAGTGGATCCGATTTTGCAGAGCTAGCTAAAGAAAAGTCTCAACATCTTGAAAGCAAAGGTTCCGGAGGTCGATCTGGGATGGAAGCAAAAAGGGCAGGCTACCGATGTCATTGGGAAATCTGCATTTGAATTGGCTGTGAAAGTGCTTAGTGATCCCGGTAGTTGATCCTGCCGCAAGCATAAAGGGGGCTACTGGTTAGTAAAAGCATTGGAAAAGAATGACAACAGGGAAATAGAAAAGAGTGCCAGAGACAGCTGAAATTATAGCTTTCGATAATTGGATACAGGAAGAGAGAAAAACAAGCACGATTGAAACATTATCTGGATGATGCACAGAAATCCTGGGCGGTGGATTATGCTCTCAAAAAGATTAGGGACTAGTAAGAAGTAATATGGCGAATAGAAACAAATTGGAATCGGTCTGATGGGATTGGGTGTAATAGGTGGTGGTGTTGTTAAAGTCTTGCTGGGAAAAAAGCGAAAAACTGGCCAAAGAAGCCGGAGCTCCACTTATTTTACAAAAAGTCCTGGAGAAGGATACCGCCAAATATGGTTCATTGGGTATCGATCGAAATCGATTTACCGATAAATTCACTGAGTTGATTGATGATGACGAAATAAAGATCATAATCGAGCTAATCGGTGGTGAGCATCCCGCATACGAGTTTATTAAAGAAGCACTGAAAGCCGGCAAGCATGTAGTTACGGCAAATAAGGAAGTATTAGCGAAGCATGGCTATCGAGCTTTTAGCTCTGGCGAGAGAACATAAAGTTGCCCTGCGTTATGAAGCCAGCGTTGGTGGTGGGATACCACTGATTGCTCCATTTTTGCAAGATCTGGTGGTAAATGATATTGAGGCAATTCATGCCATTGTTAACGGTACTACAAATTATATTTTGACCAAAATGGCCCATGAAGGTGTGGATTTTGCAGTAGCTTTGAAAGCAGGCACAAAAATTAGGATATGCTGAGGCTAATCCGGCCAATGATATCGAAGGTCTTGATGCAGCTTACAAACTGGCAATTCTGGCGACGATTGCCTTTAGCACGGACGTCAAGTTGGAAAATATATACTATGAAGGTATCTCGAAACTAAAAGCGCGTGATTTTCGTTATGCGAGCGAACTCGGTTATGCTATAAAACTCCTAGCTATTGCTAAACGAAGCGGTGAGTTCTATAGAAGTTCGTGTTCATCCTGTATTTATACCTCTGGATTCGTTGCTGGCACAGGTAAATGGTGTCTATAATGCCATAGATGTGGAAGGGGACCTGGTTGGCAAGGTGATTTTCTATGGTCAGGGCGCTGGTCCTTCTCCAACTTCCAGTGCCGTGATTGCGGATGTGATTAATATTGCTCAAAATATTAACCGTGAAGTGGAGTGTATTACCAAATTACCGTTTGGAGAGAAGAAAAAGATTAAACCGATGTCTGATATCGAAACACAGTATTATATCAGGTTAAGTGCTTTTGATCAGGTAGGTGTATTAGCCAAAATTTCCAAAATTTTGGGTGATAAATTGATCAGCATTGCTTCTGTTATACAAAAGGAAAGTGATCCATCTACTCAAACTGCTGAGGTTGTAATCATGACACATAAAGCACGAGAAAAGGCGGTACAGGAAGCGCTTGATGAAATGAAACATCTTTCCGTTGTGAAAGAGATAAGCAATTTTGTCAGAGTCGAGGCTTAATAATTTTGAATATACGCAACATACTGGTTAGATATAAAGAATTTCTTCCAATTACCCGGGCTACTCCTATAATAACTCTTGGCGAAGGTGGCACTCCCCTGGTGCGGTCTATGACTCTTGAGAAGGAGATCGGGTGCGGAGAACTTTATTTTAAACTTGAAGGTTGTAATCCAACAGGCTCTTTCAAAGACCGGGGTATGGTTATGGCAATAGCCAAAGCGGTTGAAAGCGGCAGTACCAGTATAATCTGTGCATCTACAGGGAATACCAGTGCTTCAGCCGCTGCCTATGGTGCTCGTTTTGGGCTTAAAGTCGTGGTGATTGTACCCAAGGGAAAAATCGCTTTGGGTAAATTTGCTCAGGCCGTAGCTTATGGAGCCAGGATTATCACAATCAGTGGGAATTTTGATCAAGCTCTTCAGATCGTTCGCAGCCTTATCGAAAAATATCCGATTACCATGGTCAATTCTCTAAATCCATATCGAATTGAAGGCCAAAAAACCGCTGCGTTCGAAATAGTCGACGATCTTGGGGATGCACCTGACTATCATTTTATTCCTGTAGGAAACGCCGGAAATATCACTGCCTATTGGAAAGGTTACCTTGAATATCAAAAAGCGGGAAAAATTGCCAAGACCCCTAAGATGATGGGATTCCAGGCTGCCGGTGCTGCGCCGATCGTTAAGGGTAAAATTATTGATAAACCTAAGACTTTTGCTACAGCGATTCGAATCGGCAACCCTGCGAGCTGGCAAAAAGCAATAGAAGCCCGAGATGAATCGGGAGGGGTTATCGATAGCGTTACCGATGACGAAATCCTGGCTGCCTATAAAGTTATGGCAAGTAAAGAAGGAATTTTTGGCGAACCTGCTTCGGCTGCATCGCTGGCAGGATTACTGAAGATGGCGAAAATGGGGATGAAATTTAACGGGAAAAGAGTGGTTTGCATCGTTACTGGTACGGGGTTGAAAGATCCGGGAGTTCCCGTAAAACATATTGAGCCATTTCCGGAATTACCTCCGGATATCCATAAAATTGAGCAGGCTCTGGGCTGGAAATAGAAATATTTTTGACTACACGTATCTGAGTTTCGAGGGTATATATAGTGATTGACAAAGCGAAAATTGAAAAAGCAGTATCAATGATACTTGATGCTATTGGAGAAAATCCTAAAAGACAGGGTCTTGTTGACACACCCCGGCGGATAGCTGAAATGTATGGGGAATTTTTAACTGGCATAGGCATGGACGCTAAAGCCGAGTTATCGGTAGGGTTTGAAGAAGGACACCGGGAGATGGTGTTGTTGAAAGATATTCCATTTTATTCGATGTGTGAGCACCATCTCTTACCTTTTTATGGAACCGTTCATGTTGGTTATATCCCCAATGAAGGTGGACGGGTAGTAGGTATCAGTAAATTGGCTAGAGTAGTGGATGTTTATGCCAGGCGTTTTCAGCTTCAGGAAAGAATGACAACGCAAATCGCCGATACTATTGTTGAAGCCCTGCGTCCTGATGGCGTTGCGGTAATAATCGAAGCGATACATCTGTGTATGACGATGCGAGGTATCGAAAAACCTGGCAGCACTGTGGTCACTTCCGCGATGAGAGGCACCTTTAGGACTAAAGCGGTAACACGTGCCGAATTTTTGTCTCTGGTTCGAAGTAAATAGGGCTACAAATCTTCAGGGAAGATAGGGCGGAAACCGGCCATTAGAATCTACTGCCATTGCGCGTTACCTCTTTCCTTATTCCTTAACTACTCCGTAGCTATGAAGGGGTAGCTGGGCGGATAAGAAGAATAGGTTGTGAAGATTCCTCTACTATGCGGGTTGCTACGCTTCCATAAACCCACCGGCTGATACCACTGCGTCCATGTGTGGCAATGGCTATGAGGCTGACCTTTTCATCTTGCGCTATTTGCATAATGCCCTGTGCCGTTTTGCCATCCTCCCCCTTCACTACCAGAGCTTTTGCTTTTAGCCCTCGATTTACCAGGTCATTTTTTATTGTATCCAGATAATCTGATGATTGTTGCTGCAATTCAGACCAGATAGTATCGCGGTATTTTTCCCATTGCGGGTTGATCGGTCGGGATCCATATGAAGGTACCACAGGGGGCTGGATTTCTTGCAACAACACTATTTCCGAATTGGTATTTTTTGCCAGTTCTTCTATATATGGTAGAGTCATTTCGGAGAAAGGCGAGCCGTCAAGTGGAACCAGTATCTTCTTGAATTCCACCTCTGAAAGTGCAGGGGATTTGGATTTTATCAATAGGGTTGGTATGAGCGTGCTGTAGAGGACTTTTTGCGTGACACTTCCCAGCATCCAGCGTTTAATACCGGAATAGCCGTGCGTAGAAATAATAATCAGGTCTATTTTGTTCTTCTCAGTACATTTTAAGATTTCCTCGGCGACTTCTCCATATGCGACACAGGTTGAAACTCTAATTCCTGTTGATTCAAGTGCTTTGGCATTTACGTCAAGATACGACTTGAGAAGGCGGTCGCGGCGTCCCCCTGCAGTGGTGATGCTCACTGCAAAGAGAACGACCTCGCTATTATTGAATTTAGCTATGGTCCTGGCATAAGGCAAAGCTCTTTCGGCCAGTTCGGAACCATCCAGCGGTAATAGAATTTTCTCGAATGCCATAGTTACTCCTTCGTTTGGCTACAATTAATTAGATTCTGATATTCTGCAACCATGAGTAAGAGCAATGATTATTCCCCCATCAATTGTAGAACGATTTCTCTTGATCGTGGTCGGTTATCAAAGTCCACTACAATGATTTGTTGCCATGTGCCCAAAAGCAATTTTTTATTGGAAAATGGAACAACTAATGATGCACCGAGGAGTGAAGATCTCACGTGTGAAAAACCATTTCCATCACCCCATTTCGAATCATGCCTGTAGGTAATATTTTTTGGAATAGTGCGATCCCACATGATTTTGAAATCATCAATTACTCCCTCCTCACACTCGATTGTTGAGATTCCAGCCGTTGACCCGGATATGAATATCGTGATAATTCCATTGTTTATGACGGACTGATTTATCTCGTTGGATACCTGCGAAGTTATATCTATTATGTCGCAATTGCCTTTGGTATTAATGAGAATTGTTTTATTAATAACCATACTTAGTATCGAAGGGCTAACAGATATAATTCCGGTAAGGTGTGGTAACTAAAAGGGAGATAGGAAAATATACTTGCAGTATAAAACACATTGATTGTTCAGGAAATTATGGTTGTTTAGTAATTAGATACCAGGCGCTATAAATGGCAAATATCACAATTGCAACGAGAGCTACGATCCCTGCTCCTATAATTACTCTGAATACCTCAACTTTTTTACCAAAATAGCCGCCGAGGCATAAAAGTGCGCAGGCACCGACAATAGCCCCCAAAAGTATCACCGCAGTTTTCATGTCCGGCATCGATGCCTCCTTTTGTCAGTTAAATCGAAGTTATACGACCAATAAAAAAGTATAGGTGCAACAATGAAAAATCTACTTAGCCAAAAGCAACACTACCGAAACAAAGATAGTGTAAATTACTATAGCAGCAAGTGCAATTATCACTGCGTATCGAACCAGTTTGCTCAGGTTTCCCTTTTGCCCCAAAAAAGCTCCCAGCGCCATGAATATGCAGCAACCTAACACAATTGCAAGGACTATGACTGCATCTTTTAAAGCGGGCATAACAACCTCCCTTGAACTAATGATATCATATCTGATACTTTAATCTTGTTTAGAGTTATAATTCAATTTGAATTATATCACACTATCGGTTAAATCTAATTAAATAGGAATTTTCGATTTATTATAACGATACTTCTTGCCAGAGGATGTCTTTCATATTGAATATTGGCCCCTCGCAGCAGACAGTCTTTATACCCTGTTTTGTTTTTATATTACAGCCGTAGCATACCCCAAATCCGCACCCCATCCTTGTCTCCAGGGATATTTGAACATTTTTGTTTATAGAGTTTTGTTGCATCAAATCAAAGATGGCTTGGTACATCGGGAAAGGTCCACAGGCGAAAATTTGATCAGCTCGATCAATGAATGGAATGATAACGTCAGTTACTCTTGCCCTTTTTACCAGCGCTGCCGTCTTCGGTGATTATTACATTTTCTAAATCACCAGGCAGGAGTTTTTGCGGATACAGACTTGATGCCGTGCGTGAACCAAGTACAAGTGTCACAGATTTTCCCTGATTTAATGTCTGCAGGGCCAGGTAGGCCAATGGCGCAATACCAATCCCTCCAGCTATGAGCAACAATCTTTTAGATTCGGGATAGACGCAAAAACCGTTTCCCAACGGGCCTAATAAATCGAGAGTATCTCCCGGTCGGCGATTAGATAACCACAATGTCCCTTCGCCTTTTGTTGTTATTTTACCTTTTTCTTGTTGCCTGGTGTCTGATGCGGTGCTTGCTGGTAAATTGGCCACGTTAAATAGAAATGAAATACTTTTGTTGTTGATAACTTGATGGATGCTCAAAGGACGATTCAGGGTAAGGTTGGTTCCACACCGAATCATTACGAACTGGCCTGGCTGCGCGAGTGCAGCAATATAAGGAGCTTCGACATTTAACACATGAATTCCAGGTGAGAGTTCCTTGTTTGATCGAGTGATCGCCAAAATCTGTCTCAATCTACTTAATCCGTGCCGGTCAAATATTCTGGCATTGTCTTGACATTGTAAGGTTGGCCAACATTGGATAGGGCTTTCAAGGCTACACGGGCTGTATCCAGCGAAGTGAAGCAGGGTATCCGTTTTTCAGTTGCAGCACGTCTGATATCGAAACCATCCTGTAAAGAGACACGGCCTCCTGTGAGGGTATTTACCACACCATTAACAATTCCATCCTTTACAATATCCAAGACGTTAGGATGTCCCTTTCCCAGTTTCTTGCCGATTAGCTGCACTGTCATACCGTTGCTTTCTATAGTTGCTGCGGTTCCTTCTGTAGCATATAGTTTGTAACCTATTGAATGGAATCCTTTGATTATAGGGATTGCTTCTGCCTTATCTCTGTCGGCAATACTGAATAAAATGCCTCCCTCACTGGGTAACATTAAACCGGCGGCTAATAACGCTTTGGTCAAAGCAGCTTCATAGGAATAGTCGATTCCCATAACTTCACCGGTTGATTTCATTTCGGGTCCAAGGTAAGTATCGACCCCGGTAAGTTTAGACATGGAAAATACCGGAGCTTTTATACCTACCAAGTTTTTGTCTTTTCCAAAGACCGGTCGAATATCCCAGTTCTTTAAGCTTTGCTCCCAGCATTACTTTGGTAGCTAGCTTAACCATCGGTACACCAGTAACTTTGGAAATGAAGGGCACGGTACGGCTGGCACGGGGATTAACCTCAATGATGTATACTGATGATGAAGTACCATTTTGCATAATTACCATCTGTACGTTCATCAATCCTTTGATCTTGAGTGCCAGGCCAATTCTTACCGTGTAATCTATTATGGTGTTTACTTCGGTTTGGCTTAGATTTAACCCCGGATACACGGATATAGAGTCACCGCTATGCACACCGGTACGCTCAATATGTTCCATAACTCCAGGAATCAGTACGTCTTCTCCATCACATACCGCATCTACCTCGACTTCCTTACCTTCGAAGTACTTGTCTACCAATATGGGATGCTTATTATCCATCTCTATTGCACGGGACATGTACCTTACTAATTCCTCTTCATTATGTACAATTTCCATAGCTCTCCCGCCGAGCACATAGCTGGGGCGGACTAAAACCGGATAACCTAAAAATTTAGCTGTGCTGATCGCTTCTGGCAATGAAGTTACACCAGCTCCCGGAGGTTGTGGAATACCCAAACGATTGAGGAAATCTTCAAACCGCCTGCGGTCTTCTGCAGTATCTATTGTTTCAACACTTGAGCCGATGATTGGCATACCGCTATTGGATAGAGGTTCAGCCAGATTAATGGCAGTCTGCCCGCCAAACTGGACGATTGATGCCGGTCTAACAGTTTGATTTGGATCGACCCCCTCATTTTCTATGATATTTCTGACGCTTTCTTCATCCAATGCCTCAAAATAAAGACGATCGCTGGTATCAAAATCAGTAGATACTGTTTCCGGGTTAGAATTGATCATAATACTCTTATAACCTGATTCCTGGAGTGCCCAGGCTGAATGAACGCTGCAATAATCGAATTCAATACCTTGTCCGATTCGGATTGGACCGCTTCCTATAACTACAGCCTTTTTGCCCTGTAGTGGCAAGGCTTCATTTTCCTTCTCATAGGTGCTGTAGAAATAAGGGGTCTCGGCATCGAATTCGGCGGCACATGTATCAACCATTTTATACACCGGTCGTATGCCCCAATCATTCCGAAGTTGACGGACCTGCTCGGCGAGCTTATCTGATAAGGTACCGATTTGCTCATCGGAAAAACCGATACGCTTTGCCTGTCTCAGAAGGTCTGGATTCAGTGGTTCTGATAAAAGACGTTTCTCCATTTCAATAATGTTTTGAAGTTTATCGATAAACCATGGATCGATACCGGTACTTTGAGATAGTCTTTCACAGGTTTGACCGCGTCTCAGTGCCGCCATGACTGCCCACAACCTGAGATCATTCGGATATAGTGGAAAAGAATATGGATTTCCGCTCTTACCCCAATCCTTATCTTCCCAGAGTAGTGACCTTTTGCCGAATTCCAGAGAACGGACTGCTTTTTGAAGAGCAGCTTCAAAGCAACGGTCTATAGCCATCACTTCTCCAGTAGCTTTCATCTGGCTGCCCAGTGTGCGGTCACCATAGGCAAATTTATCAAAAGGCCAGCGGGGGATTTTAACCACGCAATAATCCAGGGCCGGTTCAAAAGCAGCCATTGTTTTGCCGGTTACCCGGTTGGGTATTTCATCCAGACGTTTGCCTATCGCAATTTTGGCAGCAACCCGGGCGATGGGATAGCCGGTTGCTTTGCTTGCCAGAGCTGAACTGCGGCTGACACGGGGATTGACCTCGATGATATAATATTCGCTTGTTTTTATATTCAATTGATCCGGAGCCCATTTCTGCGCAACAGTTGCTGGGTTTAAGAGCAAACTGTATATTGCAGCCACCTTCGATACCTAGCGACCGGATGATTTTCAGGCTGGCTGATCGCAGCATCTGATACTCTTTGTCCGTCAGGGTTTGGCTGGGAGCAACCACAATACTGTCTCCGGTATGTATGCCCATAGGGTCGATGTTTTCCATATTACATACAGTGATACAATTATTGGCCGCATCACGCATTACTTCATATTCAATTTCTTTCCAACCAAGGAGACATTTTTCTACAAGTACCTGATGACTCAAACTGGAAGCAAGTCCGCTCCTGGTAATGGTTTCGAGCTCTTCCTTTGTATGGCAAATTCCTCCACCTGTGCCGCCGAGAGTATACGAGGGTCGAACGATTAACGGTAAGCCGGCAGTCTCAGCAAATTTCATGGCTTCTTCAACTGTAGTAACGGTAACGCTTTCAGGCAGTGGTTCTCCGATATCCAGTATGAGTTGTTTGAACAAAGAACGTTCCTCAGCTTTTTTAATGGTTTCCAGGGAGTGCCCAATATCGAACGTTATATTTGTCCAGAACGCCGGAATCGGCGAGTTCCACGGCCAGGTTCAGCCCTGTTTGTCCTCCAAGTGTAGGTAACAAGCCGTCCGGCTGCTCACGTTCGATTATTCGGGATATCACTTCCACAGTAAGTGGTTCAATATATACCATGTCGGCAATACCCTGGTCGGTCATAATGGTAGCCGGATTGGAATTAACCAGTACCGTGGTTACGCCTTCCTCACGGAGGGATTTGCAAGCTTGTGTACCTGCATAATCGAACTCTGCTGCCTGCCCGATTATTATTGGGCCTGAGCCGATAACCAGTACTTTAGAGGGTTTAGCCAATTTTATTCTCACTCTGTTTGATCATTTCAATAAATTTGCTGAACATGTAGACATTGTCCTGTGGCCCGGGAGCGCCTTCCGAATGATATTGGATGCAAATTATCGGCAGTTCTTTGTGAATTAGCCCTTCGACGGTGCTGTCATTTGAATTTATGTGGCTTACTTCCAGGCCTCCTTTCAAGCTATCGGCATCTACTGCGTAACCATGGTTTTGAGTGGTTATATAAATTCTACCTGTAGCAAGATCACGGACAGGATGGTTGCCTCCTCGATGACCGAACTTCAATTTGAAGGTTTTTGCCCCGAAGGCCTGTGCAATTAACTGGTGACCCAGGCAAATACCCATGATCGGCTTCTTTCCTATAAGATCCTTGACTGTTTTCGTTAGGTAATCCAGCAAAGCCGGATCACCCGGTCCGGGCGATAAAAGAATCCCATCCGGGTCTAAACTGAATATTTCTCTTTCGTCAGCAGTAGCTGGAACAACTGTTATATGGCAACCCAGTTGGTTTAAAATGCGTACGATATTGTATTTTAATCCCATATCAACAACCACAATATGATATGTTGTCTTATCATTCTGCGACGGTTTCCATTGATACGTTTTTCCAGTACTGACCTGTTGGATAAAATCCAAACTTCCGTAAGGTGGCGAATCGCGTAGGAACTTTGGAGGCTTCTTCTACCGTCATCTCCGACGTCAAAATTCCCATCATTACGCCGGTTGAACGGAGATGGCGAACCAGTGCTCTGGTGTCTATGTCGCTCAGTCCCGGGATACCGTTTGATTTTAAATATTCTTGCAGCGTATCGATCTCTTGCCAGTGGCTGGGTCTGGGACAATATTCTCTGACGACAAAACCCCTTACCTGGATTTGTTTCGATTCGCAGTCGACTTCATTAATTCCGTAATTACCGATCATCGGATAAGTAGGTACTACGATTTGACCGGCGAAGGATGGGTCCGTAAGCATTTCCTGGTAACCTGCCATGGCAGTATCAAAAACGACTTCACCGTATGTGGTACAGTCGGCACCGAATGAAGTGCCTTCAAATAATGAACCGTCTTCCAACAACAACAGAGCTTTTTTGTTCATTATTTGCTTATTTACCTTTATTGATTTATCCTGGATACACGATTTTCCCGGAACATATGGTTGCCATTACTTTTCCTTTGAATTTGTATCCGTTGAAGGGACTATTTTTACCCTTGGAAACGAAATCTGCTGGTGTTCACGACCCATTCTTTATTGGGGTCAAGAAGAGTTATATCTGCCTGATAACCTGTTTTTAACGAGCCGATATTCGCATGAGTTGTCTGAATGACTTTAGCTGGCTCGATGGTTAGTTTGGAAATGAGAGTGACAATATCAAGCTGGCCGTTATGCACCAGACCCATCAGACAGCCGAATGCAGTCTCAAAACCGCTTATTCCGAATGCTGCCAGCCCGAATTCACATAATTTGTCTACCGAAGTGTGTGGGGCATGGTCGGTGGCAATTGCATCGATCGTGCCGTCTTTAAGTCCCGCTATCAGGGCACTTATATCTTTCCTGGTCCGGAGAGGTGGATTTACCTTTGCATTGGTGTCATAGGTCTGGGTGCTTGTGTTTACTGGATGACACACCCATGACCTGTTCTTCGGACAAGAGTAAGGTGATGCGGGGTAACCTCTGCAGTGACGGATAAACCTTTTTCTTTGGCACTTCGAATCAATTCAACCGAGCCTTCAGTGCTGACGTGAGCGATATGCAGCCTGGCGCCGGTCAACTTTGCCAGCGATAAATCCCGTGCCACAATAATCTCTTCTGCGGCTGCAGGGATGCCTTTCAAGACCGAGGTAGGTCGATACCCAACCTTCATTCATAAATCCGCCATTCGCTAGATCTTTGTCTTCGCAGTGGTCAATGATAGGGAGTTTTAAAGATTGACCATATTCCATTGCCATTCGTAACATTCTGGAACTCTGGACAGGTTCCCCGTCATCGCTGAAGCCAACTACACCCGCTTCAGCCAGCTCATACATCTCGGTCAGTTCTTTCCCCTGTCTATTTTTGGTAATACAACCGATAATCAATACATTGACAATCGCCATCCGTTGAGACACTTATTCTTTACATAATCTACAGTCGCTCTGATTATCAAGCGGTGGATTTGTGTTGGGCATGCAGCAAATAGTAGTAAAACCGCCTGCGGCAGCAGCTCGGAAGTCCCGGAGGCAATTGTCTCTTTATCTTCAAAACCAGGTTCACGCAGATGGCAGTGGAGGTCAATAAAACCAGGGCAAACAACCATCCCTGTAGCATCAATACTATTAGGTTCTTTTAGTGGGTGAAGGTGGGCTCTTTGTCTCCAACGTTAACAATTTTACCCTGGGAGATTAGCACGTTACCGACTTTATCTAATTTTTGGCTGGGGTCAATAATTCTGCCGCCTTTCGAATCACTAAATCACCCTTCATTTGGTTTGCCTCCTGTCACAAGGTAGAACAAAGCCATGCGTATAGCTAAACCATTGGTTACTTGCTCGTCAATTACCGATTGGGTACCATGAGCGACTTCCTGGCTGATCTCGATGCCTTCATTGATCGGTCCGGGGTGCATCACCAGTGCATTTGGTTTTGCAAGAGATAAGTCGGTCTTTATTCAACTGATAGAGCTTAATATATTCCCGTAGTGTAGGTAATAGTCCGCTCTGTTGTCTTTCCAGTTGAAGTCTCAACATCATTATCACATCAGCTTCTTTGAGAGCAGATTCAATATTGGGTTCAATGTTCACATTAGAAAGCTCGTAGTGATTCAGGAAACTCTGCGAACTCCTGAGGTAGCAGTGTTGACGGCGCGCAAAGAGTGATTTTAGTTCCCATTGTGCTCATGCCCCAGATGTTAGAACGGGCCACCCGGCTGTGTTTGATATCTCCGATTATTACTACTTTTGAGATCAGATACTTTTGTCCAGATGATGTCGTATAGTGTAGAGGTCGAGGAGTGCCTGGGAGGGGTGAGCATGCCAGCCGTCACCGGCATTGATGATGCTGACATTGTGAGTATGTTGGACTGCTAAATATGGTGCACCTGAATAAGAATGTCTTATTACGATTGCATCAGCGCCCAGGGCTTGGAGAGTATGGAGGCTATCAATAAATGATTCTCCTTTTACAATACTGCTCTTGGATGCATCGAGGCTGATGGTATCGGCGCTTAAGATTTTTGGCCGCGAGTTCGAATGAAGACCTGGTACGTGTGCTTGGTTCGTAAAACAGATTGACGATAGTTTTGCCTCTTAATGTAGGCACCTTTTTGACTTCGCGGGTGAGAATTTCTGACATAGCATCAGCTATTTCAAAAACGAGCTCTATTTCTTCCCTGGTAAAATCATCGAGGTCTAATATATGCCGATGATGCCACGAATCTGATGGATGGAGGCGGGAATGTTTCCGGAGAAGCAGTGCTTGTCTTTCGGTTCAATGGTCTCCATGTTTCTCCTCCCGGTCAGGCTGCAGTATAGTTACCTTATCTTCGCCATCTATTTCTGTGACCTGCACTTTTATTTCCTCGAACGTTGACGTCGGTACGTTTTTGCCCACGTAGTCGGCGCGAATTGGCAATTCCCGGTGTCCTCTATCTACTAATACCGCCAATTGAATTGTCCTGGGTCGTCCTATATCCATAATGGCATCCATCGCCGCGCGGATGCTGCGTCCTGTGTAGAAAACGTCATCGACTAAAACTACATGTTTATCAGTAATGTCGGTGGGAATATCCGTGCGGTGTACTATCGGTTTTAGTTCTAGAGAAGAAAGGTCATCGCGGTAGAGGCTGATATTCAGAGAGCCAACCGGTATAGTGATGCCTTCTAGCTTCTTGATCGTATTCATCAGGCGATGAGCAAGAGGTACACCGCGGGTCTGCATGCCAACGAGTACGAGATGTTCGGCGCCCTTGTTTCTCTCTACAATTTCGTGGGCTACACGGACCAGGGCTCGATCCATGTCCACAGGTGACATGAGAGTTTTTTCAGACATTAAAAAACCTCCCGCCTTTGAATGGCAAGAGGTTCAATAGCACTGAAAACCCCGGAGGATATTCAGAATGCTATATATCGTTTTTCTTCCCCTTGCCAGCCTCTCTGGACTGACTTAAAGGCTTAACCTTTTATAGTATACCATTATTATCGATGAGGTTGCGAATATTAACGGATAATATCCACTATTAGCACAGGTTTAAAAAATGCTTGAATAATTTTTAAGATTCATGCAATAAGTAGGAGGAATTAATGGAAGTTAAAACAAGTATTGGAGATATAACCTGCGATGCAGGCTGATGCTCTCATAGTAAGCAGTTTTGAAGGTGAAAAGCATTTGGTCGGAGCAACTGGCCGATATTGATAGCGCTTTGGGGGGCGCTATTACAAAACTTATCGAGCAGGGAGAGATAAAAGGAAAACCATTCGAAATCACCTTTTTACATACTCTAGAGAAATTGCCGGTACGCATTGTAGCTGTAGTTGGATTGGGTAAAAAATCTGATGTTACTCTTGATAAAATACGTCAATATTCAGCGCAAGCCAGCAGATCATTGCGTAAAATGAATTGCCAGAAGATACTTATATCTCTTCATGGAGTAGGTGACACGGGAATTGATGCAGAAACATCCGCTCAGGCAATAACCGAAGGGATGTATACTCGGGCTTTACACTTTTAGGAAACATTTCACCAAAGAGCCTGAATACAAAGACGTCAGTGACGTGGTGCTGGTGGGCAAAGATGCCGGTAATCAGAAATCTATGGAACAAGGTTCTTATCGCGGCAAGGTGATTGCTACAGCCGCCAATTTGGCCCGTGACATGGTGAATGAACCCGCCAATTATATGACTCCGACTGACCTGGCCAAAGTTGCCCAGGGATTAGCAAAAACATATGACCTGGGATTAGTTATTATTGAACCTGACACGATGAAGGAAATGGGAATGGGAGCACTACTCGGGGTTGCGCAAGGGACTGAACAACCACCCAAAATGATAGTACTCAGCTATAAGGGAGACCCAAATTCTAGCGTAACTGTCGGTTTTATAGGTAAAGGCCTGACCTTCGATTCGGGGGGTATTTCTTTAAAACCCTCAGAGGCTATGCATGAAATGAAAGGCGATATGTCCGGCGGTGCTATTGTCATGGCAGCTCTGACTGCAATTTCTCAGCTTAAACTTAAAATAAATGTTACTGCGATTATTCCTGCTACTGAAAACCTGCCAAGCGGAAAGGCTTTGAAACCAGGTGACATTTTAAAGGCACTTAATGGCAAGACAATTGAAGTCATTAATACTGATGCCGAAGGTCGATTAATCCTCGCTGATGCCTTGAGCTATGCTGTAAAACAGGGCATTACTCCCTTAATTGACATTGCCACGCTCACCGGAGCGTGTCATGTAGCATTGGGTGATTTATGCAGCGGAATTTTTACTAATGATCCGAAATGGGCGGACAAGGTGATCAGGGCGGGTGAAGCGGTGGGTGAACGATTATGGCAATTGCCCATGTATGAGGAATACAAAGAGCTTAATAAGAGCGATGTAGCTGACTTAAAAAATAGTGGTGGGAGGTATGGGGGGGCTATCACAGCCGCACAATTCCTCTCCGAATTTGTCGATGGGAAACCGTGGGCTCATATTGACATCGCCGGGACCTTTTTCGCCGAAAAAGAGCAAGGATATTTGATAAAAGGGGCAACGGGAGTATGTGTGCGGATGTTGGTTAACCTGGTTTTGTCAATAGCTAAGGGCGATTGAGCCGAAAAATTTATGTTCTTTCAAATTAAATTATTTTATGCTTAGTTTTTGACAGGCTAAGCGGGCTGCTTCTATTTCAGCATTTTTTTTGCTTTTGCCTGAACCGGTGCCTATGATCTTGCCATCCAATTTTACTTCTACCAGGAAGCTTTTATCGTGATCGGGACCTGAAGTTTCTACCAGATGATAGCTTGGCAATTGCTTGAATTCAGCCTGAGTAAATTCCTGCAGCTTTGCTTTATAGTTTTCAGCCAATTTTTCAGCTTTTATTAGCTCCAGTTTTTTCCTTAAATTAGCTAAAATGAAATTTTCTGCCGCAGTGAGCCCGCTATCCAGGTATATAGCCCCAATGAGTGCTTCAAATGTATCCGCAAGGTTGCTCAGCCTCTCCCTTCCGCCCGAAGATTCCTCTCCCTTCCCCAGTTGAAGGTAGCGGCCGAGGTGTAGTTCTGATGCAAGTTGTGCCAGAGTATCCTCGCAGATAAGGATGGTGCGTAGAACCGTTAATTCTCCTTCTTGATAGTGAGGATAATCGTGACAAATCTTTCGGGCAACTATAAAATTGAGTATGGAATCGCCCAGAAATTCCAAACGCTCATTATCTGTGAGAGACTGCGCCTGGTTTTCATTGACAAATGAAGCATGTTGGAATGCCTGTTTCAGCAATGATACGTCGTTGAAAACAACCCCGATTGTTTGTTGCAGACTATCCCAATCGACCAATTATTACTTCCTTATTTAAATGACTGATCGAAGGAGTATCTCGTTCATTGTTGGGGATTTTATCACAGGTTAAGCTACTTATTCAGACTACATTATTTATCATAGAGGGTGACGAGAGTAAAATTAGGCACTTTGTAGTTTTTATGGTATTTATCACAATGACTAACGGAATTTAAACGTAGATACCACTGAATTAAAGCATTCTGAAAATTCGTTATAAAAATCTTCAGGAACATCATATTTAATGGCATAAATCTTATTATCTTTCATAAATACAATAAGTTTATCCTGGAAAACATATTCCATTTCGCCAACAGTTGCAGTATAGGTGTACGAAGATTGTTTTGCCGTTACGTTGCTGACTTGTATTGTAGTTTCATCTGTCACTGCGAATTTGTTGAGGGTCTTTTCGGCTTCTTTGCGACTACTTTTCAAGTACTCTTCAAATGAACTATTTGCGGGAAGTCCCCCGATGGTCACGGTAATACTTATCGGGGTCTTATAATCATTCAAGCGGGGTCCCACTAAGGCCACTGTTGCCGCTCCAACGTTCTCCTCAAGTTCGAAATCTTTGTTATTGCAGACAGTAAAACTAAAGTTGTATTTAGTGTTTGTATATGTTTTGACGCCGTCCTTGGTTTCAATCAGGGGAGTCCCTGGTGGAGGTGTTTTAGCTGATGGAGCTTGTTGTTGGCACCCAGTAATCACAACGAGTAAAAGCATTATTATGATCAATGCAGCGTAAAAAATAGCGGATTTATTCATTTATTACTCCCTTGAGGCTTGTTTATTATAGATGGATTCTGTAATGATAGTATAGTTTTTAGATTTCAGTCAAAAGCCAGGACGAATCGGGAGAGACTACTTTTTTAAGATTTCCGTCGAAATATCCAGTTAAAGTATTTTGCCAGATATAATGCTGCAAGTTTAACATTCAACCAAAGAAACCGCCTTACCATAGGGATTCTGGGCGAACTGAAACCAAATTCACTAGCGTAACCGAAAGACATATTTTCCCGCTTCAAATAGGGTTCAGTAATATTCTCCAGATTTAATGCTTTACGGGTATTTTCAATCTGACTGTCTATTCGCGAATTAACCGGTTTAGTTTCTAGTGAATTGTTTTCCTGCATATCCATTCCTGATGGTTATATTTACTGGCTCATTACTATAGCAATACTAATCGTTATTATCAATAAATTCTTTAGTGAGATATCCTTTTTCTCGTTCCTCCTATTATAATATTCATAAATCTTCTTAGTCCGAGTAACTATGGACAGGAAAAGAACTTTGCTTTTTGTTGGGGCGCATCATGACGATGAGATGTTTGGTATTGGCGGGACTTTAGCCAAGTACTCGAGGGAAGGAGTTAAGGTATAGTATGCCTGCGCAACACGAGGGGAGGCAGGTTCAGTCAGTGCTGGGCAATCAAAGGAATTTTCTGAATTGGGGGATTACGTTGGGTGGAATTAATCCTGAGCGATAATCTTTCTTAACTGCAACACCATTTCCGGAACATCAATCTTCATGGGGCATCTTACTTTACACCGGCCGCATGTTAAGCATGTATAAGCCATGGCTGCACCTTTTTCTTCTTTGTGGCTAAGCATGTATGCCCAGATAGCTCCGATCCCTGTAAAATATTTGTCGCCAAAATGCCCGGCAGTGATGGAAAAAACGGGGCATTCATAGAGACAGCCACCGCATCTCAGGCAGTAGAGCGCTTGCCTTAGTACCGGTTGTTTAGCCAGTTCGGTTCTTCCCGCATCCATGAAGATAACATGTACTTCTTTTGGCCCGTGGGCTCCATAAGTAATTACCTTTTCTATATCACCGGTCTTGCTGGGTCCAGATATCAAACTGACATAAGAAGGAACGGTATAGTTGGCGTACCTCCACGTGACCTCGGCTACCTTAAGAGCATCTCCTAACGTCGGCACCAGTTTCTCCATGCCAACAAGTGCAATATGTACCGGAGGGACACCGGTTGAAAGGCGAACATTACCCTCATTCTCAATAATTACCATAGTTCCGGTGTCAGCTGAGACCACATTAGCGCCACTAATACCAATGTCGGCTTTGAAATATTTTTCGCGGAGCAGATCCCTTGCCGTGGCTACCAGTAGATCGATGTCAGGCTTCAACTCTTTTCCTGTGATCTTAGAGAAAAGCGCGGCTACATCTTCCTTGGGAACGTGAATCGCTGGCGATAGAATGTGCATAGGTCTGGAGCCCAACTTCTGGATGATAAATTCACCGAGATCAGTCTCGAAAACCTCGTTGCCTTGTTCTTCCAGATGCTCACGAAGTCCGATCTCTTCTGCGGTCATGCTCTTACCTTTGACAATAAGCTTATTTTTTCCCACGATAGTATCAAAGATATTCAAAGCATCCTGGGCTGTCTTGGCAATATATGCTTTAGCTTTATTCTCCTGGAGAGCTTCGCTGGCTTGCTGGGCAAGCTTTTCCATGTCGTCTAAAGCTTTTTCCTTTATTTCCAGGACTTCCTCCGCAAGCTTAATAGTATGAGGAAACTTCTTCATGGCGGTGTTGATATTAGATCGGTAGCTCGCAATAGCCCTGGATAAAGCCAGCTTGATCTTTCCGTTGTGAGCTGCTGCCATTATTTCCTTTTTATAATCTGAAGTAATGGACATTTCTATACCCCCATAGCCCTGGCAATAACTTCGGCCAGGTCAAGAACTTTA
>CAWAQY010000006.1:0-20294 GCA_963784375.1 uncultured Chloroflexia bacterium | reverse complement strand
GTCCGGGCGCGACTTTGTTCGTTGTTCCAGGTCCGGGCGTTCCGGCATAAAAGTTACTTTTGAATTTGATAACAGCCTGAGCACTTTTGCCCATCAGATAGGAACAGGCCTCTTCCGGGTTATCCAGGGAACAATCAGCAACATCGTGCACCATTCTAAAGCGAAAAAAGTCATCATAAGCCTGCACAGGGAAGAAGATGAGCTTGTCCTCCAGATTGTCGACGACGGAGAAGGGTTCGCAACCTCGAAGATTACCCACATCGAAGAAAGCGGCAGAGGTGCCGGGCTTTTCAGCATGAAAGAGAGAATGAGGCTATTGGGTGGACAATGGCATATAGAATCACACCCCGGTAAGGGTACTAAGGTGAACGTGAGAGTACCGCTTAAGACCTCCTCCTAGTACAGTCCAATCATCAAAATCATAATAAGGAATACACTAACCGATCTATGGAATGGAAAAAAGTTACCCCGGAACTTAAAAAGCTGCTGGAAACCAGCATGGAATCCTTTGCCAGCGACAAGAAATCCATGTTCGGGGCACCGACCTATTTTAAAAACGGGAATATGTTTGCCGGTATCCATGGAGATTCCATAATCGTTCGTTTCCGACAAAGATATTAAAGAAGTGCTCAAAACTCATCAACAGGTACGTCCCTTCGAACCGGTAAAAGGAAGGTTCATGAAAGAATACCTTGCACTGCCACAATCGGTATATAGCGATAAGGCACTCCTTGCGAAACTGTTGAATCGTGCCTATCAGTACGCCTCGTCTCTGCCCGCCAAAGAACCTAAAAACAAATCTTCAAAGAAACTACCAAAATAAGGGTTATCCTGCGGTTCAGACTGTTTGCACACCTGCTACCTGGCAATAGTTTTGGTAAAGTCGTCGATGAATTTTAAACCGTCTTTAGCTTTCTGGTTGAAGATGCGTCCTGTGATAATTCAACAGCCTTGTTATAATCACCGATAGCCTGAGCCAGTTCTTCTTTTATGAGCCCCCGCACCGGGTGGGGCTGAGGGTTGGCGGGAAATCAGTTCTATTGACTTTTGATAGTCCGCAATAACCGTATCCCACTGAGCATTCTTGCTTAAAGCCCAGTCCTTATTCCAGGCATTCCTGATTCAATCCATGGTCGATAGCGTATACTTTCTCCAGATCGCTCACTGCCTGCGCCCATTGCGCTTTCTTGAAATGGACAAATCCGCGGTCAACATAAACTTCCGATACCGGAGGATCCTGCTCTGCTACTTTAATTAGATCAGGCTCGGCAAAATATTGCCACAGCGGTTGCCTCACATAAACCCATCCCTGTCCTTTATATGCCTCCATCAAACCGGCATCGCTTTCAAAGAGCTGATACAGGTAGAGCTGAGATGATTGGTCCCACTGCGCTTTATAAGAATTACACCATGCCCTGAGGTGAAAAGCCCTCGAAATGGTTTTATCCAATTCAATCGTCTTAGTAAAATCAGCAGCAGCCCTCTCATAACCGCCGTTAGCAGCATTTGCCAGACCTCGATAGTAATATGCTTTTGTGTATGCAGCATCTAACTCAATCGCCCTGGTATAATCATCCACAGCGGCGGAAAGCCCTTTTCCGGCAAAGAAATAAGTCCTACCCACGCGACCAGTATGCCGCCGCCAGCCTGGGATTAACGCCAATAGCAGCGGTATATTCGGCAACGGCCTTTTCATATGCGCCCTGGTTGAAAAAGGTATTGCCCTGTTCCATATACCGGGCGGTCTGGTCTGATGCTTACAGTCGCCGCCGGTGCCGGTCTGTAATTTGCACTGAAAAAATGATACCAGCGAAAGGCAGATAAGGATCAGTGCTAATACTTTATACATAGCTTATAGTAGTCTCCATGGTCTTTGAAAATTTCGGTATATTATACCGAACTCCCGGTGTATAAGACACTGAAAGTCGTCGATGGCTCCTTCCATGAAGAAGCCGAAATGAAGGAATTACACAGGGTCAGCGTATAAGAATACAGGCTTTCTATTGAATTTCAGGAGTAGTTTCAAGCGGGCATCACGATGAAATTTCCGGTAGTACCACCGATATCAACCACATAATCGCCGGGGCTCCCGGCCACAGTAACAAATGTTATTTCCTGGCTCTCACCCTGAAACAGATTTAAAACATTGGAATCCTTAAATTCGTTATTTATTTTAAGTTCTACCTTATACTCCAAATTGCCGGGGCTGACGTTCGTTATGGTAGCTATAATACCTACGCTGCTCCCTTCAGTAACCCTATTCGGCATTATCTGCAATCCGGAGACTGTTACCGTTGGGGGCGGAGGCGGAGGTGGTGGCGGTGGAACAGGAGGGGGTGGAGGTGGGGGTGGGGGTAAAGGTTGAGGGGGTGGCTGTTCCACAACGGGCGGTGGTTTTGGCTCAGGGGCCGGGACCTGGGGCGCCGGTGGAAGCGGGGGTGCCGCCGGCTGTTTCCTCGATGGGCCCAGGTTAAAACCGAAAAGTTTAATACCTGATTCAGGAATACCAAGGTCTGTTGATTTATTGGCATTGAGCAATAAGAGCAAGTCTGAAATCTGTTTCTCCAGGTCAATGAGTCTGGACTTGGGGCCTTTTTCTTTAGCCAAAAAGGTTTCCGCCGTAAGCTGCCCCACTTTAAACCTGGCTTCAAGATAGGCCATCTCCTGCTTTAAAGATTCCAATTTACTTATCTTGTTATCCAGTTCTCTCTTCACATTGTTCTTTATGGTAAACACTTCTGAGACAGCTTCTTCGCGCATTTGCCCGTATTCTATCTTCAACACCCTGTACTGGATTGCATCGACAGATTTTTCCTCTTTCAATTTCTCAAGATTTGTCAGGAACGACTCAGCCTTCTCTTTTAAAGTGAGAGCCACCCTCAGTTTATCTTGCATTATTACGAATCTCCTGCATTTGCCTGTGAGTTTCTTTCCTAAAGATTATACATCCAGTCGAAACCTAATTGCATGTTTTGCCAGTGAAGAATAGCACAACAAACTCTATTTTATGGAAACGCTAAACACCTTCTGATCAGCCGACCCCGTCTCCCAGGACCTCTTATACGTCATGGTTATTTTGGTATCGCCTTTCTTCAAAGCCTCGAAGGTAAAATACTCTTTGCCGCCTGCGCCGACAAGGCCTGTTTTTGCATCTGACTGCTTGTAATCGCTTTTAGTTACTTTCAGCAAACTGCTGTCAAAACCCGGCTCCCATTTGTACCCGGTAGTAGGATTAGATTCCAGGACAATGGTAAATTGGCCGCTTACCGCCACTTCAATACCCTGAGCAGGGTTGGTATATTCCTTAACCTGCGGGTTTTGCTGAACGCATGCACCCAGGACAGCAGCTGCTATGGTAAGGAACAAAATCGCTGTAACCGATCTTCTCATATCACAACTCCTTCTGAATTAAATTAATCTGATTAGCCGAAGATTTTGCCGCATTTAATGCATTCTTTGCGATCGGCATAGCCAGCCCAGCATACATGCGTACTGCCGCACTTGGGGCATATTTGGCCGCGAATTTCCTGGCGATTCCGGGAAGGCGGCCTTCGGGAAATCCAGATTACCGCTGCCAGGATACCAATGACGATAATAAGAATTATCAACCAGGACATAACGTTAACACCCTAAAAAACTATCACCAGTAACTTTCATTCTATAAAAGTATAAGCGTAATTGTAGCTAAAAGAAAAGCCATTTTCGATGTCCCAATACCTTACCATAACGGATATATGAGTTGATACAAAGGCTGTGCTCAGTCTTTTCTGGCTAATAAAGCCATAAACAAAGGAAATTCTTTTCTGGCCCTGTTTTCCATCCTGGCAGCATCGCCCACGCTGTGCTTGTCCGAGACCCATTCTTCCAGCTTTTCGATCACGAATTTATGTTCGGAGAGATTGTTGACATACTCTGAAAGCGGTGAATGGTACGACCATGTAACTTCGGATTTTTCACCATGTCCCGGATGTGCAGCAATCGGGATTTCCAGGTGGGTCATATACCGGTCTACCCGTCGGTACTGTAGTTTATTTTGCCGGTCTATTTCCCATCTGCTCTGGCGCGGGATCCTGAAACAAGGGTGGTTTATTACTATGAGGAATTTGCCACTCTTTTTGAGATGCTTCGCGGCGTTTCTGACCACTCCTTCACGGATTCTTGATGTTCTGCAATGATAAAATTATACAGGCGTGGCTGAAATCGTTTTTAGTAATTTGGAGTTTCTCGGCGATATCCGCCACCAGATATATATGCTTTTTATTCTTGTCCAGCTGCCTGGCCTGCTTCACAAGGTTTAAAGAAATATCGATCCCCGTATAAGGTATTTCCGGGGGTAGCCGCCTGGCGAGAACACCCTGTCCGCATGCCAGATCAAGTAAAGACGAGCTTTTTTCAAGATTCAATAATCGCAGGCTCCCGGGCAAAATAACCTGCTGATGGTAATAGTGCCCTTCTTTGCCAACGATTTTATCGTACCAGTCGCTTACTTTTTGCCAGGAAGTCCCGCTGTTGTTCATAGACGGCCATTCTACCTTGCCTGGTCAATTGTAAGTCAATTTCGATGGTTTTGTAAAAAGATGTTTAAGTCCTGCCTAACCTGCGGCCCGAAGACGATATCCCGTTTGCCCAGTTTACCAGTTCCCTATCGCGATATCCTCGAATTCTGCTTTTATGAATTGGGCATAACACAATTAAATTGTTGTTCAAATTATTGTTCCGGTCATCGCCATCTATATGATAGATCTCCAGTCCCTGGTTCGCTTTACATGATGGAAATTGGCACGCTTTACCTGCCCTATCCAATGCGCTCTTTTTTATGTAATCGGGTACAGCATTTTTTTGAAAATTATTCATAGTTTCCTTTTACACTCACAACTGTTTTTAGTCCGGTATTGCTTCTTCCCCACCCCACACACATTTATCGACCATGCAGGCAGCATAACATAGTTAAGTTAAAACTAAGGTAAATACAGGGTAAAAAATTAGTAAATCTGGGGAGGAATAAGGCTGCCCGGATACTCCAATTCAATTAAAGCCAGTATCGCCAAGGATACCAGAAATGCAATTATCCCCCAGTACATCCAGCGTTTTTGAATCATGGTAAAGTGCTCTACGCTATTCCATTTCCTGCTTTGCCATGCCCATTCATTACCTTTTATACCAAGGACGATACTCATAATAAACGCCAGAAAAGGGAGGGGAATGAATGCTATCAGGGCTATCCAGACCCGGTTAAAAATACCCCACAGCGGTGTCAGGAAGAAGGCACCCCAGTTCCAGCCCCTGATTTCAGGGGGAATAAAAGCAGTTTTTCCCTGACCTGACGTATTGAGAACCAGTGCCTGGTCTGGTATATCCGCGGCCTCGGCTAATCTATATCCACAGTAGTCGCAAGTCGTGGTTCCATGCGGCAGCAAGGCGCGGCATTTGGGACAGGAAGTCATCTGCTGCATTTAAAACCTCGTTTCTATCATAACCCAAAATTCACTTTATTATATACTGAGGTTTGAGCGATTGTTATTTGAACATCAATTTAGTATAGTGGATTCATGGCTTAATTGACGGGGGGCGTCCATGAAAAATAAATTCGGCATCTTCGGTAGCAGATGGCTCCAGATTTTTATCGGCGGAATAGTACTATTCATCGCCACCGAACAGGCATTAAAATTAACCGGAAGCCCCAACTTGATACCCACGGTACTTCTGCTCGGTGCATTCATTGTACCCATAACCTTCGTAGCATATTTCTACGGACAGGAGCGTTCGATTGACCTGGACGCACATCGAGACCAATCCCCCGGTATCACGGCATCAGCGTGCTTCCTGGTCGGCGGGATATTAGGTGTAGCAGCGGCAGCAACGATAGAATACGCAACCTTGCGTAACGCAACGGTTTTAGGCATCTTTGGCGTCGGTTTAATTGAAGAGGCCGTCAAACTGATCTTTCCCGTCATCATATTCCTGCGCGGGAAGTATCAATCGGAGGCAGATGGCCTTCTTTTCGGAGTTGCCTGCGGCATGGGATTTGCAGCTCTGGAAACCATGGGATATGGGCTGACGGCACTTATCGCTTCAAGGGGTGACATCAGTATATTCGAAGAAGTGTTATTTATCCGGGGTTTACTGGCGCCGGCGAGTCATGCAGCCTGGACAGGTTTTGTGTGTGCGGTTATCTGGCGGGAACGGGAACGAAAAGGGCATAATGTTTTGAATGGCGCTGTGATCGGAGCATTTATCCTGGCAGTGGCACTGCACTCATTCTGGGATATCTTCAACTCATTATCCGGGTCAACGTTTCTTCAATTTATCATCGTGCTCGCAGGAAACCTGGCAATTGCTGCCGTGAGCCTGACACTTCTCTTCGGCCGCCTGCGCGAATCCCGCCGCTCCTCATCAGCAAAAATGTAACAAAGACTAAATTCCTCCACTACCGCTTTTGTTTGCAATTGACCAGAGTCTAAGAGGGCTCGATTAAGATGGTGCGTCACGGCATCCGCAACATAAGATTTGACAATCTGAAACAGAATCTCTATACAATCCGCTTATACTATGAGCTTCCCAGCAGTACGGGTTATTTCTCTCGCCTCGGGAATCTCTCAGGACTAGTTTATTGCATCTGCCGGTATGCCAATGCGTGGTTTGAACACATTCACACTTGCTGCCTGAATTTTGCCATGCCTGTTCCACAATTTCATCAGAAAATCCTGCCATATTCCACCTTCCCATCCAATCGTAATTACTATAATGATTCTTCGTGCAGGATTTGTCAATACCATTTTGATAGAATAAGTTTACTATTAAAACTTCTCACTTGGCGTTTTCCGTTTTAGCGTTTGAACTATTTCAGATATTTCAAAGTGTCTATTGAGATTTGTTATCATGATTAGTTGAAAAGAGAATTGACATGCCGCAGATGTATTATTGCCCCAGATGTAAATCTAAAATCGCTTTTGGCACCAAGTCATGTGTTGGTTGCGGAACTGCATTTAACTGGCAGCAATTCAAACCACCTGCCGATTCAACTCAACCCTCCACAATCTAAGCAACAAGTGCCTCCACGGGATCAGCAGCCTTATGGTTCCCAAGAACAGAATAACCGCCCACAACAAAAGAAAAGGGGACTGACGCCCGGGCTCATAGTTTTACTTTGCCTTCGCAGGTTTAATTATCCTGGGTGGTATCTTCTGGTTGTTATCACCAGGCAGCTCAACTACCCCTTCTGCAACACCATCTCCGGGGGCAATAACAATTACCGCTGCACAATTATATGCAGAATACGATGCTAATCAAGAGGCCGCTAATGCTAAATACAGGGATAAGACCATCAAAGTTACCGGAATAGTTAACGAAATTGGTGTAGATAGAGTGGATACTCCCTATCTTGTATTAACTGGTGGTGACGGATTATTTGGAGTTCAATGCATGTTTAGCACTCAAGATTTAGCTAAATTAGCTCAATTATCGATAGGACAATCACTGACCGTTCAAGGCATATGTCAGGGATTTGGGATCGATGTCATTTTGAAAAACTGCTCAATAAAATGATAGGAGAAGATAATGCCGAGGGAGGGACTTGAACCCACACTCCCTCGCGGGAAGCGGATTTTAAGTCATCAGGATGTACGTGGCTGTTAACAGTTGACATATCCAATTTGGTTTGTAGTTCTTCACTAAGTTTTCTTTTACCATTCATGACCATTGAAATGTAAGCCCTACTAACTCCGGGTTGTTTAGCTAATTCAGCTTGTTTAATTGTTTTCTGGTCTCCCATGTGTAAGGCAGACCTGAATTGACTATTATCATCTTTTTATATTCACCGAAAATATCTATTTTTCTTTTATTAAGTTTTCGGTTAGTTGGTCTACTTCCTGCCATAATTCATCTGACTTATCTTGTGTTTGAGTTTCTTCTATCTGAGGTAGATATCTAGCACCAACACCCTTTTTTATGCAGGACAATGCTTTTGATAAGCTCTTCACTAATTTCCTTAAGTCAACTTTTACATCTATTTCGACGCCCTTATTTTTATTTGCATAATTCTTGCTAATTATAAGAATTTCATTAAATAATCCTCTCATTGAATTATTTGAATTATCATCGAGATACAATGCGTTTTTGTTTAGCCAATCTGTAGCGTTTTCTATTTCATCAAGAAGCTTATCGATACCCCCTTCTTTCAACAGTCTATGCGGTCTGATCACCCATAATAATCTCATACACCAATAGTATGCACCTTGGTGTGCCTCTCAAGCCGTTTTTCAAAAACCAATAACTTATACTTTTCTGTTTTTTCTCGCCAATATCGAAATTCTTGATCCCCACTCCAATAAGTACTCCTACCAATCCAATAATAGGAACGAACCAATCTCCCATTCTTCACCTCCTTTTTGGTTTTCTTTTCCTTTTGCAATCCAGACTTAATACCACCCAATCACAAGCTAGCTTTTTCCCTTTGATTTTACCAGAGCGAAGTAGTCGTCTTACCTGACTTTCACCAAGAACCAATTTTTCAGCCGCTTCTTTTACGCTATACATTCTCAATTTAATAAATATGAATAAATGCATCAGTAGCATAGAACATCGGACTCGGTGATACCGGAGCATTATTGTTCTCCCAAGACACAGCTTCATACCTTTATATGCCAAATTACCTGCTTCAAATTTTAGCTCTGTTAGTTTGATATATTCTTCTGCTGATAGGGTTTTTCTCCATGTGCCACTACTGCATTTCTGGCATTCCATAATTCATTAAATTTTTGAGTCGTACAACCGAGAGAATTAACCAGGAAATCTCTCATAGATGCTGTAATATGGTACTCGGAATGGCCACAGATTTGACCACATTTCTCACAATGAAGCAGAGTTGCACCTATTGAGGATTTGAGACGAGACATGATTTCTAGAGATACCATTAGAGACGAGAATGTTACAATTGGGTCGTGTTCAGCGAGTCCTCTACGAAGCCACAACAAAGCATAAAAGACCTCCTTGTTTGGGGGTGATGTAATTTGGAAATACTCACTCACATTTTGTTTCTGGCACCCCAGTTCGAAAAATAGGTGGAAGTATTTTTAAGACTGCCATCATCATTAAATCATACTGAATATGTCTAGCAGATAGTCTCGTGCCAAGGAAGAAGGATAACAGACCTAAAAATTGTTCAACGTATAACAGAGAAATTGAAATTACTTTTGAGGATAAATCATTTTCCCCGCTGGGACGAGGAGCAATGTAGAAAGCAAGCGTTGCGTGAGTAGCTTGTTCATTTGTTGAATTATTTTTCACTTTTTCCGTATGTATTTGCCAAAAGTCACTGCCGAGAAGACTAGCATATTCGGTTATTATAGTTTGGTCATTATTTCCAATTATCAGTCCAGGAATTATAAATTGAGCGGCAACAGGTAATTTCCCATGAACTTCTGGAGGAAATATTTTTGGAGGCCCTAAAAATTGAGAGGTTTTAAACAGGAATGTATTCGCCTTTTTTTCACCATCAATATTATTATTAGTTTCCATATTTCCTTTCCGTTATTTGTATTATTGTAAACGACTTATTTGTTACTATTATTCCTTTATACAGGAATAATAGTAACAGGGTTAAGATAATAAAGATAAAACTATTATGGAACATACTATGCTATGCTTTGCGAGTAAGAATTGAGTATACACGATGATATTCCGGCAATAGAGTGTCCAATAAGCCCGATATAAGATACTCAAGCTTCTTAATTTCGTCATTCATAGTGGAGGCTAAAACCTCTCTGTCTTGAGTGGAATATATTTGTTCAAGGACTGACTTGACAATATGTTTGTCGTGGCCATATTCTAAAGCTTTGCTTTCAATTTCCTCCAATGTGGGTTTATACAGGGGTACAGGGGGTTTTGAACCCATACCTTCGTGAAGTAGTAAGTTTTTTATAATACGATGGTTTTCTGTAGGTCATGTATTTTTTTTAATGCTACCAAAATCTTAGAGTTCTTAACATGAGCGTTTTCGCATATCGTAGAAAAACTGCAAATCCTTGGAGGATTCCCTAAGTCTAGCACAGCATTCACTAGCCTCAATACAACATCCGAAGAGCTCTGATAGATAGCGCAGTATATATAGTTGTTTGTGATAGTGAAATCAATATATGCATCTCGCCTATCTTCATTTTTTTTCAAATACAACTTACGTTCTGCCATTTCTTTCAATTTGATTAACCTATTGGCTACTCCAATTAATCTTACCGAAACGAAAACGACAATCAACGTCATATTTCTGAAAGTGGTTTAATTTTGTGTCTTTTAGGAGTGTTCTGTAAATTTCAATATCGAAGTCATCCGTGTGATACCACAACAGTAAGTTAGATGAGATTTCAGTGCCTAGAGGATGTTTTTATTAATTGCATTAATGATAACTGTGTTATACCACTATTTACAAACAGGGCAGGTGCCTTTAAATGTTTTCCCTTGAGCTAATATTCTTAACGTAAAAATGAGATGCCCTGGATTTTTACTCAATAGATCGTAATAATTTTCTCGGGTGGATACTACATATTAGTCCACCATTTATTTGATTGTTGATATTTGCGAGTCAAGCCAATCCACAAATTGTTCTGCTGTTTCGATGTCAGCTTTGGCGATAGAAGTTTTTCAATCGCTTTATACAACTTGTTTTTATAGCCCTGAATTGACCCAACATGTACAATCCTGTTTCTATGTTCAAATAAGTTTTGTAATTTACCCGGCAATGCTTTAATTTTTGGGTCACAAGATGTTTTCGTTGAAGTGATTCCAAGGCTATTCATAATCGCCTGATATTCTGAATAGCTAAGGCGTAGCTTTTCGACCATTGTGTTCCACAACTTCTTCGGAACCTTATTTTTATTAGCCAAAATGTCACATATATATTTGGTTTTGTATTCACAAATAATAGCAGCAAGTAAAATAGCAATTTCGGGGCGATTTTCATACAACATACATTTTGCATTTAGTAAAAGTATTTGGTTTAGGTCCCTAAGTTTACCCGCTGCCAAGTTGTCAGCTATTTCCTTCCAATCATCCTTGCTTAGCACCAACCCCCTTGGTATTACTTGTTCATAACTGCTTTTTCCTGTGTCTGGATTGACAAATTGTGCTCCAGTTGAATCGAAGTACTTACAAGCAATATATACAAGATGAATATCAATATCTTCTGGTTTCTTGCTGGTTAGCCACACCTCACTTAAAAAAGAACCAAGGGCCTCGGCACATTTTTCAAAAAAGAATTGGTCTAATTTGAGGTTGAGCTCATTTATTATAAGAAGTAAGTTACTATGCATTTCCTTTTTGCATAGTGTGCCAGGTGTGTTGGAGTTTGCTGTCTACCAATTCTGGTGCATGTATCACTGCTTCACCAAGCCCGTTCCATTCAAAATGTAGATTCTCAGTTACTGCTTCCTGCATTAGAATACTGTAAGGATATTCCACCTCGTATTTGGCTGTTATAATGTTGACATTCATCTTTATTCCTCGGAAATGATTGTGAGTAGTTTCTTGCCACATTATATTCTTACATACCAAATTTCACCAGAATTAGAATTTCCCAAGAGCATCCTAGTCCGCCGATTTTTCTTGGATAATTAAGGCAACCGTACCATTATCTAATAAATATGTGCATGATTGAGTGGGTGATTTAATTGGAAGAGCAAACTATCAGCTACCTAGCGGTCGTTATATGCGCTTTTGAGCTTCTTTAAATAGCAGTTCAAAAGACTCGGCATATCCTTTTCGTCGGCCTGGTTGAGTCCTAAAATAATAAATGAATGGATTTAACCGTTTCCACATTTCACTGGTCGTCTCCCATACCCATGTTGGTGAATCCTGATAGTTGCTGTACCCTGTTATCAGGAGGTAGCCTAAGTTATCAAAAGCATTTATCGTTCTTTCAATGCAATCTAATTTCTCTTTGCCTACCTGGTCTATCACCTTGGGGATATTATAGAAGTCTAAGCCTCCTTTATCCGCCATAGTATAGATATATTCCCTGTCTTTCCTCGCTTTATCATTGTCCAACATATCAAGAATTTTTGCCATAACGCTATAGTCACGTGCCTTTCGTGATTCATCCCTATTCTTCCAAGTAATATACCCGACTACGGCTGATATAATTAACGCCAATATTGATATGGAAGTACTCGTCCAGTTCATATTATTTCAAATCCCATCGCAAAATTATATCACCTGTAAATATATGAACTCAATTACCCGATTCCAATGCTAATAGTAATATTTTGTTAACAACTCATAGCTAAGCGTGTTAACATTTTTGGGAATAAGGAAGGGGAAAGTGCCGAGGGAGGGACTTGAACCCACACTCCCGTGAGGGAAGCGGATTTTAAGTCCGCCGCGTCTGCCATTCCGCCACCTCGGCATTTTCTTGGAGGCGGCGAGCGGATTCGAACCGCTGTATAGGGGTTTTGCAGACCCCCGCCTTAACCACTTGGCTACGCCGCCATGAAATAAAAATGGAGCGGAAGACGAGATTCGAACTCGCGACATCCTCCTTGGCAAGGAGGCATTCTACCACTGAATTACTTCCGCTCGCTCAACTATTAGTATATATTCAATTTGGTGCCGAGGAGGAGATTTGAACTCCTACGGGCTTACGCCCACCACCCCCTCAAGATGGCGTGTCTACCAGATTCCACCACCTCGGCATGGCAGGGGTGGCAGGATTCGAACCCACGACCGCGGTTTTGGAGACCGCTGCTCTACCAGACTGAGCTACACCCCTATAAATATAACTTCATTATATAACTTCAAGTACCCCTGGGGCGACTCGAACGCCCGACACGCGGTTTAGGAACCAGTATTCCAACCACCGGTTCAGCTATTAATTTTGTATCTTCCTGCCACACAACTTTCAGTTGCTTTTCCCGTATTGGGAAGCAGCATCCTGACCAATTGCAGGGATATTTTAGAAAAATTCGGGAAATAATTCAACAATACCCTACTTATTCTACCCAGGCATCGAAGCGTAAACCGGAAGCCGGATCATACTCTCTGCTGAAGGCTTCAGGATATTGCTTCTTCCACTCTTCCATCTGAGCCATGGTAACCTTTTCCACCTCCACCAGGTAGCCGCTGGTAGCCTGCCCCAGGCAGTTTTTGGACATGGTATTACGGGGGCTGATCAGGTTAATGGCTCCTCCCCGATCCAGCTTTCCCGGAATAATAAAATCACACCTGGCTCCATGGTCTACATAGACTACCCCGGGCATGATCCTTTCCCACACTAAGGCTCCGCAGAGCACGCCACCCCTCTCGTTATATGCTTTAACAATATCTCCATTTTTGATACCTCTTTCGCAGCGGTACTGGGATGTATCCAGAGAGGCTCATACAGATAGCCATCCCGGCCCTTGACCTTGCAGGTCAGCACTTCCCTGGTCCAGGAGATATCATCACACTGAGCATGGACCCTCCATCTGCCATGGTTGGACATCATCAGCAGAGGATATACCCTGGCCCTGTCGCTGGAGATCCTCTCATCATGGGTGACACCCTTTTCAATCCATTTGGGAATGGGGGGCCTTTCTTCATCAGTGGGGAAATACTTAGCTAACCTCTCCGAATAGAACTCCAGCTTGCCGGAGGGGGTGGGTAGGGATTCTTTTCCGGGTCTTCATAAAATTTTCTTAAACCCGGGGGATCTTTCTCCCAATCATCGGCCAGGGGGAAAAGGCAATACTGCTTTTCATTAAATTCTTCCCAGCTAATGAAATCCTTGAGTTTAAAATACTCATCAAAGAAGTATCTCAGCCATTCATCCTGGCTCTTGCCCTCGGTAACCTGCTCGTACATCCCCATCTTTTTGGCTACTTCCAGGACAATCTCATAGTCGCTCTTGGACTCACCGATGGGATGAATGGCCTGTCTTTGTAAGCCGGCGCTCAGGAATTTCGCCCGGCCTGGTATTGGGCACGATATCCACTACCTCGAAGGTGGTATTGGCCAGGCAGAATAATATCCGCCATCAGAACAATCATTCTCCAGCCAGGGATGCTGGGCGACAATAGCATTCTATTTTAGGACTGCGCATGGCTTCAATCGTTTTCATCCCATCATTCCAGCAGGTAGTCCGGCAGGGAGTATCCGTCCAGATCATATGGATCTCGGTGCCACCTTCTTCTTTGGGTATCGGATAGGTATATTTTACGAACTGGTCTTCAACCGAGGAACGGATAGAGCCAGTCCCGTAGAAGCTGATCGGCGGATTAAGAATGGCTTCCTGGATAAGGGTCTTGGGGATAATCTGTTTCGCCCAGCAGTTGACCGTCATCAAATGCAGGTCAGGCATCCGGGGTTGAGATAGTAAAGAGCCGGGAGGCGCTGAGAGTCTGGTTACGGCGCATGGTAGACGTAGGCGCATTAGTGCGCGGCATCCCCATCAGGGATAGCTGGCACTGGTGAACTCCGGGGCCACCCAGTCCCTGCATACCCAGTAAGACGACCTCCAATCGGGCGCATTCATGGGAGTAAGGCGCCCTGACCATGCTGCCCCCAAAATAATGGGCGATGGCGGTTATCTTTTAGCCCATTCTCTGGCTAAGGCTTTAATGGTCCATTCAGGAACCCCGCATTTGGGGGAAGCCCAGGCCGGAGTCTTGGGAATGCCGTCTTCCTTACCCAGGACATAGTCCGAGAATTTATCGAAACCTACGGTATGGGTCTTCACATATTCTTTCTTATAGGTGCCTTCGGTTATCCAGATGTAAGCGATGGCCAGTTGCAGGGCGGCATCGGTATTGGGCAGTACGGGTATCCATTTATCGGCATGGATAGCGGCTCCATAGTTCAGCTCGGGGCAGATATAGATCTGACTTAATCCCGGCTTCCTTCCAGAAATAGCAAATCCGGGTGCCATTCTGCCCTCCAAACCCCCAGGGGGTAGTTTCCAGGTCACCTCCCCAGAAGAGAACCATATCACAGTTCTCGGTGATATCCTTGAAAACATTATCCGCCGGGCTCATCATACCGACACTGCCATCACCCCAGACATGCTTGGAACCGTAATACCAGCCCTCCCAGCTATCCGGATTACGGGTCTGCTGGGTATAACCACCCAGCTTATAGAGCAGGAGAGTGATAGCACCGTGAGGAGGATTGAGATGTTTACATTCGGAATGTCCATCTGTCTGGCATAAGATGGAATAAGGACCATATTTCTTGTTCACCCTCTTTATTTCTGCGGCTAATATATCAGTCACCTCATCCCAGGAGATCCTTCTATATTTGCTGTTTCCCCGGTTCTGAGGATTTCTTTCCCCCTTGGGGTCCCAGTCTACCCTGTTTAAAGGATACTTGATCCGGTTAGGAGAATAAACGCGTTTTTTATAAGCCAGGGAAAAGGGTGAAGGGACAGATTTAAGCGGTGGCTCCATGGTTTTGCCGTTTCTCTGCATCTTCCAGCGTTTTATATCCTTCCGGTCAAACTTCCAATCAAAATGCAGAGGTCTTACCCGGATGGCTTTCCCATTCTTAACATCTACAGCACAGGGCGAGCCACCCCCCTGAGTGCCTCCCAGTGCTAATGCTTTGATAACGGTTCTTTCTCCAGTTTCAAAATTCTTTGTTTTAGGCATTTTGTTCTTTCCTTCCTCGAGTACTCTCATTCTATACCAGCTATGAAGTTATTACATCGGCTAAATCGCTATTTTTAACAACTGGACAGCGTTCCGGTAGAATATTTTTTCTTTATCTGCTTCGGGTATTTCCATTCGATTAATTGAGTCGATTGTTTCCTGGGTCAATCCCCACTGGGGTCCTGATGGGGCATCTGTTCCAAACAGCATATGGGTCGTGCCGAAGAAGGCATGACCGCACATTAAAGCCGGGGTACTTCCATACATGGCAGTATCCGTGTAGAACTTACTGAAATGGTCTCCCCAGTTACGTGCCGGATCGCTCTGTTTAAATTTTTGAGGAAACAGCCACTTAATCCGGTCTGCAAAATATGGTACCATGGCTCCGCAATGGTGAGTTATAAATTTAATATCTGGAAAATCATGGAAAACTCCAGCAGTTACCAGGCACCGCATAGCTGAAGATGTTGAAAAGGGCCAGCCAAATAACGACTCATCCAGCAGCTCGTCGGAACTGCAATGAATCCAGATAGGGAGGTCATACTGAGCCATTTTCGCAAACAGGGGTTTAAATTTAGGATCATCGAGAGTATCCCCATTCACCCGGGCAAATACCTGTATACCTTTCAATCCCAACTGAGTGATGGCCCTCTCGGCTTCCTTTATCGCTGCATCTATATCATTTAAGGGTAAACAGGCTACACCGGCGATAAATTTATCAGGATATTTGATCACGAGCTCAGCCAGCTCATCATTGGCGATTTTAGATAATTCCAGTGCATCTGCTGGTGGAAGTACAGTCTCTAAAGGCGGCAGGGAAATAGTTACCACCTGCAACACATCCGGGTATCTGTCCATAAGCTTGAGCCTCATCTCAAGGTCTGATAGGCCCCGGCTGTTAACTGCCCGGCTTTTCACAAGATTGTAATCTTTTAAATCCACTTTCTTGCTCAGGGTGGCAAAATATTTTTGTGGCAAGACATGTGCAAAGATATCAATTTTCACGTTGTTTTACCTCCGGATTAAATTCTGTTCAAATATCTGCTGAATAAGTATTATATAGTAAAATTCTTGTGCTACCCGTGTCAATCAGTCTAACTATCAATTACTAAAAAAATAAGATTCGAGTCTATTTAACACTCAAAAAACTCGTGCGATTGATCAAGTCAGAACTATTGCAGTTTTCTAAATTAAAAGGTAAGATATGGGATTTGAAGTTGGCCTGTATCGTTTGATTTACTGACGCCACGCCGAAAAAAGCGGTTGAATCGTTCGGTGCCAAATGAGGCTTTAAAAAATTATTTATATAATAAATTTTTAGGAGGCGCAATATGAAAACAAAGGGAATGATATCAATCATGGCGGCCACTCTTTTTATCCTGATATTTATTTCGTCCACCATCATAGTAGGATGTGCTCCTCAGTCATCCACTCCGGCAACACCGAAGGCACCAGCGCCTGCGACACCGCCTCCATCAGCAACCACAGCAGGTGCCAAAACTCTTAAATGGTCCTATAACATGGCCAAGAGTGGTGCGATAGTCCGGGGCTGGGAATGGTTTGCTACAGAGTTCGAGAAACAGACAAACGGCAGGTACAAAATAGATTTCTATCCGTCGGAATCCCTTGTCAAAGACACTGAGAACCTTGAAGCTATCGTAAACGGAGTGACCGAAATCATCAATTGCGGGCTTACTGCTCGTGTGCAGCAATTCACCGTGAGCGGGGTACTCACTTTGCCATCCACACACTTCCCCGATACAAAGGAGGGGCATATTATAGCACTGGATACGGCGCAGCAATTGCTGGCAAAATATCCAGCGATGAGCGATGAATTTAAGAATTTCAAGCTCCTCACCTGGAATACCCTCCCGGCCAATTTAATCATGTCTAAAAGCAAAAAGATAGTTGTCCCTGATGACCTTAAGGGAGTAAAGGTAGGTACAAGAGGGGCTGATAAAGACGTGGTCCAGCTTGCCGGCGGAGCGCCAGTCACCATGGCTCCTCCCCTGATCTATGAAGCAATGGATAAAGGTGTTATTGATGCCGCCACAGCTTCGTGGATACACTTGACCTCAAACCACTATGAGGAAGTTGCACAGTACTACCTGGACATTACTTTAGGGAATGATTGCCAGACAGCCATAATGGGTTGGAACGCCTGGAATGCATTGCCTGCGGATGTTCAGAAAATCTTCACTAATCTTCTACCTGAAACCATGGCTCGTAGTGATGCGGCATATGTCACGCAGGTGTTGGCAGGCATAAAGTTGGCCACCGATAAGAATCGCACTATTACAACGCCGAATCCCGATCAGGTAAAATTATGGGGCGATTTGTCTCTGCCCATCGAAAATGCCTGGTTAGATAAAGTGAAAGCTAAAGGTATTACCGATGGCCCTGCAATTCTAGCTTATGTAAAGCAGCGCAGTGCCGAAGCCTGGAGTAAGAACAAATAAGCATCTGAAGTCAATTCAGCACAAGTCGGTAGCTTACTCCAATAAATGGCAAAATAAAATCCTGACCAACCGGGACTTTGAAATTCCGGCAAAGGAAAAAAAGAGACATTCGGTGATATTAAAAAGGCTAGCTGAAATTGCAGATAAAATTATCAACGCCCCCGTCAGGTTGGGAACGATAATCGGCTCATCACTTTTGTTTCTGATGATGCTGGTCAGGGTAGTGGACGTGGTGGGCCGGTATTTCTTCCAATCCCCCCTGCATGGAGCTGATGAAGCTACCGGTCTGTTATTCCTCTGTGTGATAGCCTGCGCCTTTTCTTATACTCAAAAGGAACACAAGCATATCAGAGTTGAGGTATTCACCGAACATTTTTCCGGCAAAGTCCGGAAGGTTTTGGATGTGGTCAATAATCTTATTTCTGTGACAATTTTTTCCCTGGTTACCTGGCAGCTAAGTGAAGCAGCAAGAAAGTTTATTCTTAATCTCCAGGGCGGCAGCCCTATTACAGAAGATCTTTTATTACCTCTTTTCCCGTTTTATATATTGCTGGCATTTGGATTCGCGATATATACGTTGCTCTTATTGCGTGAAACCTTAATTTCCATCGCAAAGGTGATTAACAGGTGAGCGTAGAACTAATCGGCCTCATCGGCCTATGCGTTCTTATCGTCACCATATTTGCTGGTATATACATCGGTGCGGCAATGGCAATTGTTGGCTTTGTGGGCACCTGGGTGATTGTTGGCCCGCTTCCAGCTCTTTCCAACCTGGCTATTGTACCGTTTGGGATCCTCAGGAACCATACCTTTGCTGTTCTTCCGTTATTTATCCTCATGAGTGAATACATTTCCATGGCTGGAATCGGGAGAGACGCTTACATTGTTGCCCGCGCCTGGCTTGGTCACGTACGGGGTGGCCTGGCGATGGCCACGATAGGAGGTTGCGCTCTGTTCGCTGCAACCAGTGGTTCCAGCACTGCTTGTGCCGTTGTCATGGGTAAAATATCCTTTCCCGAAATGCTGAAAAACAAATATTCGCGGGCGTTGGCCAGCGGTACTATTGCTGCCGGCGGTACAGTGGGAGTTATGATTCCACCGAGCATACCATTTGTCGTCTATGGAATATTAACCGGGACATCTATCGGCAAATTATTCATAGCCGGCATTCTTCCCGGAATTACTCAAGTGCTTTTCTACGGGATAACAATCTACATTCTGTGTAGAATTAATCCCGCTCTGGGACCGGCTTCACCTAAACTTCCGCTTAAGCAGCAAGTAACTTCTACTTACCTGGCCTGGCCGGTTATCGTTATCTTTCTGGTGATAATTGGTGGTATATATCTTGGTATATTTACGGGCAGCGAAGCCGCGGCAGTCGGGGCCTTTGGGGCTTTGACTCTTGGGTTAGCCCGGAGTGATATAAAAGGCGCTGGCATATGGCAGGGACTGAAGAACACCCTCAGGATAGCTGGCATGTCTATGTTGCTGCTGTCAACGGCTTTTATTTTGAATAGTTTTATGGCAATGTCACGTCTCCCCTTTGTTGCAGCTAATTACCTGGCGTCTCTTGAACTCAATCGCTTGTTCATTCTTGCCGCTATATTGATACTATATATTATTCTGGGATGCTTCTTTGAGATGGCGGCTGTCATGATACTTACTCTGCCAATATTGTTTCCTACCATAATAGCATTGGGCTTCGATCCCGTATGGTATGGTGTCTTGATGTGCCGGATGGCAGAGATGGCATTCATCACACCGCCATTTGGTCTTAATCTTTTTGTGCTCAACGGTTCACTTAACATCCCTATGAATGACCTGTTCAAGGGTGTAATCCCCTTCATCATAGCTGACCTTTGCCATACCGCCTTGCTGGTAACTGTTCCACAGCTTTCACTTTTCTTACCGAGCGTGATGAGATAAACAAACCTAAACCACAATATAAAGCGAAGTTAAGATATTCAAGCGAGAAGTTTTTGCGGCTTTTCATAAAAACATTTTGTAAATAGAATAATTCGTATGTCATTGGCTCCAAATTGAGTTATTCGAAGCTGTAGAGTTTGAAGTTGTCAAAACTGTACTTAGCCCCTGAAGCATTACCTGAACCCACCGTCAGGATTATGCTTCCATTCCTCAGGCCATCATCTATGACTGTATCCAGTTTATAACCGTTCGCGTAGAATTCGAACTGTGTTCCCTGACATACTATTTTCAACCTGTATAT
>CAWAQY010000005.1:0-93033 GCA_963784375.1 uncultured Chloroflexia bacterium | reverse complement strand
GAAATTATTAAGAATTACAAACCTCTAAAAGAGTACAAGGAAAAAAATAAAACAAGTTGGCTGAAAAAGTTACAGGTATAGTGCAACAAAAGCCATAAATGAAGCCAAGACTGTCTACCAACAAGAATTTCAACTTTAAAAGTTTATTTTAAAAAAGGAAGTAGCTATGGAGATATTATTAATTATTGGTGTTATTATCCTGGTCTTGTGGCTGCTGGGTTTTATTTTCTTCCGCAGTTTAGGTTGTATGATCCATATAGCCTTGATAATAGGAGCTATTCTTATAATTGTCTGGCTGGCACGTAGTGTTTTTGGGTTTTTTTAACCATAAGTTATTTACATTAATCTGGATACCTAAACCGAAGGATGAGCCGGTAAATTGGAGATTATGATGAAGAAGAGAGCTTACGTTATCCTTATGCTAGGTCTGCTAATTCTGAGTTCCACATTATCCTGTTATATCAGGCCCAAAATTGATCCTCAACAGGAAAAACAGGTGCAGGTGGATGCTCAGGGATTTGAGACGTTGCTCAGCGGATTGGTAACGTATGTTAGTTCAATAAAAAATCCCGGTGATGTAGACATGCGGTCAATTTTTCCTGATACCTGGTTATTTGAACAGACGCCAGAGCAATTTGCGATCGGCATACCAACCCCAATATATGCTCGAGGTTTAGTCCAGGTTGCAGAAACGGATAATTGGACTTATTTTATGACTATTTCGTCACCCGAAGATATACGGTATTTGTGGAACATAGGCGGTTTTTGGGGTTGGCCATTTCCCCCAACAGTTTACTTTAATAGAGCAGCGAAATTAAACCCAACCACGGATACTTATGTTGCCCCCAGGTGGATTGGACAACCTTTTTACTGGGGAAATATACAGGGTGGTGATTCTGGTAAGAGAGATTATCCCAAGGCAGTAGATCTGGATTATTTCAAAATATATAAAATCGTCTTACAGCCCTATATGATTCCTCCAGAGGCTACACACGGGGTATACCAGGAACCACGTAGCAAACTGAGCGGCGGTAGCACTGCGAACCTTGCAGCAATAGCACGGCAAATGTGGGATGCGAACCCGTACCTGGATAAAAGTGACATTGAGCGATCGAAAACACCGCCCTTGACGCAATTGATGGCACAGCTATCAACTGAAACTGTGAAAATTAACGGTGACGTTACCCTATATCTTGATAACATCAGTAAGTTGGAGAGTAAATATTTCATGCCAAATTACTCGAGTTACGACAAGCAAAACGCATTAGTCGATTATAAAAATGCACTGTTGCAAATTAGGTCACAGCTACTTCAAATCGACAACTACCTGCAGCCCATAAAAAATTGGAATTTTAACAATCTTGAAAAATATCGTTCGCTGAAAACTAATGAGAAATAACCCAACCATTCTATTTTAGCACTTAGTTTTAACACATAAGTCTCAGGTTTAGAGAAGTCCTCTCCTATTCTACTCTAATCCGAAAATAGCTGAGTGACGTGACAGCCTCACTATCTTACTATAAGATCATCTACTGGCCCTTAACTTTTATGGCTGTCCGACTGCATTCTCCATCCTTCCGCCTGACAATAACTGGTTCTATCTCACCAGTCTGTCCACCGGACTGGCCAACACATGTCTTTTGAACACATCATCAAATCCTAATGCTTGAGTATAGTTTGGGAATGACCTTACCCCCTGCCCCCTCTCCTGATGTTGATAAGAGAGGGGAGATAGGTTAGATTCGAAGGGGTGAAACCCCTTCGAGCTACCTTTATATAATTGGTGAATTAAAGATGGGGATCTTATAACGTTTTTGAATAGTAAAGGGAATTGCTATAATAATGGCATGTGTATTCAGTGGAGGTTAACCTAACCATGGTAAAAAGTTACACAGCAAAATACACAAAAATAAAATCAGGCTACATAGGACAACTTGTTGAATGGCCTGAAGTGGTTACTGAAGGCAAAACTATAGATGAATGCAGGGGAATGCTCAAGGATGCGCTGACCGAAATGATATTAGCATATAAACAACTGGGACGAGAGATTCCTCTCGGCGGAGACTTACTAGAGCAAGTACTTGTCGAGGCATAGTTTGTCAGTTAAACGTCAAGATTTGCTAAAGTATTTTGAGGCTAACGGTTTCTATTTGCTGCGAGAGGGCAACAAGCATTCTATCTATACCAATGGCGTTGAAATAATCCCGGTAAAAAGACACCGTACATTTGACAGAATTACTGCTAATGAATTGTCTAAACAAGCGGGATTAAAACCAAAGTTCTAACTGAGAAATGAGTTAGAGTTGGGAATTTAAAGAGATTCTTCATCCCGATTGGATCGGGATTCAGAATGACAGGAAAGTAAGTGGTGGAGCTGATGGGGTTCGAACCCACTACCTTCTGACTGCCAGTCAGACGCTCTCCCAACTGAGCTACAGCCCCACTATCGATAAGCGATACATAGTCTAGCACAAGATGGACTTTAGAGGCAACGAATGAAACAAGCTATCTGTATATGAACGCCTGCAGTACTTTTTCCTAGGCACTATCCTCAGTGAAAGCGTTGACCTCGGCCACTGAATCAGCATCGCAGAAAAGCATCACCAGTCTATCCATTCCAAGCGCAATTCCTCCGCAATCCGGAAGGTGAGTCATTGCTCCCAGAAACTTCTGCGGCAGCGGTGTTTCCCTCCGCTTTTCCCGGGCTATGATTTTTGCTTCGTTTTCAAAACGCTTCTTCTGCTCCCTGGCATCGGTAAGCTCGCTGTAAGCATTGGCCAGCTCTAATCCGGCGATAAAAACCTCGGCCCTCTCCGCTACCCGGGGGTCATCCTGTTTAAGACGTGCCAGTGAAGCCATGGGCGCCGGATAATCGAGCAATACAGTAGGACGACTTTTATCAAATCCGGGAATCACTTTAGTCACGAGATCAACATCGAATTTAGCAGCTAACGGCTCTGTCACCGGATCCCAGCCTGCTGCGGAGGTAAAAGCATCACGGACGGTAACCCTGATCCAGGGAGTTCCAAGATTAATCGGCTGATTTTGGTACTTGATAGTAGTGCCGGTTCCCAGTCCTCTGGCTATTGATTTGATTAATTGCTCGGTATCCGAGATCATCTGTGTATAATCAGCACCGCGCCTGTACCATTCCAGCATGGTAAATTCGGGATTGTGGTGTTTGCCCTGTTCGCCTTTGCGGAAACAATGGCAGATTTGAAATAGCTTGTCATACCCGGCAGCGAGGAGGCGCTTCATATACAGTTCCGGAGAAGTGGAAAGGAACCAGCCTTCATTATGGAAAGGTTCGATTTCGGATTCCGGCGCTATCTCCTGAGAGCGGATGGGGGTATCTACTTCCAGAAAACCCTGTTCTTTAAAAAAAGTCCGTGTCAGCTCAAATATCTTTGCCCTGCGTTCTAAATTGGGCTTGATTTTTTGAAGCCATTCGCGCTCATCAGCCACAGGGATTACTTCTTGGTTATCCGCTCTACATAGGCTCCGCTGCGGGTATCGATCTTGAGAAGGTCCCCTTCCTTAATAAAGGTAGGAACACCAATTGTGCCACCCGTTTCCAGAACTACGCTCTTATTTTGTGCGGTAATAGTGTCTGTTTTGGTAGTGACGGCACTCTCCACAACCTTCAACTCAACAAAGTTGGGCAGAGTTATATCAATCGGCTTTTTATCCCACATAAGCGCACTGACTATTGTGCCTTCTTTAAGAAAATTCTTTTTATCCCCAACTATTTTATCTGAGATATAGAATTGCTCGAAAGATTCAACATCCATGAACACATAATTTTCAGCTTCCTGATAAAGGTACTGCACATCGATGGCAGTGATATCAGCCAGCTCCACGCTTTCTCCGGAATGGTAGGTGTGTTCCTGAGTACTATTATCGGAAAGGTTTCTGAGTTTTACCCTGTAAATAGCCCGTCCTTTGCCCGGTTTCATAAATTCCATCTCGTCTACGTTATAGGGGATTCGATTAATCAGCAATTTGCTGTTCTTGCGGATGGTTTCGATATTAGTACTCACTTAATCCTCCGTTTTAATGAATGGAAGTGGCTGCATACATTTTCAACCGTGTAATTATATACATTTAAATTACTATTTTATAGTATAAAGCTGAAATTTACTTTTTTTCAACCCCATCTGTCCACCCTCACCTTAATCCTCTCCCCTCCGAGGGAGAGGGGTAAAGTAATGGTGGGAAGCTCGCAGTCCTCTCTCCCCTAGGAAGAGGGGAAGACAAATGAAGCAAATCTATTCCGGGAAAGTAACTGCGAGAAGTTCCCAGTCCTCTCTCCTCCGAGGGAGAGGAGAAAATAAATGGTGGAAGCTCGCAGCTTCCTCTCCGCTAGGGGAGAGGGAATGACAGTATTGGTAATGACATCCACCCTCACCTTATCCTCTCCCTCCGAGGGAGAGGGGAAAGTAATGGTTGAGAAGCTTCACAATCCTCTCCCTCCGAGGGAGAGGGGAAGTAATGTTGAGAATGCTCCCAGTCCTCTCTCCCACCGAGGGAGAGAGTTAGAGTGAGGGGGCTTTGTATTGGTATTTCGCTTCGGTTGCTGATAAAATTCTGGTAACTAGAAGGTTTCCACGGGGTTTGACCATGGGAAATAAAATTAAAATAACGGCCCGCAAAATCGAACTTATAGCCGAATTTAATTCCAGCAGAACGGCTCAAGCCATCTGGAAGGCTTTACCGGTTAAAGGTTTTGCCAACCTCTGGGGAAATGAAATTTATTTCTCTATTCCCGTTATCCTCACCCTGGAATCCGGCAAGGGAATCGTTGATATGGGTGACCTGTGCTATTGGCCCCAGGGAAACGCCTTTTGCATTTTCTTCGGTCCCACACCTATAAGCAAGGGAGGCCAGATTAAACCAGCCAGTGAAGTCAGCGTATTCGGCAAGATAATCGGCGATGCCACACTTTTAACAAAGGTGACGTCAGGAACAAAAATTGTTATCGAACAAATATCCGATGAGGAAGCCGAACAGTTTGCCGCTCTGAATAACAAAAAACAAATGAAAGCTCTGCTTGTTCCGGATAAGGTTAGCAGCTCCGACCGCCAAATTGTTCTCAAGAAAAAACAGACCCGGGCTATTATCGTTACCCCGCCCTGAATTGAACCGGTACATCCTCTGCAAAAATACCACCTTGTATGGTATAATTTGCCAGATTTGCTCTTGTGGGAAATGATGAGACCGATGAGTATGTGCCTCTTGTAATATGAGAGCAATTGTGAATATGACACCGCTAAATTTTCCCTTTGATGCCCGGGGCCTTTATTCCATACTATACCTTTCATTCCGGAGGACTGACTATAATGAGGTTTAATCTGATACCCCATGAAGCAAAATTCTTTGATCTCTTCGAGCAATCAGCCAGCACAGTAGTAAAAGCGGCAAAGGAGTTGAAAAAGCTGGTCGATTCCTGGACGGATATTGAAGCGACCGTAGCAATGATAAGCGAAATCGAACACGAGGGAGATACCTCGACCCACCAGATTATGTCTCAGCTAAACCGGACTTTTGTTACTCCTTTCGATCGGGAAGATATTGCCATGCTGGCCAACGCCCTTGATGATGTGATTGACCTGATTGAAGCCGCAGCCGATACCATGATGCTGTATAAGGTAAAAACACCGGGGCAGCGAGCCAAAGAGCTCGCCGACATTATTCTCCAGATTTCCCTGGCCGTAGAACAGGCAATACCACAGTTGCGCGAATTGGGGAAAAATATGCCGCAAGTACTGAAATTCTGCGTGGATATTAACAGCCTGGAAAACGTTGCCGATAAAATTTTCCGCCAGGCTCTTACCGAGCTTTTCACCGATACTACTGATATAGTAGAAATCATCAAATGGCGGGAAATTTTCCAGTATATGGAGAGCGCCACGGATAAGTGCGAAGATGTGGCGAACGTGATCGAGGGTGTTGCCCTCAAGCATTCTTAGCAGTTTAGAATTACCGGTTAATAATTGTTGCTTTGCAGCGCTTTTTCTTTGATTTTGTACTGTGCGATATTGTCTGAAGAATTCTACCTTTTGTGGATTATGGTATGGATTTAAATTTATTACTTATAGTCTTCATCATCGCCGTCGCTCTCGTTTTTGATTTCACCAACGGCATGCACGATGCCGCAAATTCTATTTCCACTGTCGTTTCCACAAGGGTATTGACTCCAAGACAGGCTGTTATCTGGGCTGCAGTTTTCAACTTCGTTGCCTTCCTTATATTCGGTACCACAGTTGCTTCAACAATCGGCAAGGGGATGATCGATATCAATTCGGTTACCACAACGGTTATCCTTGCCGGACTTGCGGGAGCTATATGCTGGAACCTGATTACCTGGTATTTTGGACTGCCCAGCAGCTCATCCCATGCCTTGATTGGCGGCTATGCCGGAGCAGCGATAGCCAGGAGCGGAATCAGCGTAATTATTTTAGACGGCTGGTACAAAACCCTTATTTTTATTGTCCTGGCACCTGCCATAGGTTTAGTGCTGGGATTTTTATTAAAGGTGGTTACCACCTGGCTGGTGTATAAGCAGACGCCTGCGGCTATCGATAGATGGTCGCGGATTTTACAACTGTTTTCAGCGGCTCTCTATAGCCTGGGGCACGGAGGCAACGATGCCCAGAAAACAATGGGCATTATAGCCAGTCTGCTATTTACCGGCGGCCTGCTTACGGAATTTACTATACCGCTATGGGTTGTCTTGAGCGCACATGCAGCGATTGCCATCGGTACCTTGACCGGCGGATGGCGTATTGTAAAAACGATGGGGCAGAAAATCACCAAATTGAGGCCTCTCGATGGTGTTTGTGCCGAGACAGCCGCAGCATCCAGCATATTTTTTGCCACACATGCCGGTATTCCGGTAAGCACCACTCACGTTATCACCGGTGCAATATCCGGTGTGGGTGCAGTGAAGCGGCTTTCAGCAGTTCGCTGGGGCGTGACTCTCAGGATTGTCTGGGCATGGATTTTTACTATTCCGGCATCAGCAGCCATTGCTGCCATTGTTTTTACCCTATTAAACTTATTTTCCTGATCTGAATGAAGTCGATAGTAATACGTGGCCTTAGCAAAGCACAGGACTTTTATTGTTGAGGAATGGGTCTGTGGAATTCTCCATCAAAGATTTTTGTTTAGACGGCAAGATTGCACTGGTAACAGGTGCCAGCCGCGGCATTGGCAAAGCTACTGCATTGGGCCTGGCAACCGCAGGGGCTGATATAGTGCTGGCCAGCAGAAAATTGCCGGAGCTGGAAGAAGTTGCTGAGGAAATCCGGCTCATGGGAAGGAAATCCCTGGCGGTTGCCGCGCATATCGGGAGAATGGAAGAGATAGGGAATCTGGTTACTACCGTCAAAAGAGAATTTGGCAGGATTGATATCCTGGTAAATAATGCCGGCACCAATCCCAATATGGATGCCGCTATCGATACTGAGGAACGTGCCTGGGATGTTACCATGAACCTTAACCTTAAGGGGTTATTTTTTCTGAGTCAGGCAGTTGGCAGGATGATGAGGGAGCAGGGAGGCGGCACTATAGTAAATGTAGCATCCATGGCAGGAATAAAGTACGCCACACTGCCTGTGTACAGCATCAGCAAAGCCGGCGTTATTATGGCAACAAAAGTAATGGCATACGAATGGGCCCAGTACAATATCAGGGTAAATGCAGTAGCGCCCGGCTTGATCAAGACAAAGTTCAGCGAGGCGATCTTCACTCACCAGGAAACATTGAAATCGAAAATGGCTGAAACCCCGATGCGGCGCATCGGCGAACCTCAAGAAATCGTGGGGGCTATCCTTTATTTAGCTTCCGATGCTTCCAGCTACGTAACCGGGCAGGTAATCGCTGTCGACGGTGGGGCCACCATTTAGCAAATAGTTATGCCGGCAGAAAACTCTATTTCCGATTTTTGCCCCGTTGTCTTTTCTCTATTTTTCTTAACGTTTCATCGTTAATGCCGAAGTGGTGGGCAATCTCATGTTTGAGGACGCTCGCAATCTCAACCTCTACTTCACTATCGGAATTACATATCAATTCAATTGATTTTTGGAATAAGGTTATTTTGTCAGGCAGAACCAGGTTATAGCTCTGCCCCCTGATAGTCTGCGGTACACCTTCATAAAGACCGAGCAGGTCGGAACCTTGCCTCAATCTCAATTTTCTGGCCTGTCTGGAACCGGGCAAATCCTCAACGACGATATCGACATTATCCAGCTTTTCCTGAAATTCCTGCGGCAAACCATTCACTGCTTTCAGCAGCAATTCCTCAAATCTCTTCCTTTCCATCAGGCTTGATTATACACCAAGAGATAAGAAAGTATTCTCATCATTGACACCTTCGAACCTGGTGCTATAATTGCCTCATATTTGGAGGTACATTATGGATAGAGAAGGAACTACTACCTGGTATGGTAAATCTGGAAAAGAATATAAATATGACATTTACCAGATTGGTACCACTTTTGAGCCCGGACCAGGTAATTATGTTTTCGCACGTTATGAATCTGGTATCATGAATTATATTCCAATATTCGTAGGACAGACCAGCGATTTAAGTGAACACTTCGATGACCACCACAAAATGCCCTGCGTCCAACGAAACAGGGCTACATTCATTTGTGTCCACCGCAGTAGCAGCAGCGAGAAAAGCAGGATGACTGAGGAAGCTGATCTGGTTGCGCGACTACATCCTATTTGTAACGATTAGACGATTAAGGTATCCAGCCGGCTTATTGTTACTGTACATTATGTTGAATACACAAGAGCCAACAGCTGTTTAGAAAACAAGTTTGGCTCTTAATGCTTTAAAGGGTAATGTCCCAGAAAGTAAATGTTAACAATGTTAGGCTGGCTTTGCTTTCTTTTTTCGCGTTTTACTTTGGGAAGCCTTAGGTCCATTGATCTCACTGAGTGCCTTTGAGACCTTCTCCTTAATAGCTAACGCTTTTTCTTTCACTACGGCCTCATTGATCGCCTTTGATACCTTTTCTTTAATAGCTGACGCATTTTCTTTCACCATGCGCCTGGTTTCTGTGCCAGACTGAGGTGCATAAAGTAAAGCTAGAGCCGCACCTATTGCAGCGCCCACCGCCAGCCCTGTAAAGAATTTAGCACTTGATCCGTTACTCATTTTAGCAGTGGATTCTCCATCCATTTTAGGACTTGATTCTGTATCCATATTAACCACCTTTTCCTTACAATTTTCTGAATAAACCAGAGCCACCAGTTAACCCCTGATCTAGTTATCATCAACGACTATGCAAACTTTTAAAAATGCAAGTTGGGTACAATTGCCCATATTCCGACGATGATAAGATAAATACCGATTAAGTAATTAAGTATCCTGGGAAAAATCATTACGATGATGCCAAAAACAAGCGTAATAATTCCCCATAGCAGACCTGTTGGTTGCCACATAATTACCTCCTTCTTAATTAATCTTAATAAGGCAACTCGCTCACAAACTTAAACTAATGCTGCTTACCCGGAACTGTTACTTTTATTTACGAACAGCCAATAATAGCCAAAATACCGATCACAATCAGGTAAATGCCAACGATCCATGACAGCAAGCCAGGCATCCAGATGACCAAGATACCCGCTATTATGGATAGTATCCCCATTAGCAAACCACTTACTTTAGGCATGATAAAACTCCTCCTTTAAAATAGATTTAGCTATATGTTAAATGGCTAAGAATGTAATAGTCATATAATTCAGTAAAAAGATATTAAAAAGTTATGACAATTTTGGATTGTTTCTAGCAGTGATAGAGGATACTATTGAAGACTTGGTGGGCAGGGGTTTCTTGAAAATAGTCAGGGCTGGGGTTTTTTTAAAATATAGCCCATTTTAGTGACGGTAAGAATGATTTGGGGATCATCAGGTTTCTCTTCAATTTTACTTCTCAGACGGCTAATCCATGTCCTGAGGAATTGAACGTCATCACGGTATTCAGCCCCCCAGACGCGGACTAAAAGCTCCTCATAGGTCATGAGACGGTCAGCATTTAATGCTAATTCGCTGAGCAAGAGCCATTCAATCCGGGTTAAGTATATTTTGTTGCCTCTAACCATTACCTTATGTGCCTTGAAATCGATGGTTATATCGCCCAAAGAAAGTTCCTCTGGAATTTTAGGTTCATTAGGTCGAAACCGGCGCATCACTGCTTCAATTCTGGATACCAGTTCATCAGGACTAAAAGGCTTTGGTATATAGTCATCGGCCCCCATGTCAAGCCCTGTTATTTTGTCACGTTCATTTCCCTTGGCGCTGAGAAATATGACAGGTACCGTTGAAAAACCACGTATCTCTTTAAGCACATCAATCCCATTCATTTCAGGCATGAGTATGTCAAGCAAGATCAGGTCGGGATGGCTGGCATGAAACTGTTCTAAAGCCTCAAGGCCGTTGCTCGCAGTTACCACTTCATATCCTCGGTGCTCTCAGGTTTGACCTGAGAAAATTCAGAATCCGTATCTCGTCGTCAACCACCAGTAACCGGTACTTTTTCAAACTCTGTTTTCGACTAACCATCATGCCTATTATAATAATATTCAGATTGAACAGATGTCAAGATACATACTGTTGACAAATATTGAGCTGTAGCATATAAATAAGTTATGCGTGGAAATGTCAGGCAGGTTCGAGCCATCACAACTGGCATTATGGTGGGAGTCGTGATATGAAAGAAAGCCGAAAAACAAAAGCTCAACTTATTGAAGAACTGGACTTATTGCGTCAGAGGATTAAAAAAAGGGACTTAGCAAAAACCAGGAGTGCTAGAACAAAGCAACGTTTGAAGGATTCTGAAATCCGCTATAGACGTCTTTTTGAAACAGCACAGGATGGGATATTGATTCTCGATGCAGAAACCGGTCAAATACTGGATGTCAATCCGTTTCTAACGGACATGCTGGGATATCCCTACAAGGAATTTATAGGAAAGAGGCTTTGGGAGATAGGGCCATTCAAAGACGTTGAGGCAAGTAAAATTGCCTATCGAGAATTGCAGGAAAAAGATTACGTACGTTATGAGAATTTACCGCTTGAAACCAGGGACAAACGTGAAATCCAGGTTGAATTTGTATCCAATATATATAAAGTCAATCATTCCCGCATTATCCAGTGCAATATCCGCAATATAACAGAACGCAAACAGATTGAAAGGCAGCTGAGATTTCATGCAGAGGTGCTCGACCAGATTAGTGATGCGGTAGTTGTTATTGATAATAATCACATAGTAAATTACTGGAATAAAGGTGCAGAACGACTATATGGCATAAGTGAGGAGGAGGCGTTTGGACAGCCTTTAGAGGAACTTTATCAATATCTCTGGTTGAAACCCGAAGATGAGCTGGCTTCAGTACAAGCAATGGAAACAAGAGGGTTTTGGTCAGGAGATAATATACATATAAAGCGAGATGGAGTGCGGTTATATGTTCAGTCATCAGTAAGCACGATAAAAGACAAGGACGGCAAGGTAATAGGGATGCTGGCTGTTATCCGTGACGTCACCGGGCGCACAGAATTAGACCTTTTGAAAGACGAGTTCATCGGCCTGGTATCACACGAAATGCGCACACCGCTGACGGTTATTATAGGGGGCCTCGATACAGCCCTTGAACAAGGGTGAACTCATTCCTCAGGATGAGATAAACGAACTTCTTAACGATGCCCTTTGCGAGGCTGAATCGTTGTCTCACATTCTGGAGAATCTGCTTGAACTTTCCCGCACGCAGGCCAAACAGTTGATGCTCTTCCCCGAGCCAATGAGAATTGACAAGGTGGCAAAAGATGTGGTTACGGCATTAAAAGGACAATCTGCGCACCAGTTTATACTGGATTTTCCCAGCGATATACCACCGGTAGAAGCCGATACGTTACGGGTCAGGCGGATATTATACAATTTGGTACAAAATGCGGTTAAGTATTCGCCCGATGGAAGCAAGATAAAGATCTTCGCCAGGCAGGAGACGGATTATCTCGTTATCGGTGTCAGGGATCATGGTAAAGGTATATCTGCAGCGGATCAGTCCAGACTCTTTCAATCTTTTCAGCGGTTGGGGTTAGATCAATCCGATAAGATTAAAGGAAGCGGATTAGGACTCATGGTGTGCCTCCGCCTGGTGGAAGCTCATGGCGGAAAAATCTGGGTTGAATCAGCGCCTGGTAAAGGCTCTACCTTCTACTTTACCCTGCCTTTAATACATCTTAAGGAATGAGCATCTAACAAATTTCGCGTAGTAACATTCTATCTGAATCAATACTTCTATCAGGTTAATTTTTCCTCACGATTGTTTCCCAAAAAACTAAGGCCAGAGCTTGCTCCTTGGTCAAAATATCATAACTATTTAACTTCCTGCCGTCTTATTCTATTACTAATCCATATCTCGAATGATAAGATTTCTGTAATTGCTATTAGTGACTGACACGTCTCAATAACAGGCAGCAATCAATAAGAAAAGGTTTAAGAAGAGGTTAGAGTTTTTAACGTAATGTATAAGAAGTTTATTGCAACTGTTAACACTACAAAGATTAAGGACGTGTCGATGTCGCAGGCAATATATTTTTGGAGGTAACTACATTGAAAAGGTTTGTTTTTCTTTCTCTATCACTACTACTACTAATTCTCATCCCGGGTTGTTTTACATTTCAAACCCCGGCACCAAATCCTGTCCCACCGGTAGGACAACCTTCGGTTATCAGGGAATTTAGCAACAATCCATCGACGATTAATTCCGGTGGCACATCAACTCTGTTGTGGAATGTTACTGGAGCTAACTCGGTGAGTATAGACCAGGGTATAGGTCTGGTTGATGTTGCGGGGACCAGGATAATATCACCGATTACATCCACTGTTTATACTATAAGTGCCACCAACTCTGCTGGTACCGTTACCAGATCATCATTGACTACGGTCAACTCAGCACCACCACTTCCGTCACCACCACAAACTACCGCCAGTAATCCTGTTATCAGCTTCACCGCCACCTATATCGGAGGCACTGCGAATAATTCGACCCAGTGGCAGCTTAACTGGAATGTGTCAAACGCCACACAGATAGCCATCGAGCCTGATATAGGTACGCTTAACCAAAATTTCAACCCGCAAGGCAGCCACATGGTCACGATACCCTCAGGACAAACGAAAACGTATAGGTTGAAGGCAATTAACAACTGGGGATGGGCTTATTGGGACGTCGTACTCATGTCCCCTTAAATTCCAGTCATACATGTTTCGTAGTTAATTCATGCTGCATTCTGTAAAAGGAAACAGATGGCTAAACAAATTAAGACAATCCTTTGTTATGATCATAGAATAAAGGAAAAAAGGAGGTATACAATGAACAATACAAGAAATCAAATCAATTTTTTCGGCGACGACATACGGCTTCTGGCCATCTCCGGAGGCATCGTCTTGTGTGGTGGACTCATTATGGTGTTGGCAATAGCATTAGGGTTCGTTTACTTCTAAAGAGCATTATGCCAGTAAGATGAACGGGCGGCCGCAAAACAAACAGGGCCGCCCGTTCTTATTTTCCATCAGAATGTTATAACTTTTTAATATCTTTTCCTAAAATTATATTATTTTTACATAACTAACTGTTTATATTATATAAAAATAAATAATTAAAGGAGGTTCTATCATGAAAGGTTATGTTGTAAGCGGGCTGTTAATCGCAATATTGGCTATTATTGCGGGAATACTCATTCTCCTTAACTGGTTGCCCCTATCATTGGTCGTAGGCGTCTTCCTGATAGTCTGGGGAATTCTGGAAATAGTGGGCGGAAGAGCGCGAGGGTAAAGAGTAAAACTCTGGGTTAATAGTTTCACCTGCTTCTTTCTTAAGCTGTGTTGTAGTCTTAAAGAAGCAGGTGAAACTATGTCACTGCTAAAAAAGTAGCTGTTTAAGACATAGTCGATAAAAAAGTGGGTATTTATTGATATCTTAATTGCTTATTAGTATTATTCACTTAGTCGTGTGGTTGTTGGGTTTATTCGCTTTCCCTTCCTTGGGAGGGCAGATCTATATCGCACTTGTTATTGCAATTATTTTCATCATTATCTGGCTGTTACGAAAAGTATTCAGACTTTTTTAACCCGGTCCAGCCTTTATGCAGATTCATCATCATTGGACTGTACCTTCTCTGATGTCTACAGAATCGGTTAGGAGTATCTAGATTTGCCCTGCCAGGCCATAAGTTGTCTATAATAGCCGTTGCAAATCTAACCAGCATTTAAAGTATCCAGCTCCACCATCGCTGAGCATAATTTGTCCCTGGCGAGTATACTTTCCTAAAAGACCAAAACCAGCACATGCTTCGTCGTTAAAATGTCATGACTTTTTAATATCTTGTCCCGAAATTATATTATTTTTACATAAGTGACTGGTTATTATATAAAAAGTAATTGAAGTGAAGGAGATTCTGTAATGGCAGTGTTTCGTAAAATCGGACTGGTATGCGCAATAGTGGCTGTAATTGCGCATCTACTCTTTCTCTTTGGTTTGTTACCACTGCAACTGGTCGTGGGAATTTTCGAACCTAGTGAGAAGAGGGCGAGGTTAAAGAGTAAAACTCTGAATGAATAATAAAATAAGAAGGAGAATTTAAAAATGTCAATCGCACGTGTCACTGAAATCAAAGCATCTTCCACAAAGAGTTTCGACGATGCCATCAAGTTAGGCATTGCTCGCGCCCAAAAAACTCTTACCCATGTGCTTTCTGCATGGATCGAGAATCAGGAAGTTCTACTCGGTAAAAAAGGACAAATCGCCGAGTACCGGGTGCAGATGAAAGTAACGTTTATTCTCGAAGAGTAAATAACGTAAAAATTATTAGAGCTCTATGTTGCTCTTCTGCCACTACTAAACCCAAATTTTCCCGATATCACACTGAGACTTAGGCGGGTTGCTTTGGTAAAATAGCTTCAAAAGCCCCTCCACGGTAAAAGGCTTGCTGGAGAAATCCAATCGGTTAAAGGAGATAAATTTTATGTTCCCAATCGGTGATGATAATAGCGATCGCAGAACTTTTCCATTTGTCACGTATGCCTTGATCGCTCTCAATGTCCTGTTTTTCTTTATAGAGATGAGCGGCGGTGATGCTTTTATTGGGAACTGGGCGTTCGTTCCTAGCCGTTTCCTTGCCAATCCCTTCGGCGATTTTGTGACGATCTTCACTTCCATGTTCATGCATGCCGGGTGGGTTCACCTGGGTGGCAACATGCTTTACTTATGGATCTTCGGCGATAACGTGGAAGACCGCTTCGGGCATATCAAATTCATAATCTTCTATCTGCTCTGTGGGATTGCAGCAACTTTCGCCCAACTGGCTTTTAGCACCGGATCAAACGTGCCGAATTTGGGAGCCTCGGGGGCAATTGCGGGGGTGCTCGGCGCTTACATTGTGATGTTCCCGAAGGGAAAGGTCAAAGTATTGCAGGGTTTACAAGTGATTCAAGTGCCTGCGCTGATAGTCATTGGATTCTGGATCATTCTGCAGTTTTTTAGCGGCATCGGTTCCATCATGACCACAACGGAGACGGGTGGCGTCGCTTATATGGCACACGTCGGCGGATTTCTGGCAGGGTTCTTGTTGTCCTTTTTATTTCGACTTGGACAGAAATAGGTAAAGAGAGCCTGGCACAATTCCCCACCTATTTACGTCGTAACGACTTAGACCAGAGCCTGCCCCTTGGTCAAAATATCATAACTATTTAACTTCCTGTCTTCTTATTCTATTACTAATCCATATCTCGAATGATAAGATTTCTGTAATTGCTATTAGTGACTGACACGTCTCAATAACAGGCAGCAATCAATTAGAAAAGGTTTAAGAAGAGGTCAGCTATTTAAACGTATAAGAAGTTTAGACAAGTGTTAACAATACAAGGTTAAGAACGTGTCGATGTCACAGGCAACATATTTTCAGGAGGTACATACATTGAAAAGATTAGTTTTCATTTCTTTATCACTACTAGTACTGATTCTCATCCCGGGTTGTTTTTCATTTCAAGTCCCGTCACCGAGCCCTACTCCCACCGGTAGGACAGCCTCCGGTTATTGTAACCTTTAGCAGTACTCCATCTTCGATTAATTCCGGTGGCACATCAACTCTGTTGTGGAATGTTACTGGAGCTAACACGGTGAGTATCGACCAGGGTATAGGTCAGGTTAATGTTGCGGGGACCAGGGTAGTATCACCGAATGCATCCACAACCTATACGCTCACTGCCGGCAACAGTTATGGCTCAGTAGCAGCTCAGGCAACTGTTACCATAGGCACGGGAAGCCTACCGGTGATAGTTAGCTTCACCGCAGCCCCGTCTACTATTAGTTCAGGGCAATATTCCCATTTAGCATACAGCATACAGGGAAACCCAACATCAGTTACCATTGATCAAGGGGTCGGTCCTGCGCCTCAGTTCGGAGTAGATGTTGGTCCGCTAACAGCTACCACGACTTACACGCTTACTGCTACCAACAGTGCTGGCTCGGTGACTAGAATAGTTACTGTTACAGTAGGCGTGGTGACGACAGGTGTGTCACCGGTAATAAACAGCTTTACCGCCAGCCCAACAACTATCACTGCTGGAAATCAATCTACTTTAATATGGAGTATTACTGGAGCAACCTCGGCTTCTATCAGCCCTGGCTCTATTAATGTTAATGCTACATCGGGATCTCAACAGGTGTCTCCCGGTACGACTACCACCTATACACTTACCACTACTAATGCAAGTGGCTCATCAACCTCGCAGGTTACTGTTACAGTGGGCGTCGCAGGCCAGCCGGTAATAAACAGCTTTACCGCAAACCCAATCACTATTAATGCGGGACAGACCTCAACTTTAACGTGGATCATCACCAATGCAACCTCAGCTTCTATCAACCAAAGTATCAATACTATCAATGCCACTTCGGGAACATATACAGTAACACCGGCTGCAACTATCACGTACACTCTTACCGCTACCAACAGCGTTGGCTCTGCTACGGCGACGGCTACTGTAACCGTAGGTGTGACAGGTATACCGGTAATAACCAGTTTTACTGCCAATCCGACTACTGTTACCTCTGGGGGTGCTTCGACGTTGTCATGGTCGGTTACGGGGGCGACTACGGTGTCTATTCAGGGCATTACCGTTCCGCACCACATCTGGAACGATAACGGTGAATCCTACAGCAACCACCACCTATACGCTCACTGCCAGCAACAGTTATGGCTCAGTGACAGCTCAGGTAACTGTTACCATAGGCACGGGAAGCCTACCGGTGATAGTTAGCTTCACCGCAGCCCCGTCTACTATTAGTTCAGGGCAATATTCCCATTTAGCATACAACATACAGGGAAACCCAACGTCAGTTACCATTGATCAAGGGATCGGTCCTGCGTCTCAGTTCGGGGTAGATGTTGGTCCTGCTAACAGCTACCACGACTTACACGCTTACTGCTACCAACAGTGCTGGCTCGGTGACTAGAACAGTTACTGTTACAGTACAATAGCGATGTAAGCAGTCTGATTATTTTCGTGGGGAATGTCATACACCCCGACTTCGAGGTCACTATGGAGAGGCGATTGACCTTTGGTGGTGCAGTAAACCTGCTCCTTCGTGACAATATCATAACTATTTAACGTTCTGCCTTGTTATTATATTACTAATCCACATCTCGAATGATAAGATTTTTGTAATTGCTACTAGTGACTGACACGTCTCAATATCAGGCAGCAATCAATAAGAACAGGTTTAAGAAGAGGTTAGAGTATTTAACGTAATGTATAAGAAGTTTAGACAACTATTAACAATACAAAGATTAAGGACGTGTCGATGTCGCAGGCAATAAATTTTTGGAGGTAACTACATTGAAAAGGTTCGTTTTTCTTTCTCTATCACTACTACTATTGGTTCTCATCCCGGGTTGTATTACAGTTCAACCCCAGGCATCAAATCCTTTCCTACCGATAGGAACACCACCAGTTATTGGAGACTTTAGCAACAATCCATCTGCGATTAATTCCGGTGGCACGTCAACCCTGTCGTGGAATGTTACCGGAGCTAACTCGGTGAGTATAGACCAGGGAATAGGCCGGGTTGATGTTGCGGGGACCAGGGTAGTATCACCGACTGCATCCACTGTTTATACTATCAGTGCTACCAACTCTACTGGTACCGTTACCAGATCAGCGACGACTACTGGTCAACTCAGCACCACCATCACCCTCATCGCCTACACCAGGAACCGGTATCATCGTTGGTATTATTCCAGGTGAAAGTGGGTCAATAATCAAGAGCGGTATGGACTATACCAAGTCACATTCTGTCTGTGTTGGGGATACTGGTGGCGGCATGGCAAGCCGCGCTTTTTTAAGCTTCGACATTTCGTCGATACCCAGCAATGCAATGATAGACGAGGTTTCCCTGAATATAGGCGGGTATACGACGACTGGTAACCCGACATATACGGATCCAGTCAACGGCCCCCAGTATGGCAACTTTGGAGCGCTGGAGATTTACAGGTACCAGTATGGTACATATGAAGATCTCGATACATTTGCCTATAACAGACCGGGGGAGCTGGTGGCCTCGGGCGAAATAACCGACTATCCGCTCTCGCCCTGGAACTTAGAAATCAAGGATCCTGTTAGCGGAAAACTCAGTGTCCAGGGATTAGTCATAGCCGGGCAGCCGAGAGTTTCAGTTAAGGATTCAATTTTTCACGTCCACTAACTGGGACGGTGTACCAGATATGCTGTGCTTTGACCAAGCCATATTGACGGTTAAGTACCATTTGCCTTAAGAACCACATCCTACTGGGTATGCAGAATTTAAGTTCTTCTCTGTAACGCCAATGTGTAGAAATAAATTATGGTTTCAGGACGCCGGGTTTACCCGGCGTCCTGACCCTATAGTCTTTAAGAGTAAGGACATGTCGATGTCGCAGGCAATATATTTTTGGAGGTAACTACATTGAAAAGATTAGTTTTTCTTTCTCTATCACTACTACTACTTGATTCTCATCCCGGGTTGTTTTACATTTCAAACCCCGGCACCAAATCCTATCCCACCGGTAGGACAGCCTTCGGTTATTGGAACCTTTAGCAGTAATCCATCTGCGATTAATTCCGGTGGCACATCAACTCTGTTGTGGAATGTTACTGGAGCTAACTCGGTGAGTATAGACCAGGGTATAGGTCAGGTTGATGTTGCGGGTACCAGGGTAGTATCACCGGCTACATCCACTGTGTATACCATAAGTGCTACCAACTCTGCTGGTACCGTTACCAGATCATCGATGACTACTGGTCAACTCAGCACCGCTACCGCCATCACCACCAATTATCAATGGTGTAATGAGCGTTACACTATCTGCAATGAGTAACGAGTCTGGCTCTATGGTTAAGGCTATGTCTCAGGGTACAGGTCAAGCAATATACACTACTACTAAGAACACTGCGTGCATCGGTGATAACTCAAGCAATTCGGAAAGCAGGGCTTTCCTTAGTTTCGATATCTCTGCAATTCCCCAGACCGCAGTGATACAAGAAGCGATATTGGATTTAAGTAACTATACCAAGACAGGCAACCCCACCTATGAAACCATGTACGGTGGCATGGGTGCCTATGAAAGTCTATCATCATCAGTACGGTAAACTTTCTGATACTGATACCATTACATCCATAGTTTGGTGGAACCGCACAGCGAAACTCACCGAAAACGGCAGTATCATCAATTACCCTCTGTCTCCGTGGGCATGGGATGTGAAGAATGCTGAAGCTGGAGAATCAGTGATACAGACATTGGTTCAAACAGGCCAGACTCGCAGTCAGTTCATGATCCAATTCTATTCATCTACTGACTGGGATAGTGTGGCAGATATGCTGTGCTTTAGCAATGCGACTCTAACAATAAAATATACTATGCCTTAAAGTTAAATAAATTATATCTGCCCCATAAGTCTATGGGAACTTTAAAACCCCCTCTGACTTGGATCAGAAATAGGTGAGGATATCCTGGCACGATTCCCCACCTATTTCTGTTTTAACGACTGAGACCAGAGCCTGCTCCTTCGTCAAAATATCATAACTATTTAACTTTCTGCCTTCTTATTATATTACTAATCCATATCTCGAATGATAAGATTTTTGTAATTGCTATTAGTGACTGACACGTCTCAATAACAGGCAGCAATCAATAAGAAAAGGTTTAAGAAGAGGTTAGAGTATTTGACGTAATGTATAAGAAGTTTTAGGCAACTGTTAACAATACAAAGATTAAGGACGTGTCGATGTCGCAGGCAATATATTTTTGGAGGTAACTACATTGAAAAAATTAGTTTTTCTTTCTCTATCACTACTACTACTCGATTCTCATCCCGGGTTGTATTACAGTTCAAACCCGCCAAGCCTGTTCCACCGGTAGGAACGCCTTCGGTTATTGGAACCTTTAGCAGTAATCCATCTACGATTAATTCCGGTGGCACGTCAACTCTGTTGTGGAATGTGACCGGAGCTAACTCGGTGAGTATAGACCAGGGTATAGGTCAGGTTAATGTTGCGGGGACCAGGGTAGTATCACCGGCTACATCCACTGTTTATACAATAAGTGCTACCAACTCTGCTGGTACCGTTACCAGATCAGCGGTGACTACGGTCAACTCAGCATCGCACCCTCACCCTGCTCCGACCTCATTCGCGGTAACCAGTGTTATGGCCAATACTGAGCCATCAACCTTCACCGGTTGTTTCAACCTTTACGCTTAATTATCACTGCCAATGGTCCCGGCACAGTTACTTACATCTGGGAATCAACCGATGGCGGCGGATATAGTTATACCTGGAATATCACATTTCCCACAGCCGGTACACAAAAAATAACATTACCGGTGGAAATGAGTGCATTGCCTTCCGGTTCGTATCGAGTCCACGTTTTGACTCCCAATGATATAGTATCGAATTCGACAAATTACACAACCTGTGGGCCCTAATTATTGTGACGTATAAGAAGTTTTAAGACAACTGTTAACATACAAAGATAAGGACATGTCGATGTCGCAGGCAATATATTTTTGGAGGTAACTACATTGAAAAGGTTTGTTTTTCTTTCTCTATCACTACTACTACTGATTCTCATCCCGGGTTGTTTTACATTTCAAATCCCGCGCACCAGCGACTGCCCAGCCGGTAGGAACGCCTTCGGTTATTGGAGACTTTTAGCAGTAATCCATCTGCGATTAATCCCGGTGGCACGTCAACTCTGTTGTGGAATGTGACTGGAGCTAACTCGGTGAGCATAGACCAGGGCATAGGTCTGGTTGATGCTGCGGGTACCATGGTAGTATCACCGGCTGCATCCACTGTCTATACCATAAGTGCTACCAACTCTGCTGGTACCGTTACCAGATCAGCGGTGACTACGGTCAACCTCAGCACCTACTCCCCGTTTGTCGGTGACTGGCGTCATTGTGGGTGTTGATCAGTACCCATTCACCGGTCCTTGTCCCAAAACCATTAACTTTTGGGGAACTATCGCCGCCAACGGTCCTGGTATAGTTACTTACCGGTGGGAGAGAAGCGATGGTGCTACCTTCTCCGGGGGTTATCACCTTCATTGCCGCTGGTTCGCAGACCGTCACTAACCAATGGACACGTGGGGAAGGTTTCTGGATGGCAACGCCTCCATGTGCTCACGCCCAATGATGCGGTATCGAGCTCAAATCGACTTTCAAATCACATGCTGGAGCCCGACAAATTAGAAGGTATATTTCCGCATGAGTAGGTTGGGGGAATCTAAATTTGCTGCTGCTGTTAAAGGCCGTAAAGTCGACTTTAATAGTAGTTGCAAATTTAACCGGGTTTTACATTTTCAGCTCCGCCATTAGTGAGCGTGTATCTACCATACTATTAACAAACAAAAGGCTAAGGACATGTCAATGTCACAGGCAATAAAATTTAGGAGGTAACTACATTGAAAAGGTTTGTTTTTCTTTCTCTATCACTACTATTACTGATTCTCATCCCGGGTTGTTTTACATTTCCAGCCCCGTCACCAAATCCTATCCTACCGGTAGGAACGCCACCGGTTATCATAGAATTTAGCAATAATCCAGCTACGATTAATTCCGGTGGCACGTCAACTCTGTTGTGGAATGTGACTGGAGCTACATCGGTAAGTATAGACCAGGGTATAGGTCAGGTTGATGTTGTAGGCACCAGGGTAATATCACCGTCTAAATCCACCGTTTATACTATAAGTGCCACCAACTCTGCTGGTACTGTCATCAGATCATCGGCGATTATTATCGTCTCAACGCCAGCGCCACCGCCACAATCTACAGCCAGTAATCCTGTCATCAACTTCACCGCCAGCCACCGCGGAGGTACTTGCGTGGCAACTTAACTGGGATGTATCAAATGCCACGCAGATAGTCATCCAGCCCGACATAGGTCCGGTTAACCCAACAGGAAGCACAGTGGTCACAGTACCCTCAGGACAAACTAAACTGTACAGGTTGGAGGCTGTAAACGACTGGGGATGGGCCTATTGGCAGGTCGTTATGGCATCGCCTTAAAAAAATACCAGGTGTAAAATATTTTGTAATCAAAACATTCTTTAAAAGGAGATTGAAATGAACGCCAAGAAATTATTCAACAAAGAAGTCATAGATGCACAAGGTAATAATATAGGCAGAGTGACCGACATCGATGTTGATATGGTTAACAGTGCAATAAACCATGTAATCGTGGCCGCAGGACTAACAAAAAAATATGAGATTAAGTTGGACAAGATAATGACAATAGGCGACAAAGTGATCCTAAAAATTCAAAAGGATGAACTGCAGAAGAAATAACTTGACGGTGACAGACGGGTATTTGCAGTTTGCGTATAGTCTTGTGTTTTTCTCCAGGTAAACGCTTCAGAGTAGTCTATTTCAGCAATCGAGCAAACATAACCGGTAAATGTCATAAGTATTCATACATCCCTGTCCGATTATACGACTATTCTATGGGCATAATGCTAACATTTTCTCAGAATAAATTGCAGGAGATAAACGGTATATGTAACAGTAAAAGTACAAATCGAATTATCTGATAATGCAGACACAGCTTAGTCTACATTGACCGAGATACAGCACCCGATACCGGCCGTCTAGACCTCGAACTTTATAGAAAGGTTCCTGAATTGTAATTCGGCGGTTTGGCCTATGGCCAGGACCGAACCCACTATTCAGAGAAGCTTTGATCGTGCATGCGCTAATCTGCACGGATTTACCTTCAATACTACATCGATGAGAACCACAGTATCATTTAAACATTCATTTGCCTAACCCCTTTGAGTTGCTCGTTTGCCAGCCAGAGTGATTCTCAATAACGCTCCCGTTTGCTCAATACAGACCGGTCAGTGCTGTCAGCCAATAAATCGCTTGTTCGCATCGTCATAGTAGGTCACATGATCTACCATAACCACCAGCGCCATCCAGGATGCATCCGAAGAGTGATAAGGTAGTACGGGATACGGATCGAACACAATAAGAAGAACAATGAGGAGCCATCAAAGACATATCAAGCATGTACAAGCTCTTAGCACGATGATTGAGGAAAAACAAGATCTGGCTGGAACGTTTAACCGCGTCGAAAGTATCAACAAAACTGTCAAAATCTTTATTACTAATTAAGGAGCCATTGCATGAACATCTTACTGACTATTGGCATCATTCTTCTGGTTTTATGGCTCCGGTCGGGTTTTATCGCAATACCACAGTGTGGTTGATGATGCACTTGTTATTGCGGTTATTCTCGTCATAATCTGGCTGCTAAGAAGAGTGTTCAGACTTTTTTAACCTTTACGCCACTATAACGGATACCGCTGATACTATAGTGTCCATCCTGACTTGTAACAGAATGGTTCGGAAAATTTAGAATCCCAAGTGGTACAGATCTGAATCTAACAAGATGCCTGAGTGTTCAGAATAGCACTCAGGCATCTTAAATGTCATAAGAATTTAATACACACCAACCCGATTATATAACTATTCTATGGTCATGTTGCTATCATTTTCCAGTAGTAATTAAAGGAGGCAAATAGCATGACAGTAAGAGTTCAAATCGAATTATCTGATGAAGAGGATAAGATTGTGGAGGTTTACAGAATCGAACACAACAAGAAAAACAACGAGGATGCTATCAAAGAAATTATCAAGGATTACAAGCCCCTGAAAGAGTTCAAGGAAAAAAATAAAACGAGTTGGCTGAAAAGTCTATAGTGCAACAAAACCTCTAAATGAAGACCGGACCATCTAACAAGGATTTCAACTTAAAAGTCTACTAATTAAAAAGGAGGTAGTTATGGATATTTTATTAACTTATCGGTATTATTCTCTTAGTTTTGTGGCTGTTGGGTTTAGTAGCTCTTCCCTCTTTGGGCTGGCTGATCTATATCGCACTTGTTATTGCAGTTATTCTCATAATTATCTGGCTGCTAAGAAAGGTATTCAGACTGTTTTAACCATATGTCATTTATCTCAACCTGTATACCTGAATCGAAGGTATGAGCCAGTACTCCCCAGGGCAGGATGCCCTGGGGAGCACAAAAAAATTGAAAACAAAGTGTGGGAAAGAACTTGTTGCATACCCATATAACTCACTTTGCCGCAGATGTTGTTTGCTACTCAGCCGGCTTCTCTATGTTCTCCTTCGTGTTTTCTTTTACAGGTGCTGTCTCGCAAGACTGAACTAACTTTGCGGCTTGTTTTCGTGTTTTGGCTCTCTCTGCCCTGTTCTTCTGCAACTCTTTCAGGAATGGAGTCGGCTCCCAGCGTTTCCGTGCAATTTCCACAATACGATTGATCAGCGTTGTGTACCCCATACCAGCCTGCAGTGCGGCCAAAGCAAAGGCACTGGTTCGTTCCAGATAGGGATTGGCATTGACCTCAACGACAATTGGTATCCCATCAGCGGAAAGCCTGATGTCTACCCTGGCATAATCCTGTACTTTCAAGGCATAGGCTGCCTCTCGGCCAGCCATGATTAAGCGCGCTCGTACCTCAGGAGCCAGTTCCGTGGCAACGATAGCATTGACGGCCCCATACTGAGGACTGGCTGTATCCGACTTTGCCTCGTGACCGTAAATCCGTGGATATCCGCCGGGAAGTTTGGCAAAATCAAGCTCCATTACCGGCAATATTTCAGCGGCATCATTGCCCAAAATGCCGACATAGAACTCGCGTCCTTCGATGTATTCCTCCACCAGGGCAGGTACCTTCAGTTGCGTTTGGATAAAGCCGATACGCTCGACAAGCTTAGAATATTCGGTTACCAGGGAAGAATCATCAATGCCGAGGGAAGTGTCTCCATGCAAAGGTTTAACAAACAAGGGGAAACGCATCTTACCGGCGAATTCGAGGTTGTCCTTGTCAAAGGTGGCGTAATTTGGATAAGGTACCCCGTGAAACTTCAAGAGTTTCTTCGTTACCGCCTTGTCTTGTCTCAATGCCATCCCTGCCGGGCCAGTTCCCGTAAAAGGTTGGCCAAGCATGGCAAGAACAGCCGTAACATGCATTTCATATACATCGTTATCAGCAAACCTCTCGCAGAGATTGAACACAAGGTCGGGTCGTTTGTCATCAAGTTTGTCCAGAAGTTCGCGTAAATCGTCGCTTATTCCGATTAATGATACTTTGTGCCCGCCTTCGGACAAAGCTCCGGCGACCTCATCTACCACTTCATCGTGCTTGGTTCCTTCCTTGACTACGCTCTTCCCAGAACAGCACAGAAATCTTGAGTTTATCCATCTCGTTAGCCTCCTTTCCAATCAGGACAATATCAGGTGTCTACAAATTGACCCCGGTACAAGTAGTTCATGACCAGAGTGGTGATGAATACCGACACACTCACCATTTGTGTTGCGGTTTGTTCAGGTTCTATCTTGAGCTCGAGAAATTGGACCCGCTCCAGCAATTCATCGATTAGAGCACTCAGGAGCTCACGGTTAATACCAGTCCAGTAATTCACCTCTCGAATCAGTTGTTTGCGATTAGCCCGAAGGACATCCACCGCCGGTTGTCCCTGCTCTGCAGGGAACAGTCTTCGCAAGTCGTTGTTGAGAGTGCGATGGAGGTTGAGACTGATGTGGTTAGTATCTCTACCCGTTTCGTACCATCTATCCAGAGTCATCGTCAGCTCTTGCACTGGCGTATCCAGCTTCTCATCAGTAACGACCGGCGGCTTCTGACCGTATTTGCGTACCATTTTATCAACATACATTAATTTAGCCAGAGCCGGAGTGTCAGCGTACTGTTTCTGCCAATCTGAGCCAGGCGTGAGCCATACAGCGAAGGTTTCCGCAAAATCCTCATCAGGATGTTTCTGTGCGTACCAGCCCGGTATGTGACGCACAAACTTGGCGCTAAAAGGTACTGGCTGATAATTCTCCTGGTAGGGCTGCGAAAATCTCCCGAAATAGCTGGCGCCATTCCGGCTTCCTGTATAAGCGATATGCATAATTGAATGCATGTCCGGCCTCATGACGGAGATACATCATCACTTCCGCTTCATCCTCAGCTTCTATCCCGGTTAATTCACCTTCCAGCTTTGACAATTCAGGGTTCGCCAGGTAGAAGGGAATCCCTATCACGGGAACCCCATGAGGACAGCCCCATTCATCAGCCAGATATGTTTTTGGCTTGAAGGAGATGCCTGCTTTTTCCAACTCTTGATAGAGTTCACCGATAAGTGCCTCAAGTCGTGTGCCCTGGATTTTGAGTGATAGGTCACTAATCTTCCGGGATAATAATTCTTGTTGCTCTTTATTCAGAACATTTTTCCTGGCAGTCTCACGAAATTCCGATGGGCTCATATTTTTCTCACCGGTTTTACTAATTACATTTGTACAATTCATGAATATTTATACTTTACTATAGCTCCACACCAGTCAAATACGCAAAATGGGACTAAGCTCGCCATAATTCCTACAATAAACATTAAACTCAAATTGCATTTTGTTATGAGATATTTTTTAATTAAGAACTATAAACAACATCAGCTATTGAAACTCAAAATTATTTTTGTAAGGAGCGCATTACATGGATATAGTAGTTTTAGGTTTAATAATAATACTTGTTATTGGAATATCTAATGCTTATTGGAGGAATAAAAGCTAAAAAGAAGTGGCTAATAGCTCTTTCAATTCTTCCATTAGGTATTGTATTAGTTGCTCTTGTAATACAGATTATAATGTGGCTGTCACTAACGCTATCACCATCATTTTAGTTCAACCTTAAAGGAAGGGATCAGGAAGTGAGCGGTTGACTCTCTATGCTCAACAATATAAAATCAGCCCATTATGAAAACTGCTCTTAAATACAATCCCCAGGAAATTGAGAAAAAATGGCAGAAAAAATGGGCGGATGACCACTTATACGAAGTTAAAGAGGATGATCCCCGCCCTAAATTTTATGCTTTGACCATGTTTCCCTATACTTCAGGAGACCTTCATATCGGGCACTGGTATGCAATGGCCCCTTCAGATGTTCAGGCAAGGTTCAGGCGGATGCAGGGTTTCAACGTGCTTCATCCCATAGGATTTGATGCTTTCGGGCTGCCCGCAGAAAATGCTGCCATAAGCCGCGGTATTCATCCTTATACCTGGACAATGAACAATATCGAAAATATGCGTAAACAGCTTAAGACCATTGGCGCAACGTATGATTGGAGCCGGGAGGTTATTACCTGTGTACCCGAATATTATAAGTGGACGCAGTGGTTTTTTCTCAAACTCTATGAAGCAGGCCTGGCATACCGGGCTAAAGCGCCGGTGAACTGGTGCTCCAAATGCCAGACGGTGCTGGCCAATGAACAGGTTGTGGACGATGGATCCTGCGAACGTTGTGATACTCCGGTAGTCAGAAAATCGCTTGAACAATGGTTTTTCCGCATCACCAACTACGCCGAAGAATTATTGGACCACAGCACAGATAGACTGGCCTGAACGTATCAAGATAATGCAGAAAAACTGGATAGGGAAAAGCGTTGGCGCTGACCTGTCCTTTGGATTGGAACACAAGGGCGTACGAAGAAAAGGAAATCAGAGTATTTACCACCCGTCCCGACACTATTTTTGGAGTCACCTTTTTTGTAATGGCTCCGGAGCATCCTCTGGTGGCCAGGCTCACCACACCGAGCGAAAAGCTGAGGTAGAAAAGTACATCTACCAGACCTTGCGGCAAACCGAGATTGAGAGAACTTCGGTTGAGAAAGAGAAGACTGGAGTTTTCCTGGGAAGCTATGTCATAAACCGGGTAAATGGAGAAAAAGTACCTATCTGGATTGCTGACTATGTGTTACCCAGCTATGGTACCGGCGCGGTGATGGCGGTTCCGGCACATGACCAGCGGGATTTTGAATTCGCTAAAAAGTACAACCTTCCCATCCGGGTGGTCATTGCTCCGCCGGAATGGGATGGCAAAGAGCTTGATAGCTGCCTGGGTTGAGTCTGGCACTATGGTCAATTCAGGGCAATTTAACGGTATGCCGAACGATAAAGCTTTTGGTGCAATCTGCGATTTTATGGAAGCGAAAGGCTGGGGCAAACGGGCGACCACCTACCGAATACGTGACTGGCTCATTTCCCGCCAGCGTTACTGGGGTGCGCCGATCCCGATGATTTATTGTGAGAAATGCGGCATTGTACCGGTGCCGGAGAAGGACCTCCCCGTTCTGCTGCCCCCTGATGCGGAGTTTAAACCGACCGGAGAATCACCGTTGAAGTATTGTGAGTCGTTCGTTAACACAACCTGTCCAAAATGCTCGTCACCAGCACAGCGTGAGACAGATACCATGGATACTTTCATGTGCTCCTCATGGTATTTTCTGCGTTACACCAGCCCCATCATGATACTTATCCTTTTGATAAGGAAAAAATGAAGTTCTGGATGCCGGTGGACCTGTATACCGGTGGCGCAGAACATGCGAACATGCACCTTCTCTACGCCCGCTTTTTTACCAAGGCGATACGGGATATCGGGATAGTTCAATTTGGTGAACCTTTCACCAAACTATTTAATCAGGGTCTGATCATCTACAAAGGCGATAAGATGAGCAAGTCCAAAGGCAATGTGGTGACGCCGGATACCTATGTGGGCGAACTGGGGGCTGATACAGTCCGTGTCTATCTGATGTTCGTGGGTCCCTGGGAACAGGGCGGGGAATGGAATGATAATGGCATTGTCGGAATGAACCGCTGGCTGAACCGTGTTTGGAATCTGGCAGTAGCTGATTACTCACCTAAAACCGTCAGCCCTGACGCTGAAAAAGAGCTCAAGCGATTTATACACAAGACTATCAGGAAAGCAACGGAGGATATGGAACGGTTCCGCTTCAATACCATGCTGGCGGCACTTATGGAATTTACCAATTATCTGGCTAAAATAGAGGAAGAAAGCAATGTATCAGAAGCAACCTGGAAGGAAGCGATAAAAGATTTGTTGTTGCTCCTGGCGCCTTCGGCTCCTCATATGACTGAAGAGCTGTGGACTTTAACCGGTTATTCGTACAGCATTCATAATCAGCAGTGGCCTCAATGGGACGAAGACCTGGCCAGAGAAGATGAAGTTCCGCTGATTATTCAGGTGAACGGCAAGCTGCGGGACAAAGTTACCGTACCTGTGTCTATATCGGAAGCTGAGGCTCAAGCAGCTGGCTCTGGGACGGGAGAAAATCAAAGGATACCTGGAAGGTAAAAAACCTGCCAAAATCATCTACGTGCCCGGGCGGTTGATAAATATCGTGGTGGGATAGCAAAGGCTATTAGAATCGGCTTTATAGGTGCATTATAAATGAATTGTCATCAACTAACTTGGAAAGATATTGTCAGGGATGCTTTGTTAGAATTGGGTGGAGAGGGGCATCTCTCTGAAATCAACAAGATAGTCGAAAATCATCCTAAGACAAAGACAAACCCAACTTGGAAGGATACTATTAGGCGTGTTGTCCGCCAATACAAGATTTTTGAACCAGTACCACCTGAAAGAAGCGGTATTTACCGGGTTACTACAGAAGCTCATATTGAACCTGAACCACAAAGTTTTACCAAAAAGCCAGACATCGATCATGGAATTGCTCAAGGGATGTTGGTAGCAGTTGGGAAGATTTACGGTTATGAAACTTATGTGCCTCCCCACGATCAGACTATAAGATATTTTCAAGAGAAACCATTAAGAGATTTTGTAAGCGTTACTGATTGTGCGGAAATTTTTAAGGGACCGAATTTAGCTAAAATAAGAGAGATAGATGCTCTATGGTTTGACGAAGATGACTATGGTTTGTATCCGGTATATGCTTTTGAGGTAGAAGAAACGACCCGAGTTAAATCCGGCCTAGATAGGCTATTAAAAATACCAAGAAGATATCCTACGCTATTTTTTATTGTCGGACCGAGTGAAAAAGAGCAAGGTTTGTTCGATCAATATATCAACCAAACACCGTTTAGAAATTTTAAAGGTAGATTCTCATTTAAACTCTACAACCAGTTAGAGGAGCTATATAATGCGGCCTTAGTTCATAATGAGCAACGCATGAAATTTGGTATTGTTGAAAGAAGACTAAGGGAATATGGTGAGAGTAACAATCAATTCTAAGTGGAGAAAAATAGAGGAGGGTTTTAGTTGCAATGAAATCGAGTGATGTTAGTCATAAAATTTCATGCGACAGAATAGTTATTATCGATACATCGGGGATTGAAGATGAGGCTGATTATGGTGGTATGCTTTATGAGCTTAAAAAACTGGATATTAGGGATGGTAAGTCATATCAAGTTGATAATGCAGGAGACCTACTAATGCATAAAAGTGCATATATAAAGTGTTCTGAAGTGCTGAAACATTTCAAGGCAAGATCCTTGAATTGGAAAAAGCTTTAAAAGAGGCAGAAAATAGGGTCGACAGCGAGTGAAATATTTTATAAATCTTTATCATCCTCATGGCGTTCCCTATCCTCTGGCTTATTTTAGCTAAGGCAATCAGGGGAAAACATGTTTTTCCAGCTTGGGCTTATATTTGGGAATTTCTTTAACTACACGGTCGGATTCAAGAAACCTTAACTGATTTAATATGGATACTTTACAGGCGAACTTCGAGGAAGTGAGGCGGCGGATTGCTGAAGCCTGCGAGCGGAGCCATCGGAAACCCGCAGATGTCAAGCTGGTTGGGGTAACCAAAGGTCTACCATCTTCAACTATTAAAGCCGCCTTTGATTATGGGATGAGGGATTTTGGTGAAAGCCGCATTCAGGAAGCGGAACTTAAAATTCGAGAGCTTGATACCATCCGGCCGCAAGTTTCCTGGCATATGATTGGCCACCTTCAGAGCAATAAGGCAAGGCTGGCAGCAGGGCTTTTTGATATAATTCATAGTATCGATTCGGTTCACCTGGCGCATGTGTTGAACAAACAGGCAACTCGGAGAGTATTGCCGGTTTTGCTCCAGGTCAACATTTCCGAAGAAACCACCAAGAACGGCTTTGAAATGAAAGAGGTGGAAAGCGCTTTGAATGAAATAAAGAGATTGCCGAATTTAAAAGTGAGCGGGTTGATGACCATTGCGCCGGTAGCTGACGACCCGGAAGAAGTACGTCCCATCTTCAGAGAATTACGTTTAATGCGAGATAGATTGGGTTTGGAGCACCTTTCCATGGGAATGAGCGACGATTTTGAGGTAGCTATCGAAGAAGGAGCAACCATGGTGAGAATAGGCAGAGCCATTTTCGGCAGAAGGAGAGCGATAATGAAAATAAGTTTTATCGGCGGCGGGACTATGGGCGAAGCTCTGATTAAGAGCTTAATAGCCAAAGGTGGAGCATTACCTAAAGATGTAACCGTCAGCGATGTCAGCCAAAAAAGGCGTGATATCCTGAAAAAGAACTATGGCGTTAATGTAACCGCCAGCAACAGGGAAGCGACCGGCAAAGCAGAGGTAATAGTTCTGGCAATAAAACCCCAGGATATGACCACTGTGCTGCCGGAACTGGGGAAATTGACCGCCAAACAGGTAGTACTCTCCATAGCTGCCGGTGTCACAATGGAAACTTTGCGACAGGGTTTAAAGCATAATTTCCTGGTCAGGGCAATGCCCAATATGCCGGCGCAAATTGGTGAAGGGATGACGGTATGGACGGCTTCTGCCGCCGTCAGCGAGCGTCAAAAGGAGCAGGTAAAGTCGGTTCTGGCAGCATGCGGCGAAGAAATGTACGTTTCCAATGAGAAATATATCGATATGGCAACTGCGGTGAGCGGCAGCGGTCCTGCGTATATTTTCCTGATCATCGAGGCTCTGATCGATGCCGGGGTTCACATCGGTTTACCTCGTACAATTGCGGAGAAACTGGTGCTGGAGACGGTAATAGGATCAGCCCGCTCAGTTAAAACAACAACCAAACATCCTGCAGAGTTGAAGAATATGGTAACTTCACCGGGAGGCACCACTACTGAAGGGCTACTGCAACTCGAAGCCGGAGGATTGCGTTCTGCCCTCCTCCTCGCGGTAAGTGCGGCATATGATAAAGCGAAAACCCTGGGAAAGTAGGGAATTACCACTCCATTCCCAGGGCTGCATGTGACTGATTTACCGGTGCGGTTTAGGTTTTTGGTGTTTCGCCGGGATGTATCTTCTTCCACTTAGCCAGCAACTGTTCCTTGGTTTCCTTGTGGGCAGGATCAGGAATGCAGGCATCTACAGGGCAAACCTCTGCACATTTGGAAGAAGCATGAGCACCGACACATTCGGAGCATTTTTCAGGATCAATCTTATAGATGGTATCACCTTCGCTGATTGCCTTGTTGGGACATTCTGATTCACAGGCACCACAGCTTATACAATCATCGGTTATTTTGTAAGACATTTCTAGTTTGTCCTCCTCGTATTTTTTTCTGTCACAATTTTACGCTTTTTAATTAATCAATCCAAATTTCTTGCGAAGTGCCTTGGCCACATATTCCGGTACCATCCCCTCCAGAGATGCTCCCAACTCGGCAGCTTCCTTAAGCAGGGTGGAACTCAAGAACTGATATTGCAGACTGGTCATGAGACAGACTACTTCAAGTTCAGGAGCAATCTTCTGATTAACCATAGCCATCTCAAACTCCCATTCAAAATCGGAGCTCATCCGTAAACCTCTCACCATCACTTTGGCCCCTAATTTTTTGGCATAGGTCGCAGTCAGGCCTGAATAAGGTGTCACTGTGACATTTTTAAGATGGGCAAGGGCTTTTTTAGCCAGTTTGACTCTTTCACCGACAGAAAAGAGAATTTGTTTGTTGGGCCGGTCATATACACCGATAATTAACTTGCTCGAAAATAGAGGCAGCACGTCGTGCTATATCGATGTGGCCGTTTGTTATGGGATCAAAGCTTCCGGGATAAATAGCGATAGTCAATTATAATCCTCCCTGGCGAATATTGAAATACAGGTATCACCATGTCGCCTTTGTTTTATCAAATGCAGTCTGCCGTAAGTCTCGGCTAACGGAGAACGCGTGGCGTGGGGAATTACTATGAGCGAAGATTCTCCGATGAGCTTCGGGCTGTCCAGTTGCATCAAAATAGTCTCCCGTAGTGGTGTCAGAATAAGGCGGGTCCATAAATATGACATCGTAAGTACTGTTCAAGAAAGGCGAGAGCTTTAGAAACATGACGGCAATATACATGCGTTTTTTGGGCAAACCCAGCTTTCTCCAGATTCTGCTTAATGATAGCACAACAGCGGGGTTCCTGGTCAATGAAGTCAACCCATTGCGCATCCCGGCTTAGAGCTTCAATGCCAAGGGCACCGGTACCGGCATAGAGGTCAAGACAACGTGACCAGCTGCTTGCCGATGACGCCAATATTGAAAATATGGCCACCCTCACCCTATCAGTCGTAGGACGAATCTGACATTTGAGAGGTACCTTAAGTGTCATTCCCCGGGCACTACCGCCAGTAATACGCATGACAAAGAATGTATTATAGGCCGCGTTAATCTTTAGTCAAGTTTTGCTTTCGAAACCTATTGTACTCTATTAACCTTTATGATATACTTCGAAACGGCAATTTTTCGTGAGGGAGATACCGTCCTTGTTAGCACAATATGGTTATATTGGTATACTCGTTATCGCAGCCATCCTGTTTACCGTTTTAATGCCGCTTATTCCCCTGATTCTTGGCATTTTTGGGGATTGTTCCCCGTAAAAATAACCCTACCAAAGCATCTATTTATGAATGCGGCATGGAACCGGTGGGGGAAGCATGGGTACAGTTTAATTTCAGATACTACATCTTTGCCGTAATGTTTGTAGCGCTGGACGTGCTTTCAGTATTTCTATATCCCTGGGCAGTGAATCTGAATGACCTTGGATGTATTCGGGTTGCTTGCCATCGTTATCTTTTTCTTTATTATTATGGTTGGGTATACCTATGCCTGGGTTAAGGGAGCATTGCAGTGGAAGTAGAAAAACCAAAAATACCTTCCCTTGCCCAGATCGACGCTGCTGAATGTACCAGAATTGTACGGCTGAGAGAAGGTTCCCAGCAACCGATTCCGGATTCGGATGCCTGGATGGAACAGGAGCTACAGCGTAATATTCTGCTCACTTCCCTGAATTTTGTGATTGACCAGGCACGTGCACGCTCTACATTCCCTCTGATGTTTGGATTGGCATGCTGTGCATTTGAAATGATCGGCACAGCAGCTTCGCGCTTTGATGTAACACGCTGGGGCATGGATATATTCCGCTGGTCGCCGAGACAGGCCGACCTGATGATTGTAGCCGGGACATTGACCTGGAAAATGGCTCCCGCCGTGAAAAAGATTTACGATCAGATGGCGGAACCGAAATGGGTAATTGCCATGGGTGTTTGCGCTATCAGCGGCGGCACATTCAGGGAATCGTATAGTGTAGTTCCCGGGGTTAACCGCATAATACCGGTTGATGTCTATATACCGGGGTGTCCCCCCAGGCCGGAAGGGCTCATTTATGGTATTAATCAGCTTCAGCAAAAAATTGTGAAGGGCAGTTCGCCAAGGCTGGAAAAGAAGAAATAAGCTCATATCTGAGACGATGATTCATATGGAAGTTCAAAGTAAAAAAGCAAAACAATTGAATGGCGAAGAAATAGCCAGGACCATAGTTCAAACTTTCCCGGGTTCAGTCGAATCGGCTGACAGGAGTTCGATAATCGTTGACGGCACGTTTCTCTATCAGATTGCTGAACACCTGAAAAATGCCGCGGAGTCTCGATTTTAACTTCTTATCTGATATCACTTCTGTAGATTACGAGGATTATTTCGAGGTAGTCTACCATTTAGTCTCACTGAACCATAACCATATGCTGACTTTAAAGACGCGATGCTACGATAAAGATAACCCTCAGGTACCCTCTGTGGTTAAACTTTGGCGAAGTGCCGATTTCCAGGAGCGCGAGGTTTATGACTTGATGGGTATTACTTTCAACGGTCATCCCAACATGAAACGGCTATTACTGTGGGAGGGATTCGAGGGACATCCTCTGAGGAAGGATTATCTATAACATGCCATTGAAAACTCAGCCTATGATACTCAATATGGGGCCGCAGCACCCTTCGACCCATGGTGTGTTTCGAATGAGAGTTACACTTGATGGCGAAGTTGTTGTTGATGTCGAACCCATTTTCGGTTACCTCCACCGCGGCATCGAGAAGCTGGCTGAAGGAAGAACGTATACCCAGATTATTCCATTGACTGACAGGCTGGATTATGTAGCCTCGATGACGAATAATTTTGCTTATGTGCTTGCCGTGGAAAAACTGGCCGGGATAAAGGTTCCGGAACGAGCTGAATATTTGAGGATTATCATAGCCGAAATGATGCGCATTTCCAGCCATCTGATGGGCGTAGGGTTTATGCTCAACGATATGGGAGCCATGATGACTCCGGTCCTTTATATGTGGCGTGAGAGGGAGAAAATTGTCGATTTATTTGAGATGGTTTGCGGCCAGAGGCTTCTCTATAACTATATGCGTATTGGCGGGGTGAGCCACGACATACCGGACGATTTTTTGCCGGCCTTGAAAAAATTCATGGCCGAAATGCCGCAGTTTATCAAGGAATACAACCAGTTTTTATCGGGGAATGAGATTTTGCTGGCAAGGTGCAAGGGTGTAGGTATTTTACCCAAGGACCTGGCAATTAATAGCGGTGCCAGCGGACCGGTTCTGCGGGCCAGCGGCGTCAAATGGGATTTGCGTAAAGCCGATCCCTATTCGATTTATGATAGGTTCACTTTTGATGTGCCGGTCGGGGCTGCCGGCGACTGCTATGACCGTTACTGGATTAAAATACTGGAAATGCAGCAAAGCCTCAGAATACTGGAACAGGCGATTGCCCAGTTGCCGGCAAAGGTTCAATCTGCGCTGATGTGCCGGCGTTGCTGCATCCGCCTGCGGGTGAGGTTTATACGCGCATTGAAGCCCCCAAGGGAGAACTTGGATTCTATATTGTGAGCGACAATTCCATTGCTCCTTACCGTTTGCATGTCCGCTCTTCTGAATTGATTAATCTTACTGCTTTTCGTGATATGGTCATCGGCTGGAAAATTGCCGACTTAATACTGACTTTTGGCAGCATCGATATTTGTATGGGAGAGATAGACAGGTAATGACCTTACTCGAGCAACTCTATTTATTGCTTAAAGGTACCTGGCAGGGTCTGGACTGGGTAGCGTTTTTGGTCTCTGCCCTGGTCGGCATTATCATCATACTTGCCTTCATCCTTATTATGGTCATAGTATTTATCTACATCGAACGCCGGCTTCTGGCCAGATTTCAAATACGCCTCGGCCCCAATCGGCTTGGACCTGAAGGGATTTTTCAGCCTATTGCCACAGCAGTAAAGGTGTTGTTAAAAGAGGATATCGTTCCGGATAAAGCCGACAAAATAATTCATTTCCTGGCACCACTGGTCGTTTTTATTCCGATTTTACTGATTTTTGCGGTTGTGCCGATACATCAGGGGGTCATCTTTACCGATCTTAATGTGGGCATAGTGTATATCGTGGCAATCAGTTCCTTATCGACGGTGGGAATTTTTATGGCTGGCTGGGGATCAAACAGCAAATATGCTCTGATAGCAGCAATGCGGACTATAGCCCAGATGGTAAGCTATGAGTTCCCCATTGTGCTATCCATTGTGGGCGTGGTTTTAATGGTAGGCTCTCTATCGATGAGCAAGATTGTAGAGTCGCAGACGATACCGTTTTTCTTGATCCAACCGCTCGGTTTCGCGATTTTTTTCATCGGGGCGCTTGCCGAGATGAACCGATGTCCATTTGACCTGCTTGAGGCCGATTCGGAAATTGTGGCCGGTTACCATACCGAGTATTCAGGAATGAAATTTGCCATGTTTTATCTGGGCGAATACGGGCACGCCGTAGTATATGCAGCTGTTATTTCCACGCTTTTCCTGGGCGGTTGGCAGGGGCCCTTTTTACCTCCGATAATCTGGCTTTTGATTAAAATGATTATTGTCTTTTTCGTTATCGTCTGGATTCGTGCCACTCTTCCCAGGATGCGGGTAGACCAGCTGATGAGTTTTGCCTGGAAAGGGCTATTGCCGATGGCAATCATTAACCTTTTTATCGTGGCCATAGAAAAGCTGTGGCTGCCAGCATCTCTGCCCTGGATAATGGTCGTGGTGAACTTTATTTTAGCCGGTGTTTTAATCCTGCTATGGTCAAGGCTATTTACACTTGGAGGAGGCAGAGTTGAAGTTCGATAACTACGGCCTTGGTATTGTCAAAGGGCTGGCTCTTACCTTCAAGCATTTGTTCCGAACACCGATAACAGTGCAATATCCTGAAGAAAAACTGGTAATCTCGCGGCGTGCCCGGGGAAATGACCTGGTCTGGTTTGTTGATAAATGTACCGGCTGTGGTACCTGCACCAAGAGCTGCCCCCAGGGGAATATTATATTGGTTACTCACGGAAGCAACGAAGAGAACAGGTATATCGTTGATAAATTTGAGGTGGATACCGGACGCTGTATGTTCTGCGGGCTATGTGTTGAATCATGTCCTTATGATGCCCTGGCTATGGGCCTTGGTTACGAACGAGCACAGTACCGGCGTACTAAACTGATTCTGAGCAAGGAAGATCTGATGCCTTCCGACTTAAGACAACCCAGCGGTTACTTCCGACCCACCATCGAGGCTAAGCAGCCCAAGCAGAGCTTACTGATATTCGGTAATAAAAAGTTAAAGGAAGGCGGTCAAAAATCGGATTTCCTTCCTTTGAGCAAGAAGAGGGGATTCGGTGTCTGATTTTATTTTCTGGATTCTGGCTGCGGTAGCTGTGATAGCCGCTCTGGCTGTAGTGATTATCCGCGATGTCTTTCGAGCTGCCCTGGCACTCATTTTGCTTTTTCTGACTATAGCCGGGATTTACATCACATTAAACGCCGATTTTCTGGCCGTGGTACAGATTCTGGTCTATGTGGGAGCCATATCGATTCTGCTGCTGGTTGGAATCATGCTTACCCGGGATGTTCACCACGGAAATCCTTCGGGTAAATTCCGTTTGCCGGCTATCCTGGTGAGCGTTTTGCTGTTTTTAACCCTTGTGTTTACGGCAGCAAGTTCTAATTGGACGATTAGTTCTAAACCACCCGCGGAGAACACAGTTGTCCTCCTTGGTGAGAAATTATTGGGAGCAGGCGGCTATTTGCTGCCGGTTGAGATGACGGCTATTTTGCTGCTTACTGCGGTATTAGGCGCTATAGTGTTATTGAGGGAGAAGTAGGCGAATGACAATAGGCTTAACGCATTATCTGATCTTATCCGCAATTCTTTTCAGTATCGGATTATATGGCGTTCTTGCCAAACGTAACGTTGTGATCATTTTAATGTGTATTGAAATAATGCTTAATGCAGTAAATATTTCGCTGGTTGCTTTTTCGCGTTATATAACGCCACTGGCTCTGACCGGGCAGGTGTTTGCCATGTTCGTTATGGCGGTAGCAGCTGCCGAAGCGGCTGTGGGAATTGCAATTATCATAACAATTTATCGCAACCGGGAAACCATAAACGTCGATAAATTCAATTTAACAAAGTGGTAAAGAGTTAAAGAAATGTGGGTTCAAGTTAAAAGCGCAACCAATTTAATAATAGCCGAAATGTGGAAGGAGTTTTTCGAAGGTGAGGGGATACCGACAAAGCTTTTGCGGGAGCCGGGTAACTACACCTCCAAAGAATTGTCCTCATACCGCATCATGGTGTCCAGGAAAAGAGTGCATGTTGTCGAGGAGGTCTTAAGAAAACTCTAATGCCACATCAGATTCCCTGGATAATAGTATTATTGCCTTTTCTGTCGCTGGTAATTATTGCTTTTATCCTGAGGCCATTTTTCAATCGATCGTCCCAAACTGGGCGGCTATGTAACTATAGCCGCAATCGGTATCTCTTTTGTTCTGTCCCTGTGGGTGCTTGTCGAAGTCATAAGGGCTCCAGAACATGTGCTGGAGATAGCAAGCATACCATGGTTAACCGTCGGCACTATGAACTTCAGCGCAGGTCTGCTGATAGATTCACTAACAGCAATAATGCTGGTCGTAGTCACCGGCGTCAGCCTGATGGTTCAAATCTACTCTCAAGGCTATATGGATGGCGATCCCGGCTATCACCGTTATTATGCCTTTATGTCTCTATTTACCGGCTGCATGCTCGGGCTGGTTACTTCTTCAAGTTTGCTCATGATGTTTGTGTTCTGGGAGGGGGTAGGTTTAGGTTCTTATCTCCTTATTGGTTTCTGGTTTCATCGTCCATCCGCGGCCAATGCAGCTAAAAAGGCATTTATCGTAACCCGTTTCGGCGACCTTGGTTTTCTGGCTGCTATTCTGCTTGTATTTACCCAGACGCACACTTTCGATATCAAGGAATTACACGCGCTTGTGGCAGCAGGAACCCTGGGAGGAGTGGTACTTACCTGGGTTGCCATGGGTATTTTCATGGGCGCAATGGGTAAATCAGCCCAGTTTCCCCTTCATGTCTGGCTGCCCGACGCCATGGAAGGCCCAACTCCGGTGAGTGCACTTATCCATGCTGCAACCATGGTGGCAGCGGGAGTATTCCTGGTGGCTCGAATGTATCCATTGTTCGAGCATTCACTGGAAGCAATGAACACTGTGGCCATAATCGGAGGCATTACCGCTATATTTGCTGCCACCATGGGCCTGGTCATGAACGACATAAAACGCGTGCTGGCCTATTCCACTATCAGCCAGCTTGGATATATGATGCTGGGTCTGGGTACCGGTGGTGTTGCAATCGGTATATTCCACCTGTTTAACCACGCTTTCTTTAAAGCTCTGCTTTTCCTTGGTTCCGGCAGTGTTAACCACAGCACCGGCACATTTGATATGAGGCTGATGGGCGGATTGCGCAAGATGATGCCCTGGACCTTTGTCACTTTCCTGATCGGGTCCCTTAGCCTGGCCGGGATATGGCCGTTATCCGGGTTCTGGAGCAAGGATGAAATTCTTGCTTCGGCACTGAAGAATCCAACGCTTTTTGCGCTGGCAATGATTACCGTGTTTATGACTGCTTTCTACATGTTTAGAGCTGTTTTCCTCACCTTTACAGGCAAATACAGGGGTGGTACCGCTGCTGAGCATGCCCACAGCAGTCACGGTGCCGCAGGGGCTCATCAAACTCCGCATGAATCGTCCAGAGTAATGGTCATACCGCTGGTACTCCTGGCCATCCCGTCTGTATTCTCAGGGTTTCTCAATATAACCGGAGGTTTTGGTGCTTTCATGGGGCACGGAGGCGCTGGAGCAGAAGCACCGCATAGTTTTATTGAAGGTTTCTTTGGTGTACTGGCTCATCCGATACCACTGCTATCCCTGGCTGTAGCGATCTGTGGAATTCTTCTGGCTTATGCAATGTACGGTGCTAAATGGATTTCAGCTGAAGCCGTGGGCCGCATATTTAAACCATTATATGTGCTTTTCTCGCGGAAATATTTCCTGGATGAGCTTTATGAAAATATTATCGTCAAGAAGGTGCTGGTCGATGGGATTTTCAGAGCATTTGCTTTCTTCGACACCCGGGTAGTTGATGGTGCCGTGAATGGTGTTGCGCAGAGCACCGGAGGAGCAAGCAGAGCCCTGCGTCAAGTACAAACCGGTCAGCTGCAGGTATACGCAATGACCATTGCATTTGGCATTGTAGCGATTGCTATCTGTATGATTATATTTGCTTGAGGTAGACTAGTTTGAACTCGTATTTATTAACGATCATACTTGGACTTCCCTTACTGGGGGTGGTCGTTATTGCTTTGTTGCCCAAGGACAAAACAAAAGCAATCAAATTAACAGCTCTGGTTGCGGCGTTGGCTGCCTTTGCGGTATCGATTGCTGTTTTTTGTCTTTTCGATCGTACAAACGGGGCTATAGGCAAAATCCAATTTGAAGAAATAGTTCCCTGGATACCTGCCATCAACAGTTTTTACCATCTCGGTGTAGATGGTTTAAGTCTACCGCTGGTTATACTGATGACCTTCCTCGGTGTCCTTGCCGTGCTGGTATCATGGAAAATTCAACTGAGACCGCGGGAATACTTCATCTGGTTATTATTACTGGAAACAAGCATACTGGGTGTTTTTTGTTCGCTGGACCTCATCCTGTTTTTCCTGTTCTGGGAACTGGAGCTTGTGCCCATGTATTTCCTGATTTCAGTCTGGGGTAGCGGCAGAAAAGAATATTCATCTATCAAGTATGTTATTTACACGCTTACCGGAAGCGCCCTGATGCTGGCTGGAATTTTCACCGTCTATTTCACTACCGGCAGTCTGAACATGATGGAGGTGGGTTCAAAGCTGGCTCTGGCCAAACCAGTTATTCCACTCGCGGGAATGTTTTTCCTGTTGTTTATCGGATTTGCGATTAAATTGCCCATGTTTCCGTTACACACCTGGCTGCCTGATGCTCATACCGATGCCCCTACTGCGGTGAGCGTTATCCTGGCTGGAGCACTCCTTAAAATGGGTGGCTACGGCATGATTCGCTTATGTGTCAGTATCCTGCCCGATATTGCCAGACAGGCTGCCCCATTGCTTGTAACTCTGGCAATCATTGGTGTCCTGTATGGTGCTGCGGTCACCATGAGGCAAACAGATTTGAAACGTTTAATAGCCTACAGCAGTGTCAGCCACATGGGTTATGTCCTGCTGGGTATATTTGCCTTGACTGAGATCAGCCTCACCGGAGCTGCACTTCAAATGTTCAGCCACGGTATTATTACAGGCCTTCTGTTTGCTATGGTAGGCCTCGTTTATGACAAAACTCATAATCGAAATATGACCACGCTCGGTGGTCTCGCCAGGCAAATGCCCGTCATCACAGTCATTTTTAGTATTGCCGGATTGGCATCGCTTGGGATTGCCGGGAACCAGTGGCTTTATTGCCGAGTTCATTACCTTTATCGGCTGTTTCTCAAGCACTGCATTTGCCGGAATCCAGATTTACACACTTCTTGGCGTGTTTGGGATTGTCTTCACCGCCGGCTACATACTCTGGATGCTGCAGAGAGTCTTTTATGGCGCTCCGATAGAGAAATATGCAGGCGTCCCTGATGCCGACACAAGTTGAGAAGGTCTGTATTTTTTCTTTTGTTTTCGCCATTTTGTTAGTCGGCATCTATCCGGCAATTCTTACTAATGTAATAAAGATGGGTATCGTCCCCATAGTTAAATTGATAGGTTTATAATCAGATGTCATCAATAATAAGTGAATTTCCTTTACTGGCACCAGAGCTTACCATCCTCGTTTTTGCCCTGGTGGTAATTCTGCTGGACCTGTTCATACGGCAGAAAAAGATTTTGGCTTATGTAAGTATTGCCGGTTTGATTGTGTCCGCCGGGTTTTCTCTTTCCATGTGGAACATTCCTTCTACAGATATCTTTTTTGCCATGCTGGCTGTCGACCGCTTTGCTCTTTTCTTTAAACTGTTGCTCGCGGCTGCGGCCATCCTGGTGATTTTAGCTTCTCAGGACTATGTCCAGAAGTTTAACAATTTTCAGGGTGAATATTATGCCCTGCTGCTCATTTCGGCGTTGGGCATGATGCTATTGTCCGCTGCCGCTGATTTGATTACGATATTTGTAGCTCTGGAATTGACCGGTATCTCCCTTTATGTATTGACCAGTTTCTTGAAAGACAGTAAATCTACCGAGTCCGGACTGAAATATTTGCTTTTGGGGGCTGTTGCTTCGGCCGTACTTCTCTATGGGATGACATTTATCTATGGTCTTACCGGCAAGACCTGCATGGTTTGTGCTGCGGATATTATCAGGTCATTACCTGTTCAAAGTATTATTCAAAATCCGGCCCTGCTGGCAGGGGTTGTGCTCATTGTAGCGGGTTTCGGCTTCAAGATAGCCAGTTTTCCTTTCCACATGTGGGTACCCGATGTCTATGAAGGAGCACCCACGCCGATAACGGCCTATCTCTCTGTGGCCAGCAAAGCAGCCGGCTTTGCGGTGGTTACCCGCGTTATGCTGGCTCTTTTTGGACAACCAGCCTGGTTAAGTGTTGACTGGGGAATATTAATTGCCGTGCTCAGCGCGATTACTATGACCGTTGGTAATGTTGCGGCGCTGATGCAGAGCAATATCAAGCGGTTGTTCGGGTACTCCAGTATCGCTCAAGCAGGTTATCTTCTGGTTGGTCTGGCCACTGTTGGAATAACGGCGAATGCTGAAATAGTTGCCGGGCGAAGCGGATTAGCATTTTTCCTTATGAGTTATGCGGTGACTAACCTCGGTGCATTTTTCGCAATTATTGCCATAACAAATAAAATTAAAACTGACGAAATCAGCGATTTCACCGGTATGATAAAGAGAGCACCATTGCTCACCCTGGCGTTAAGTTTCTGTCTGATCTCATTGATCGGTTTGCCGCCAACCGGCGGCCTTATTGCTAAAATCTATATCTTCAGCGGTGCCGTGCAGCATGGCTTGCTCTGGCTTGTTATTATCGCCGTAATAAATAGCGTTATTTCAGCTTTCTATTATTTAAAGGTAGTCAAGGTAATGTGGGTTGGCGAACCGTCGTCTCAAGAGAAAGTTCCGTCATCCATTGCTCTTCGAATCGCGCTGGGCTTATGTTGCGTTGCCGTCTTCCTGTTTGGAGTTATTCCCGGCGGGTTTGTGGCATTAGCAGAAGCTGCTGTTAAGATGTTCGGAACCTAGAAAATACTTATTCCGCTATAAAGTTCAGACTTTCAAAAGACGAAATCCACTTTTAGTGTCCATAATTCGCTCGGCATTTGTGCCCAGGATTTCATAGATTATAACCTCTCCCACCAACCATGTTGAGACACCCTGCCTTAAACATCCGGTTAACGTAGCACCTGCTCTTCCCAGCGCTGCGTGTAAATGCAATTCAGCCTTGCCTTTTTCATTGGGAGCCAGTATTCCCCCTCCCAAAACCTCATGGGCACCATCCACAGGTAAAACGATGGGTTGGGGAGGACTTTCATTAGAATTCTTAGGGCCCGAGACAACCTCACCGCTGCCAATCCCGCCTATTATAACTACATGTCCTACAGATATTTTATGTCTCATCGGCAAATTGCTCAATACATTCGGGAATTTTATCTTTATCTTCCAACCTGAGAATAAAAACTCTGCCAATGCGTCCTTCGCTGAATTTCATAGTTTTATTACCCTCCCGAATTCATTAGCATTGAAAATTGGTCACCTCGCTGAGGTGACACCGAGGAAAAACTTACTGAGTCTAATTTACGTTATAATATCAGAAATGCTATAATTCAGCTAAATAGTATGGAACTGTTTCAAATAAGATGCAAGCAGCGGTTGACAAAACCGGTGAAAAATAGTAGTAAATAGAGTGTAGAATTAAGATATGGAAAGTTTTATAAATGAATGGTGGATAATAATTTCAATTGGAATATTGGTGATTGGAGCATTGATATTTTTCTCTATGTGCCGATGGAAGTAACTTCCATGTCCAATACTCAATCCATCTAATGTTTCAAAGGTCTTCCCCAGGCATCTTTTCGATATTCGGCAGCAATAAGAATAATATCGCTGAGCCACCAGGCGCCAACGCCACCCAGGGTAATCAGTTTAACGATTGCAGAACGAGTCCTGCCGATATAAAAACGATCTATTCCCAAATAGCCGAGGAAGATAGACAAAAGCAATGCAACCAACCAACTTCTCTCTTTAGGCACCTTTATCCTCCTGTTCTTCTCTACTTTCCCGAGGTCTCTAAGGTTATTCTATTAAGCCTGGTATTTATTTATCTTTTTTAGCTACAGCGGTTTTAGTTTTCTTTTTAGTGCTAAAAGATAGTCCGGTACCTTCGACGCTGATAAAAATGCGGTCACCATCTTTAAACTCCCCGCTGAGAACCTTGTTCGATATAGGATTCTCAATATATTTCTGAATAGCCCTGCGCAGGGGCCGAGCACCAAACGCTGGCTCAAAACCTTCCTTGAGCAGCCATGATTTTGCTTTATCATCGAGTTCCAGGACTATGTTGCGGTCAGTTATCCTTTTTTGCACTTCAGCAATCAGCAGGACCACAATCTTCTTTAACTGCTCTTCAGTAAGAGGATGGAAGATGATTATATCATCAATCCTATTTAAAAATTCGGGACGGAATGTGCGTTTCAACGCAGTGTCTATCGAACCTTTCATTCTATTATATTCGCCCTGTTCCTGTTTTTCCTGACGAGCAAACCCGATAGCCTGGCGCTGAAATTCCTCAGTGCCAAGGTTGCTGGTCATAATAATTACGGTGTTTCTGAAATCCACAGTCCTACCATGTCCGTCGGTTAACCTGCCATCCTCCAGTATCTGGAGAAGAATATTAAAAACGTCAGGATGAGCCTTTTCAATTTCATCGAACAGGATGACCCGGAACGGACGCCTCCGCACCGCCTCTGTCAAATGCCCGGCTTCTTCATATCCTATATATCCTGGAGGAGCGCCGACAAGACGGGATACCGTGTGTTTTTCCTGATATTCGGACATATCAATGCGTATCATCGAATCTTCATTATCGAAAAGGAACTGAGACAAAGATTTAGCCAGCTCAGTTTTGCCTACCCCTGTGGGTCCAAGAAAGATGAAGCTGCCCACAGGACGTTTAGGATCTTTAAGGCCAGCTCTTCCGCGTCTTATGGCTTCAGAAATAGCCGAAACAGCTTCTTCCTGGTTTACAATCCTCTCATGTAATCTTTCTTCCATGTGAAGCAGTTTTGCTGCTTCACCTTCTAACATTCGGGCAACCGGTATACCGGTCCATTTGGCGACCAGCTCAGCAATAGTGTCCTCGTCCACGGGTTTATCTATCTTAAGCTCCTTGCGCCATGCAGCCTCTTGCTGCTCGTATTCTGGAGTTAATCGCATGCGCTCCGCCTTTATTTCGGCAGCTTTCTGATAGTTGCCCTGTTGCGCAGCGGATTCCTCCTCGTTTAGAAGTTGTTTTATCTCTTTATCCAGTTTCTTCAGATTGTCCGGTTTACTTTCCATATCAATATGTATTTTGCTTGCGGCTTCATCAATCAGATCGATAGCTTTATCCGGTAGAAACCGGTCAGAAATATACCGTTGACTCAATTGCGCAGCGGCGGTGAGGGCAGAGTCATCGATCTTGATTTTGTGATGAGCTTCATATCTTGGACGCAGACCGTGCAGCATCTCAATAGTAGATTCAATACTGGGTTCATCGACAAATACCGGCTGCAATCTCCGTTCCAATGCCTTATCTTTTTCAATATGTTCGCGATATTCATCCAGAGTGGTAGCGCCGATGCATCTGAGTTCACCACGTGCCAGTGCCGGTTTTAGCATATTGCTGGCATCAATCGCACCTTCTGCAGCGCCGGCGCCTACAACAGTGTGCATCTCATCAATAAACAGGATTACCTCACCATTGGACTGGCGCACTTCGTCCATTACGGCTTTAAGCCTTTCTTCAAATTCACCCCTGAATTTGCTGCCGGCGACCAGCGCAGCCATATCGAGAGCGATCAATCTTTTATTCTTGAGTGAATCCGGAATGTCCCCCACAGCTATTTTTTCAGCTAAACCTTCAGCAATGGCAGTTTTTCCTATTCCGGCCTCACCGATAATAATAGGGTTATTCTTGGTCCGTCGAATCAATATCTGCATGACGCGTTTTATCTCGTCTTCCCGGCCGATGACAGGGTCCAATTTGCCTTTCCTGGCCAGTTCTACAAGGTCACGACCATATTTTTCCAGTGAACGATATTTGCTTTCAGCTCGGGGATCTTCAACCCGATGTCCGCCCCGTATTTCCTTAACGGCCTTATAAATCTTTTCCTTTTCAATACCAAACTCTCTTAATATACCTGCTGTCTCGCCACTGCTTTCACCTGCCAGAGCAATCAATAAATGCTCTACGCTAATGAAATCATCTTTAAATTGCTCTGCTTCACGGGCAGCATTCTGCATAAGGCTGGCAATCCTGGGAGTGGCATAAATTTGAGTGCTCGGTTGGCTTATCTGGGGCACATTGTCCAGAAGAGATTGTACCCGTCCTTTTAAAGCATCTATATCTATCCCTAAATTCTGGAATACCTGTTTAGCTATACCACCCTCTTGTTTCAATAAAGCTAAAAATAGATGTTCCACATCCCATTGGCTATGTCGATAACCTACGGCAAGTTCCTGTGAAGCTCCAATGACTTCCCTTGCCTGCTCGGTAAATTTTTCAGGTCGCATCATTGTTATTTCTCCTATTTAGTGCCGAATTCTTCTTTAATCAACTTGTCCCTGTAGCTAATGGCTAAAGGGCAATCGGGTCCAGCGCATTCGGCTAATTTAAGTTTTATTTTCCGTTCGAATTTCTGTTTTTTATTTTCCAAAGCTTTCTGCTTATACCGGCGGTACCAGGCACATCGGGTGGTCCAGTCTCTATCTACCATCAATGTCACAGCCTCATGAATACTTTCGCAGTTAAGGGTTGTGGCAGTTATTTGCCAGTCTGCCGGTTTACTATCTGCTTTTGCTTGAATCATGTTAGCTTTTACTCTTATTTTGTTTTCCCGTGGCTGCCTTTGCCAACTTTATCTGTTCCAGTTTTGCTGTGAGTTCTTCTATTTGTTTTTGCATTTCAGCCATTTTTTTTGCCATATGTACCACTACCTCAGCCCCTGCCGGATTGACACCAAGGTCAGTCATCAGCGCCTTGATGTGGCGAAGCTGTGCGATATCACTTTCAGAATAGTACCGGATGTTTCCCTCAGATCGATACGGCTGTACCAGCCCTAACCTTTCGTAATAACGAAGGGTATGTGTTTCTATTCCCACTATTCTGGCAGCGATACTTATAACATATCGTGGTTCCGAATTTGCAGTAGCCATATTTTATACCTTCAAAATCACCTTTTATCCTTTATTCAGCATGAAGAGTCCTTAATTGTTCAAAAAGTTGTTTTTCCTTTTGACTTAATTGCACTGGTAAAACGATTTTAACCTTGGCAAACAGGTCGCCATGCTGAGATATGTTGCCCAAATGCGGCATACCTTTTCCAGCCAGGCGAAATACATTACCGTTTGGAGTTTCAGCCGGTATTTTAAGGGCTACCTTACCTTTCAGGGTAGGTAGTTCCACTTCACCCCCGAGAACGGCTGTGAACAAAGGTACCGGTACCTCAGTGTAAATGTCGTCACCTTTGCGTAGAAACGTTTTGTTCGGTATCATCTTCACGATAAGTTCCAGGTCACCTTTGGTACCATCGGGGCCCAGACTTCCCTGCCCTGCGAGGCGTATTTTAGACCCATCATTGACACCAGGAGGTATTTTAACCTCAATACGTTTTGTCCTCGGCATGCTGCCCGAACCGCCGCAACTGGCACAGGCTCTGCCCCTCATCCTGGCAGATCTTCCCGTACCTCCACACGCTGGGCATGCTTCTTCACTCTGGAGCTGGAACATTCGCGCGGTACCTTGATTGGCTTCCTCAAGGGTGACTTCTATGAATTGTTGAAAGCTTTTAGGTTTACTGGGCTTGCGGCCTGTAAATGTCCCGCCGGTTCCGAATCCCTGATACAGGTTTTCAAAAATACTGCTCAAATCACCCAGGTCACCGTATTCGTATGTTGTCTGGGTTCCCCCTCGGCCAAAACCACTCTGAGCACTTTGACCGGCCTGCGAAAATTGATCGGCATTTTGCCAGTTATCTCCGAACTGGTCGTACTTTTTCCTTTTCCCGGGATCGGAAAGAACTTCGTAAGCCTCATTAACTTCCTTAAATTTGGCTTCGGCAATTTTATTGCCCGGGTTAAGGTCTGGATGGAGTTTTCGCGCCAGCCGGCGGTAAGCCTGCTTAATATCTTTATCGGAAGCACTTCGGCCTATCCCCAGGGTATTATAATAGTCTTTTTTTGGCATACTTCCAGTCCTTATATAACGTGTTTACTGTAAGGTTCATTATACTGGACATTAGCTATATAGTCAAATTGAGATTAAGATAGTTAAAATAATATGTTAATCTATATGAACAATTTTGATAAATTTAGTGAGATGGCAAGATCTTAAACTGAATTTGGCTAAAGGCAAATTAGACCGGGTAGACAGTGGAGTCTATGGTGATAAAGAAGTTTAAGGCGGCGAATTTACCCTGAACTGGTTCCGCCCCCATTTTTAATAGTATCCAGAAGCTGTTTGATAATACGAGCTGTAGCACCCCAGATTGTAAAACCTGGGCAGACATAGGCTTCTTGCATTATGCCCTGAGCATCTACAGCTTGCTTTTGATAAGCGGAGTTATCCATTAATTTTGACAGTGAGACATCAAATATCTCGGTGGTTTCGCTGAAGATTTAGCTTGAATGAATAGGGATAAGGAATGATACCTACGAAAGGCGTAATAATGAAACCGGAGGTCAAGGTGGGAGTATCATCCAGCTCACCGATAACCTGTACATCCTCGGGTTTTAACCCTATTTCCTCCCAGCTCTCGCGCAGCGCAGTTTGTAGCAAATCTGAGTCCTTCTTATGAGGTTGGCCTCCGGGGAAAGATATCTGGCCCTTATGATGAGGTACATTTTCACTTCTTCTGGTTAATAAGATATGGAATTCGTTCCCATCGTAAAACAGGGGAACCAGGACAGCAGCGGGTTTTAGCTTCTTGTCAGTGAGCGTTTTCTTCACACGAGTGGACAGATTACGTTTGAGATGTTCATTCATAGCGAAGGCCACATATTACATCAAGAGTTGCTATCCAGACAAATACAAAACTTGTCAGGTTGTCTGTCTTTTGACTATACTGTAAGTTTGAGAAAAACAATGCGGAGTGAAAGAGATTATTACGATGTTCTCGGTGTTCCCAGAAATGCCAGCACCGAGGAAATAAAAAAGGCATTCAGAAAGTTAGCCTTCCAGTGTCATCCCGATCATAATAGTGACCCTGAAGCCACAGAGAAATTTAAGGAAGTTAATGAGGCTTATGAAGTTCTCTGTGATGCTGAAAAACGGGCTTCCTACGACCGGTTTGGTAAAGTAGGTACTTCTGAATGGCAAAGTGGATTTGATTCCTTTAATTTCGGTGGATTTGGGGATATTTTCGATGCTTTCTTCGGCGGATCAACCACTACTACCAAGAGCCGTTCTCCCAAGAAAGGCTCTGATTTACAGGTAAAACTAAAGCTTAGCTTCGAGGAAGCTGCGTTTGGGGTAGAGAAAGAAATCGAAGTTGGGCGAGTGGAGAATTGTTCATTATGTCATGGAGTTGGGAGTAAACCTGGTACTAATCCCCAAAAGTGCCCTGAATGCAGTGGTACCGGGCAGGTGAGACGCACTCAGGAGAGCCTCTTTGGGCGGTTTGTCCAGGTTACTACATGTTCGAAGTGCCAGGGAGAAGGGACCACAATCATAGACCCGTGTCCTGAGTGTAGAGGTGATGGCCGGGTAAAAGCAAAACGCAAACTATCAGTTACAATTCCTGCAGGAGTGGATGAAGGCTACCGAATGCGGCTCAGTGCCGAAGGCCATGCCGGCATTTATGGGGGCCAAAAGGGTGATATTTATATAACTTTTGTTGTTGATCCGCACAGTATTTTTGTCAGAGAGGGTAATGATGTACTTTGCGAGTTGATAATTAATGTTGCCCAGGCTACTCTTGGATCAAATATAGAAGTGCCAACCCTCGAGGGCACAACAATATTAAAAATACCACCGGGCACCCAAAACGGAAAGGTATTTCAGCTTAAAGGAAAGGGTATTGCCCGACCTGATGGCAAAGGAAAGGGTGACCAGTTAGTGCAGGTACTTATAGCAACTCCACAATCTTTGAATGAAAAACAGAAAAAATTGTTTGAGGAATTGGCAAAAACGCTGCCCCAGCATGAAATATTCAGGGATAGGGGCAAATCTAAAAAGGGTAAATTTGGCCTGGGTGGCTAACCAGGTTCCTGTGGTTTTAAACCTTGCTTAAATCGATTTGTTATCTCGATCGGCAAGAGCGATTCAAATAGTACCCCATATATCAAGTTGATGATGGGTATTTTTATTTTTAACCTGGCTGCTAAACCGTGCGCAGCTGCCGTGGTATCAATTCCTTCTGCAATATTGGACATAGCCGCTCTTACTTCACCCAGCGAGCGACCTGAAGCGACCTCACGACCAACAAAATGGTTTCGGCTCTGTGGGCCAGCACATGTAGCTATTAGATCGCCAAGTCCGGCTAATCCATAAAATGTAGCTGGCTGGCCTCCCAATGCTTCACCCAGAGCGGCGACCTCTGCCCAGCCAAAGGTAATCAGCGTGGCTTTAGCGTTGTCCCCGAGGCCCAAACCATCTACCATCCCTGCGCCAACGGCGATGACATTTTTCAATGCCCCGCAGAGTTCTACGCCAACAACATCGCTGCTTGTGAAAACAGTAAAGTTAGGCAAACTAAACAACAGGCGCATTTTTTCTGCCACATCGGCATTTGTTGAAGCAAGCACCGATGTAGCAGGCAAGCCACGATTAATTTCTTGGGACAGGTTGGGACCAGATAAAACGCAGATATTTCCGGATACGGCTGAAGTAATTTCGTCTAAAAGCACTTCGGACATCCGTTTTCCGGTGCCTGCTTCCAACCCTTTGGCCAAACTAATATGAATCATATTCTTGGCCATGTGACTTCCTACTTGTCCAATTGTCTGTCTGAGACTCTGGGCGGGTACAGCCCAAATTACACACTCCGCGGACTTCAAAGCTTTATCGCTGTGACTGGTAAATGAGATTTTACCGGTGGCCCCCGTGTTCGGTGAATATTGCTGTGAACTTTTACTGAGTTCTTTAACTCGCGCTTCTGTCCTGGTCCAGATATTTACCTCCAGGCCTTTATTCGCCAGCAATCTGCCGATAGTATTACCCCAGGTTGTGGCTCCAATGACAGTAACGATAGACATACTATTTGCCTAGTTAATATTCGTCGGTTCTGAATTTTTTAACTTTATTTTCTCATCGAAACGACGTTCAGTCCTCGTTTGCAGCCTGTCAATATTCTTCCGGTGCTGATAAACGATCATAATAACTGATATGACACTGTACAACAAATAGATAGGTGGGGATCCACTGGTCAAAGTCAGAATTATCAACAGGATAATTATCCCCAGGGAGCCAAGTATAGAGCCCATGGAGACAAACCTGGTAAGCAAAGTTGTCACAATTACTATAACACCACCAAATAATGCTGCCGGAATGGACATTACGAACCAGCTGCCAAAGTAGGCTGCGACCCCTTTGCCACCGCGAAACTTAATGTAAACAGACCAATTATGCCCAACCATCACCATAATAGCCGAAAGCACCTGGGCAGCTTGCCAGTTAATCGTGAACCCGATAATCGATAGTTCGCTGCCCATGGTAATAAAACCAGCAAGAGAGACTGCCAGAAATGCTTTGCCCAGGTCTAATAAAATCACTACAATTGCGGCCTTAGGGCCTACTGTGCGGAGAACGTTGGTGCCGCCAACATTGCCGCTGCCGTGCTGGGTGATGTCAACCCGGCCCATTAGTTTAGCAAAAATGAGAGCGAAAGGTATTGCTCCCAGTAGATAGGAGACAACGGCGATGATAATAAGTTTAGTGATTATCATTTGTTCTTTCGCTTACCTTTCCTCTTTTTCTTCTGGGTGCTTTCATGAAGCGGAAACGTAGTGAAGTGCCGTGAAAACCGAAAGTCTGGCGAAGTTTATTTTCTAAATACCGTTGATAAGAAAAATGAACAAGGTTAGGGTCGTTTACGAGAAAGAAAAACGAGGGGGGATTGATCCCTTCCTGATAGGCTCGGAATATCTCTAACCTTTGCAGTCCTTTTCTCGAAGGAGGCTGGCTCTGGGAAGCTTGTTTGATGACTTTATCAATAACTGTATCGGGCAGTTGTTTACTCCTTTCATGCCAAATATCGATAGCAGTTGGTATAATTTTATCTATACCCTGCCCGAGTTTAGCGGAAGCAAACAAGATGGGCACGTGATCAATAAACTTAACTTTTTGTCTTACCTGGCTTGCATAATCCTCTTGCCTTACTTCATGAATCAGGTCCCATTTATTGACAATTATGCTCATGCCTTTATAGGCGTCTTTAATGTACCCCGCGATATGAACGTCCTGCGTCGTAATGAATTCGGCAGCGTCTATCACAAGAAGGGCGATGTCGCATCGACTAATTGCCCTCAAAGACCGCATCAGGCTGTAAAACTCGACACCCGCACTTGTCCGCCCGCGTCTTTTTATACCAGCGGTATCAATAAGTAAGAAGTCTTTTCCTTCAAAGTTGAAAAGAGTGTCCACAGCTTCGCGCGTTGTGCCTGCCACACTGTCTACTATTACTCTCTCTTCTTTGACAATAGCATTGAGGAGCATAGATTTACCAACATTAGGGCGTCCTACGATAGCTAGTTTGAGAATTTCCGCATTTGTAATGATATCGGAAGGGATATATTCAGGAATAAGCTCGAGTAATTTATCAATAAGGTCATTTACACCTCGACCATGGATTGCACTTATTACCACAGGGGAGCCAAGCCCCAGTTGATGAAACTCATTCGCCTGGATTTCTAAGGAGGAATTGTCGGCCTTATTGACAACCAAAATTATCGGTTTGTTGCTTTTCCTGAGCGTGTCTGCAATTTCTCTTTCTGCAGCAGTAATTCCTGCCTTGCAGTCTGTAAGAAAGATAATTACATCAGATTCCGAAATGGCTATATCTACCTGTTGTTTGATTTTCTTATTCATAGGTATGTTGATACCGGGTTCCAAACCACCTGTATCAATAAGAGTAATCTCATGTCCCAGCAAGGATGTATCGGCAACTATGCGATCCCTCGTGGTACCCGGCAGGTCCTGAACAATCGATATTTGTTTCCCTGTGAGCCGATTGAACAATGTTGACTTCCCGACATTAACCCTACCGACTATAGCAACAACAGGTTTCATGCCGAATATTTTCCCTGGATTATCATATTAATTGGTGGCTCCTAAATTAACAATGCTTTTATTTGGCCTGTCCGGACATTTTAAATAGTTCAGACAGCAAAGCTCGTTGGATATGAAGCCTGTTCTCAGCCTGATCAAAAACGACGGAACTAGGGTGGTCGAGAAGACCTTCAGCGACCTCTTCTCCCTGGTGGGCAGGCAAAGGGTGCATAAAAATTACATCTTTCTTCGCCAGGGATAATAATCCGGGATTAACCTGATAACCAGCGAACGCGAGGCGCCGTTGCTCGGACTCTGCTTCCTGACCCATGCTCGTCCAGACATCTGTATACACTACATCGGCACTTTCTACAGCCTGCCTCGGGTCAGTAGTCTGTATAATCTTGCTGCCGGTATCTCTGGCCAATCGCCTGGCAATATCCAGCACTTTATTATTTATTTCATAACCTTTAGGAGAAGCAATTCTAAAGTTAGCACCCATTATTACTGCAGCTAATAGCAAGCTGTGAGCCACGTTGTTTCCATCTCCGATGTAAGCCAGTTCCACACCGCGAAGCCCTCCCTTTTTCTCATATATTGTGAGTATATCTGCCAATGCCTGGCAGGGGTGCTCAAAATCAGACAATGCGTTGATCACCGGAATTGTAGAGTGCGCAGCGAATATCTGTAATGTCTGGTGGGAAAAAGTTCGGCAAACAATGCCATCAACATAGCGGCAGAGTACTCTGGCTACATCGGATACGGGTTCTCGTTTGCCCAATCCTACTTCATTGGGGGATAAATAAAGGCAATAACCGCCCAATTGTTGTATGGCGACTTCAAAACTAACCCGGGTGCGCAAAGAAGGTTTTTCGAAGAGAAGTGCCAGCACTTTATTAGACAATAAACGCGGAGGTCGGTTGTGTTTCATTTCCACCGCTTTGCTAATCAGTTCTTCAGTTTCAGCAATAGTTAAATCAGCTACAGAAAGTAAATTTCTTGTCTTCATCCTGACTCCCCCCGGCGAGGCGTTTTTTCAGTATAGCATACTCCAAGATATAGTATATAATGAACATGCCCGGTTTGTAGCAAATGAATTTGATTTGGGGTGGAGATTGACAACAAACCAAGCGAACAAGCCACTCCTCCTGTTATTTGACGGTAATGCCCTGGTGCATCGAGCATTTCATGCTTTACCACCTTTGTCGGTGGCTAAAACCGGAGAAATGGTAAATGCAGTCAGAGGTTTTGCTTCTACACTCCTGAAGCTGCTCAGGGAAAACAAACCAACCTACTGGGCAATCGCCTTTGACCGCCCCGCACCAACGTTCCGGCATGAAAAATACGCCGACTACAAAAAACAGCGGCCGCCGACTCCTCGAGAATTGATTTCACAGATTGAGCGGGTTCATCATCTTGCAGCCGCATTTAATCTTCCTGCTTTCGAGATTGACGGATACGAAGCTGATGATATTTTGGGGACGTTAAGTAAGAAGGCTAGTGAGCAAGGGATTGATACACTCATAGTAACTGGCGATAATGACATGCTTCAAATAATATCGCCATTAGTCAAAGTGATGACGCCGAAAAGAAGTTTTAATGATACAACCATATTTGATGAGTTAGAAGTACAAAAAAAATATGGCATTAAACCAAAGGAACTGATTGATTTGAAGGCGTTAGTTGGTGATCCCTCAGATAATATCCGCGGAATTCCGGGAGTGGGCGATAAGACTGCAATGAAGCTGTTACAGCAGTTCAAAAACCTCGACGGTATTTATGCGCATATTGAAGAAGTGACTCCTCCCCGGCTGCAGGCTCTGCTACGCGAGCATAAGCAACTGGTTTACCAGAATAGGGATCTGGTAACGATAGTTACCGATGTGCCCATCATTTTTAATCTGGAGAATTGCAAAGTGAGTGCTTATGATCGCAACCAGGTAGTAGAGCTTTTCCGGGAGCTCGAATTTGCACATCTCCTCTCTACTTTGCCCGGAGATATGCTTTATAGCGAGAGTTCTCCGGTAGACAAACATGAGCTAACGGGAGTCTACCGAATTATCAATAGTGACGATGAATTGGATAGGCTGATTAAACAATTGATGGAAGACAGCGAATTTGCAGTTGACCTGGAAACAACGACAGTTGATGTCATGGCTGCAGAAATTGTGGGCATTTCCATATCATCAAGACAGAAAGAAGCTTTTTATATTCCCACTGGGCATCGGATCTTGAGTTCAATTGGTCAGTTGCCTTTCGCTCACGTTATTAACAAATTAAAGCCCCTCCTTGAGGATATAAAATTGAGTAAGGTAGTTCACAATGGCAAATTTGACCTGGCAGTACTTGCAGGACAAGGAATACAACTGCAGAATTTAGGTTTCGATACTGTAATAGCTGCACATCTTTTGGGAGAAAAGCCCCTGCTACTGAAAGCACTGGCATTTAATAAACTGGGTATTGAAATGACGGCAATTGAAGATTTAATCGGTAAAGGGGCAAAGCAAATTTCGATGGCACTTGTGGATATAGAGAAAGTTGCCAATTATGCCTGTGCTGATGCTGACGTGACGTTAAGGCTGAAGACGATGTTTGCACCGGAACTAGCGCAAACAAGGGTTATGGCAACTATTTAGCGAAATCGAGATGCCATTGGTTTCAATTCTGGTTGATATGGAAAGAACTGGCGTAGCGCTGGATACTGAGTTGCTGCGCACTATGTCCACAAATTTTGGCGAGGATATGTCCCGAATCGAAAAGGATATCTACGGCAGCGTGGGGCACGAATTCAATATCAACTCTCCGCAGCAGCTATCGATAATTCTTTTCGATGAATTGAATTTAGCTCGATCCCGTAAAACCAAAAGCGGTTATTCCACCGATGCCTCTATTCTGGAAGAATTGAAAGGTGCGCATCCTATAATAGATCTGATCTTGCAATACCGCCAGCTTGCCAAATTGAAATCGACATATCTTGATGCCTTTCTTTCCATGATTAACCCGAGGACAGGCAGAATTCACACAAGCTTCAACCAAACCGGAACGACCACCGGGCGGCTTTCTTCCAGCGAGCCGAATCTTCAAAATATACCGATACGAGGGGAACTGGGTGGAAAGATTAGGCAAGCCATTATCGCCCAGCCTGGTTGGAACCTGCTTTCCGCCGATTATTCACAGATTGACCTCAGGGCGCTGGCACATATTTCACAAGATCCGGAACTGAAAGCAACTTTTTTGCGGGATGAAGATGTTCATACCGCTACTGCCTCAAGGGTTTTCAATACACCTGCAGGTGATATTACTTCAGAGATGCGCCGTGTGGCAAAGACAGTGAATTTTGGCGTTATCTATGGAATGAGTGATTATGGATTAGAGCAAGCAACTAGTTTTAGTCGGGAAGAGGCAGCACAGTTTATTACCGCCTATTTCGATAAATATCCTAAGGTTCGGGATTACATTGAGGACACCAAGCGGCAAGCAAGAGAGCAAGGCTATGTGCAAACAGTGCTGGGCAGACGGCGCTACATTCCTGAAATAAACTCATCGAATCGGCAGCTCAGGGAAGGAGCGGAGAGAATGGCGATAAATATGCCTGTCCAGGGTACTTCGGCCGACATAATCAAAATTGCAATGATCAATATTTATCGTGAGATGAACAAGCGAAATTTGAAAAGTAAGATGATTTTACAGGTTCATGATGAACTTGTATTTGAAGTGCATCCCGATGAGATTGAAATGATGAAACAATTGGTCGCTGAATTAATGCCCAGCGCATTGAAAATAAGTGTGCCTTTGAAAATAGAAATTAAAGTGGGCAAGAACTGGGGGGAAATGGAATAGCATGCCGGAGCTTCCTGAAGTAGAAACGATAAAGAATGAACTTGCGCCCCATGTCATAGGGCGGCGATTTAGCTCCGTGGATATCTACGATCCGAAACCGGTACTCCGGCCTTCCTCTAAGGAGTTCTCTGATAAACTCAGGGGACAGAAGATAAACGGTTTGGACCGTCGGGGAAAATACCTTATCTTCCGTTTATCTCGAAGTGGCGTCTTGATCATTCATCTTAGAATGACTGGTGCATTACTGCTTAACCCCGAACAAGATGATCATTTTGTCAGGGTGGTTTTTAACCTTGACGATGACAGCAGGTTAGTGTTCTCAGACAGGAGGCGCTTGGGAGTCATGTGGCTGGCACAAGATGATAAGGCAATAGCAGATAAGCTCGGCCCTGAACCTTTAAAGCCAGAATTTACTACGGGAATACTTACTCAACAACTCTACAAGCGTAAAGCACCCATAAAAGCTATTTTATTGGACCAGGCTGTTGTTGCCGGGATTGGTAATATGTATGCCGATGAGGCTTTGTATGCGGCTAAGATTCATCCATTAAAGAAAGCAGGGGATTTATCACGTCGCGAATTGCAAAAGCTGCATACATCGATTGTCAGTGTATTGAAGCTAGCTATTGATAACAAGGGTGCCAGTATAGATACTTATATCCGGCCCGGGGGTGATTCAGGTACTGCACACGATGAATTTAAAGTTGCTCACCGAAAAAATAGTTCCTGCTCGGTCTGTGGTTCTCCTATTAAGAGGATTGTAGTCCGAAATCGGGGCACCTACTTCTGCCCGGTCTGCCAAAAATTGGAGTAAAGTACACTGGGAATCGTTCCCAGTGAAACAAAACGTGCGTTTTTAGGAATCCGAGAGTTTATTCAAGGCAGATCTGAGCCGTTTTAAACAGCCATCTTTGCCAAGTACTTCCATCGTTTGAAATAGTGGTGGTGATACCGTTCTCCCGGTAATTGCTACACGCAACAATCCGAAGAAAACTCCAGTTTTAAGACCAAGCTCTTCGGCGAGAGGGCGCATAAGTAACTCCATCGCCTCTGTGGTCCAGGCCGTTAACTCCTCCAGCCGGGAAAGCGCAACTTTGAGAGTCTGCAATGTCAGTGATTTATCCAATTTAGTTAAAAGCAAGTCAGTATCGTATTCGAGATCTTCAATGAAGAAAAAATCGATTAATTGCGATATTTCGAGTAACGTTTTAGCCCTGTCCTGAATAAGAGGTACGATATGACGCAGGTAAAAAGCATCAATCGGTCGTTTGGCTGAAGCAGGTAGATTTTTTTCAAGGAAAGGAATTGCTTGCGTCGCAAACTCATCCGGGCTAAGCTTTCGAATATAGACACCATTCATCCAGTCAAGTTTGTCCTTGTTGAAAACGGCTGCAGTTTTACTTACCCGTTCTAGAGAGAAGTGCTGGATTATTTCCTGGATTGAAAGAAGTTCAGTCTTGTCATCTAATGACCAACCCAGCAATGCCAGGAAGTTGAGCATAGTTTCTACCAGATAACCCTGCTCTTTATATTCATTAATAGAGGTAGCTCCGTGGCGTTTGCTGAGTTTTGAGCGGTCAGGTCCCAATATCATGGGGAGATGGGCAAATTTCGGCGGTTGCCAGTCCAGAGCCTGGTATAAAAGGACATGGCGCGGTGTGCTCGATAGCCATTCATCCGCCCTCAGAACGTGTGAAATTTCCATCATATGATCATCGACTATGTTTGCCAGATGGTAGGTAGGATAGCCATCTGATTTGAGCAGAACAAAGTCGTCGAGAGTGCTGTTTTCAAAAATGATATCGCCGCGTATCATATCATTAAAACAGGTTTGACCTTCCAGCGGTGACTTGAAACGGACCACAGGCGTAATACCGCTTGCTTCCATTTCACTTTTCTTTTCTGAAGAAAGATTCCGACAGTGACGATCATAACCTGGCGGTTGTTTATTTTTCGTTTGCTCCTGCCGTAGCGCATCCAAACGCTGCGGCGAACAATAACACAGATAAGCGGCATCGCGTTTCACCAGTTGATCTGCAATCTTATGATAGTGTTCCAGCCTTTGTGATTGAAAATAAGGTCCTTCATCAAGGTCGAGCCCGAGCCAGCTTAAACTGTCCATAATCATTTCCACTGCCCCTTCCACTCGACGGGCGACATCTGTATCTTCAATACGCAGTATAAAAGTGCCGTGGTTATGACGGGCGAAAAGCCAATTAAACAGAGCGGTCCTGATATTGCCCAAGTGGGGATATCCCGTCGGGCTGGGCGCGAAACGAACTCTAACTTTCATATCAGGGTTAACCAATTTTCCCATCGGCTAAATATTCAGAGCTGAACTCCACCTGCCTTACCGGTAACTTCACTACGTATGTATCGGCAATTTTATCATGTAATCCTTGCTTACGGCTGTCAAAAGCAATCAAGATGAATCCGATAAAAAGGATAACAGTGGAGACAATGCAGCCCAGGTAACGTAACAGGGCATATCGCCACGTGATCGGAGAGCTATCTGTCCGAATTATTTTTATTCCTGTCACTATCTTTCCTGGAGTTTGTCCGCGCCATGTCCAGAATACTACAAAGTAAATAATATCAAGTGACCAAAATATACAGCTATATATGGGGAGCAGAGACCATTCAAAGATTCCACCGGATGCAGGCTTAATAGCTGCATAACTGACTGTATACAAAATTATCGAGCAAAATAATGAAATCAATTATCGTTGCGCCGAATCTGATCCAGAAGCCGGCATATTCTAAGGCGAATTCATCTGGCCTTTTTTTTAATTCTGGCTCCATTACTTACACCTTTTTGAGGTTATGAAAAACAAATATTATTGGGGTAAATAATTCCCAGATTAAAACAACGGCACTTTTATAATGTGAGGACACGAAGATATGTAACGCGATCGCGTTAACACCTACTTTTTGGTAAGAATACGGTGCATGCCCTCTAATTGACCAAGATGCTTTTTGAGGCGATCAACCAGTTGCTCGGCTTCTTTTAAGGCATTCTGGGTATCTTCCATCTCCACCTGCACTTTAAATAGAATCTCATTTCGCCTGGCCCCCAGGTCATCTTCAAACCCCGCCAGCGCCTTTAATTCGTCACCGCTGCCCATGATATTGTTGAGCAAGTCGCTCTCTCTTCCCAACTGGTCTTTCTTAATTTGACTGTAAGATCGATTTGGGTCTTTCATTCTATCCACCTTTATTACTTACAATGTAGCACATTAGAGTGGGTTTAAGCAACATAGAGTGCTGTGAATAACCGACCACATAGCTTTTATCGCTTCCCTGATGTGTCGAAAGCTTCCGGGAGGTATACTTATTTAGCTTGCTTTCCCATTTTCCTTGCGTTAGAATAGCAGCCACGGGATACAGTTAAAATGGCTGATTTTGAAGAAGCATACAATCGTCTTATAAAAGAACGAGAACGCCTGAAAAAAGAGTTGGAAGGGTTTGAAGTAGAAATCAAACCTTCTGACGAAAGGCGAGAGGGTAGTCCTTTTGGTAAAAGAGAGGAAGAGGCTACCGAAGCAATGGAATTTGAAAAAAGAATAGCATTGGAAAAACAATTGACAGATTCACTTAGCAATATTGATCGTGCTATTCAAAAATACCAGGCCGGAACATACGGGACTTGTGACCAATGCCGCAAACCAATAGAGGCAGCCAGACTTGAAGCGTTACCACATGCGTGTTTGTGCTTAAATTGTAAGACAACCCAGGATAAAAGCAGCAGGAGCAGGTCTACAAGGTAACGTGTGGAAAAAATGGGCCTTTCTGCTTATTGCTGTTATTGTAGTCGCTGCTGATCAAATTACTAAGTCATGGATAAGGACAAATCTATTACCCGGAGAATCGCTACCTGAAATCGGTCCTCTCATTATTACCCATATTGGAAATACCGGTGCAGCATTCGGGTTGTTTACAGACAAAGCATTTTTACTCACTTTTATCGCTATTGTAGGGTTGGTAGTAATTTTATTTTTTTTCCGTTACCTTCCAAGAACCAGCATTCTGAGTAGTGTCGCATTGGGTTTAGTTTTTGGAGGTGCTCTAGGTAACCTGATCGACCGTATTCTCATTGGTCATGTTACAGATTTTATTTATGTCAGGCTCTGGGGGGACGTGTATTGGCCTGCTTTTAATATTGCCGATTCTTCTATCAGCATTGGAGTGATTGTGCTCGCTATTTACCTTGATTATGGGTTTAAAAAATGGAGAAGGACATATCTCCTCAACTATCAGCTGAAACCATCCAGGTTACAGAAGCTACAACGCGGTTGGATAAATATCTGGCCTCGCGACACCCTGATACATCAAGATCTTATATTAAAAAAATGATCGAGCAGGGCTTTATTCTGGTTAATAGCCAACAAGCCAAGGTTAGCCAGAAACTCGAGAGGGGGGATAAAATATTTATAAGCCTCCCTCCGCCCGAGACCTCTTCACTCGTTGCCGAATCGATGCCCCTCGATATAATATACGAAGATAGCGACGTTATAGTTTTGAACAAAGCTGCCGGTTTGACTGTTCATCCCGCCCCGGGTCACGCCAGCCATACGCTGATCAATGCTCTGTTAGCACGGTACCCGGAGTTAGCGAATTTTGGAGCTTCTTTACGTCCGGGCATCGTGCATCGACTGGACAAGGATACTTCCGGGCTTATGATCGTTGCTAAAAATGGCCCTGCACAGCAAAATTTGATCAATCAGTTTAAAACACATTCTGTTTCCAAAGGCTACATCGCTCTTGTTAAAGGTAAAGTCACACCATCGCGAGGGATTATTGAAGCTCCTATAGGTCGTCATCCGGTAAACAGAAAACGTATGGCTATTGTGAGCAAAGGAAGAGAAGCAAAAACTATTTATAAGGTAAGAGAATATATTGGCAAGTATACTTTGCTTGAAATCACTATTGAAACAGGACGTACCCATCAAATACGGGTTCATCTTTCCGCTATCGGCTATCCTGTTATTGGAGACATCACGTATGGAGTAAAATCGGTACACTTAAAACGTCAGTTTTTACATGCCTACCGATTAGGTTTCCGGTTGCCATCTACAGGAGAATACAAAGAATTTATCTCTGAATTGCCTTCAGACCTGCAAATGGCTCTGGAACGTATAAGAGCTTAGCGAAAAAACCGTTGCCACTTCCCTTTCCCTAAAAGACACCATGACTAGGATCCTCATCAATCACATATGTATGTTGATTGGTATTGCTGAAGCTACTATTGACCTCTTGATTACATTAAGAGATAATAGCGTTAAAGCAATAATTAGGGGGTAAGGAAAAATATGAACATACTATGGATTTTCGCAGCGATAGCTTGTGCTTGGGGCGCAATAGCCGGTGCTTTTTTGGAACCTAATAGTCAATATACCGCGGTCGCATTTGGTTTCCTGGCAGTAATATTTGCTCTGGCTGCCTATAGGGGTTTGTCCTCAAAAAGCTGAACGAGTAGACTATTTGCAGGACATCCATGACAAGTATGAGCAGATTTACAAACTTGTTCGATTTAATCCTAGACACTCCAATCAGTTCCTCTTTACTTCAAGATCAGAGTTTGGTCTGAGCCGAAATTTTACCTTCCTCGTGTAATTTCAGGAAACTCTCCAATTTTTCACATTGCCTATCCGGCTGACATTCTTTTTATGTCTCATTGTTGATAGACCACATTGAGACATGAGGCTCATTACGTTTAGCCTTAGGGTGCTTGTATGAAGTACTGGTTGGCTGGAGAATATGCAAGAGTAAATTGGTAATTTGACACCACTATTGACAATTTAAGTTGTCATATTGTGTGCCTTAATTTTTTTATTGCAGGTTGAAAAGGAATGAGGGATTGGAATCAAATTCTTACAAAGTGGTTCACGGTTGCCATTGCAGATATCTCTAAACTCATACATTATGATATTGAAGTCAATTCGATACAAGTCAGGCAGGTTCCCTCCGAGCATATAACTGATCTCCTGGGAGGTAACGATGATTTGGCCGTCGGAATCTATCAGAAGTTACCTGTTGGGACAGGTGGACGAATTTTGATAGCTTACAAGCTTAAAATCGCCCGTATGATGCTGGAAACACTTTTTGGTGATGATATTGTGCCGTCAAAAAGCCTCTCGGAGGTAAGGCAATCGGCTATTTGCGAGTTAGGCAATTTGATTATGAAATCTTTTATTACTACCGTAATGGACACGCTCGGACTGGGATTAAAGCCATCTCTGCCTGTAATAATAGTTGATTCGGTAGAATCTATTACGGGCATCGCCAGCGAGGGAATAGAGTCAAATCACGATACGGTTTTTACTATCGACACCCAACTTCAATTGAACGGGAAATCATCAACTGCGAAATTTATTGTGATGGTCTGCAGTAATCTAATCAAAGCATCATTTGAAATGGCGGCTGAACCCGTATGAGAGTGGCATCAGACCAAAAAGATAAAGAATATCAAAGGAATTCAATATCCTGGCTCAGGTGAATTAAGGAGAGAATGATGGCCAAAGCGAATAAAATTCTGACGCAGGAAGATAAAATCGTCCTGGAGGGAAAAGTGGTATGTAAACCAAATCAACCAAAATCATCCGGCCATTGCGATTCAGGAAATGTTGGGCCATCTATGTCTGGGAATCTGCCGGAGACTATGAGAAGCCCAGCTCCAGAATTAACTGAACGCAGAAACGTATCCGTAGATGAGCATGAAAATTGTATTGCGGCAGGACAAATTAATTCTCTCGGCATGCAAATGGCCGAATTGTCCTTACGATTAGCCAAGATGGAGCTACGAATCACTAATCTTGAAAACAACATTGGATTTAGTGGTCAATCAACCTCAGAATCCCAGAAGTCGACCATTCAACAATTACGGAGCATAAGCAGTCAGGTTGAGATTATTACAGAAGGCCTGAGGAGTACACCGGGCTATAATATTGGGAAGACCTATAACTGTAATTCTTGCCGGTCCATGGGTACGATAGCGGTAAAAGTCAGGTGTACGACATGCGACCACGAGAATTGGTGGGGGTGGTGGCCTCAGCGAAAATAGCTAAAACCAAAGCTTATACCAAATTATATTCAACTAACCTATCTTTAACCGATTAAAAAATACCCGGGTGGAACCAATGAAGTAGCGTTAACCGAATTTTACGCATTATTTACCTCCCATTTACCGTATATTTATCGTTATTTTTACCCTCTACCGCTATATTGTGTTAAGAAGTTTCAAAAAATTTGAGATATGGTCTGCAAAGGAAATATTATCTATTTTAGGAAGCTATCATGGGAGTGATAACTTGGATATAGCAAACTCATCAAAAGAAAAAATACTGGTAGTTGATGGGGATCAAGCCATGATTTGCACTATAAGTTCTGCCCTCACCGATGCGGTTATTTGGTTTTCCATTCTCAATCCGTTGCTGAAGCCATAACGATGGCACGGAAAAAACCGATAGACCTCCTGATTACCAGTCTATCTATGCTCGAAACAGGTGGGTCGGATTTTTTGCAAAGAATTCGTCTTATAAATCCGTCTATTGGTTTGTTAGTTATCAGCAGAAACGACCCGATAGACATCATTATCAAATCATTCAGAGCGGGAGCTCAAGCGATACTATCCGATCCGATCCACAATGAAGAACTTATTTCCGTGGTTAAGGAAATATTAAATAAGAATCGCTCAGCCAAGGAAAATGTACGATTCAAAACATTGCTACCTTTATTTGAGGTGAACAATTCCATTGTCTCCGATCAGGATGCGAGTAAAATCTTTAATCGACTTGTCCGGATAGTCGGTATGGAAACGAAATCTGACAATGTTTCTTTGATGTTGCTGGACGAGTTGGCTAATGAACTGATAATAAAAGCAGCACTGGGTTCATCGAAGGCTATGATCGGTAAAGCAGTAGGACTATCAGATGTAGATACAACCTGGTCTGTAATCAAGACCGGTAAAGCGATATTACGTGATAGAAAACCAGGGGAGATCAATCCGGCATTAAATGATGGATCGGTGGTTTCTTCAATACTATGCGTCCCTTTATCTGTAAAAGGAAAGGTGATTGGCGTTATCAATTGCAGCAAAGGAACTTCAAGTTTGCCTTTTACAGAAAGTGATCTTGAGCTACTCACCATTCTGGCAGGCCAGGCAGCGATTGCAATCGAAAACGGCAAACTATTTGAAGATATAAAAACGCATAAAGATAATGGGGAAGTATTTCTAAGAAGATGCCTCACTGCCCAGGAAGATGAAAGGAGAAGAATATCTACCGAATTACATGATGGTCTGGCTCAATGGTTGGTCAGTGCTTCCTATTTTATCCAATTAAGTCATGCTTATGTTTCTATGGAAAAGTTAGAGGAAGCAAGTATTGAGATAGGCCGTGCCGGTAATATATTAGGCCAGAGCATAAAAGAGCTACGCAGATTGATTCTTGATCTTCACCCCACAATTCTGGCAGAGATAGGGTTGATTGGAGCACTGCAGCAATATATAATATCAATGGGTAAAGAAACTGGAATTCTCATTGACTTGGAGATCAAAGGGGATTCTAAACCTTTGTCTTCAATGCAGGAAACAGTTATTTATCGTATATGTTTAGAAGCGCTTAATAATATTCGAAAACATGCGAGTGCTTCCAAGGTTAGTATCAATTTAGTATTTGAACCCACTACGATTTTACTTGATATCATTGATAACGGATGCGGGTTTAACCTGGAACAGGCGATGAGATATAAAGCGTTCGAAGGCCATATAGGCCTTTTAAGCATGAACGAAAAAGCGGAAATGGTCGGAGGAAAATTAACAATAACCACTGCGCCTGGTGAGGGAACAAGGGTTTGCCTTATTATTTCTTCTGCGGTGAACAATGACGAAACCGAAATCAAGCTTCCTGATAAAGTTCCGGTAAATCCTTGCTAAGGGGTATTTTTATGAAACCTATTGAAGTGCTATTAGTAGATGATCAACCGTTGGTGCGGGAAGGTATACGTCGAATGCTGGAGTTAGAAAGTGACATAACAGTTGTTGGTGAAGCAAAATCAGGTGAAGAAGCTATAGTCAAGGCTAAAGACCTTGCTCCGGATGTGATACTCATGGATGTCAAGATGTCCGGGATGAGTGGTATTGAAGCAACTCGGCAACTGAAGGCACAGGGTTGTGCAGCAAATATAATCATTTTGACTGTTTATGATGACAAATATTTAGGACAATGTGCCGAAGCTGGAGCTGTAGGTTATTTACTTAAAGACATTTGCAGAGAGGATCTGGCAAAAGCAATAAGGCTTGCCAGCGGAGGCCAATCTCCGTTCGCACCTTCGATCGCCAGTTCTCTTTTAAAACAATTTACCAAGATGGCAGCTGTCAACCGGGAAAATGTCTTGACTTCAAGGCAACTTAGTATTCTACGTCTCATAGCTGGCGGTATCAGCAATAAAGAAATTGCCAAGAAGCTATATCTCAGTGAAGCGACAATAAAGAGAGAAACCAGTACCATATTTGCTAAGCTCGGAGCTACGGACAGAGCGCAGGCTGTATCAGAAGCTTATACCAAGAATTTACTTTGAGTTAGCAATCCTTAATTTAATAAAGTTCGGTCCACCCTCATATCAGTCGAAATCAGCATTCAGTTCCTTCCATTTATCCATGACCATTTCATTCCTTGTTTAACCAATTGCCGAAAAAACTATTAGCTGGTATGGTAACTATTTTGACCCCTTTTGGGACTTTTGTAGGGGGTACAAAAGTGCCAAAATACATCCAGAATTAAATTTACGGAGTGATATATGGAAGGGACTAAAACAAAAGAATTATCTCACGTATACAATTATATTGCCAGTAATGAGGATGTAATACGTGTAGTGTTAGTAGATAGCAGGGAGGCAATGCGGGAAGGTTTACGCCAGATGTTAAGCGGTGATGACAACATTAAAGTCATCGGCGAAGCACGAAATGCGAAAGAAGCTTTAAGTCAAATACAAAAATTATATCCCGATATTGTGATTCTAGATGCTGAAATGGGGGGGACGGAGGGTATCAAGGTAGTCAACCAGATAAACCAATCTTTAAACCATGTTGGCATAATTGTTTTGAATGATGAAAGAAGCTTTCTTGTACCTGCAATCGAAAATGGTGCTTCTGCATTCTTATCGAGGGATATCGGGCGTAATGAATTGATAGCAGCAATTCGAATTATCAATTTGTGGCACTCTATCCTGTTCCAGGACGAACACCATTTTACACTGGTAAAACTTTGATAAATTTTGTGGAGAATATATATGACCAAAGGAGGAATAATGTTTAAGAAATTCATGAAAGCAATGAGGAATCTGCATAGGGACGACCGCGGTATGACCGGACTGGAAACCGCCATTATCCTTATCGCCTTCGTCACAGTAGCTGCCGTATTCGGCTACGCGGTGCTGAGCGCAGGGCTGTTTTCCGCCGAGAGAGGCAAGGAAACAATCTATGCCGGGTTAAAAACCGCTCAGAGCAACCTTGAGGTATCCGGTTCAGTCATTGCCAAGTCGACTGATAATGTCACAGTATCTAACATATTGATTACGGTAAAGAATGCTGTTGCCGGGCAACCGATCGATATGACGCCTTGTGATGGCACGGCAAACGCCACCAATAAAACCGTGATCAGCCTTGGTACATCTGCAGAATATCTCAACAATATTAAATGGACCAAGACTGCCATCGGCGCTGCTGACTCCGACAATTTGCTAGAAACTGGCGAACAATTCGAGATAAATATCAATACGGCCGACCTTGGAGGTACTGCACTGGTAAATGGAATAGAGGCCAACGGTAAATTCAGTGTTCAGATAAAGCCGTCTTTGGGTTCCACAATCACTATAATGAGATCATTACCGGGAGCATTAGAGCCAGCGATGGATCTCCATTAATTCGCTAAATTGGTCGATATTTAGAACTGGTTTTCTAAAATAGGTTTACCGTGAAGGGTCATGTCTCAATCGAATGACCCTTCATCAGTAAAAGGGTGAGTGCCATGAAGGACGAGCAAAGAATTACGGTATTGGAAGATGAACTGAAAATATTAAAAAATGAGATCAAGGCAGTTCTTCTGGATTTACGAGAACAGTACCTTAATATTCAAAACCCTTTCAATCAAAATATGGTACCCAGTGCCGGTGGGATAAATCAGGCAATGCATCTAGAACAAAAAGGAGAGCAGCAGGATACTGATGATTCCGAGGATGAAGACAGCGCTCCCGTAGATACGGAGAATGTATATAGTGAAACAGATACAGCGAGCGATCGAAATCCAGCAATTCATCGCATCAATCCCAAAGGGAGATAAGTGCACATAACTCAAGAATTCAGAATGAAACAATCGATTCACCGAATATGGGCACATTATGAAACAGAACTAAAGAGAATGCCCTCGCGAAACGACTCGGCAGGAATATGGCCTAAGGACTGAAACATCCAAACAGGAGGATCATTCTGAAGGGATTTTGCCCAGGTCGGCAGTATCCAACAGCGAAAAGAAAAATGACCAGGAAACTGGCAGCGGTAACAGGCAGGTTGACCTTGTCGTTATAGCAGGTCTCACCCAGTGGTTGGACCAGGCAATAACCAAGCTCGGGAAAGAACGTACAGAAGTACTCGTGGAAATATCATTCACTATGGGGCGTCTCCCACAAAGCCTTAGAGATGCCTTAATAAAAATGGCACGGCTCTCAATCCAGGAGTCTACCAATTCTCAACCGATAGCCGCGAGCGACTACCTATCTATTTTAGCTCAGTTGGATAATCTACTATCAGATTCGAAGCAGCAAGATAATGCACTTCTGTCAATTATTTCTATGATGAAGGATTCTCGTAATGGATAAAGTAGTTGTTACGCTTCTGCTCCTTATTGCCGGGGTTGTTTGTTCGGTAGTGATCATGAATGCGGCATATCCAGCAATTACAGGAACCAGTGGAGCCATTACCGACGCAGCCGGCAAAATTGACGATAGGATAAGAAGCCAAATTAAGATTATTGAAATAGCCAAAGATAGTGACAAGATATATGCATGGGTAAAGAATGTTGGTACTTCAAATATAGGTGGAATTCAAAACAGTGACATATTTTGGGGACCGGAAGGAAATTTCGCCCGAATAATTTATGGTGGCTCTACGAAACCTTACTGGGACTACGTTATCGAGAATGATACCAAATGGGGGCCAACCGCGACCACAAAAATTACTATTTATCTTCTGTCGGCACCATCAGGGACCTATTTTTTCAAATTAGTGATACCCAATGGGATATCAGACTGGAAATTATACAGCTCTTCTTGAGAATACTATGGAAAATGTGTTTATCGCTTTAATAAGTATTACGGTTTTGATTGTGGGAGGAGCCACGATTGCCATGCATTCGTTTAATTCGATTGATACTCTTTCATATGCCTGGAAAGACTACGAATCATCGGCAGGAGAAATAAGAAACACAAGTATCACTTATGTAAGCTCGACGACGAATGCACCGGGAACACAAGCGGAAATAATCATTAAAAATGCCGGGCAAACTGACCTGGCTCATTTTGAAAAATGGGATGTAATCGTGAAATATCAGAGCGGCATCGTCCAGCGGTTGCCATATTCTGCGGCTACTCCGGGCTGGACACTTGGCGGTCTGTATATCAATGGGCTACCCGAGGTTTACGGGCCGAATATATTCAATCCCAATGAAACTATGAAGCTTGTTTTGAAACTATCGCCTGCGGTAGCAAGTAAGACTATTAATCTGGCAACTATATCTACCACCAATGGGGTTTGCGCTGAAGCAACGTTTGGACCGCCATAAAAATAGAATGCAAAAGTAAAGGTAATAGTGATGAAAGTTTCTATAGCTGATGAAGGGGAAAATGAAGTACAGCATGCGGAACTGATCTGCACCGGACAGCGAGAAATTGACAAGCAGATGGGTGGTGGAATACCCGTCGGTTCCCTTACCCTTATTGAAGGCGAGTCAGATGCAGGCAAATCGGTAGTGGCACAGCAAATTATGCATGGGGCTCTTTCCTGTCACCACAGGGTCCTATTATTTACTGCTGAGAATACGGTAAAAAGTATGAACAAGCAGATGGAAAGCCTGGGTTTGGGTATTACTGATGCTTTACTGCTCGGCTGGATGAAAATATTCACAATCGAAGCATCCAAGATGGATCAGATGAATACCTTTGCTACCATTGTATCGGGAGTCCGGGCATTCCCAAGCTATGATGTGATAGTTGTTGATTCCTTGACGCCGGTCATTGCCCATACTACCAAGGATCAGATTCTAAGCTATTTTGAAGATTGCAAGAAAATATGTGATGACGGAAAAACTCTGATAAATATTGCTCATACCTATGCATTCGATGAGCAGATATTAATACGTCTGCGCTCTGCATGTGATGCCCATTTCCGGCTCCGCATAGAGGAAGTTGGAGATAAACTGGTCAAGGTACTTGAGGTATCCAAAGTTAGAGGGGCTGCGAAAAGTACCGGTAACGTATTGAGCTTCGATGTTGATCCCGGTTTAGGGATGCGAATCATGCCGATGGGCAGAGCCCAGGCCTGAGAAATTGAGAGGGAACATATTGTGCCAAAAATGATTTATCCCGTTTCCAACGGATACAAACAAAAATAAAAAGGGGGATTCCTGTGACATACTGAGCCTGCTTTCCAAAGAAGCCCAGGAAGTGGTTCAGAAGAACCCTCACCTTTTGCGGTATTTGAATATGATCCCTGTAAAAGAACATGGTATCCCCCAGTTTCATAAAAAATTGGACAGGTCAATGGCGAAGAGTGGCAAACATCCAAACCTGATTTACCCGGTAAAAGGTGGTATCTTCACCCACATCCTCCACGACGGTAATGATGGCCGGGATACCTACATCCCGATAGAACCGATCGTCGGGGAGGACCTGGACAAGCTCATGATAGAAATTGAGAAAAGATTGCTCGACATATCGGAGCTTCTCAATTTGAAGGCAATTGCTTCAGATGAAGAGCGGAGAAAACGGATTCTTCAAAATATTGACCTGGTAGTCACTACTACAGACAGGCCAACCAGTTTCCTGAACAAGTTGCCATTCCGTTCCAAGATTAAACCGCTGGTGGTAACTCCTGCTCAATTACGCAGCCTGAAGTATATGATGGTCAGAGACAAACTGGGTATGGGTATGCTGGAAGGAATAGTGACTGACAAATATGTTGAAGATATCAGTTGCAGCGGTATGGGGTCTGTATTTATAGAACACAAAATCTTTAAAAGTCTGAAATCGGCAGTCAGTTTTCCCTGATAATGAAGACCTGGATTCATTTGTGATGAGATTGGCGGAACGGATCAAGAAACCGGTAAGTGTCCATAGCCCTATCGTAGATGCAACTCTCCCTGACGGTTCCAGAATAAATATTGTCTATGGTCGGGATGTGTCCAAACGCGGTTCTAACTTTACCATTCGTAAATTCAGCGAAACACCCCTCTCGATTCTTGAGCTTATAGATATGGGAACATTGAATTATCAGATGGCGGCATATCTCTCTATTATGCTGGGGGAGGGGATGAATACCTTTGTCTGTGGTGAGACCGCTTCGGGAAAAACAACCACGCTGAACGCCGTGACCGTTTTTATTCCAACAAATGCCAAGATAGTTTCCATAGAAGATACCCCTGAGCTTCAAGTACCCCACAAGAACTGGATAAGAGAAACAATACGGTCGACAAAAGACAGCGAAGCAGGCGCAGTAACCATGTTCGACCTTCTAAAAGCTGCCCTGAGGCAGAGGCCGAACGAAATAATAATCGGTGAAATCAGGGGATCCGAGGGGGCGATAGCCTTCCAGGCAATGCAGACTGGACATTCATGTATGGCAACGTTCCACGCGGCTACCGTAGAAAGGCTCATTCAACGTCTTACCGGCGACCCTATCAATGTCCCCAAGACATACATCGACAACCTTAACCTGGTAATCATACAGAGCGCCGTTAAAGTACCCGGTGGCCAGATGGGGCGAAGAATGCTCAGCATCAGTGAAATAGTGGGGTATGATGCAGCTAAACAGTCGTTTTTGTTCGTGGATGTGTTCAGGTGGGATTCAGTAACAGACAAGTTCGAATTTACAGGTGATAATAACAGCTATCTCCTGGAATACAAGATAGCTCCCAAAATGGGTATCCCCCCCCATAAGGTACGACAAATCTATACGTTGCTTGAACGTCGCGCAAAAATACTTGAGAAATTGAACAAACAGGGAGTGAAGAATTTTTATGACCTCCTCAATGTTATTGCTAAAGCTCAAAAAGAAAATCTTTTCTAGACAGGCTGACCGGGATTCCGAGGCCCCCGCAAAACTGTCTAATAACAATGACTTTTTGAACGCAGATTTATTCTGTCATCTGACTTACATGTCAGCTCTGGCAACGTCAGACCTGGCACGGAACCTGCTCTTCGAGTACGCTCAAAGTTTGCCCTATACCTCCTCCCGGTTCTTCCGAAAAGTACATTTCCTGGCCAAGAAACTTAATTTCGATTATGCGGAAGCCTGCCGCATGATCGGTGAAAGCACCAAAGAACACGAGGCAAAATCCATACTTCTGCGGATGTCAGGTGCTCTGGCTTCCGGGGAAAAGGAAACCGAATTCCTGGCACGAGAGGCTCAGGCAAGTGGAGAAATTTACGGGGACGGGTATGAGCGCTCGGTAGAGAATATGAGGAAATGGACTGATGCTTACGTAGCCCTTATCCTGTCGGCAGCCCTGGTAGTTGTTATCAGCGTGGTATCGATGCTGATTTTCCCCATGAAAACTATATTCATCGTGGCCCTGACCTGGTTTATGCTGATGGCGACATTACTCGGTGCCTGGATATTGTACCGGTCATCCCCTAAAGAGGTTAAAACACATTCAATGGCGACAACTTCTTTGGGTCAAAAAATCTCAAAACTACTATTCAAATTTGTGGTCATTCCGGCAGTGATTGTGATGATACTTATTATCTTGATAACGAAGATTGATTTAGCCTGGGCAATGTTAGTAATGTCTATCATATTGCTGCCTACAGGATTCATCGCAGTGTGGGATGACCGCATGATAGATAAATTTGATGCCGATGCGGCTGGCTTTCTCAGAAACCTTGGCGGGGTTACCAAAGCGATAGGAACCACGGTAACTGAAGCGATCGGAAGGATGGACTTTGGAGCTCAGGCATCGTTGAAAAAGGCAGCAATCGGTTTGAATAGCACATTACAACTCGGTATCAGCCCTGATGTGTGCTGGCAAAGGTTTATAGCCAACACCGGAAGTGAACATATAAACCGGAGTGTTCAGATTTTTTGGGATGGTATCGCGGTGGGTGGAGATCCTCAAATTGTAGGAGTTCAGGCATCCAAGTTCTCCATGAAAGTTGCCCTGCTCCGAGCCAAGCGCAATATGGTAGCTTCAACTTTTTCGTATACCTGTATTGTCATACATAGTGCCTTAGTCGTATTGCTGGTGGGCATATACCAGGTCCTGGTGAATTTTGCCACACTCTTAAAAACAGCGAATTCTGCAGATGTCGAAGGAAGCATGGACATGCTTTCTCAACTGCCGACATTCCAGTTTTTTACAGATAGCGGCAGCCAGCTCCACACACTAAATATGATGGTTATCGCTATGGTAATAATGCTTACGATAATCAATGCTGCTTCCATCAAAGTAGTGGAAGGTGGTAATAATCTAAAGTTCCTGTTCTATTTTGGTCTTACGATGGCCATATCCGGCGGTAGTTTGTTGGTGGTTCCTGACATATTAAAGGGTATATTTAGTACTGTTTCATAGGTTTATGGATAAGCTGACGAGGATTTAAATGGAAATTCTTGGATACGAAATAAATATATATATGGTTATGGTAGTAATTGTCGGGATATTTGTAACTACAGTCATCCTGCTCATTGCCAGCCACATGGGGAAAAAGAAGCAATCCAGTAAAAAGAATAGAAAAATTGTATCGAGGGCCAGCAACAATGCTCTACAAGAAAAGGGGAAACCTCAAAAACCAATTTCCGCCAGGCAACCGGAAAAGTCTGTGCGGCCTCAATTGATTAAGCCCTCTGTAAAATCAGCCAATAAGGATGTGACCAAGCAGCAATCCGGTGAAACTACAGATAGCCCGCTGGAAAATTCCTCACCGCTGTCAACAGGTGACCCCTCAAATAAGCCAGAGGAGAAAAATTCCAAGCAGCCCGGGTATTCTTCGGGAGAAACAGTGGATATGTCTACTGCTGTGGGTGGTTCGGCAACAGAAGAAAACACGAGCGGGGGTGCCACTTCTCTCTTGTTTGATCCAGGCAAAAATGCTGAAACCAAATCCGGGGGAGAAAAAACCCCCGAAGACGCTAAGCTACCTGAAAGTACCGAAGCTACTGCAGAAGCCAAGTCACCTGAAGTCCCTGAGGAAGCGCAGGAGAAAAAAGGCGGTGGTAGTTTAATGGATATTTTTGAGGACGAGGATTTAGAAGAATCCGAAGCTACTGGATTAGCATCGCTTATGACGGACGTGGATCTGAGCACATTGAGTAAACTCAGTGAAGAAATATCGCAGGTTCTATCCAAACACAAAGCAGGTACGACACGGAGGCAATGATATGAAAAGAAATATTCCTATTCGTAAAAGCAGATTATTTTGGGGGATGCTGATATGCTTTGCATTTGCGCTCGCGTCTTTTATTATTGTTGCGCCAGTGACGGCAGCGGATCCCAACCCCAGAGTGGAAGTTTTGCCGGCTGAAGGCGCTGTCGGGTCCACCGTTTTTGTCAGGATTTACGATTACACACCCAGTAAACAGGTAATTGTAATTTTCGGTCCGGGAACTACTATAACCACAGGGACGGTCATAGCTGCCAAGGAAATCACTGATAGCGGCGGTTATGCAATTACCAGTTTTGTTGTTGATCTGTATGCAGCTGGGCGTTATAACGTAATAGCTGACGATGGAACAAATAAAAAGATGGCTACTTTCAGAGTTATCCCGAAAATTACTTTGAGTACAGATAATGGCTATGTCAATGATGTCGTTTCCGTTTCAGGAACGGGTTTTGCGGCAAAAAAATCGATAAACATCTCAGTAGATGACGTAAAAGTAACCGCAGTTGATACCGATTCTAATGGGAAAATATTAGAGGTTCCTTTCGTTGTTCCGCCAGCAACCAAGGGTGATCACACAATAAAACTACAGGATAGCGAAGGAAATTTGATAAGTAGTGTCTTCAACATCAAACAAAAACTTACTATTTCTCCAACATCAACCACTGTAGGTTCCGAAATTACTCTCACAGGGACAGGCTTTCCACCCAAGGACAACACAATTTATTTTGATGATAAAGATATCGCATCGGTGAGGGTGGATAACACCGGTAACTTTGTAGCAAAGTTCAAGGTTCCTCCATGTTCTGACGGCACTCATAAAATAAAAGTTGATGATGGCGCAAACCGTTCATATTGTGAAATTGGTGTTCTTTCTACCATCGCCATCAGCCCAAATAATGGCAATATCGGCATTTCAGTTGGCATTCAGGGCTCCGGTTTTCGACCTGGATTTCCTATTACCATCAGTTATGATAATGTCAAATTAGAAGCGCCAGCGGTGAACGCCCAGGGTACCTTTACACATACCATAAAAATACCAAAGAGCCGTTCCGGCCCTCATAATATAACGATAACAGATGGAGTAAATGTGCAGAAGGTAATTTTTACAGTTGAATCAGCTGCACCGGCAGCTCCTACGCTCAATACTCCTGCAGGTTCTGCCCGAATCGAAAAAGCGTTACATCTGGAATGGTCTGCGGTGAATGATCCAAGTGGAGTAATCTATGTTCTTGAAATTGCCAAAGATTCCAAATTTTCGGAGATACTGCTCTCTACGGCAAATCTGGTCCAAAATAGTTTTGATATGCCTGAAGATAGCAAACTTTTACCCAGCCAGAAAGACCCGTACTATTGGAGAGTAAAAGCCATTGATGGAGCTTCGAATGAGAGCCCCTGGTCTTCAATAAGCTCCTTTTATAAAGGGTATACCTTTGATACTGTTATGCTAAACATGCCTGACTGGACAAAATATATATTAATAGGTTTTGGCGTATTATTGGTTGCATTCTTGTTTTTCTGGCTCGGCCGTACATTGTCGAAAGCGGGAAGTGTAGAAGACGAAGATCCAGGAACCGCAATCATGGAGTCAAATTCCGATACAGCTGTGGGGTATGATTCTGAACCCAATGAGTGGACACAACAATAAGTAAATTCTTGAGAAACAGATTATTGATCCAAGTAAAAACATTAAATTACAAGAGGTGATAAAAATGCAAAATGACATCATAAAAAAAGACTTGAAGACCAAATCAAGACAGTTAGAATGGCTGATAATAGCAATGGCGGGTGCGACGCTTGCTTCACTTCAAATTATTCGCTATTTTTTCTTGAACTCCAACTCGCAATTGACTCTTCTGCAGACCATGTTCGATTGGATGTTTGCCATGCTCATTATTGGAGGGTTGGTTCATTTCAGCTTCCGTGAAATTATTAAGATACAAAATGAATTAATAGAGAAGCGGGAAAAAGCCAGTCGGGCAGAGAAACGATTGCAGCATATTATCGATACCAGCCAAGATTCTATTTTTACTATCGACAATGAGGGGTATTTCACATTTGCCAGCACGTCGATTGAGGCTCTCACCGGCTTCGATATGAATACTATCCTGACTATGAACATACGCGATGTGCTGTCGACTGGATACCGATCCTTTATTCATAAGCAGCTTAACGAAACCAAGGACATTGCCGGGCAGCATTTTTTCATTGATGCCCTCAGGCAAAATGGCAATATTGTGCCAATAGAAATCAGTTTTGTACCAATTAAAGACCGAAACGGTCAACGAGAGGGTTTTCAAGGAATTGCTCGAGATATTACCGAACGAAAAGAGGTAGAAAAGGCTCAACAGGAAAAAGAACATTACCTGCAAACGATTGCCAAAGTAGGGCAGGTTATTATTGAAACGACAGAGGAAATTCCATATAAGATGATATTAGAAGAATTATCGAAGGCTACCGACAGCAGGCATGGGTTCGTGCTACTAAATATCGCCGATTCACCGTTAAGTACTTCTCCCGATATGGCGGGTTCTTTGAGTTGTGAAAGCGGCATAAACGAAAAAGGAGCGACAATAACCCCTCGTATATATATATATGACAATGATACCTATTTGAACTCTTACAACAAAAGAGAAAGCTCAATAAATAACAAAGAGAAGCAGCGGGTAAATGTTAAAGGAAACGAAGAGATCGAAATGGATACCGGCAGCAGCGACTCTGCTTTCGTTACCATACCCATTTTTGTGGAAGGAAAGCCCGTAGGTACTATTGGATTTACAAAATCAACAAACTCGGAAAAATGGAAAACAGCACATATTAACATGTTGACCACTGCTGCGAATATGATTTCCCAGGAAATTGAACGCGAACAGTCAAACAGGCAGCTGAAGCACCATTTTATTTCCCTTGCCAGGACGCTATCTAAGGCCCTCTTTATCATTGATCCTTATACAGCGAGCCATCAACAGCGACTTGCCGTGATGGTATGCAAGGTCGGAGAAAAATTAGGAATAAATAATAAAAAACTTGAGTGGCTTTATTTTTGTGGACTGCTACATGATGTCGGGAAGGCTGCAATACCGGGAACGATTTTATCAAAACCAGGTCCATTGACTGATGAAGAATGGGTATTGATACGATCACACGTCAAACGCGGTTGTGAAATCTTACAGAGTATGACCTTACCCGAAGATGTGTGTGATACTATCCTGCACCACCATGAGCGCTTAGATGGGTCCGGTTATCCTGATGGAATAGCAGGCGGCAAGCTCAGTTTAGGTGCTCGCATTCTTGGAGTTTGTGATGTGGTTGAGGCAATGAGTTCTCATCGACCCTATCGCCCAGCTCGCAGTAAAGAAGAAATATTATCGGAGCTGAGCAAGGGAAAAGGGCAAAAATATGATTCTCAGGTGGTTGATTTAGTAGTAAATCTGATGGATACAAGGGATTTCACTAATGGTTGCAACCTTAATCATAATGAATTGGCAACGGCTTAACGTTAATAAATGGAGTAATTAAGAACCTATTTTAAATTACCAATGGCCTATAAAAGGAAGGGAGACAGAGAAAATAGTTCGTGGTGATAGTCAGGAAACGTTGAAAACGACAAAAAAATTCCAGGATATTACAGCCATATACAATGCAGCTAAACTGGATGCCGCTACAAAGGAAAACTTTGGCGCGTACTTTGAGAGAATCCAAAGAGCTGCCAGGCACAAGAAGGAGCCAAGAATTTTGAGTGTGAGGAAGCCACCCTGTTCAACAAGAGAGCGAATTAAGGGATTACCTTCGTTCGCTATCCCATTATTTACCAGAACCTGTGTTATGAGGCCATCCCATATTTGCAGTTGTGTAGCTAAAATAAAAACGCACTTCATGTGGACTCCCAATGAAGAAGTAAGTGAGGATTTATTTTTTTGTATGTAAATTCATTATGAACCTTTTGGGTCAAGAAATCAATCCTTTTGGATCATTAAGCTATGACTAGATATATAGTTGTCACAATATTTCTATGGATTGCGTTGATGGGGGGTTGCCAATCCGGCCGGCCAGGTGATACAAACCTGCCCGTAGCAATTATCGATTCAATATCTACTGAAAAAGCCAGTGTCGGCGAAAATATTGCCATGACCGGGCACGGGATTCCACTCAGCGGGACGATAACAGCTTATGTATGGCGTTCAGATAAAGATGGAGATATTAATATTTTACCAAGCTTTGAGACCTCAAAATTATCTTCCGGAGTGCATACTATATATTTTAAAGTTCAGGATACAACGGGAGCCTGGTCTAAAGAAGCACAGAAAAAACTTACTGTCGGTGGTAGCACCCAGGCAGGCCCTGTTATCGAGTATTTTAAGGCGACTCCTTCAAATATTGGCCCGGGAGAGTCTTCTACATTGAGCTGGAATGTTACCGGGGCAACACAGGTTTTGCTGGACAATGAAGCAGGGAGTGTAGGTTTATCGGGCAGCAGGGTGGTTTCTCCCGGGAGTGACTACCGTGTATACATTAAATGCTATCAACGATATCGGCAGCACGAAAGCAACTGCCCAGGTTGAAGTTCCGGCCACATTTAGTGCAGACTCACCGCCGGTTATTAACTACTTCGGTGCTGATCCTGACAGAATTGTTGTTGGCGAGACTACCATTTTAAGATGGGATATAATGAATGCCTCAAACGTAATAATCCAGCCGGGGATAGGCAAAGTAACTCAGGCTGGCAATAAATCGCTCTCACCTTCATCAACAACGTCTTATCAGTTAGTTGCCAGTAATTCTAACGGAACCGTAACTTCAACTATTCCGATTACAGTTCAAACAACAAAGTCCTTTAATGTAACAAAGGTTGCAATAACAGAGGGTCCAGCTTACTGTGACTGCCCTTGTCCTATGAAGATGGAATATGTCGGAGCGATTACTACAAATGGCCCCTGCGTAGTAACTTACCTTTGGGAGCAAAGCGATGGAGTCAAAGGGCCGACGAATAGCATAACTTTTTACGGAGCCGATACATTCACCGTAAAATATTCATGGACTGCCACAAGCAAGGGAAATTACGGGGTACGACTACGGACTTTGACTCCAAATGAAATGGCTACCACGAATTTTTCTGCAATCGTTACCTGCAGAGACATTGTGATAAAAAGTATTGAACCAAAAGTCACTACTGGTGCTGGAGTGAGCGCCTGTCCCGTCGAAGTGAGTTTTTCCGCTGATATTACTGTGGATGGACCGGGAAAAGTAACCTATCGATGGGAACAGAGTGATGGGGGCATTAGCAAAGATATGACAGCCACCTTTACTAAGGCTGGTACGCAAACCCTTACTTATTCCTGGAGTGTAAATAAATCGGGGACATATTGGGCGCGGCTTCGTACGTTAACGCCTGTTGTCATGACCTCACTCAGTTATGCCAGTGTCGTTGTAACATGCGAGTACGCGGTTACTGAGGTTAAAGTTACGGATGCGACTGCATCAGGGCGCCCATGTCCTTCAACGGTTATTTTCACTGGATCCATAACCATGAGTGGGCCCGGTAAAGTTTCTTATTATTGGCAGCTGAGTGACGGACAGATATCTGCACCCCAAACAATCACCTTTCCAGCAGCTGGCACCCAGTTTGTCAGTCAAACCTGGAGTGTGAGTAGTTCTAATACATATTCAGCTGTATTAAGCACCATAACACCTACCTCTCTTTCTTCTGACGCCGGTGTTACGGTAAACGTGACGTGCGAATATTAATACAGTTTATAATTGGTTGTTTACTTTATTGTGCTCATACTATTGAACTGTATTCAAGAAGAACGTGATAGACAGACTGCAAAGAATCTTAAAAATACGATCAAAACGGCTGGTTATTCGGGGGAATCACTGGTGTGGCTAAGGTTTGAATTGTATGGACTATTTATCTGCGCCAATGCTGGCGATAAAACCCTTATAGAACTCCGATAGTTCGGCATCTTTAATCTGCTTGCCTGCTTCCTGAAGCGGCATATTCATTGCAGCCTTTTGTATCTTCTTAATGTCAGGCACTAGATTAGTCAGGCTTGCCTGCTCGGTACCCGAGCCAGTTTCAACCGACTTATCCAATTCATACGCTTGCAACAACTTCCTGGAAAATTGGGCTAATTCGGGGTCTTTAACTTCGCTGATCGCGTTATTAAGCGGCGATGTCAGGGCTTGCCTGTACACTTTTGATAATTCATCCATGGGAATTGCTGCTGGATTATCTTCAGCTTTAGTTACTGACGAAACAACAACCAGTGCGATCATTACCGCGACAATGATCAACGAGGTTGTGATAAATATATTTCGTACTCTCTTCAGCATTTTCGTCTCTCGTCTGTATGCCGGCTAAGAAATAAAAAACAGTACTAATTCGCTAGTACCTTAGTACTATTATGAACCAAAAGGCTCAATTTGTCAATACCTTTAGCTCATCGATATGATACTTTTAGCTCATTTTGCAGCTGAAAGAGAAGGAAAAACGGGTTGCTTTTGGACACAAAGTAAAACGGAAATTCGAAAAATTACAAAATTACCGGATTAACCGGAATAGGGAACTATAAGGAACAATTTTTCATTGGTTATTAGCTCTCTGTGATAAAAAAATGTATTCCGAGGACAGTTTTTAGAAATTTAGAAAGATGCGAGGACAGCTAATAAGCCCAATACAATAAGATAAATACCCAGTACATAAGGCAGTATTTTGGGGAAAATCATTACAATAATGCCGCAAAATAGTGCTATTATCCCCCAGAATAACCCGCCACCGGGCATAGAAAAACCCATAGCAAGTTACCTCCTTTCCAGCAAGGGATAGGATTCCCCATATAATAAGGAATATGCCCACGACGAGATAGAGCGGCAGAAATCCTATCAGGATTAAAACACCGGCAACTATTGCCAGTATTCCTACCAGAGTTCCTTGAGAGCTCGAACCTTTAGCCATTTGTTGTTTTTCCCCCTTGGTTTATTATCTTAAAAGCCAGGCTTTTTCATTTTAACGCATATTGACATCAAATAGTTAATGTCACAAACAAAACGGGGCAGCGTGCCAAGAAATATGCTGCCCCGAAACAGTAAAGAAGATGGTCTATCTATACTTCTCTGAATTCGCCCTCTACGGTACCCTCCTCACCACCTTTCGGCGGTTGTTCTCCACCCGGAGGTGGAGGCGGGGGTGGTTCACCGCCGCTTTCACCTGGCGGTGGCTGTGAAGCTCCGGAAGCTCCGGCTTGTTGATAGACTGCTGACCCTATTTTTTGCATCAACTCGCCTAGCTCAGTTGTGGTGTTCTTTATGTAGGTCGTATCGGTACCCTGCAATGCAGAACGCAGAGCTGCGATCTTCCCTTCGATCTGCCCTTTTAAATCGGCTGGCACTTTATCGCCCTGTTCTTTGATTATACGTTCAGAGCTGTATATAAGGCTGTCGGCGTTATTGCGTGCTTCTATGCCTTCTTTCTTCTTCGAATCTTCAGAAGCGTGCATTTCGGCATCTTTCGCCATTTTCTCGACTTCGGCCTTGCTTAAACCGCTGGATGCGGTAATGGTAATTTTTTGTTCCTTGCCAGTGCCTTTATCCTGTGCACGAACATTTAAAATTCCGTTAGCATCAATGTCAAAGCTTACTTCGATTTGGGGTACTCCTCTCGGGGCGGGCAGGATGCCATCCAATACAAACCGTCCCAGCGTCCTGTTGTCAGCAGCCATGGAACGCTCACCCTGCAGAATATGTATTTCTACAGAAGGCTGATTGTCACTGGCTGTACTGAACACCTGACTTTTGGATGTGGGAATAGTGGTATTTCGTGGAATAAGGGGGGTACCTACTCCTCCAAGTGTCTCGATACCAAGCGTGAGCGGCGTTACATCCAGCAGCAGCACTTCTCTTACATCTCCTTTGAGTACGCCTGCCTGTATGGCTGCCCCCAGTGCAACTGCTTCATCAGGGTTAACTTTCTTATTCGGTTCTTTGCCAAAAAATTGCTTCACCTTTTCCTGTACCAGTGGCATTCTGGACTGGGCACCTACCAGAATGACCTCGTCAATTTGCGCGGAAGTCTTCTGCGAATCTTCCAGTGCCTGTTTGCAGGGCCCCAGTGTTTTTTCAACCAAGTCCATCACCAGTTGTTCCAACTTTGCCCGGGTAAGTTTAATAGTGAGATGTTTGGGGCCGCTGGCATCCGCAGTCACGAAGGGAAGATTTATTTCAGACTCTGCTACGGTAGACAGCTCTATCTTGGCTTTTTCAGCCGCTTCCTTGAGACGTTGTAACGCCATTCTATCTTGCCTGAGATCAATCCCTTGATCTCGTTTGAATTCGTCACACAGCCAGTCCATAATCCTCTGGTCGAAGTCATCGCCGCCGAGATGGGTATCACCGTTGGTTGATTTAACCTGGAAAGTGCCTTCACCAATTTCCAGGATCGACACATCAAAAGTGCCACCCCCCAGGTCATAGACAGCTATAGTTTCATCTTTTTTCTTGTCAAGCCCGTAGGCCAGTGCAGCAGCAGTAGGCTCATTGATTATGCGTAAGTACCTTAAGCCCAGCTATCTCTCCGGCATCTTTTGTTGCCTGGCGCTGTGCATCGTTGAAATATGCAGGGACAGTAATCACGGCTTCAGTAACCTTTTCGCCAAGAAATGCTTCAGCGTCGGTCTTGAGCTTTTGAAGTATCATCGCCGAAATTTCAGGAGGGCTATACTCTTTTCCACCCATCACTACCCTTACCTCATTGTTAGGTCCTTTATTTACCTTATAGGTTTTGCGTCGGGCATCTTCTTCTATGGGCAATTCGCGTCCCGGAGGTTCGCCCCATTTGCGTCCCATAAAACGTTTAATGCTGTATATCGTGTTTTCAGGATTAACTATCGCCTGACGTTTGGCTATCTGGCCTACAAGGCGTTCTCCTGTTTTGCTTACCGCTACAACCGATGGCACGATACGACCACCGTCGGAGCTTGTGATTACCTCAGGCTCATCACCCTGCATCACTGCTACTACACTCTTGGTAGTGCCTAAGTCGATTCCTATTGTCTTTCCCATGTTATCCTCCTTCTTCTATAAAAATTATTGTTAATTATTTGTATCCTCTGGTTTTTCTTCGGCTTGCACTGTCAGATTTTTCCGTCTTGCCTTTGCCCACGACAACAGTAGCTGGACGCAGCAATTTATTTTTCAGCATATAACCTTTTTGGGCTTCGTTAATCACAATTCCTTCTTCTCCGTCAAGATATGCCACTGCCTCGTGCAGGTTTGGTTCAAATGGTTTGCCTACTGCTTCAATTTCCGTCAACCCCTGTTTTTCCATGGTTGCCTTCAATTTACGGTAAATAAGCAGAATGCCATCAACCCAAATATGATTCGTCAGTTTCGGCGGCAATGAAGCCACAGCACGGTCCATATCATCCAATATCGGCAAAAGAGAAAGGATGAGGGACCAGTTGGCATAGGCAGCCATGTCGTTTTTTTCCTGTTCGCTGCGTTTTTTATAGTTAATAAAGTCGGCTTCTGCCCTTTGCCAGTTCACCATAAACTTGCCGGACTTGTCTTTTTCCTCAGCCAGCGCCTGTTTCAGTTTCTCAACATCATCCCCGATGTTATTGAGTTCGTTTGAACCATTTTCCGGCTTTATTTTATTCTCTTCAACCACTCAAAATCTCCTCTGCTATGTAATTATTCCTCTTCGCAGACTCCGGCCACAAGATAGCTTAATATACCAGACATATAGTTAACAGTGGAAATTGCTTTACGATAATCCATCCTTGTCGGTCCGATTACTCCAATAGTCCCTCCTATTTTCTTGGGAACGCCATAACGGCCCAGAACTAAGCTCAAATCTTTCAAAGTCTTATCCCGGTTTTCCTCTCCGATGACTACTTGAACACGCTCAGGTCCGATTTGCCGGCGGAGCAGAGTGTCGAGCCAGTTTCTTGCTTCCATCAACTCCAGTATGTCGAGCATTCGATCTTTTTGGATAAATTCGGGTTGCCCCAGCATGAGGCGCAGACCTTCAAGATAAGACTGATGATACACCATCTCATCTTCGCTCGCCATCAACTCTGTAATAACGTCGGTTATACGTCGTTCTTCAGGAGTGGAATCAAGCTTATTAGCCATTATCTGTGAATTGGTCAGCCCGGCATAACGGGCATTAAGCTTATTAGCAATGTTTGTAAGTTGCTCCTGATTCAAAGGTTCTGTGAACGACAGAAGTTGTTGTTTGAGGACAGTTTCACTGAGTACCAGGATCAAAAGAGCCAGGGACTCGTTCATTGATACTAATTCAAGGTGTTTAAGATGATATTGTCCTGCTTTGGGAAACGTCACCAGCGCAGCGTTACCAGCAACTCTGGCCATCATAGTTGCCGCCAATTTCAGCCATCTTTCGACTTCTTCGATATTATGGAATGACTCCTTGATTCGATTTTGCTCTGCTAAAGGTAACTCTACGTTTTTTGATATCGACTCGACATAATGGCGATAGCCTTTAGCCAAGGGTATACTACCTGCCGATGTATGCGGTTTGGCGATATAACCTTCTTTTTCAAGGTAAGCCATATCATTCCGTATAGTTGCCGAGCTTACGCTCAGACGAGAATTGCGAAGAATGGTCTCTGATGCCACAGGAATCGCCGTAGCAATATATTCAGCTACGATGATATTCAAAATGACCTTTCTCCTCTTGGTAAGCTCAGTTATCAAACTTAGCACTCTCCCTTAATGACTGCTAATTTATTATAGTGCAAAGGTTTCAATATGGCAAACCGAAAACTACTGCTAAAAAGGCGACCACCGTGGTCGCCTTTTTTTGCATAATATCACACTGAAAACTAAATTATTTTTCAGTATAAGTTACCTGGAGTTTTGCATCTGACCATTCGATCCATTCCGAGACACTATTCCCGTTACTTGCTTTCCAGAAACCAGCTTCGACCTGGAAGCGAGTGCCGGCTCCCTGAACAAGTTGTACTATTTCGGGAGTCACGTCGATAATTGTTGGAGGTTCGAAAAACGTGACCGGGGTTTTATCCAGTTTTGAACCCGAAACATCAAAATCGGGAAGCTGGTCGGTATACCTTACACTCATCACAAACAATCCTCCCAACGATTGGGATCCGGAAAACTGCCAGGGATCTCCCGATACAGTTTTAGTAGTAAGTACCAGCTTAGCGTCGCTCACATTGGTATTATTCAGGCTAAATATATTAAAACTCCAGAATGCGCGGTAACCATTATTTTTGTCGTCATCACCGGCTCTGGTTTTGGATTTATCTTTATCCGTTTTTGATAACTGTCCCGGTTTCTTCCTGAACTACATTGATGGTGGTTGACTTGGTGGCAATAGCAACAGTAACAGCTACGGTCCCTTTTGCTTCCCCACCCTTTCCATCATTGACAGTGACTATAATGTTATAGCTGCCACCTTTATTAGGAGCAAACCAGGTCACCTTATCGCCAACACCAGTGACATTGCCTTCGCTGGCATTCCAGGTATAACGCATCACATCTCCGTCCGGGTCTTTGGCAACGACGGTTAAAATCGAACTGCCGCCCGGCCCTACCACAGCTGGATTTGCGGAAAAGCTGCTGACCTGGGGCGATTGATTAGCGCCAACATTTAAAGTAATCGAAGATTGTGCAGAGGCACCCTTGCCATCATCAACGGTAACATTGATGTTATAGGCTCCGGTTTGCTGGGGAGCTTGCCAGTTTATTAACGACCCGCTACCGCTGAATGTGCCTCCGGTAGCTGACCAGGTAAAGTTCAGTTTATCCCCATTAGGGTCTGTTGCAACACATTGAAGTTGAATAGTTCCTGAAGGAATGACTGACATTTGTGCGGCTGTAAGACTTGAGATGACTGGTGGCTGGTTGCCTCCCGGGGCAGAAGACGGATTTGGAGCTGGCGCAGCAGAAGGTGCCGCGGAAGGACCGCAGGCACTGCCTACCAGAATTAGCATCAGAAGTATTACTGAAACATAGGTTACTTTTAATGCCCGGTTACTGTGTGAATTCATTTTCTCTCCTTATAAAGCTTTTTTATATTTTCGATTATATGTTCTATAACAGCAAGCACGATTCGAATATATTCGACCTTGAAACGCGCCCACAAGAACTGCGCCTAGATTCTGAACATTATTGTAATCGGTCAACTTTGCCCTGAGCACCTCCTTATCCCATTTATCAAATTTTCGACCACCATGGACCATTCCAGGTGTCTTACATTGTTGTTAATTCGCTGTATTAGTTATTACGACCAGAAATTCGTCAGGATTTTCCAGCACGTACACAAAAGAATAACACCGGGCAGGTAACAAAGGCATAAAATTGAAGCACAAAAAGTTACAAAGTTATATCATTTGAAATAAAATAATAAGGCTGGATTACCTCCGGGGAAATTAAATCCCTTCCTCGTTAACGCTTGTCTGGAAATGGCTACATCGCTTCAAGATGTGAGTTAACTCAGGTGACCATCTGATGACAATACCTCCAGGCACGTTCGGTCCACACATTATTGTTTGTTGACTGAAATATCGTAACGCACGGTTTTCCAGGCGTCAGGGCTGATAAATTGCACAATAAAAATCCGGATTTCTTCCGGTTGAAAGTTTTGCTGAATTGCTGTTCCCGTATAGAGAAGACCGCCTTCTTTATCGAAGAAATTAACTGTTATTAAAGCGGAGCTGATGGCAGCCTTGCTTGTATTTTTGACCCTGCCGTCAATTGCAGCAACGCTTTTAAGCACGTCACCGGTAAAACTATGCACGGTCAATTTATGGTCTACTATTTGTAGTTCTGAGGTTGTTTCCGTTCTACTCTGCGTACAGGCACATAAGAATACTATGGTCAATGAGGCAAAAATTACAAGCAGGGTTTCAAATGTTGCTCTCATCCTTTTTACTCTCATTTTCAGGATTCCATGGTAAAACAGAATAAAATTATATAGTGCTCGCAGCTATCTTCTGTTGCAGGTGCTGCAGCCCTGGTCATTTTCATGGGGGACTACCTCAATAGTAAGAGTATTCTGCGAACTTCTCCCTTTACTATCTTCAACAATAACCATTATATGAAACTTGCCATAGTCGTTCGGCGCATTCCAGTTCACGATAGGTCCTGTTCCGGTGATTGTGCCTTCGGTTGATGACCATTTGAAGGTAAGTGGATCACCCTGAGGGGTTGATGCGACACACTGGATCACCGCCTTCTGCATAGGATATACAAATAGTGTATCTGCGGTAAGACTTGAGATTTTAGGAGACTGGTTGTAGGAGAGTACACATGAATTTACAAACAAAAGAAGCCAGAGACCTGCAATTGCTATAATACCAATCCCTATTTTTGAATAATATATTTTCATCGTTTCGCTTTCAATGTTTTTAAGCTGGATAGAGTATATACAGCTTAAAACTATTTGGCAAACCATAAAAATTGATGTTATTTGCGGTGTTTGACCTTTGTTAAAATATGGTGATATCATGCGGTAAGTATTCTGGAGGTACCCTGTTGATCAAAAAAAATGTGCAAGATATTGAAGCAGCACGAATTCTGGAACTTGAAACCAAAAGGCAAAAGGAAAATATAAACCTTATCGCTTCGGAAAACTACGCCAGCAAAGCTGTATTAGCAGCGCAGGGCTCAATATTTACCAATAAATATGCTGAGGGTTATCCAGAACACAGGTATTATGCTGGTTGCAAGTATGTCGATGAAATTGAAACCCTGGCAATTCAAAGGGCTAAAATGCTGTTTAACGCTGAACATGCCAATGTCCAACCTAACAGCGGCAGCCAGGCTAATATGGCAGCCTATTTTGCATTGCTTGACCCGGGCGATACGGTCATGGGCATGACATTAAGTCACGGCGGTCACATGACCCACGGATCGACGGTCAATTTTTCAGGGAAATTATACAAATTCGTTGCATATTACGTAAACCGAGAAACGGAAACTATAGATTATGATGAAGCGAAAAAACTGGCACTGGAACACAGGCCGAAGTTAATTATGGCCGGAGCCAGTTCTTACCCTCGACGGATTGATTTTGGACGGTTCCGGCAGATTGCGGATAAAGTGGGGGCTCGTCTTGTGACCGATATAGCCCATATTGCGGGGCTGGTAGCTACTAATTTACATCCTTCCCCTGTGACTGTTGCCGATGTGGTTACCTCGTCAACCCACAAAACTCTGCGTGGTCCGCGCAGCGGGCTGGTCCTTTGCAAAAACGATCTGGCAGCAAAGATCGATTCTGCGGTATTTCCCACGATGCAGGGTGGGCCTATGATACATTCGATTGCCGCTAAGGCTGTGGCTTTTTTTGAAGCTATGCAGCCGGAGTTTCTTGAATATCAAAAGTCAGTAATAAGGAACGCGGCGGTTCTGGCTGGGGAACTCGAGCACAGTGGTTTTCGCCTGGTCTCAGGAGGAACCGATAACCATCTGGTGCTCGTTGATTTGACAAAAACCGGAATAACCGGAAAAGTTGCTCAGGATGCGCTTGAGTCTGCGGGCATAATCATCAACCGCAATGCAATTCCCTTTGACACCAAACCGCCGCAAATTGCCAGCGGTATCCGTCTGGGAACGCCGGCAGTAACCACGCGAGGATTCGGGGTCGGGGAGATAAAGCAGGTTGCCTCCCTTATCACCAGCATATTATCCGACCCCGGGAACAGGAAAAGAGGGCAGCAGATAAAAGAACAGGTGGTTTCAATCTGCCAGAAGTTCCCCGTGCCTGGAATCGATTACTAGTTCATTTGCCGGTTATTGGCTTTCATTGCATCGCTACAAATTTCTCATAGCTTGGGCAAATCTTTCGCAATACGCATTGTCTGCAAAGGGGACGCTGGGACTTACAGGTTTTTCTGCCATGTTCGATAAGCAAGACATGAAATGCATACGTGGAATCTTCAGGCACTATGCTTTCCAATATCTTATGAGCCTTATCGTTTGACGTCTTCTGATCGATTAAACCGAGCCTTTTTGACACCCGGGAAACGTGAGTGTCGACCGGCAATGCGGGCTTTCCCAGGGAGAAAAGCAGTACGCAGCTTGCCGTTTTCATGCCCACTCCAGGCAGCTGCATTAACCAATTACGTGCTTCATCGATACTGAATTGCTTTAAAAAATCGAGTTCAAGATTTCCATTCCGGCGCTTGATTTCCCGAAGCGTCTGTCTGATATAGATAGCCTTGATGTCGGCAAGTCCTCCGGATCTGATGGCTTCAGATATTCTGGGCAAGCTAGCCCTTGCTATGCGTTCCCAGCTTCCGAATGAAGACTTGAGGGATGCGAAAGCTCTGTGTGAATTATAATCAGACGTATTCTGGGAAAGAATCGTCCGAATAAGTTCTGCAACCGGATCATCATTTACTATCCATTTCCGTTCGCCATAGGCATCGATTAGCAGCCCCAGAATTTGCTTTATATAATTTCTCTTCATTCGGCTGTCATTATACATTGAGGTGGAATTTTCTAAAACTGGAATTGTAAAAGCACTTAGCAAAGATTCCCTTGATATTGGGATAGGTTAATCTGTTGGTGATATAATTATATCTCTCACAAAAACATATCGGGGGGTTATATATGGATGAACTAAAGGTCTTCAGCGGCAATAGTCACCCCGCCCTGGCACGGGCAGTATGCGAATATTTGAAAACTCCGGTAGGGCAGGCCGAGATTTTCGAATTCAGTAACGAAAATATTTTTGTGCGCATTTTAGAAAACGTCCGCGAAAGAGACATATTTGTTATTCAACCATTTTGTTCACCGGTAAATAAAAACCTGGTCGAGATGTTGATCATGATTGATGCGTTCAAACGAGCCTCCGCCGGAAGAATTACGGCTGTGGTTCCCTATTACGGATATGGACGCACCGATAAAAAGGATCAACCCCGGGTGCCTATTACCGCACGGCTGGTAGCAGATCTTCTCACTACAGCCGGCGCTAACCGCCTGTTAACAGTAGACCTCCATGCGGCTCAAATCCAGGGCTTTTTTAATATTCCGGTCGATGAACTTACCGCGCTCACCCTCTTTGCCAATTACTGGAAAAAGAAAATTGAGAATAATCTGGTAGTGGTGGCAACGGATATCGGTATAAGTAAACGTGCCAGAGACCTGGCGACTAAATTGAACGCCCCCCTGGCTATCGTAGAAAAAAGACGGGTGGGTAATGTTGACACGACCGAAACGCTTAATATTATCGGCGATGTGAAAGGAATGCGAGCTTTGACGGTGGATGATGAAATCGATACTGCAGGCTCTCTGGTCCAGGCTGTTGATGCTTTGTTGAATAGCGGAGCTATCGAAGTTTATTCTTGCTGCACCCACCCGGTTTTTTCAGGAAAGGCTATCGAGCGTATCGCTAAATCCCGGGTTAAAGAGGTAGTCGTCACCGATACCATTCCAATTCGCGATGGCAAAAAGCTGGATAAAATCACAGTATTACCGATGGCCTCACTTCTGGGAGAAGCCATTCACCGTATTCATACCGGACTTTCCGTAGGTGCCCTTTTTGAATAGGAGTATTTATGTTTAAATGGCTGGGAGGCCTTGTTGATTCCAACGACAAGGAAGTCAGGCGACTTCAACCTGTTGTGGATGATATTAATGCCCTCGAACCGCATTTCCAAGGTCTGAACGATGCCGAGCTCAAGTCTAAAACCGACGAGTTTAAAGCCAGGCTAGGAAACGGACAAACTCTGGAAGACTTGATACCCGAAGCTTTTGCAGCCGTTCGAGAGGCTGCCAGGAGAACCATCGGGCAGCGCCACTATGATGTTCAGCTTATGGGAGGCATGGTGCTGCATCAGGGCAAGATCGCGGAAATGAAGACAGGTGAGGGCAAGACACTGGTGGCTACACTTCCGCTCTATTTGAATGCGCTCAGCGGCAAGGGATGTCACCTGGTCACTGTTAACGATTACCTGGCACGCCGTGACGCTTACTGGATGGGCCCGATTTACCATGCCCTGGGCATGACCGTTGCCAGCATTTTCCCTCAGCAAAACCAGACCGAATACCTTCCTGCATAT